>NZ_JAJVKV010000001.1:0-679004 GCF_024198175.1 Pyxidicoccus xibeiensis
AGGGACTGCGCCAGAAGGGCGCCTCCATCAGCTTCAGCCAGTCGTCCTCGCCACCCGCGCTCTCCAGGAACGCGTCCACCCGCGTCTGGTTCTCCAGCGGCAGTTCCAGGCCCACCGTCACCGGCGTACCGGCCACCGTCGCCTGGCAGGCCGCCTGCGCCACAAAGCGCGGCACCTCCTGCGTACCGTGCATCTCGCCCAGCAGCAGCACTCCGCCCTGCTTCACCTGCTTGCCCAGCCCGATGATGGGCAGGCCGCACTCCATGGTGATGGCACTCGGGGCTTCCTTGGCATTGGGGGCCCGGGCCACCTGCACCGGCTTGGGCGCGTTCTCCTCCTTCGCCAGCTTCGGGGCCACCTCGTTGAACACGCGCCACTCCATCACCAGGTCTCGCGAGCCCTGCCCAGACTCCGCGAAGTGCGAGTTCTCTCCGCGCGGCGCATCGAACCGGTCCTCCAGGTCCTCGGCGCTGAACATGGTGTCGAACCCTTCCGGGTTGGCCATCACCGCCTCAGGCGCATCCCCGTTGTGCGACATGCCCACCGAGCGGTTGACGCTCCAGTCCAGCTCCTTGCCCGCCTGGGACAGCGCCTTGTTCGCGCTCTTGGTGATGCGGATGACCCAGAGCTTGCTCTGCGTGGGAGACTCACGCTTGCCCAGGACGAGATAGCGGTGCCAGTAGCCCGCGACCTTCGAGCCACCGAACTCCTCGCGCCACTCCGTCTGGAGCACCATGCTGCCCTTGTCCTCACGGAAGGACAGCTGGTTGTCCGTGAAGAACTGGCGCACCTCCGGCCAAACCTCTTCCAGGGGCCGGTCGTAGATAGCCTCCCGGTCCGGAATGTCCAGGGCACCCTGGCGGGACGCACAGCCCGCCACCATGCATGCCAGTGCTACAGCCGCGTATGCCATCGCGCGCATTCGATACCCCTCCTCGAGAACGACCCGGGGAGGGAACGCGACGGAGTCCCTGGCATATCGGCCGCGAGAGCCCTCGCGGCCGGGTGAGGCGCCCGTCAGTGAGAGGCCGCGGACGACGCGTCCTGCTCGCTCGCGGAGCGGGCCGAGTTCTCGTCCGCGCCCGGACGGCCCAGCCCCCGCTGCACCGCCGGCACCGACGCGTTCACCGGGCCCACGTAGAAGACGCCGTGGTAGCCCGACTCGTTCACCCCGGCCCAGCGGTGCACGAAGAAGCGGTCTCCGTTGTCCTTCCCCTTCGCGTTGCGGATGCCGCAGTCCAGCCTGTCCTTCACGCCCTTGCTGTCCACCGCGCAGATCCACGCCGAGCCGCTGTCATACGCCATGTCCAGCGCCACCACATCGTCGAGGGCCTCCTGCAGCAGCAGGCCCATCGGACGGAACTTCTTGTCCCACGGCAGCCCCTGCCTGGTGCGCGAGTGGACGTTGCCGGAGAGCACCACATAGAAGCGATTCTTCGCCGACTCCACCTGATGCTTCACCGTGGCGGCCATCGCCGTCTCGCGCGCCTGCCCCTGGGCCATCGGGTGGTCGAAGACGAAGACCTCCACGTCCAGCCCGCGCGAGCGCAGCTGGCGCAGCTGCTCCAGCATGTTCGCCACCGCCTCGCTGCTACGGCCGTCCGGGTAGGGGCTGCGCCAGAAGGGCGCCTCCATCAGCTTCAGCCAGTCGTCCTCGCCGCCCGCGCTCTCCAGGAACGCGTCCACTCGCGTCTGGTTCTCCAGTGGCAGCTCCAGCCCCACCGTCACCGGCGTTCCCGCCACCATCACCTGACAGGCGGTCTGCGCCACGAAGCGCGGCACCTCCTGCGTGCCGTGCATCTCGCCCAGCAGCAGCACCCCACCCTGCTTCACCTGCTTGCCCAGGCCGATGATGGGCAGCCCGCATTCGATGGCCATGGCGTTGGGAGCGGCCTTCGCGTCGGGCGCCCGGGCCACCTGCACCGGCTGCGCTTTCTCCTTCTCCAGCTTCGGCGCCACCGAGCGGAACACCCGCCACTCCATCACCAGGTCTCGCGAGCCCTGCCCGGACTCCGCGAAGTGGGAGTTCTCCCCCTGCGGCGCGTCGAAGTACGCCTCCATGTCCTCGACGCTGATCTCCCCATCCCCGCCATTGGCACCCAGGGCGCGGCTGACACCCCAGTCGATTTCCTTGCCGGGCTTGGACAGCGCCTTGTTGGCGCTCTTCGTGATGCGGATGATCCAAAGCTTGCTCTGGGTGGGGGACTCGCGCTTGCCCAGCACCATGTAGCGGTGCCAGAAGCCCGCGACCTTCGAGCCGCCAAACTCCTGGCGCCACTCCGTCTGCAGCACCATGCTGCCCTTGTCCTCGCGGAAGGGCAGGCTGTTCTCCGTGAAGAACTGGCGGACCTCCGGCCACATCTCTTCCAGCGGCCGGTCGTAGATGGCTTCCCGGTCCGGGATGTCCAGCTCACTCATCCGGGCCGCGCAGCCCACCCCTATGCATGCCAGCAGCACCGCCGCGTATGCCATCACGCGCATCTGAAGCCCCTCCTCGGAAGCGAATCCCCGGGAGCGTAAACGACAGGCACGGCTCTGGCATATCGGCCGCGAGGATCATCCCACCCGCGCCCCCCACTCTCAGTGGATGGACGCGAGCGACGAGCCCTGGTCCCTCGCCGGGTGGACCGAGTTGTCGTCCGCCCCAGGACGCCCCAGCCCCCGGTGCACCGCGGGCGCGGACGCATTGACCGGGCCCACGTAGAAGACGCCGTGGTACCCGTCGTCGTTCACCCCGGCCCACTGGTGCATGAAGAAGCGGTCCCCGTTGTCCTTCCCCTTCGCCTCCCGAATCCCGCAGTCCAGCTTGTTGTTCACCGCGCAGATCCACGCCGAGCCGCTGTCGTACGCCATGTCCAGCGCCACCACGTCGTCGAGCTCTTCCTTCAGCAGCATCCCCATGGGCTGGAACTTCTTGTCCCACGGCAGGCCCTGCTTCGTGCGCGAGTGGATGTTGCCGGTGAGCACCATGTAGAAGCGCCCCTTCGCCGACTCCACCTGGTGCTTCACCGTGGCGGCCATCGCCGTCTCACGCGCCTGGCCCTGCGCCTTCGGGTGGTCGAAGACGAAGACGTCCACGTCCAGCCCCTGCGAGCGCAGCTGGCGCAGCTGCTCCAGCATGTTCGCTACCGCCTCGCTGCTGCGCCCGTCCGGGTACGGGCTGCGCCAGAAGGGCGCCTCCATCAGCTTCAGCCAGTCGTCCTCCGTGCCCGCGCTCTCCAGGAACGCGTCCACCCGCGTCTGGTTCTCCAGCGGCAGCTCCAGCCCCACCGTCACCGGCGTACCGGCCACCGTCGCCTGGCAGGCCGCCTGCGCCACGAAGCGCGGCACCTCCTGCGTGCCGTGCATCTCGCCCAGCAGCAGCACTCCGCCCTGCTTCACCTGCTTGCCCAGGCCGATGATGGGCAGCCCGCACTCCATGGCGATGGCGCTCGGCGCGTCCTTGGCATTGGGGGCCCGGGCCACCTGCACCGGCTTGGGCGCGTTCTCTTCCTTCGCCAGCTTCGGAGCCACCGCGTTGAACACGCGCCACTCCATCACCAGGTCTCGCGAGCCCTGCCCAGACTCCGCGAAGTGCGAGTTCTCCCCCATCGGCTCGTCCAGCATCTCCTCCCAGTCCTCGGGGCTCGTGGTGGGCTCGCTGAACTCGCTGCCCGTCCGGGCGGCATCCTTGTCGCCGGTGGGACCGTGCCCGACCCGGCTGGAGCTCCAGTCCAGCTCCTTGCCGGGCTGCGACAGCGCCTTGTTGGCGCTCTTGGTGACGCGGATGACCCAGAGCTTGCTCTGCGTGGGGGACTCGCGCTTGCCTAGCACCAGGTAGCGGTGCCAGAAGCCCGCCACCTTCGAGCCGCCGAACTCCTCGCGCCACTCGGTCTGGAGGACCATGCTGCCCTTGTCCTCGCGGAAGGGCAGGTTGTTCTCCGTGAAGAACTGGCGCACTTCCGGCCACATCTCTTCCAGCGGACGGTCGTAGATGGCCTCCCGGTCGGGAATGTCCAGGCCACCCTGGCGGGCCGAGCAGCCCGCCACCATGCATGCCAGCAGCACCGCCGCGTACGTTACCAAGCGCATCCGCTACCCCTTCTCGAGTGTCAGCTCGGAGGGGGAACGCGGGCCTGGCCCTGGCATATCGACGGAATGGGAGCCGCCGCCCGCCTCAGGCCTGGGCTTCGGAGCCGTCGTGGACGGCGGCGCGCTGGCGCTCCCAGGGACGGGTCCTGACGGCCTCCCGGACCCAAAGCACATGGCGGCGCTCGTCCTCGCGGTGCTTCTCGATGAGCGAGCGCACCTCGGGGCTCCAGTCGAACCGCAGGGCCAGGTCGTAGGTGCGGTTGGTGAACTCCTCGTTGCCGAGCATGGCCACCAGCGCGGCCTCGGTGCCCATCATGCTCGTCATCGCGGTCAGGCTCTTCATCGCCGCGCCCTTGAAGTCCGGCCGCAGGTCCACCGGCGTTCCTCCGAACTGGCTGATGAGGGCATTGAGGTCCTGCACGTGTCGCATGTGGTCAATGCGGAAATCGTTCAGCCGCTCACGGACCAGCTGCTCCGGGATGCGCGCGAGTGCCGCGTCGTACGCACCCACCGCATCCGCGTCGAGCTGGGCCAGGCTGCGCAGCCGGGCTACTTCGGAATTCTCGGCCATGGGACCTCCTCAACGGGACTGGGGCAATGTGGGCTGACTCTTCCCATCAGCCAACCTGTCCCCGAGGTCCGCCTCCCATCAGGCCTGGAGGGCAGGCGGGCAGGCCTCGTCCGGAGTTCAGGCGTGGACGGGACGGGTGGACTCACGCCCCCCCGCGGGCTGGCCACCCTGGGTCCCGCGCCGACGCTCCGCATGGCGGTGCTTGAAGACGATGACGATGCCCAGCAGGGCGCTCAGCAGGAGCAGGGCGTTCGTCACCACGAAGACCCAGTTGCGCACCATGAGGCTGTAGATGGTGAAGCCGACGGAGGCTGTTATCTGCCCCACGAAGAGCCACTTGGACACGCCCTCGCTGGAGCCGGACTTCCACTGTTTGTAGACCTGCTTGCCGATGGTCAGCACCAGGATGAACGAGCTGAACCAGCCGATGGCTTCGGACCCCATGTACCCTCCGGGAACAGAGATGCGCACGCCCGGGCCCCGGGGCAGGTGCAGGTGCCTCCTTCCCCTCCGGCCAGTCCCACGCGCCTCGCGTGCCGCGCGCGCGGGAGCCCCTACCTTTTGAAGTGAGGGGTGAGCAGTACGCAGTCCACGCGTCCCGAGCCCGGTCTCAGCGGGGCCCGGTTGGCTGGCGGCCCTCCGGACAGTGGGTGGGGGCCCGGGGCGCGTGCTCCTCTCCCTTCCCTTCCTCCACGGGATTTGCCGGTGGCACGCTGGATGCCAAAGGTTCAGGCGTGAAACGCCCAAACGCCCGTCTCGAGACCTACCGCAGCAAGCGCGACTTCAGCCTGACGCCCGAGCCGGCGGCCCGCACACCGGAGACGCTGCTGGAGCGCGTCTGGCCTCCCATGCTGGCGCGGCTGTCGGTGCCCGAGGAGGCCAGCGACGACACGCACGTCTACGAGGTGAAGTACGACGGCTTCCGCGCGGTAGCGGGGCTGCTGGGCGGGAAGCTGGCCCTCCAGAGCCGGCGGGGCAATGACTTGTCAGCGCGCTTCCCGGAGCTGGCGGCGGCGCTGCGCGCCCTGGACGTGAAGGACGCGGTGCTGGACGGCGAAATCGTGGCGCTGGACCCGAAGGGCCGCTCGCGCTTCCAGCTCTTGCAGAACCAGGCCGGCGTGGAGCAGCGCTTCGTCATCTTCGACGTGCTGTGGCTGGAGGGCGAGGACCTGCGGGGGCTGCCACTGGAGGAGCGCCGCGAGCGGCTGGAGCGGCTGCTGCGGGACGTGAAGCTCCCGCTCCAGGTGTCGGAGCGGCTGGACCTGCCGCTGGAGCGCGCGATGGGCGCGGCGCAGCGGCGCGGGTGGGAGGGGCTCATCGCCAAGCGCCGGGGCTCGGCGTATGTGGGCACCCGCTCCGGGGACTGGCTGAAGCTGAAGGTGGTGGCGGGCCAGGAGGTGGTCATCCTGGGCTACCTGCCCATCCAGAACGAGCGCGCGAAGACGGAGCTGGGCGCGCTGCTGGTGGGCGTCCACGACGAGAACGGCTTCCACGACGTGGGCAAGGTGGGCACGGGCTTCTCCTCGAAGGACCGGAGCGCGCTGCGCCAGCTGCTCGACAAGGACCGCGTGAGCGCGCCCATGGCCGTGGACGCGAAGCCTCGCAAGGGCGCGGTGTGGGTGAGGCCGCGCCACGTGGCCCAGGTCCACTTCACCGAGTGGACGGAGGACGGCCGGCTGCGCCACCCCGTCTACGAGGGCCTGCGCACCGACAAGCGCCCCATCGAGGTCGTGCGCGAGCTGCCGGCCCCGGTGGCTCGCGGGGCGCGAGCGCAGGAGGCCCGTGCCAGCACGCGGCCGGTGCGCAAGGCCGCGCCCGTCCGGAAGCAGCGGGCCGCCACGGGCACACGGCGCGCGCCCGCCGCGCTGGCCGCGCGCACGGCGGCGGTGCGGAAGCCCGAGGGAGACGCCCAGGTCGGCCGCGCGAAGCTGACGCACGGCGACCGCGTGCTCTTCCCCGAGAGCGGGCTGACGAAGGCGGACGTCTTCGCGTACTACCGCGAGGTGGCGCCGCTGCTGGTGCCCGTGCTGACGGACCGGCCCATCGCGCTCGAGCAGTGGCCCGCGGGCATCCAGGCGCCGGGCTTCTTCCGTCACGAGCCGTCCGGCATCCCCCCGTGGGTGCCCACGCTGACGGTGCGCCACGAGGACAAGACGCTGCGCCACGTGAATGTGAAGAGCGAGGAGCCGCTGCTGTGGCTGGCGAACCAGTCCGCGCTCACGCTGCACATGTGGCCCAGCCGGGCCCCCAGGCTGGCGCAGCCGGACTTCCTGGTGCTGGACCTGGACCCGGGCGACGGCGGCTGGGCGGACGTGGTGACGGTGGCGCGCGCGCTGCGCGAGAAGCTGGAGGCGCGGGGACTCAGGGGCTACCCCAAGACGTCCGGCAAGCGGGGCCTGCACGTGCTGGTGCCGCTGGCCCCGGGCCACACCTACGCGCGGACCCAGGCCTTCGCGGACGCGCTGGTCGCGGAGCTGGAGGCCGACCTGGGGGACATCGCCACCACCGAGCGCGCCATCAAGAAGCGCAAGGGACGGCTGTACCTGGACGCGGGACAGAATGCGCGCGGCAAGACGGTAGTGGCGCCCTACTCGCTGCGCGCGAAGGAGCCCGGCACCTTCTCCGCGCCCGTGAAGTGGAGCGAGGTGACCCGGCGGCTGAACCCCGCGCGCTTCAACGTCCAGACGCTGCGCAAGCGGCTGGACGCGGTGGGAGACCTCTTCGCCGAGGCGGTGAAGGACCCGCAGACACTGCCGGAGTGACGCGGCGCGCACCCGGGCCGCCGGCCGTGGTAGTCCGACGCGCCCATGTCCTCCGCCCCCACCGTCACCGGCGCCGTGAAGCCTGGCGGCCCGCTGAAGGTCGCCCTCGCCTACTGCGCCTGCTTCCTGCTTTGGGGTTCCACGTGGTCGGTGGTGAAGGTGGGCCTGGAGGATTTGCCCCCGCTGCGCTTCGTGGGCATCCGCATGCTGGTGGCGGGCCTGGCCCTGCTGCCCTTCGCCCGCGCGCGGGGCGCGTCACTGGGCGCGCGCACGGGCTGGCGCATCGCCGGGCTGGGCCTGCTGCAGATTGGTATTCCCTTCGGCCTGCTCTTCGTCGGGCAGCAGTGGATTCCGTCCAGCTGGGCGGCGCTGCTGTTCTCCACCTTCCCCGTGTGGCTGCTGCTGGTGGGCCGGGTGATGATGCCGGAGCAGCACCTCACCGTGCGCAAGCTGCTGGCCGCGGGGCTGGGCGTGGCGGGCGTGGTGGTGCTCCAGCACTCCGGGCTGGGCGCGCTGGAGGTGACGGGCAACGTGCTGCTCGGGTGCCTGCTGTGCCTGGGCTCGGTGGCGGTCATCGCCGTGGCCAACGTGCTGGCCAAGAAGCACATGGGCCACGTGCCTGCGCACGTGCTCGTGTTCGGCCAGACGTTCAGCAGCGCCCTGCCGCTGCTCGCGCTGTCCTTCCTGTTCGAGGCCGGCCAGCCGGTGAACTGGACGTCCCGCTCGGTGCTCGCCGTCCTCTACCTGGCGCTGTGTGGCACGGTGCTCACCTACCAGTGCCTCTACTGGCTGCTGCCGCGCATCTCCCTGGCGGCGCTCGGCGCCATGGCCCTGCTGGACACGCTGGTGGCGGTGGTGCTGGGCGTGGTGTTCCTCGACGAGCCCCTCACCCTGTCGCTGCTGGTGGGCGGAGGGCTCATCCTCGGTGGCGCCGCGCTCGCCAACCTCATCCCTCCGGAAGAGGCGCCCTCGCGCTGACGTCAGCCCGCGTGGGCCGTGGCCGCCGCGCGGTGCTGCTCAATCCACGCGCGCGCCTGCTCCGGCGTGTCCACGTACACCAGGTCCAGCGGCCTGCCGCCGCTGAGGATGGAGCCCACCATCAGGCTCTTCGTGGTGGCCTTCTGGTCCAGCCCGGCGCCGATGTAGACGAGGCCCAGGAACCACTCCGCCTTCGCGTGGTCCACGAGGTAGCGGCGCGACTCCGAGCTCAGCTGCGAGCCGGAGATGTCCGCGGCCAGGTAGAAGCGCTGCACCGTCCCCACTTCCCGGTAGACGGCGCAGGACCACTGCGACGTCTCCACGGAGATGGCTCCCCGGAAGTGCGCCCAGAGGATGTCCGGTGGCTCCAACCACGCCCGCTGCTCGCCCTGAATCCACTCTTGTTGCCGTGACATGAAACTCCTACAGTGAGAACGGACACAGAATAGGCCCGTTTCCACCTGGAGACCAACGGCCTCGAGGCCTGGCAGTTCAGAAGGCGAGCGGCAGGGCGAAGGCCGTGCCGTTCTGGGTCCCCGTGCGGTAGCTGCGTGGCGCACCGATGACGACAGTGTGCGGCACCGTCCCACTGCCCGGCATCAGCGCCAGGTCCTGCCCCAGCGCGCTGCGCTCCGAGCCGTCACCCACCACCATGAGGTAGGGGGAGAGGGCGCCTTCCTGGCCCCGGCCGCCCGCGTAGAGGAACACGGCGCCGCCGCCATCCGAGGCCTCCGAGGCCCCCGGCGCGCCCACCAGCAGGTCCGGCACGGAGTCACCGGTGACGTCCCTGCCGCCGGCCAGCGCGGCGCCGAAGCTCACCGCGCGGGTGCGGTGCACCAGCGTCACCGGCGTCACGCCATCCCCCAGCGAGCCAATCACCAGCGGGAGGCCCGCGGTGCGCCGCTCGTCCATCTCCCTGATGAGGTCCGCCTTGTCGAAGAGGAGCACCACCGGCTGCGTCACCCCGTTGAAGGGGAGGCTGGAGGCGCTGATGGCCACGAAGTCGCGCGTGTCGTTCAGGAACCTGCCGGCCCGGGCAATGCCCACGCCCAGGCCCTGGTTGGCGAGGCTCACCTCGCTGTCGCCGGCGATGCGCAGCACGGTGGGCGTGGTGCGCGTGCCGCAGCGCGTGCCACCGGTGTCGTAGCCGAAGAGGATGGCCACGCCGGAGCGCGTGCCTTCCGCGTAGCGCCAGGCCAGCTCGTCGCAGCTGTCGCCGTTCAGGTCCTCCAGCGTCGTCGGCACGGACGTCTGGAGGTTCAGCGACGGCCACGAGTAGACGGGGTCGCAGCCCATGGTCAGCTTCGCCAGCGAGGCGTCTTCCGGCGCGCGGCCGAGGAACACCTCGAGGCCCTTGTCACGCAGGACGCCGAGGTCCTCCTTGCCGTCGTTGTTGAAGTCGAAGCCGCCGACGACGCCGCGGCCGATGGAGGAGCGCCTGCACCGGGCGTCCGTGTCCGGCGTGCAGCCGGCAATCTGCGTGGGCGCCCACAGCCGGAAGGCCGGCTTGAAGGTGCCGTCCGCCTGCCCCAGCGACACCAGCAGGCCGCCCACCGACAGGGTGCCGGTGGTGACACACGCCGCATCCACGCTGGCGTAGGTGCTGGTCAGCTCGGCATTCGACGCCGTGGTGCCCGTGCCCGGCACGTAGAAGCCCGTGGCCGCCACCACCAGGTCCTGCCGCCCGTCACCGTTGAAGTCGGTGAAGGCCACGTCCTGCCCCACGCCGCGGCCCGCCTTGCTGGGAGAGGGGGCGCCCTCCTCCGCAATCCTCGCGGCCGCCGGCTGGCTCACGTCATGCGCGTAGGCCCGGCCGATGGACAGCGCGTCACCGTCCCCGTTGGAGCCCGCACCGGACCAGCCCGGCGCGCCCACCGCCGTCATCACCCGGTTCTGCACGCCGCGAGCGATGGCCACCGTCTCGCCGTAGCGCTCCACGCTCGGCTTCACCGGCACCATGACGCCGGTGCGGGGCCACTCGGCCAGCGACGCACCCGTGCGCTGGTACAGCTCCACCCGGCCCGTGAAGGCGCCCGTGTCCGACGAGGCCCGCCCGGAGAAGGCCACCAGCACGTTGCCCGACGGCAGGCTCCACGACGCCAGGCCGGAGCCCAGCGTGTCCGACTTCGCCGTGCCGTTGAGCGTGGCCACCGGCTTGTTGAGGACGGCGCCCTTCGTGAGGGTCGCCAGCGGGTACACCAGCACCTTGCCGCTCCAGCGCAGCGTGGTGTTGCCGGGGGCGGGCGCGGACGCGCGGGGCGCGCCCAGCAGCAGCTCCGGCCCCGGCGCGCCGTCCACGTCCAGCACCGCCCAGCTGCGGCCCGCGAGGATGCCGCCCGCGTCGCCGTAGATGCGGGCGAAGGCCTCCTCGCGCTTCACCTGCGGAGGCGTGGCGGCCGGGTCGCCCGCGGGCGTGCGCTCGCTGAGGTCGAACAGGAGCGCGCCGCCTGCGTCGCCGCCGGACTGGACGCCGCCGCTGGAGCGCAGGTCCGGCGAGTCGAGCTGGTCCGCGACGGCCAGCAGCAGCGGGGGCCGAGAGCCCTCGCCCGGGACGGCGCCCAGCCGCCACGTGCCCTCGGTGCCGTCCGCGGTGTTGGAGGGCAGCACGTACACGTCCGGCGAGGCCCGGAAGCGCGAGCCCTCGGCCCGCGCGAAGAAGACGGAGATGGCCACCTGGGAGCCGGACACCGCGCCCTCCGCGTTGTAGCGGGAGATGCGGCCGAGCGCCGCGAGGTCCACGCGCCCGTCCGCGTTGAGGTCCGCCGCCAGCACGGCGCGCCCCAGGTCCGAGCTGCTGCGCGCCACCAGCGCGCCCTCGCGCGTCAGGTCCGAGCCGCCCAGCCGCACCGCCGGCAGGTCCGGCACCGGGCTGCTGCTCTCCGAGAGGTAGAGGTCCACCGTGCCGCGCCGGTTGATGGCCTGCGTGGGCGCCAGGTCTCCCAGCGGCGCGCCCACGGCGAGGTCCGGGTCGCCGTCGCCATCCAGGTCCGCGACGGCCATGCCCGCGCCGAACGCGGCGTCGCGCAGCAGGCCCGCGAGCTGCAGTCGCAGCGGGGCCGGCGTGCCGCCCTTGAAGGTATAGAGGTACACCGCGCCCGCGTTGTTGACGGCCACGTCCGCGCCGGGCGAGGACACCACCAGCTCCGCGCGCCCGTCCGCGTCCAGGTCGCCCGCGGCCAGCGCGTCACCGAAGTTGGCCGTGTCCGTGCTGCCGGTGAGCACCCACGTGGGCTGGGCGGGCAGGCCGTCCGTGCCGCCCTTGAAGATGAAGACGGCGCCGCCGTTGGGCCTGCCCAGGTCGCTCTCGCGCTGGCCCACCGCCAGGTCCTGCGTCCCGTCGCCGTCGAAGTCCGCCGTCACCATGGTGGCCGCGTCCGTGAGGCGGCCGTGCGCCTGGCCCGGCCGCGTCAGCTCGGCCAGCACGCGCACCGACACCTGCGCCGTCTGCTTGATGAAGGGGTCCGTCGCCGTCAGCACCGTGACGCCGGTGTCGCCGGGCGCGAAGGACAGCCGCCCGTCCGCCAGCGTCCCGGGGCCCGACACCTTGGCCCAGGTGATGCGGTCCCCGCCGCCGCGCGTGGCCAGCGGCACGGAGCCGCCGGAGGGCACCGCGAGGAAGGCCGGGTCGCCCGTCAGCTTCGCGCCCGTGCGCACCTGGTACTGCAGCTGCGCCTCGTCGCCCGTGCTCGAGTCGCGCACGGTGAGGATGTCCAGCCCGTCCCGCGCGCCCGCCGTGTAGACGCCTCCGGGCGTGAGGGTGGCACCGGACTCGCTGCGCGTCAGGGTGTACGAGGCCGAGCCCAACAGCCCGGCCGAGGCAATCTGGAAGGAGGTGCCCGGCGGCAGCTCCGCGCGCGCGGGGGCCACGTCGAAGGCGGCCACCACCGACACGCTGGCGCGGGCGTCCCCGGGGCACTTCGCGTCCTCCACGATGAGCGTGTCGGTGGCGGGCGTGCGCCCCGCGACGAAGCGGTTGCCGATGAGCTCTCCCGAGGAGCCGCCCGGCTCCAGCAGGAAGCGGTACTGGCCGCTCCCGCCGGTGGCCGCCAGCGCCACCGGGCCGGCCACGCGCACGCGCGCGGGCTCCACCGTGAGGGCCAGCGGCGGCAGGCCCGTGCAGAAGTCCACCGTGGGCGGCAACGGCACCACGCGCGCCTGGTCCGGCTCGTCCGAGCAGGCGGCGGCGAGGAGCGCGAGGAGGGGGGCCGCGCGGGTCAGTCGAATCATGTCGGGTGCCTCGGGGGGACGGCTGCTTCAGGGCTTCGCGCCGGACGCGGCCCAGCGCTGGATGAGGGTGATGAGCTGCGGATCCAACGGCCCGTCAGCGGGCATGCGCTTCTCCCGGACGGCGGCGGTGATGGAGGCCGCGTTGGCCTGCCAAAGCTCGTAGGTGTTGAGCGGCCGGCCCGGACTGGTGGTGTGGCACTTCGCGCAGCGTGACTCGTGGACGGGACGGATGTCCACCGCCCAGCTCACCGGCCCGGAGGACACCGGCTGGTAGTCGAAGGGCACGGAGCGCCGCGCCTCGCTGCCGTCCGCGAAGCGCGCCACCACGTCGAGCGCGTGACGCCCGGCGTCCAGGCCCGCGAAGGAGTACGCCTTGAGCGTGCCATCCGCCTCCGCGCCACCCAGGCTGTACTCGGGCCCGGTGGCCGGCACCTCCACTCCGCTCAGCCGGAAGAAGATGCGCTCGGGCGGCGTGCCCGGCGGCGGCACCGCGCGGACGACCAGGCCGTCCTCCACCACCTGCATTCCCTGGTGCAGCCCCGTCACGCGCGGCGCCGGCGAGCGGCTGAGGGCCACCGTCGCACCGCCGAGCTGCACCCACGCGGTGCCGGCCTCGTCCACGGCGAGGAAGCGCAGCTCTCGCGTGTCCAGGTCCGACACCTCGCCCCACGCGCCCGTGGCGGCGTCCGCGTCGTACAGGAACAGCGCGTCGCTCGACTTCACCCACATGAAGCGGCCCGCCGCGAGCAGCTGCACCGGCTGCTCCCCCAGGTCCACCCGGTGCCAGGCCTCGCGCGTGCGGCGCAGCAGGCCCTGGTTGGTGAGCAGCCACAGCTCTCCCGCCGTGCCCACCGCCGGGCCCAGGCCCGCCAGCGACTCGACGACCTCGCCCTTGTCCAGCGGCGCGCTCGCGTCGCGCACCTGGTAGCTGGTGGCGCCGGTGGCCACCGCCACGCTCAGCTTCCCGTCGCGCAGGAACCACACGCCCGGCGAGCCATCCGCCGCTGGGGCCGCCGCCATCGCGGTGATGCCCGTCAGCGGCTCGCCGCCCACCTTCAGCGCGGACAGCGTGCCCTCCTGCAGCCGGTACAGGCCGCTGGTGTGCGCCAGCCACACCGCGCCGTCGGCCGACTGCGCGGTGGCGGTGACACCCGGCGCCAGCGCGGTGCGCCAGGGCGGGGCGATGAGCCAGCCCGACTCGGCGAGGAACAGGCCATTCTGCGCCTCCACCAGCGCGCTGTGGGGCCCCAGCCGGAAGACGCCCGTCACCGGGCCCGCCTCCACGGTGTTGCCCGGGTGCGGCTCCAGCGCGCCGCGAGAGCCGTCCAGCCGCAGCCGGACGAGCCCTCCCGCGGCGCTGGCGAAGACGCCGCCGCCGGACTGGTCCGCGAAGCCCGGCGCCGCCGCGAGCGCCACGCTGGCCTGGACCTGGGCCGGGCGGAAGGGCGCCGGCTTGGGCCGGTCCAGCGGGTTGGCGTCTTCACCGCACGCGCCGGACAGCACGGCGGTGAAGACCAGGAGCGACAGGGAGACGACGGAGGAGGACGTCCTCGGATGGGTGCTCATGACGGTCGACGGCTCAGGCGAGGATGGTGCGCAGGGGCTCCACGCGGGTGATGCTGTAGTCCAGCTTCGCCGAGGCGAGGACGGAGGCGATGACGTGCTCGGGGAAGATGTTCTCCCCGTTCGGGTCCGCCGCGCCGGTGCGCAAATCGAACCGGCCCGGCGACATGCCGATGTCGCCGCTCTTGCCGAAGACGGTGTTGTGCTTGAAGCCCGCGCCCATCAGCAGCGCGGAGCTGCACAGGTGGTGGTCGCGGCCGCCGGAGGCGTTGATGAGCGGCGTGCGGGAGAACTCGGAGAACACCATGATGGTGGTGTGGTCCATGAAGTTGCCGCCGGACGGGTGGGCGCTGGAGCGCAGGTCCTCCACCAGGCTGGCCAGCGCGTCGAAGCCGCGGCGCTGGTTGTTGGCGTGGGTGAGCTGGCTGCCGAAGTGCGTGTCCAGGCCGCCCGTGAGGTTGATGGTGACGCACTGGGCGATGCCGCGCTTGAGCGCGGTGGCCACCGTGGCCGCGCGGCCCTTCTCGCTGTCCACGTCCGCCTGGCTGTTGAGGCCGTAGCGGCTGCGCACCGCCGCCATCTCCGGCAGCGTGGTGTCGAGGAACTGGAAGGCCTTCTCCAGCCCCTGCGACTGCACCAGCCGCATCTGGTCCTGGCTGTTGGCGTAGGTGGTGCCCACGCCGCGGGTGCCGTACGCGGCCTGCTCGCAGTTGACGGGCTGGCCGCGGAAGTCGAGCAGCTGCTTCTCGATTTCGCTGTCCAGCTGCTGGCTGGCCGGCCGCAGCGTGAGCAGCAGGTCGTCCCGGCGGCTGACGCGCAGCGCGTTGGCGTAGCCCCCGTAGCGGTCGTTGTACGACTCCACGTTGTAGGAGATGGAGGCGATGGGCACCCGCGGCTTCATCTGGCCGACGATTTCCGTCGCCGTGGAGGAGCCGCGCGCGGCGCTGCCGATGGGAATCTTGCCGGTGAGGAAGTAGCGGTAGCCCACCTCGTGGCCCAGCGTGTTCATGTTGATGCCGCGAATCACGGTCATCAAGTCGTAGTGGTCCGCGAGCCGGCCCACCGCCGGTCCGAAGTCGATGTTCGGCCGGCCCGCGCCGGGGCGCTCGTTGGGGATGATGGGGCGCGACTGGAAGCGCGAGTCGTTGATGAGGTTGTAGCCGGGCAGAATCTTCGTCTCGGCGGCGCGGTCCGGGGTGAACTCGTCCGGGTCTCTCGGGTCGAAGGCGAGCAGCTGGTCCCAGCCTCCGGAGAAATAGACGAAGACGAAGCAGCGGTCCGCGGGGGCCAGCTCCGCGGCCTGGGCGAAGGCGCGGAAGGGCACGCCGCCCAGCAGCGTGGAGCCCATGAAGCCGGCGGCGGCCTTGAGGAAGGTGCGGCGCTCGGGACGGTGGTTCTCGTCGTGGCGGTTGTTCTTCATCGCAGTCACTCCGAGGCTCAGTAGGTGATGAAGCGCGGGTCGGTCAGCATGGCGATGCACACCACCGCCAGCACCTGGTCCCGCCGCTTGGGATTCGTGTTGAGGGACTCCACCCGGGCCGCGGCCTGGGTGAAGAGGGTGACCCACTTCGTCAGCTCCTCGCCTTCCAGGGGAGCACCCCAGAAGCGCGTGGAGTTGTAGACGAGGTACTCGCGCACCTGCGCGTCGGTCAGCTTGCGCAGGTCACCCCAGGCGCCGGGCAGCGTGCGGCTGAGCGTGCGCAGCGAGGGGTCCGTCAGCTTCACCTCGGCATCCGCCTGCTTGAGGCAGGTGTAGCGGGCGCCGTCCTCGAGGAACTTGGCGAACACGAGGTTGGGCTCGGTGTTCTCGTTGACGACGAGGGCGTAGTCCGCGCGGCCCAGGGAGGTGGCGCGCGCGTCGATGCCGTCGCGGCCGTCGTCGGTAATCCACCGGCGGCCGACGGCGTGGAAGATGGCCGCGTCCAGCTGGGCCACGGTGAGCCGGCGCGGAGCGCGGCCCACGCTGCCGTTCTGGGCCTCGGGGTCCGGCAGGGGCTCGAAGTCACCGGGCTGGTGGGGGTTGGGGACGGGCTCCAGCTGGCCGTCGAGCGGAGGCGGGACGGTGTTCTCCTCGGACTTCGTGCAGCCGGAGGCCAGCGCGAGCAGCGCGGCGGTCAGGACAAGGCGGCGCATCAGTCGATCCTCCGGTAGGCGTCGGTCGTCACGACCCGCTCGATGAGCGACTTCAGCTTGTGGCCGCTCCTGGCGAAGTCCTGGGAGAGCGGCGTCAGGTACATGCGCTGCTCCTCCGCCGACATCGGCCGGCCGAGGAACTCGTTCCAGATGCGCTTCACCGTGCAGCGCTCCAAATCACCCGTCTGCAGCATGCGCTGGACGAGCAGCTGGGGGCCGGCCTCGATGTTCTGCTCCTCGTCGGGCGTGCGGTAGAGGTACGTCTTGAGCATGCCCAGGCTGCTGGCGCCGTCGCCGTCATAGGCCTGCATGACGTACTGGTTGCACTCGCCGCCGCAGCTGGTGTCGCCGTTGAGGGCGCAGTCGCGGCACTTCGGGTCGAAGCGAGGGAACTGGTCCGGCGGGAGGAACTGCGCGCCGCGCTCGGCGTAGCGGCCCCAGTGGGCGCCGGTGGGCTCAATCGTCGCGTGGCAGTAGTTGCAGCCGCAGCGCACCGCGAGGTTGTTCTCCCGGTTGCAGGAGTCCTCGGGCGCGGGCAGCGAGCCCTCCGCGGGCGGGGAGAACGTCTTGCAGAGGAAGGCCTCGTAGAAGTGGTTCACCCGCGCGCGCTGGGTGGGGAAGCGGTAGAGGAAGGCGGGCGTGGTGAGCACGCCGGAGTGCGCCGCGTCGCGCGTGTACTCCGCCCAGGCGCCGTTCTCCTCGTAGGGGATGGCGGGCACCGCGGCCAGGTCCGTGGGCGCGGAGACGTTGAAGATGCCCGCGCCCTGCCGCTGCCGGTAGTACTCCGACAGGGTGCCGTTCACGAAGGAGCGGCGCGTGGTGAGGATGTTGAAGTAGGGCTCGTCCCGCTTCACCACGGACTCGGCGATGCGCAGCGGCTCCTCGTTGAAGGCGACCACGCGCATGTCGTGCACGCTGCGCACGTTCTGGGGCTGGCCGAGGTTGCCCACCTCGCAGCGGCGCAGCTTGTCGCCGCAGCCGCAGGTGCGGTCGCCGGTGAAGCGCGCCGCCTCGCAGGAGGCCAGGGTCCACGGGTTGACGCTGTTGTTCTGCGCTTCGATGGCGCACACCTTCACGGTGGCGGGCGTGCCGGCGGTGGCCCAGAAGGGCTGGGGCGCCATCACGAAGCCCTCGCGCTGGATGCAGCCGCGGCGGGGCGTGTAGTTGCCCTTCACGCCGTCGCGCCACTCCAGGTCCAGCGTGCAGCGCTTCAGCTCCGTCAGCGACGGGCGCGAGGCGGGGTTGGGGTGCTCGAAGGCGACGATGCGGCCGGCCTCCAGCTTCTCCACCGTCAGCGCCGCGGTGGCCGTCCGGCCCGGGTCCGGAAGGCACATGAACGAGTCCTTGTTCGCCCCCTGCACGTCACAGAAGTAGACGTACTTGCCCCAGACGGCGTGGTCCCGGACCTGGGCGCACGTGGTCACCTGGTTTGCGCCGGCGGTGAAGGTGGCCAGCGGCGTGCACTGGTAGAGGTTCTCGTCGTAGTCGAACGTGACGGGCATCGGCACCTGGCGCTCGTCCCGGCACGTCAGCACGCGCTCGCGCAGGGGGGCCGCGTGGGCGTCCGGGTTCACCGCCGTGAGGCAGGCGGACTGCTCGATGGTGGACTCGCAGCCAGCGCCATTGACGCCGCGCAGCGCGCTGGCGCTGTTGTTGCCCAGGTAGAGGGGGCTGGTCTCCGCGCCGGAACCGCTCATGCGCGAGTTGCCGTTGTCGAAGACGCTGGCGGACAGGTTCGCTCGCAGCAGCGCGCGGTGGTACGCCCGCATGCGGCCGTGGAACTCGTCCTTCTCCATCATGGCGCGGATGTCGTCCGAGCCGATGGCGCCCTTGGCCTGGATGGCCCGGTACTCCTCATAGGTCGGGGGACGGCCCAACAGGTCCAACGACAACTGCCGGAGGTGCCGCTCCAGGGGCACCTTCGCGACGGGCGCACAGACGGCTTCCTCGGCGGAAGCAGGTGTGGCCAGAACGAAGGCGGCGCCGGCCAGGGCGGCAAGGCAACGCACACGGTCCAAAGGGGACCTCCGAGAGGGGGGTCGGGGGTGACCAATTCCCAGTATGCAAGAATTACCTGTTGAAGATCAAACGATGGGTAAACAAAACCTCATCCGACATGTGCGCCCGGGTGGTTTCCCCGAGTGAGCCGTGGTTGCAACGCATTGCAGGCCGGGAGAGATAGGAAGACATGTCGAACGCCCTCCCCGCGTCGCCTCGGGCCCGAGTCAGTGACCGGGCCTTCTACGTGTTTACCGCCGTGGTCTCCGCGGCCGCGCTGTCGTTCCTGGCGTGGATTCTGATGGTGCGGCGGGGCGGGCCGGTGGACGGCGTGGATCTGCGCTTCCTGCCGGCAGTCAACGCGGGCCTCAACGCCACGGCGGCGGCGCTGCTCATCGCCGGGTGGGTGGCGGTGAAGCGGGGTGCGCGCAAGGCGCACCAGTACCTGATGGTGGCGGCCTTCGCGGCGTCCGCGCTCTTCCTGGTGTGCTACCTGGCGTACCACTACGTGCACGGCAACACGCGCTACGTGGGCGACTGGCGCGGGCTGTACCTGAGCATCCTGGCCAGCCACGTGCTGCTGTCCATGTCGGTGGTGCCGCTGGCGCTGGTGGCCTTCTACTTCGCGTGGAAGCAGGAGTTCACCCGGCACCGGAAGGTGACGCGGTGGCTGGCGCCCATCTGGGTCTACGTGTCGGTGACGGGCGTGGTCATCTTCTTCATGCTGCGCGGCAGCATGCCCGCGGTGCCGTAGCGCTCACGACAGGGGGGCGGAGGGCGTCGGTCCTCCGCCGGAGGCGCCCACGCTGGCGGAGTCCGTCCGGGGCAGGCGCACGGTGAAGGTGGTGCCGCGGCCCTCCTGGCTCTCCACCTGGATGGTGCCCCCGTGCAGCTCCACCATGTGGCGCGCGCTGGCCAGCCCCACCCCGCTGCCGGCGATGTCGCTCGTCACGTTGCGCCCGCGGCGGAAGCGCTCGAAGACGAAGGGCAGGTCGTCGGTGGGGATGCCGATGCCCTCGTCCGACACCTCCAGCCGCACCCGGCCCACCGGCTCGCCGGGCTCCTCGGCCAGCCGCACCGTGACGGTGGTGCCCGGCGCGCTGTACTTCACCGCGTTGCCCAGCAGGTTCTCCAGCACGCGCTCCAGGCCCCGCACGTCCCAGCTGCCGGTGAAGTCCTTGCCCCGCTCGTGCAGGACGAAGCGGTGCCGGGCGGCGGCCTCCAGCGCGTGCAGCTTGGAGCCCACCAGGGCGCGCAGGTCCATGGGCTCGCGGCGCAGCGGCTGCTCCTCGCCGCGCGTCACCTCCAGGAAGTGGTCGATGAGCTCGCCCATGCGGTGCGCGGCGCGGACGATGTGCTCCAGCCGCGACGCCTGTGTGGGGGTGAGCACGCTGGGGGCGAGCTGACGGCTGAGGAGCTGGGCATTGAGGGCCATGATTTGCAGCGGCCCCTTGAGGTCGTGCGTGGCCAGGGCGAAGAGCTTGTCGCGCACGGCCAGGGCCTCACGGGCGGCCTGCTCCGCGCGCTCGGCCTGTACACGGCGCGCTTCCAGCTCGCGCGCCATGCGCACCCGGTCCACCGCGCTCCGGAGGCTGCGGCGCAGGCGCTCCGCGCTGAAGGTGTCCTTGACGAGGTAGTCCTGGGCGCCCGCCTTCATCGCGTCCACCGCCACGCGCTCGCTGCCGCTGCCGGTGAGCATCACCACCGCGGGGACTGCGTCCAGGGCGCGCGAGTGGAGCTCACGCACCAGGCCCAGCCCGTTCATCCCCGGCAGGTGGTAGTCCACGAGGACGACGTCCAGCGGCGTGGCGTGGATGCGCGCCAGGGCCTCCTCCGCCGTCGAGACGGCCTCCACGTGCCAGGCGCCGTCCGCGTCGCGCTCCAGGGCACGGCGCACCGCGAGCCGGTCCGCGGGGCTGTCATCCACCAGCAGCACGCGCAGGCTCATGGGGGCGACTGCCTTTCCCCCGGCAGGCGGGCCGCGGTGAACCAGAAGGCCTGGAGGGCCCGCGCGGTGGCCTCGAGCGGCTCGCCGGGCTCCGGCTTGAAGAGGTAGCAGTTGGCCCCGTCCGCGTAGGCGCCCTCCACGTCCCCCACCGCCTCCGAGCTGGAGAAGATGATGACGGGGATGCCGCGCAGCGCCGGGTCCGCCTTGAGGCGCGACAGCACCTCTCGGCCGCTCATGCCCGGCATGTGCAGGTCCAGCAGCACCAGCGCCGGCCGGGGGGCGTCCGCGTGGTCGCCGCGCTGGTAGAGGTAGTCCAGCGCGCTCTCTCCGTCACGCACGCGCACCACGGGGACGGGCATGGGGAGCCGGCGGGCGATGCGCTCCAGCGCCACCGCGTCCGCGTCGCTGTCCTCCACCAGCAGCAGGGGGCGTCGGGCCGTCGTCATCGCGGCCCCCGGCCCAGCGTGAAGTAGAAGGTGGCGCCCTGGTGGGGCGCGGAGTCCACCCACAGCTCGCCTCCGTGCAGCCGCACCAGCCGGCGGGCGATGGCGAGCCCCGCCCCGGAGCCGCCGCCATACGCCTGGGCCGGGTGCAGCCGCCGGAACATCTCGAAGATGCTCTCGTGGAACTGCGGGGGGATGCCGATGCCCGGGTCTCTCACGAAGAAAACGTAGGGCGCTCGGAAGCGGTCCGCCGCTGCCGGACGCGGCTCCCCCGGGCCGAAGAAGCCCGGCTCCACCCAGCGCGGCTCGGCTGCCTGGTACTTGGCCGCGTTGGATAGGAGGTTGGCCCACACCTGGCGGATGCGCACGGCGTCACACGCGATGCGGGGCAGGCGGCGGGGCAGGCGCACCTCGACACGGCCCTCCTCCAGGCGCGTGGAAATCATGGCGAGCGCCTCGTCCACCACCTCCTGCATGTCCACCTCGCCCCACGCCAGCTCCACGTAGCCGACGCGGCTGTACTCGAAGAGGTTCTTCAGCATCCCCTGGGTGCGCCGGGCCAGTCCCCCCACGGCCTGGAGCTGCTCGCGTCCCTCGGGCTGCAGCGAGTCGCCGTAGTCTTCGAGGAAGAAGGCGGTGTACTGCTGGATGCCGCGCAGCGGCTCCTGGAGGTCGTGCCCCACGGTGCCGCTGAAGGACTCCAGCTCCGCGTTGGAGCGGGCCAGCGCGCGCGACAGCCGGGCCAGCTCCGCCGCGTGGCGCAGCACCACCCCCGCCAGCCCGCCGCGAAACGCATCCGCCGCTTCCACGTCCTCGGGCGTCCAGGGTGCGCTCACCCCCCGCACCTCCTCGCGCCAGGCGGCGAAGGAGCCCCGGGGGTGCAGCCGCGCGTGGCCCGGCTCCGCCTGCGCGGGCTTGTGCGGGTTGCCCGCCCAGGTGACGGTGCGCTCCACCTCCGGACGGAACCAGAGGACGAAGCGCGGGGCCTCCGGGTCCAACCGCACCGCCAGCAGGCCGGCGGCCACGTCCGCGCGGCCGGCCAGCGGCGGGAAGAGCGCGCCCAGCCGCTCGGTGTGGAAGGTGGTGCCCTGCCCCGCCTCCAGGGTGAGCCACGCGGCCAGGGCCCGCACCTCGTCCGCGGAGGGCGTCTTCCCGAAGAGCAGGGGCGCGTCGCCGTGCTCGGGGTCCTCGCCCTTCGCGTCGAGGGCGCCGCCGAGCAGGAGCGCCGCGCCGCTGGCGCCGGTGAGCTCCAGCAGCAGCCCGCCGTGGCTCTCGAGCGCGGCGGGGAGCGCGGGGCCTTCGCCCAGCTGGGTGACGAGCCGGCGCTGGAGCTCGGCGCGGCGGGCGCGCGAGGCGGCCTCGGCGCCGCGCTCCTCGGCGGAGAGCTGCAGGGACAGCAGCCGCGCGAGGACTTCACACGCCTGGCGCCGGGCGGCGGAGACGGCGTGCGGCTTCAGGTGGTGACACGCGATGAGGCCCCACAGCGCGCCGTCCTTCAGCAGCGACACGGAGAAGGAGGCCCCCACGCCCATGTTGCGCAGGTACTCCAGGTGCACCTCGGACACGCTGCGCAGGGCCGCGCCGGAGAGGTCCAGCGGGCGGCCCGTGTCCGGCAGCGCGGGCGGCTCCAGGGGCACGGTGCGGGCGTTGACGTCCGCGATGAGGCGCAACGGGTTGCGCGTGTAGAGGGCACGGGCCTGGACGGGGATGTCCGAGGCGGGGAAGTGCAGCCCCAGGAAGGAGTCCACGCCCCCTCCCCGGCTCTCCGCCAGCACCTCGCCGTGCCAGTCCGCGTGGAAGCGGTACACCATGACGCGGTCGAAGCCGGTGAGCGCGCGCACTGCGTCCGCGGCGGCCTGGAGGAGCGCGGGTGTTCCGTGGGCGCGTGACAGCGAGGAGACGAGCCGGTGCAGCGCGGCGAGGGCGTCCTCCTCGGCCGTCGAGTCCGAGAGGGGCTCCAGCTCCAGCACCGCGAGCCCGTCGCTGTCGTGCAGCAGCGCGGAGCAGGCGCGGCCGCCCACCTTCACGCGCACGGGCCCGGAGGCCGTGCCGGCGCGCACGCGGCGCAGGGTGTCCGCGTCCAGCACGCGGGTGACGGGCTGTCCGCGCAGGGCCTGGGGTGACACGCCGAGCAGCGCCTCCGCGTTGGCGCTGACCACGGCCACGGTGAGGTCCGGCTCGCGGAAGGCCAGCAGCACGCCATGCGGCTGGATGCCCCCCAGCAGGTGGATGGGCTCCCTGTCACATCGGGTCAGGTCCAGCTCAGGGGCGGACGGACGCATGGCCTGTCTCCCGCGTGAGCCAGGCTCCGAATGCATCGAAGGTGTCTTGGGCTCCCTTCACCACCCGGGTGTCGAAGTCACCGGAGGCCGCCCGGGCCGCCGTGTGCGTGAGGGCCTCACCGAAGGCCCGCCACATGGGGCCCACGTCCTCGCCGTACGCGCGGAAGAAGGCGAAGTCACCGACGGGGACACCGGCGAAGTGGCGGCGTAGGTGGCGGAGGATGAGCTGACCTCCCAGGGTGGAGCCCTCGAGGACGTAGAAGCAGCCCAGCGCCTCCGGGACTCCGGGCAGGGCGGGCAGCTGCTCGCAGCGGGGCAGCCTGGCGAGCGAGGCGGCGTCATGGCCGAGCGCGCGGAGGTCCTCCTCCAGCAGCGACACCTTCCAGCGCTCGTGGGCTCGCAGGGCGGGCTCCGCCGCTTCCAGCCGGGCGGCGAGCGCCGCCTCCAGCGGGACGTAGAACCCATGGAGTGCTTCCAGGTGACGCCGGTAGTCGCCGGGAGTCAGCCCCGGCTCCATCAGCCGGACCGCGGCCTCGGTGCGCTCATGGTGAGGGCGCGTCTCGGTCTTCAATCGCTGCAGCAGGGACACGGTGGCGAAAAGATGGCCCCAACCTCGCATGGAGGGAACCGGGGTTTTTCCGGGAGTGTCCACCGGGTTACCTCTGCTCCCGGGTCTCGGTAGCGCCCCGGCGCATGCATGGACAGGAGGCGGGCCGTCAGGAACACCGGGCCTCATCCGACCCTGCCGCGCATGCGAATCCTGACACTCGACGCGGTGCCGTCACAGACCTGGCCCTATCAGTCCGCGGCACCGCGCGGCGGGGCGGAGCTCCGTCACTTCCCGTTGCTGCATGGCACGGTGGACGCGCTGCCGGAGGGGCTGGATGCACTGCTGGTGCTGTCGGACCTGCAGGGCGTGGCGCCCCATGCAGCGCGGGATGGGGCGGTGGCGCTGCTGGGAGAGGTGCTGGCCGATACGCTGGCGGAGCTGGGCGAGCTGGGTGAGTTGCCGCTCGCGGGAAACACGGGCGTGGTGCTCGCGGGGGACCTGTACTCGGAGGACTCCGCGACGGTGCGTGGGGCGTCGGGGGACGTGCGGGAGGTGTGGCGTGCCTTCGCGGCGCACTACCGCTGGGTGGCGGGCGTGGCCGGCAATCACGACACCTTCGGGAGTGCGCGCGAGCAGGAGCGCTTCAAGCGCGAGCCGGGAGTCTGCCTGCTCGACGGCGAGACGGTGGAGCTGGAGGGGCTGCGGGTGGCGGGGGTGGGCGGCATCATCGGCCGGCCCGACAAGCTGGGACGGAGGGAGGAAGAGGAGCACCTCGGGTTGATACGCGAGGTGCTGCGCGATGCGCCGGAGCTGCTCGTGCTGCATGCGGGCCCGGACCTGCCGGGAATGCGCGTGCATGGGAGCGCGCCCATCCGGGAGGTGCTCGAAGGACGGGAGGGGCTGTTGGTGGTGTGCGGCCACGCGCACTGGGAGGAGCCGCTCGCCACGCTGCGCGGGGGGACCCAGGTGCTCAACGTGGACAGCCGGGCCGTGCTCCTCCGGCGGGGAGGGTGAGCCGGTATCGTCCGGGGCACGATGACGACGCTTCCGCGAGTCCGTCCTGGGGTGCTGTTCGCTGTGTTGCTCTGCGCCTGTGCTTCGTCGTTTCCCGGCGGGCGCGCCTGGGAGGACGCGGAGCGCGCGGAGGCGTGCGACTCCGCCGAGGTGGAGCAGTGTGTCGTTGTTGCCTGTGAAGGCGAAGACTGCGGCCTCTTCGACTGCGCCGATGTGGACTTGGAGGCGCTGGCGGAAGCTCCGGTGGAGCTGGCTCAGGGGTACTCCCGTCCTCCCCATCGTGCGCCGGCCTTCCGCAACTGGCGGAACACGGGCATCCGGGCCGGCGCACGCCCTCGGATGACATTCCACTTCCGCTACCGCCAGGGCTTCCTCCCCGCCCTACCCCGCGAGCCGGGCAAGCTGGTGCATCACCACCTGTTTCCGCAGCAGCCGCTGCTGGCGCGGTGGTTCCTGCGCTGTGGCGTGGACATCCACAAGTTCACCATCCTCATCCCGGAGCACATCCACCGGCAGATTCACAGCGGCACGGGACGTGGTGGCCTGTGGAACCAGGCCTGGCGCGACTACCACGCGTCCATCCGTGGCCGCACCGTGACGCCCGAGGAGCTTCACCGGAAAGCAGTTGAGCTCATCTTCCGCTTCGAGCTGACAGGCCCGGTCGTGCCGTATAACGCCCCCATGGGTCCGTTTCAGTCACTCCCTTCGCTGAAGGCGCCCTGAACGCCTGGAGGCAAAGAGTGAAGTTCTACGAAGCCACCGAGGACACCTCCCTGGGCTACACGGGCAACCTGGACGATGCGGTCCATAAGTGGAGCCTGCCGGGCGCGCAGCCCTGCCCTACCTGCCGCGCCGGAGGAGGCATCACGGGCCTTCAATACCCGTGCGTGGACCTGTCGAGCCTTCCCGAACACGAGCTCAAGAAGCTCTCCGACCCATGGCCGGTGCCAGCCGAGGAACTCGCTCGTCTGACCGAGCTGGTACGTCCGTTCGTGCCTTCGTGGGCCGTGCTGAAACCGGGGGCAGCATTCGGCCCCATCACCGGGAAGGGAATCAACCGCGTTGGCGACCTCTTCATGCAGACACCGTGGACGCTTCTGCTCCGTCGGGAAGCCTTGGAGCAATTGCAGTCCTCGGGCCTGCGCGGCCTCCAGGGCTGTCCCATCCAGGTGAGCTTCCGCGGCAAGAACCCGCCGGAGTTGCTGGACCTCCAACTGAGGCTGTACGGCCGGCTCCATACAGCCTGCTTCCCGCCGGACCTCAAGCCGCCCTGCCCGACGTGTGGCAACCCCCGGGACAAGAGACTCCCCGACCCCATCATCCTCGACGCCGCGACGCTGCCTACGGGCGTGGACGTGTTCCGCCTGGAGGAAATCCCCGGCTACATCTTCGTCACCGAGCGCTTCGTGGACGCCGTGTCAGGACTGGGCCTCGTTGGGGTGAAGTTCCAGGAGCGGGAGGCCCGCTGAGCGCCCTGCTCAGCTCGCCAGCACCTGGCCTCCGCCGCCCTCCGTGTCCTCTCCGATGTTGCCCTCGGGCTCGTCCTCCACCGCGTCGACGCCTCGTGGCACGCCGTCCACATAGGTGACGACGTTGCCCGGCATCGCGGGCACTCGAGGCCCCGGTGTCACCACGCCCGTGAGGTTGAGCGGGTCCACCCCGGAGAGCTGCACGCGCACACCCGAGGGCGCCTGCCGGCGCACCGCACGCGCCATGTCCACCGCCTCCGGCAGCGCGAACTGCTCACCCACGAAGCCCGCCACGAAGCGCCCGCCGCGCACCTCGCCGCGCGCCTCCATGCGCCGGTACACGAACAACAGCTCGCGCCACGTGGGTGCCAGCGCCTCGCGCATCACCAGGTCGCGCCAGACGATGCCGTAGCGCTGGAGGAACAGGCGCGCCAGCGAGTCCATCACCTCGTCCGCGGGCTTCGGCTCGGCCGGGGCCAGCAGGCTCCAGCGTCCCGGGCCTCCGCGCTGCAGCAGCTTCTGCCGCTTGCGGTGCGCCGGGCTCTGGAGGATGCGCAGGTTCTGCACCGCGTCCGCCGTCACCAGCCCGCGCGCCACCAACTCCCACAGCGCGTCCTCCACCTCCGCGGGCAGCCGCCGCGCACGCGACACCAGGTCCTGGAAGAAGCACGCACCGCGCCGCTCGAGCACCGCCACGATGTCCTTCGCGGCCACGCTCAGGTCCGCAGGCGTCCACACGTCCCCGTCCGCCAGCACAGCATGGGGCCGCGCCGCGGTGAGCATCCACTCCAGGTCCTCGCGCAGCGTGAAGGTCAGCGGCGCGTTGCGCGTAGGTGACGCCCGTGAGCGCGCCGGCGGCGGCTCGGGCTCCACCGTCACCGGTGCACCCCGGCGAGGGCCCGGCGGCGGCTTCGCGTCCTTCATCGTCAGCCGGCCCCAGGCCACCTCGCCCGCGTAGCAGGCCCGCTCCAGCATGTCCGGCGTGTAGCCGCGCATGCGCGCCGGAAGCAGGAAGCGCTCCCACGCGGAGGCCGGGGCCTCGTAGCCCTGGAGCAGCCGCACCGCCTTGAGCAGACCCGTGGAGCCGCGCAGCGCGTCCACGTCCTCCAGGTGGTGCCACCGGAAGAGGAAGCGCATGAAGTCCTGCGCGCTCAGCGGCTCGATTTCCTTGCGCAGCCGCCCCACCGTCATCCGGTGGATGCGCTGGAGCAGCCGCCTATCGCACCACTCCAGCGGCGGAGTCTCGCCAGGCGCGAGCGGCGCCTCCAGCGGACGGAAGCGGCCGCGCAGCACGGAGCCCTGCGCCTCCAGCGCGTGCAGGGCCACGTTCACCTCGTCCTCGCTCAGCACGGTGAGCCGCGCCAGCTCCGCCACCGTGGTGGGCCCCAGCATCTCCATGCGCCCGCGCACCACCTGGAAGATGGCGGCGTCACGCTCCACCGGCCGGTCGTACTCCAGCACCGGCAGCACAGGCTGCGTCACCACGCCCGGGAAGAGCGCCCGCACCGCGTTGCCCCGCTCCGCGGACACCAGGAAGCGGCCCGCCGGCAGCTCCAGCCACGCCACCCGCCCCTGCTTGAACAGCCCCACCTCCAGCCCGCGCGGCACCTCCGGCGCGCGCAGCAGGATGAGCTGCAGGAGCGCGTCGTGCAGCTCGTCCTCGTCGCGCATCGGCGGCGCGGCGTCCTCCACCACCTGCGCAATCGCCGAGGCGTCCAGCGCGCCGAACGCCGCCGCGTCCTCCGCCGGCAGCGCGCGGCGCAGGGCCACGTTGCGCACGCGGCGCTCCTCGGCCGGCGCGTCGTCCAGGAAGGTGTACGGCTGGCTGTGAATCATCGCGTGCGCGAAGACGCTCGGCTCCGGCACGTCGCGCGCCTCCAGGCGGATGCGGCCGTCCTTCATGCGCCGCAGCACCTCGCGCAGGCCTTCGATGTCCATGGCCTCGCGCAGGCAGTCGTCCATCGTCTGCTTCACCAGCGGGTGGTCCGGCAGCTCGATGTCGCCGCCCCCGTGGTTGTCCTGGCAGCCCACCTGCGCGGGGAACACGGCGGCCAGCAGATCCTCGCTGCGCGCGCGCTGGAGGTTGGGCGCCACGCGCTTGCCCGACATGAACCGGTGCAGCGCCAGCGCCCGCGTGGCCACCCAGCGGAAGCGCGTGCCGAAGATGGGGGCCTGCAGCACCGCCTGCACCAGCACCTCCTCCACGCCGTCCGGGTGGAGGAAGTCGAAGATGTCCGCCAGCGGGAAGGAGTGCTGCTCGCCCAGGGACAGGAGGATGCCGTCCTCGGTGGCCGCCGCCTGCAACTCGAAGTCGAACGAGCGGCAGAAGCGCTTGCGCAGCGCCATGCCCCACGCGCGGTTGATGCGGCTGCCGAAGGGCGCGTGGATGATGAGCTGCATGCCGCCGGCTTCGTCGAAGAAGCGCTCGGCCACCACCGTGGTGTGGCTGGGCACCGCGTCCAGCATCTTCTTGCCCAGCCGCAGGTAGCCCAGCAGCGCGTCCACCGCGGGCGGCGGCATGCGCAGCTCCTTCTGCAGGAACGCCGGCGCGTCCTCGCGCGACAGCAGCTCCTCGCGAAGCCGGCCCACCTGGTGCGACAGCTCGTCCGTGCGGCCCGGCGCCTCGCCGCGCCAGAAGGGCACGTTGGGCGGAGCGCCTCGCGCGTCCTCCACCACCACCGTGCTGCCCATCACCCGCTGAATCCGCCACGCGGTGCTGCCCAGCAGGAAGATGTCTCCGGGCGAGGACTCCACCGCGAAGTCCTCGTCCAGCGTGCCCACCACCTTGCCCTCGGGCTCGGCGGTGACGCTGAAGGTGAAGGTGTCCGGAATGGCGCCGCCGTTGGTGAGCGCCGTGATTCGCACGCCCCGCCGGCCCTTGAGGCGCTGGTTCACCCTGTCCCGGTGCAGGTGGATGCCCGCGCGGCCCCTCGCGGCGGCGATGCCCTCCGAGAGCACCTCCAGCACGCCCTGGTACTCCTCCCAGGTGAGGTCGCGGTACGGGTACGCGCGCTTGTAGAGGCTGAAGAGGGCGCGCTCGTCCCACTCCTCACAGGCGCACGCGGCGACAATCTGCTGGGCCAGCACGTCCAGCGGCTTCTGGGGGATGAGCACCGTGTCCAGGTCGCCCTCGCGCACGGCGTTGAGGAGCGCGGCGCACTCCATCAGCTCGTCGCGCGTCATCGCGAAGACGATGCCCTTGGAGATGGCGGCCTTGTGGTGGCCGGCGCGGCCCACGCGCTGCAGCAGCACGGAGATGGCGCGCGTGCTGCCCAGCTGCACCACCAGGTCCACGTTGCCCACGTCGATGCCCAGCTCCAGCGACGCGGTGGCCACCATGGCGCGCAGCTGCCCGGCCTTCAGCTTCTCCTCGGCCGCGAGGCGAATCTCGCGCGACATGCTGCCGTGGTGGGCCGCCACCGTCCCCTCGCCCAACCGCTCGCCCAAATCGTGCGCCACGCGCTCCGCCATCTTCCGCGTGTTGACGAAGATGAGCGTGGTGCGGTGCTGGCCCGTCAGCTCCACCAGCCTGTCGTAGACCTGCCCCCACATCTCGTGCGTGGCCAGCGACGACAGCTCCGCGTCCGGAATCTCCAGCGTGAGGTCCCACGGGCGCAGGTGGCCCACCTCCACCCGGCGGCACTCGCGGTGGGAGGCGCCGGTGAGGAAGCCGGAGATGGCGTCCAGCGGCTTCTGCGTGGCGGACAGGCCGATGAGCTGCGGGCGGACTTCTGTCAGCGCCTTGAGCCGCTCCAGCGACAGCGCGAAGTGGCTGCCCCGCTTGTCGCGCGCCAGGGCGTGGATTTCGTCCACGATGACGGTGCGCACCTTGCGCAGCGTGGCGCGGGCGCGGTCCGCGGTGAGGTAGAGGTAGAAGGACTCCGGCGTGGTGATGAGGATGTGCGGCGGGCGGCGCACCATCTGCGCGCGCTCGGACGCGGACGTGTCCCCGCTGCGCACCTGCACCCGCAGCTCCTGGGGCGTGAAGCCCTCCGCGCGGGCCCGGGCGAGCAGCTCCTCCAGCGGCTGGAGCAGGTTCTTCTGCACGTCGTTGCCCAGCGCCTTGAGCGGCGACACGTAGAGCACCTGCGTGCAGTCCGGCAGCGTGCCCTCCACCGCCAGCCGGAACAGCGAGTCCAGCGCGGCGAGGAAGGCCGTGAGCGTCTTGCCGCTGCCGGTGGGCGCGGCGATGAGCACGTCCTCCCCGGCGCGGATGAGCGGCCAGCCCTCTATCTGGGGCCGGGTGGGCTCGCCCAGGCGCTCGGCGAACCAGCGCCGCACCACGGGGTGGAACGGGGCCAGCGCGGGATGCGCCGCGCACTCGGCGGCGAAGTCGAGGCTGATCTGCGGGGCCATGCACACCTCTCCAGCAGCAGCCTGAACACAGGTGCAGCCCGCCGTCAACGCGGGGAAACCTGCTCCAAGGCCAGGGCAAACCCTGAACGCGCGTTCCGCCGCGGACGCAACCGCCGGGGCGCTGTCACCTGCGCTCCAGGTGCGGCGACGTGGCGCGGCAGACGCTGCGAGCGCGCGCCCGCGCGGAGGACGGACGCATCGGCCGGGTGCTGGGCGTGCTGGCGGACATCACCCACCAGCAACCCACAGCCACCGGCGTCATCCAGGCCGCGTGAAGCACGCGGACGCGCCCGGGCGGCGCGCAGAGGCCCCGACGGGTGCTGGTGCCGAGGCTTCCGGAGTGAGGCTCACGCCCCCGGGCGGTACACGGCCGGCGTGCGGCGCGCGGCGACGCGCGCCCAGGTGAGACGGAAGGTGGCGGCCGTGCCGTCGAAGGCGATGGGCTCCACCTGCACCTGCCCCGCGCCCGCGCACCGCAGCGTCTCCGCGAGGAAGCCGGCGGCGAAGTACGGGTTGTCCGCCGTGACGTCCTTCATCCACAGCGTGGCGGAGTCCTGCGTGGACTCCTCCACCCGCACCTCGTTGAAGTTGTTGCCGGCGCGCACGTTGTAGGGCACCCGCTCCAGCGTGCGCAGCGGCCCCAGCTGCGTGACGAGCGACATGCTCGCCCGGCCCACCGCCGTCTGCCGGAAACCCTGCAGGTAGCGCGCGCCCAGCTCGAAGCAGGCCTCGTGCGGCGGCAGCGCGGGGTACACATCCCGCGCGGCCACGCGGAGGAAGCCCCGCCACTGCTCCACCGTGTAGTGGGGGCGCAGCGGCTCGGACAAATCCAGTCCCACCGCCTTCAGATTCTGACGACCCTCCCGCGTGAGGTGGGGACCCAACGCTCGCACGAAGAGGGCTTCCACGGATTGCGCGAAGATGAGCTTCTCGGCCGGCATGACCGGAAGGTGGCAGCGACCCTGCCCTGCGGCGAGGGTCAACGCACCGCATTCGTCAGCTGGTCATCATCGGGGCAGACGGACCGTGAAGGTCGTCCCACCCTCCGCACTGGAAGAGACCTGCACGTCCCCCCCATGGCCACGGACAATCTGTGAGGTGATGTACAGTCCGAGCCCCAGGCCACCGGCCGTGCCGGCCTCCGAGCGGGCGCGCTTGCCCCGGCGCCAGGCGCTGAAGACGTGCGGCAGCTCCTCGGTGGGGATGGGAGGGCCCCCGTTGTGGACGCGGACCACCGCGGCCTGTTCGTCCGCGTCCACCTGCACCTGCACGGGGCCGTCCGCCGGGCTGTACTTCAGCGCGTTGGCCACCAGGTTGCCCAGGGCCTGCTCCAGCCGGTCCGTGTCCCACTCGCCCCGGCCGTCCCCCTTCACCTCCAGGAGCAGCACCCGGCCGGGGTGGCTGGCGCGCAGCTCGTCCAGCGTGCGGCGCACCACGTCGAAGATGTCCCCCGGCACGCGCACCACGGGGATGCCGCCGCCCAGCCGCGCCCGGGCGAAGTCCAGCAGCTGGCGGATCATCCGGTCCATCCGGTCCGCGCTGGTGAGGATGCGGCTGGTGAGCATGGCCTGGCGCTCGTCCAGCCCGCCCCGGCGCTGCAGCTGCTGCGCGGACATGGACAGGGCGTTGAGCGGGTTGCGCAGGTCGTGCCCGAGCATGCCGATGAACTGCTCGCGGAACTCCTCCGCGCTGCGCTCCTCGGTGACGTCGCGCGAGGAGGACATCACCGCCACCACCTCGCCGCCAGGGCCCACCGAGGGCGAAATCACGAAGTCGTAGTGCCGCAGGCCCTGGTTCGACGACGTCACGACGATGGAGCCGCGCTGCACCTGCCCCGTGCGCAGCGCCTCGCGCACGAGCCGGGTGTACGACTCCAGCGAGGGGTCCTCGGCGAGCATCCCGTCCAGCGTCTTGCCGGGGCCGTGCACGGAGTGGGCGCCGCGCGCCGCGTACAGGGCCTGGTTGGCGAAGACGACGCGGCCGGTGCCGTCATAGAGGATGATGGGCTCCGCCGCGTTGGAGATGGCCATCTCCAGCAGCCGGCGCTGGTGCTCCACCTCCTGCGACAGCGCGCGCACCTCGCGCTCCGCCTTGCGCAGCCGCAAGAGCGCGTGGACCTGGGCCACCAGCTCCTCCGGGTCCACCGGGGCCACCAGGTAGCCGTCCGCGCCATGCTCCAGGCCCATGGCCCGGTCTCCCGGCCCCACCGCCTGCGCGGACAGGTGCAGCACCAGCACGTTGTGGGTGCGCGGCGCCGCCTTCATCCGCCGACACACCTCCAGCCCGCTGATGTCCGGCAGGCGCACGTCGAGGATGACGAGGTCCGTGTGCTCGTCCACCAGCGCGAGCGCCTCGCGCCCGGTGCCCGCCTCCACCACACGGAAGCCGGCCAGTCCCAGCACGCGGGAAGTCACGTACCGGCTGGCGACGTCGTCATTGACGTTCAGGATGACCGCGGGCTTGGAAGTCATTCGCGAGCCCTATCTAACGCATGGCGTATCCCCATGGGGAACGGTCCGTTCGCAGGGCAGGCGGGCTGTCGGGCGCCCGGGGGCACGCAAAGTGTGCGTCGAAGCCTTGTCCAAGCTCCCAGAAGGGGCCGTTTCGGGGTAGTGAAGGCCGTATGCGCCCTCCCTGTCGCCCGCTCCCCGCGGATGGCCGTTTCCTCCAGGCCGTGGGTCCCACGCCGCTGGTGCCCGTCCGGTTGGACCCGGAAGGCCCCACCATCTGGTGCAAGCTGGAGTTCCTCAACCCCAGCGGCTCCACGAAGGACCGCATCGCCCGCTACATGCTGGAGAAGGCGTGGCGCCTGGGCGAGCTGAGCCCCGGGGGCGAGGTGGTGGAGGCCTCCAGCGGCTCGACGAGCATCGCCCTGGCGCTGGCCTGCGCGCAGATGGGGCTGCGCTTCACCGCGGTGATGCCGGAGGGTGTCACCGGCGAGCGCGTGCTCACCATCCGCGCCTACGGCGGCGAGGTGGAGCTGGTGCCGCGCGAGACGGGCGTGCGCGGCGCGATTGTCCGGGCGGAGGAGCTTGCCCGCGAGCGCAAGGCATTTGCCCCGCGCCAGTTCGAGAACCCCGACAACGCCGAGGCGCACCGGGTGTGGACGGGGCAGGAAATCCTCTCGCAGATTCCAGGCGGGCTGGTGCACGGCGTGGTGAGCGGCGTGGGCACGGGCGGCACCGTGGTGGGCCTGTACCAGGCCTTCGCGGAGGCCGGCTGCCCGGTGACGCCCTTCGTGGCGCGGCCCATCGCCGGGCTGGGCTGCGACATCGAGTGCTGCAGCTTCAGCCCGCGGGTGCCGGGCGTGGTGGACGGCATGTCCAAGCTGTACCGCGACGCGGACATGCCCGGGCGGGTGGAGCTGGACGTGTCGGACGAGCTGGCCATGCGCACCGCGCGCGCCCTCATCCGCCGGGGCTTCCCGGTGGGCCCATCCTCCGGCCTCAACTACGTCGCCGCCGTGGAGGCGGCGAAGCGCCTGGGCCCGGGCTCGCAGGTGGTGACGGTGTTCCCGGACCGGATGGAGCGCTACTTCTCCACCGAGCTCATCCAGCAGCCGAAGCCCGCCCAGGCCTCCTGAAGCCGCCTGGAGCGGGACGGACCCGGGGAGCGCCGGGAGCCTCATCCTCCAGGGCACGCAACTTCGGAACGGTGTGGGGCGATAATTACGACAAGACTCCCCACCCTTACGCCCTCGGTCCCCATGAGCGTCCGTCTCCCCCCGGCTTCCACGACGTCCCGCACCACCCAGACCACCAAGACGACCGCCGCTGCGGCCACCACCGTCACCGCGCCCGCCGCGGGCCTGCGCAAGGGCGACGAGGGGCCCAAGGTGAAGCAGCTCCAGGACGCCCTGGTGAAGCTGGGCTACCTGACGAAGGCCCAGGCGGCCACGGGCCCCGGCAGCTTCGGCCTCAAGACGGAAGCGGCCGTGAAGAAGTTCCAGGCCGACAAGAAGCTGCCCACCACCGGCTTCTACGGTGAGCAGACGGCCGCGGCGCTGAAGAAGGCGCTGGCCGACGCGGCCGGGCCGGTGAAGCCGCCCACCACCACGCCCCCCAAGCCGGGCACCTTCGCCAAGCCGCCCGTCATCAGCGCGCCCTCGCCCAACCAGGACTCGCGTGGCGGCACGGACATCGACACCATCGTCCTGCACCACACGGCGTCCAACGACGGCAAGGCCGACATGGCGTGGATGCGCAACCCGAAGAGCAAGGTGTCCGCGCACTACATGGTGGACCGCGACGGGAAGATCTACCAGCTCGTCGGGGACGACAAGCGCGCGTGGCACGCGGGCAAGGGCGAGCTGCACGGCGTGCCCTCCGACATCAACTCGCGCTCCATCGGCATCGAGCTGGTGAACGACGGCAGCGGCAAGACGGCCTTCACCGAGGCGCAGTACAAGGCCCTCACCCAGCTGACCGGCCACCTGAAGCAGAAGTACGAGGTGCCCCTGAAGAACATCGTCGGCCACGCCGACGTCGCCGTGCCCAAGGGCCGCAAGAACGACCCGGCGCCCAACTTCGACTGGAACCGGCTGCGCAAGGGCGTCTCCTGAGTTGAGTCACCCGTAGGGCAGGGAGGCGCGCGGGCGGGGAGTCGCACCCACCGTGACGCCTCCCCGCGCGTTCCGTCCTGAAGCGTGGTAGGACGGGCCCCGCGTGCTTCGAATCTGGCTCTGCCTCTGCCTGCTGCTGTTCGCTCCGAGCGTCGGAGGCCTGCTGGCCACCGTGTCGGGCATGGCCGCGGAGGTGTGCTCGCAGCGCTGTCCGGATGACGACGCGCAGGGCCAGTGCGCGCCGGACTGCACCGACTGCACCTGCTGTGGCCACGTGCGCTCCGTGGCCGCGCCGGTTCCCATGCCCTCGCTCACGCCGCGCGCGGACAGGCCGCCCCTCTTCGCCCACGAAGAGAAGGAGCCGCCGTCCGCCCACGTGGGCGACATCCTGCACGTCCCCATAGCCGTCCTCGCGTAGGCCCTCTTCCGCCTTCCGTCCGAACGCGTCCGCCAGGACCGGTGTGCCCTTTCTGCTCCGGGCATGCCCACGCCTGATGCTCGCTCGCCGACTTCCGCGAGGTCTCCTCCCATGTCCCGTCGTCTCGCGACGGCAGCCCTCGGGCTCGCCGCCGCCCTGCTCCTGCCGCGCTCCGGCGCGGCGCAGTCACCTGAGCTCACACTCGAAGATGCGCTGGCCCTGGCCCGCCAGCGCGCCCCCGCGTTGGTAGACGCCGCGGGCCGCGTCGAAGAGGCCGCCGGGCCCGTGGCGGGCGCGGCGTCCCTGCTGCGCGACAACCCCACCGTCGAGCTGGAGGCCGGGCCGCGAAGGCTGTCGGACGGCTCGCGCGGCCTGGACCTGTCCGTGGGGCTCGTCCAGCCGCTGGAGCTGGGCGGCAAGCAGGGCGCCCGCAGAGCGTCCGCGCGCGCGGGCCTGGCCCACGAGACGTCCCAGCGGAAGGACACGGAGCGCCGCGTGCTGGGCGAGGTGGCCTCCATCTTCCTGCGCGCGCTGCATGCCCGGGCGCGGCTGGCGCTGGCGCGCGAGGCCGAGGCGTCCGCGCTGAGCACCTCGCAGTCCACGCAGCGGCGCTTCGAGGCGGGAGACGTGCCCGTGGTGGACGTCAACGTGGCGCGCGTGGCGCTCGCCCGCGCCCGCGCGGCGGTGGCCGGCGCGGAGGCAGACGCGGCGTCCCTGCTGCACCTCCTGCGCGCGCTGCTGGGACTCGGCCTGGCGCGGCCCCTGGACGTGCGCGGCGAGCTGCGGACCCTGGCCGTCCCGCCGGTGACGCCGCCGGCGGACGGTACGGTGCGCCCGGACCTCCAGGCGCTGGAGGCGGAGCTGGCCCAGGCCCGCGCCGAGCTGCGCCTGGGCCGAAGCGCCGCCTGGCCCGACGTCGAGGTGGGCGTGCGCTACCAGCGCGAGGTGGACGAGTCCGCCATCCTGGGCACCCTCGGCGTGCCGCTGCCCCTCTTCTCTCGGGGAGAGGAAGCGCGCGTGACGGGCGAGGCCCGCGTGCGCCGCCTGCAGGCCGCGCTGGACGCGGCCCGGGCCACGCTGGAGGTCTACGTGGAAGCCGCACGTGTCCAGCACCACAAGCGGGTGGAAGCGCTGGAGCTGCTGGAGCGAGAGGCCCTGCCGCTGCTGGCCGACAATGAGTCGCTCGCACGCAGGTCCTATGATGCCGGGGAGATGGGGCTCGCCGAGTTCCTCCTCGTCCGCCGTGACACGCTCGAAGCCCGAAGTGACTACCTGGACAGCCTGCTCGAGGCTGCCCTCGCCCGTGTGCAGCTCGCCGTGGAGACTGGAGCCCTGCCATGAAGCCCATCCATGCACTCCTGCTCATCCTGCTGCTGGCCGCCTGCCTGTTGCTGATGCTGGCGGGCTGCAAGTCGGAGCCGGTGGCACACACGGACGACCACTCGCACGAGGAGGGTGCGGGGCACGAGGCCTCCGGCGACGGCCATGACGAGCGCGCCGTCCACATCGCCTCCGAGATGCTGCGCGACTTGCGCGTCACCACCGCCCGCGTGGGCGTGCGCCCCGGTGGGGAGAGCGTCACCATCCTGGGTGAGCTGACCTTCAGCGAGAATGCCTATGCCGAGGTGGCGTCGCCCATCTCCGCGCGCGTGGGCACCGTCTTCGTCACCACCGGCCAGCAGGTGAAGGAGGGAGACAAGCTCGCCGAGCTGCGCAGCCCCGAGCTGGGCAAGGCGCGCGCCGCCCTCCAGGGCGCCCAGGCCCGCGCCACCGCCGCGCGCCAGGCCGCCGAGCGCAAGCGCGCCCTCGCGGAGGAGCGCATCGTCGCGCAGAAGGACGTGCAGGCCGCCGAGGCCGACGCCGCCGCCGTCGAGTCCGAGGTCGCCGCGGCCCGCGCGGAGCTGACGGCCCTGGGCGCCAGCGACGAGGGCACGCCGGGCTTCGTGCTGCGCGCGCCCCTGTCCGGCACCGTGGTGGAGCGCGAGGCGCGGATGGGGCAGATGGCGGACCCCTCGCAGACGCTGTTCCGCATCGGCGACCTCACGTCGCTGTGGCTCATCGTCCACGCCTTCGAGCGCGACGCCGTGCGCATCCAGCGCGGCTCCACCGCGCGCATCACCTTCGCCGCCTTCCCGGGCAAGGAAATCACCGCCCGGGTGGGCCACGTGGGACAGCGCGTGGACGCCGCCTCGCGCACCATCCCCGTGCGGCTGGAGCTGGACAACTCGGAGGGGCTGCTGCGTCCGGGCATGTCCGCGTCGGCCTCTCTGCCCCTGGGCGGCCCGGGCGCCGCCATCACCACCGTGCCGGCGGCGGCGCTCCAGCGGCTGGAGGGCGGCTGGGTGGCCTTCCTGCCCACCAATACGCGCGGCGTGTTCGAGCGGCGCGAGGTGGGCCGGGGCCGCACGCTCGGCGGCGAGGTGGAGGTGCTGTCGGGCCTCAAGGCCGGAGAGATGGTGGTGGTGGAGGGTGCCTTCCTCCTCAAGGCCGAGGTGGAGAAGTCCACCGGCGGAGGAGAAGGCCATCATGCGCACTGAGGACAGCGGCTCGTGGGTGGGGCGCGTGCTGCGCGCGTCCTTCGCCCGGCCGGGACTCACGGTGGTGCTGGCGCTGGCGCTGTCCGCGTTCGGCGCGGTGGCGCTCCAGGGCCTGCGCCGCGACGTGTTCCCGGACCTGTCCGCGCCCATCTTCAACGTCATCGTGCAGAACCCGGCCATGGGCGCGGAGGAGCTGGAGACGGCCGTCGCCATCCCCATGGAGGTGGCGCTCGCGGGCCTGCCGGACGTGCGCCGCATCCGCTCCACGTCGCAGCTGGGCGTGACGCAAGTCACGGTGGAGTTCGAGCCGGACGCCGACTACTTCCGCAGCCGCCAGTACGTCGCCGAGCGCGTGGCCCAGGCCCAGGCCGAGCTGCCTCCCGGCACGGACGCGCCGCTCGTCTCCAGCCTCACCGGGCGCCTCAACGAGGTGTTCGAGTTCACCCTGGAGGCGGAGCCCGGCGCGGTCGACCTGATGACGCTGAGGGATCTGGCCGAGTTCGAGGTGAAGAACCGGCTGCTCGCCGTCCCCGGCGTCGCGGGCGTGGAGCGGCTGGGCGGCTACCTGCGGCAGTTCCAGGTGCAGCTGGACCCGGACCAGATGGTGGCTCGCGGCGTGAGCCTCAACGACGTGGAGCACGCGCTGGAGGGGGCGAACCTCAACGCGTCGGGCGGCTTCGTGGTGCAGGGCCCCATGGAGTGGACGGTGCGCGCCGTGGGCCGCGCGCAGACGGTGGAGGACCTGCACGGCACGGTGGTGGCCCTGCGCGCCGGCACGCCCGTGCTGCTGGGCGACGTGGCCGACGTGCGCGAGGCCCCCGCCGTGCGGCGCGGCATCGCCCACCGGCTCAAGGGCGAGGTGGTGAGCTGCCGGGTCATCAAGCAGTTCGGCGCGGACACGCAGCGGGTGGCCGAGGGCGTGCGCGAGGCGATTGCGGAGCTGAGCCAGAGCCTCCCCAAGGGCGTGCAGCTGCGCGTCGTGTATGACCAGTCGGAGCTGGTGGACTCCGCCCTGGGCGGCGTCAGCCGGGCCATCCTCCTGGGCGCGCTGCTGGTGGTGCTCGTCCTCTTCCTGCTGCTGGGGGACTGGCGCGCGGCGCTCATCGTCACGCTCACCCTGCCCCTGTCGCTGGCCATCGCCGGCGTGCTCCTCAAGATTTCGGGCATCGGCATCAACACCATGACGCTGGGCGGGCTCGCCATCGCCGTGGGCCTGCTGGTGGACGCGGCCATCATCGTCACGGAGAACATCGTCCACGATTTGCGCGAGGGCGCGGGGCGGCGTCCGCGCCGCGAGGAGGCGCTCGCGGCCTCGCTGGAGGTGGGGCGGCCCATCGCCTTCGCCACCCTCATCGTCGTGTCCGTCTTCATCCCGCTGTTCGCGATGACGGGCATCGAAGGGCGCATGTACCAGCCCCTGGCCGCCGCCGTGGTGGCGTGCCTGGCCGCGTCGCTGGGGCTGGCCCTCACGCTGGTGCCGGTGGCCTCCGGCCTCTTCCTCCGCGCGCCCCGGCCGGACCAGCCGGAGGATGTGTGGCTCATCCGCAAGGTGAAGGTCGTGTACGCGCCGCTGCTGGACGCGTGCATGCGCAGGGCGGGGCTCGTGCGACTGGTGGCGCTCGCCATCACCGTGCCGGCGCTGGGCCTGTCCTTCGTCGTGGGCAGCGACTTCATGCCCCGGCTGGACGAAGGCGCGTTCCTCCTCCAGACGGTGCTGCCTCCCGAGGCCTCACTGGAGGAGGTGGACCGGCTCAACCACCTGGTGGAGGACGTGCTGCTCACGTTCCCCGAGGTGGACGACGTGGTGCGCCGCACGGGCCGCGCCGAGCGCACCGAGGACCCGATGCCGCACACGATTTCGGACGTGCTCATCGTCCTCAAGCCGGAGCGCGGGCGCTCCCTGGAGGAGCTGGAGCACGCCATGCGCGAGGCGGTGGCGAAGGTGCCAGGGGTCATGGCCCTGTTCACCACGCCGCTGGGCATGCGCATCGACGAGGGCCTGGGCGGCAGCCCCGCGGATATCTCCGTGCGCATCTTCGGCCCGGAGCTGGACGTGCTGTCCGGGTTGGCGGAGCGCGCCCGCGGCGTCATGGCGAAGGTGGAGGGTGTGGAGGACCTGCGGGCGGAGCCGCTCACCGGCCTGCCGCAGCTGCGCATCACGGTGAATCGCGCCGCCGTGGCCCGCGTGGGACTGACGCCCGGCGACGTCATCCGCGCCGTGCGGGTGGGGCTGGTGGGACAGGAGTCTTCCCAGGTGTGGAAGGGCCAGCGGCGCTATGACCTGGTGCTGCGGCTGGCCGACCACCGTCGCGGGGACGCCACCGCCATCCGCAACCTCCTGGTGGACGGACATGACGGCACGCGGATTCCCCTCAGCCAGCTGGCCGACATCGAGGAGACGTTCGGCGCGGGCAGCATCCGCCGCGAGGCCGGCAGCCGGCGCATCGCCGTGGAGGCCAGCGTCGCGGGGAGGGACCTGGGCAGCACCGCGTCCGAGGTGCGTGAGCGACTGGCGGCGGAGCTGAAGCTGCCCACCGGGTATTTCTTCGACGTGGGCGGCCGGGTGGAGAGCCAGGAGCGCGCCGCGCAGTCGATGAAGGTCGCCATCGCCGTGGCCCTGCTCGCGGTGTTCATCCTGCTCTACCTGGCGCTCGACTCCATCGCGGAGGCACTCATCATCCTGGCCACCCTGCCGGATGCCTTCGTGGGCGGCATCCTCGCGCTGCTCATCGCCGGCGAGACGTGGAACGTGTCCAGCCTGGTGGGCCTCATCGGCCTGTTCGGCATCGCCGTGCAGAACGGGCTGGTGCTGGTGGCGCAGACGAAGCAGCTGATGGAGCGGGGCAAGCCCTTCGCGGAGGCCGTGCGCGAGGCGAGCATCGGCCGCGTCCGGCCCAAGCTGATGACGGCGGGCACCGCCATCCTCGGCCTGCTGCCCCTGCTGGTGCTGCCGCTGCACGGCACGGAGGTGGAGCGCCCTCTCGCCGTGGTGATGGTGGGCGGGCTCGTCACCTCCACCCTCTTCACGCTGCTGGTGCTGCCCACCTTCTACGGGCTCGTGCACGGCCTGCAGGAGCGCTTCGGCCAGCGGATGGCGGCGCGGAAGGCCGAGTCCTGAGCGTCCTCCGGGCCCGGCGGCGCGGAATGGACGTTCCATTCCGCGCCCGGGCCTCGGCTCGGAGGCGGAGCTACTTCGCGTAGGTGACGACGTCCGCGCGCACCTTGCTGACAATGCCCTCCCAGTTGCCATTGGCGCCGTGGCCGAAGGCCTCGCCGTCATCGCGGAACGACACCGTGTGGTAGCTCCACTTGGCGAAGTTGCCCTCGCACACGCCAGAGCCCGTGGTCAGGTCGTTGCAGAACCAGTCGGACGGGTTGCAGTACGCCCCGCCCGCGCTGCCCGCGACGCCGCCCGTGGAGTGGTAGGAGACCGCGTCGTCATCCTGGCCCGGGAGGATGCCCGAGTAGAACGTGCCCTTGGAGCCGGCGAACATGTAGAACCAGATGCCGCGCGTGGTGTTGTGGTTGTACAGGCTGCGCGCCGTGGTGGTCACCAGGTCGCCCACGATGGGGTCGCTCGTGGCCCACTCGCCGTTGTCCGCCAGCTCGCTGCCACCGCCGGCACCGGACGCCACGTCCACCCACTTGATGTTCCAGCCCACCTGCGTGGTGCCGTCCGTGTTGCCGCACACACCGCTGGCGTTGGGCACCGCGTTCTTCTTGTAGCGCGCCGAGCCGCCGTACAGCGACAGCGCGTAGCCAATCTGGAGGTCCCCCGCGCTGTGCACGGCGACGTAGCACCAGTTGGTGCCGGTGCAGAAGCAGTCGAGCGCGTCACGCACGCGGTAGTTCTGGCCGCCAATCCGCTGCCGCCCATCCCAGTTGACGGCCTTCTTGTTGATGCCAGCCGCCATGGAGCTGGGTCCCCAGTTGGAGAAGTCGGCGTAGTTGCCGGCCTGCGTTCCACCGGAGTTCTTCCCGTGAATCCACAGCGTGTAGTTGGTGGCCTGCGCGGAGGGGGCCGCGAGGAGGGTGACGGCAGCCGAGACGACGAGCGCCGCGCGGACGAAGAGCTGCATGACGACTCCAGGGAGATTGCGAGGGGGCTCGCTCGGGATGCGAGGTGACAGCCACGGTAGCAGCTCACGATTGGCACCGCCTCTCGGGGGTCTGGTGTCAGCTGCCCAACCCCGTGGGTCCAGTCCGCCCCGGCAGGCGTCAGACCGCGAGCGCAGTGAACTGTTCGCTGGCGCGCCGCGCCCGTGAGCGGCTGAACACCTGCTCGCGGCCCGCTCCGTCACAGTGTGATGGCTCGGGTTACATGCGGCTGGCGTCCACCGGGGAGTCGAGACCTCCATCACCTCGTCGATTCGTGGAGTTGCAGCGGAGGACACCCTGGCCTGGGGCTTGCTCGACACGGGGTCGTTCCGGACTGCCGTCGCGGCACGCTCCCCTCCGAGGTCCGTCATGCGCCGAACCGTCTCCTTCCTCGCGAGCCTTGTCACGCTCGCGGCCTGCGTCTCCGAGCCGAAGCGGCTGCCCTCGGCAGTGGACCCGTCCAGCCCCGATGCGCCCGAGGCGCCCCTTGCCGCCCTGCCGGGCACGCTCGCGGCGCCCCCTCCTCCCCCTCCCCGTCCGCTCGCGACGCAGCAGGATGCGGGCACGCGCTCCGAGCCTTCGAGCACGGGGCATGCGGGACACGGACAGCCTGGCAGCGCGGCTCCGGCGCGAGGCCGCGACGCGGGCACCGCCATGTACGTCTGTCCGATGCACCCGGAGGTCCGCTCCGACAAGCCCGGCACCTGCCCCAAGTGCGGAATGAAGCTGGTGCCGGAGACGCCGCGGGACGGGGGCGCGCAGGAGCCCGGCACCGGAGGGCATGAGCACGGCCACGGAGCTCAGCCGTGAGGGTGCATGCCCTCGGCCTCGCGGCGCTGCTCGCGAGCGGCTGCGCCTCCATCCAGAAGGAGCGCGGCCATGCCGAGGTGACCTCGCTCGTCGAGGAGCGGCTGGGCCGCAAGACGCGGTGGAACCAGGGGAGGCCCGAGGACGCGGAGGTGGCCCGGCACCTGGACACGCTGCTGGCGGAGGACCTCACCTCCGACCGCGCCGTGGAGGTGGCCCTGCTCAACAACCCCGCGCTCCAGGGCACCTACGAGGACCTGGGCGTGTCCCAGGCGGACATGGTGCAGGCCGGGCTGCTGAGCAATCCGACGCTCGAAGGGAGCATCGGCTTTCCCATCTCCGGGCGCGGCGTCTCCGAGCACGAGTTCTCGCTGGTCCAGTCGTTCCTGGACCTGTTCACGCTGCCGCTGCGAAAGCGCGTCGCGCAGGAGCAGTTCGTGGCCGACACGCTGCGCGTGGCCCACGAGACGCTGGCCACCGCGGCCGAGGTGCGCAAGACGTTCAGCGAGGTGCAGGCGCGCCAGCAGCTCGTGGAGCTGCGCCGCATGGTGCTCCAGGCGGCGGAGGCGGCGGCGGAGCTGACCACCCGGCTGCATGAGGCGGGCAACATCACCGAGCTGGACCTGGCCACGGAGCGTGCCGCCGCCGAGCAGGCCCGGCTCGACCTGGCTCAGGAGGAGCTGGCGCTCGTCGAGGACCGCGAGCACCTCAACCGGCTGCTGGGCCTCTGGGGCCCGCGCACGCAGTGGACGCTCTCCGCGAAGCTGCCGGCCGTGCCCGAGGAGGAGGCCGCGCTGGAGAAGCTGGAGTCGCTCGCCATCCGGCAGCGGCTGGACATCGACGCGGCCCGGAAGCAGTCCGCGCTCCTGTGGAATGCACTGGAGCTGGCGCGCAGCACGCGCTTCTTCGGCCGCGTGGAGGTGGGCGTCCACACGCACCGGGACGCGGACGGGCCCCGGCTCTTCGGCCCCACCCTGTCGCTGGAGCTGCCCATCTTCGACCAGCGCCAGTCCCTCATCGCCCGGCTGGAGGCCCAGCACCGACAGGGCGAGCGGCGACTCCAGGAGCTGTCCATCAACGCGCGCTCGGAGGTCCGCGCGGCGCGGGCGCGGCTGCTGTCGCTGCGCCTGGTGGCGGAGCGCTACCGGCGCGTGGTGCTGCCGCTGCGCGAGAAGGTCGTCGAGCAATCACAGCTCCAGTACAACGCCATGCAGTTGGGCCTCTTCCAGCTGCTCGCCGCGAGGCGGGAGCAGGTGGAGGCGTACCGCGCGTATCTCGAAGCGGTCCGCGACTACTGGATGGCCCATGCCGAGCTGGAGCGGCTCGTCGGTGGCCGACTCCCCGGCAGCAGCGCTGGCGGAGCGGAGCAACCCCAGGTCCCCGCACAGCCCGCGCCCCCCGAGACACAGCCCGGACACGGCCAGCACCGAGACGACGGAACGGAGAGTCCCCATGAGCACACGCAAGACTGACACCGGCCCCGACTCCCCTTCCTCGGACGCCCTCTCGGGAGAGCCAGCGGACTCGGGCGTGCAGCCGGAGGGCACGCTGACGCGGCGGAGCATGCTGGCCAGGACGGGAGCCACGCTCGCGGGCGGCGCGCTGCTGCTCGGGGGTGCTTCGGCCCAGGCGCAGGCGGACGTCCCGGGTGCCCGCAGGCCGCGCGAGGGCTCCGCCGCGGACACGGGCCGGCGTTACGCGAAGCAGGACTGGCAGGCCCCGGGAATGCCAAACCGGGACTACCGGCCCGTCGTGGTGCCCAACGGCACGAAGCTGCCGTGGAAGGTGGTGGACGGCGTGAAGGTCTTCCACCTGGTGGCCGAGGAGGTGGAGCACGAGCTCGCGCCGGGCCTGAAGGCCCTGTGCTGGGGCTACAACGGGCGCGTGCACGGCCCCACCATCGAGGTGGTGGAGGGAGACCGGTTCCGCTGCTACGTCACCAACCGCCTGCCCGCGCCCACCACGGTGCACTGGCACGGCATCCTGCTGCCCAATGGCATGGACGGCGTGGGCGGGCTCAACCAGAAGGCAATCGCTCCCGGCGAGACGTTCCGGTACGAGTTCACCATCCGGCAGGCGGGCACGGCGATGTACCACTCGCACCATGACGAGATGACGCAGATTGCGCTCGGCCTGGGGGGGATGTTCGTCATCCACCCGCGCCGCCCCGTGGGGCCGCGCATCGACCGCGACTTCGCCATCATGCTGCACGAGTGGCGCATCGACGTGGGCACCCGCCGTCCGAACCCGAACGAGATGACGGACTTCAACCTGCTCACCATGAACGCGCGGGCGTTTCCGGGCACCGAGCCGCTCGTGGTGCGCAAGGGCGAGCGGGTGCGCATCCGGCTGGGCAACATGAGCCCGCAGGACCACCACCCCATCCACCTGCACGGCTACCAGTTCCGCATCACCGAGACGGACGGCGGACGCATCCCCGAGGCCGGGCAGTGGCCGGAGACGACGGTGCTGGTGCCGGTGGGCAGCACGCGCACGATTGAGTTCGTGGCGGACGAGCCCGGGGACTGGGCCTTCCACTGCCACATGACCCACCACGTGATGAACCAGATGGGCCATGACTTCCCGAACATGGTCGGCGTGAAGCCGGGCGGGCTGGACGCGAAGGTGCGCACGCTGCTGCCGGGCTACATGACCATGGGCCAGACGGGCATGGCCGACATGGGCGACATGGGGATGGCGGTGCCTCCCAACTCCATTCCCATGGTGGGCGGCAAGGGCAAGCACGACTCCATCACCATGGGCGGCATGTTCACCGTGCTCAAGGTGCGCGACCAGCTGGACGGGTACGGCGACCCGGGCTGGTACGAGAATCCGCTGGGCACGCTCGCGGTGGCGGCCACTGGCGACGAGCTGCGGCGGGATGGAGTCGATGTGAATGCTCCACCCCAGGTGGAGCCCGGCGCTCCGGAGAATCGTCGGCGAGGATGAAACCCGGAGCCCCGTCACGTCACCATTGCCGCTGGGGGCCACGCGGACCATCCTGGCCCAACGGAGGCAATGACGATGAGAGACGGGCTCCTGCCCCTCGTGGTGGCGACGGTCTTCCTGGTGGGATGTCGCACGGGTGGCGCGGCGACCGCGAGCCCCAAGGTCCACCGCGCATCCGTGAATCCCCCCGTGGAGATTCACGGTGCCCTGCGGGAGATGATGCACGAAGGGCGCACCGGTCCCGTGGTGGAGGTGGCTCGTGCCACGGAGTCTCCGGACTCGGTCGCCGTGGGAGCGCTGGCCGGGCTCACGGGTGAGGTCACCGTGCTGGATGGCGAGGCGTGGCTGTCCTACGCGGAGGCGGATGGGATGGCTCGCACCGTGCGCACGAAGACGCCGTCCGACAGCGCCACGCTGCTGGTGATGGGGCGACTTCCGAACGCGCAGTGGGTGACGCTGGAGGAGGACGTGCCGCTCACGGCGCTGGCGGACCGCATCTCCGCGCTCGCGCAGGCCCGGGGCGTGGACGTCACCCGTCCCTTCCCGTTCACCGTGGAGGGGACGCTCCGGGAGCTCGCGTGGCACGTCGTCGATGGGAGCAAGCTGCGCGAGGGCGCGTCACACCAGGAGCACATGACCGCCGGAGTCCAGAGCCGGAAGGACAGCGCCACCGGTGTGCTGGTCGGCTTCTACTCCACCCAGCACCACGGCATCTTCACGCACCACGACAGCGACGCCCACGTGCACGTCGTGCTCGCGGAGGAGAACGCCTCCGGGCACGTGGACGGCGTCACCGTGGGCAGGGGCGCTCGCGTGCGGCTGCCGGCGCCTTCGGCCCCTGCCGGGCCGTAGGACCCAGATCCGTACCTTCAGCCGCGTCTCGCGGACGGCCTCGCCCACCACGCCGGGCGTCTCCTTTACCTGGCTGCAATCGGCATCCAGACCGCTTACATCGTCCCGGGCCAGTCCTGGCAGGACCGCACCGGCGAAGGCGGCAACGGCCACTGCTGGAGTGAATGTCTGCCCATGGAGTGGCTTGACAACGGCAAGGGCCCCAGTCCTGAAAATAGTTAGCTAGTGCACCCAAAAGGCGAAACCCAACCGGCAACGCGCCTTGAAGTAGCCTGCGTGATTCGGCAGGCTCCGTTCGTCTGGCGGTGAGACGGCTGCGCGCACGCTGTCAAAGCAGTGCACGCGCCAAACGTGGGCTCTGCTTGAGGGGAGGCGCCATGGGGGTACGACCGTTCTTCATCAACATCGCTCCGGACGGCACGTTCGCGGCTACGAGCGACTACGCCACGACGCCCGGAGATGTCGACGCGCTTTTCGCCGCTCTCAACGGGGACGCACAGCGCCGGCTGCTGCTCTACTTCCACGGAGGCCTTGTGGCCGAGGCCTCCGGCATACGCGTAGCTCGAGCAATGACTGAGCACTTCGGCGAGACGAGCTACGCGGTGAGCTTCGTCTGGAATTCGGGGTTGCTCGATGTCATCCGCGCGAGCATTCGGGACATCTCGAACACGAAGCTCTTCCAGAAGCTTGTCCGGGTGGTCATGAAGCGGGTCTCCGGCAAGCTGAGCATCGACGTCGAGGGCCGTGGAGGGACTGCGGGACTGACGGATGCGGACATCGACGCCATCATCCGCGGAGCGAAGACAAGCTCGACCTTCGATGATGGAGCACGAGGGAGCGCACCAGAGGTCGTCGCGCAGACCGGCGAGCCCATTCTCCGTGCCGAGCTGCAAGGGGAGTTGGATGCCGAGCTCTCGGGACAAGATCCCGCTGAGTGGGAAGAGGCGCTTCAGGAGGCCCAGCAGAAACTTCCAGAGGACCTCCTCAATGATGAGCTCCGACAGCCCATGGACACCGAGGGACAGCGAGGTGTGGTGCTCACGGTCTTGCTCAAGCTGACCGTCGGCGTCGCGTTCAGGGTCATCAAACGCTACGTGGGTGCGCGTGACCACGGCTTCTACCCCACGGTCTTCGAGGAGGTGCTCCGCCAGGTGTTCCTCGCAAAGGTCGGCGAGTGGGCCTGGGGCCGCATGAAGCGGTCCGCCCAGCTGATGTGGGCGAACCCGGCGGTCACATTCCCCAAGGCCTCCGAGGGTGCGGGGCTCACCTTGCTTCGGAAGCTCTCGGCGATGGACCCCAAGCCAAGAATCGACGTGATTGGCCACTCCGCCGGCTCCATTGCCATTTGTCATATGTTCGAAGCGCTGGACCGAGAGAAGCTCGACCTGAAGGTGCGCAACGTCGTGCTGCTCGCGCCTGCGTGTCGCCATGACCTCTTCCGGAACACCATCATTCGGCACCAGGACCGATGGAAGTCGTTCCGCATGTTCACCATGCTTGACGAGCTCGAGGCTGCGGACGCCCTGGTCGATGACGTGCCTTTCCTCTACCCTCGGTCGCTCCTCTACCTCGTCTCTGGAGCGTTCGAGGCCGAGGCGGACACGCCCCTGCTCGGGATGACGCGGTTTCTCAAGGGTCAGAAGCCGTTTGACGGACACGCGTTCGACGACGTCAAGGCATTCATGGATGAGCCTGGGCGGCTCGTCCTGGCGAAAACAGGTGACGACGCGACCCTGGGCCTTCGGTGCCATGCAGCAGACCATGGCACCTTCGATGAGGATGTCATGACGATGGAGAGCCTGAAGCACCTCGCGCAATGAGCTCCCAACTTGACTATGCAGTCGTAGTGGGCGTGAACCACTATCCCTGGTTCCGGCCGCTCAGGGGGGCTATCGAGGATGCCCTGCGCGTCCGCGAGTGGCTCGTGGACAAAGAGCGCGGCGGAGCAGTGACTCAGTGTGAGCTGATTCTCTCAAGTAAAGAACCCCCTCCGGAAAAGCCGCTGAACGCTGACATCGACACGGCGATTCAGCGGATCATCGACGCGGCGCGAGTCGACGGCGCTGCCGAGCGGAGATTCTACTTCTACTTCGGCGGCCACGGATTCGCGAACATGCACTCGGATGTCGCTCTGTGCATGGTGCGCTGGTCGAAGGTGTACCGTGGCTGTGCGCTCAGCAGCAGCAAGTACACGAGTGCACTCGTGAACTACGGGCTCTTCGACGAGATCGTCTTCTGGCTCGACTGCTGCCGCACGTCTGAAATCGGAGGCGAGGGGCAAGGGCCATGGAACGCTCCACCATCGGCTTCTCCGGATGCCAGGCGCTCTCGGTCCTTCCTGGCTCACGCCACGTCGTTCCTCAACCCGGCCGGGGAGTCCGCGGTGGAGGGAGATGCATCGGTAGTACGCGGACACTTCACCCAGGCGCTCCTCGCCGGCCTCTGGGGAGGCGCGGTCAAGGACGGCCGGGGAGTCAGTCCAGCGGGGCTCAAGGAGTACCTGCAGAAGGAGACCCCACTCATTGCCCAAGAGGCGAAAAGGTCAGGCCAGATTCCCGAGGTCATCGATGGCTTGAACGGGAGCCGTCTCTTCGGCACTGCGGGCATCGAGTCAGAGGTCGAGATCGTCTTCCAGAAAGAGCGCAGTGGAGAGGTGGTTTTGGAGGACAGTTCCTTGAACGTGCTCAAACGAGGTCTAGCTGCCACTGGCCCATGGCGCGTCAGCCTCCGACGTGACCGGTATACGCTCCGGGAGTTGTCGACCGGCGTCCAGCATACCTTCTCGTTCCGTCCAACGCGGGAGGGGCAACGTGTCCGATTCTAGCCGGGGCGCGACGCACCCCCTCATCATCGAGGGCTCTCTCGGTGACTCCTGGGTCGAGGTTTTCGATGGCCGCGGGGATCTCCGTTGGAGTGGCTCGGAGCCACAGACGTTGCACCTTCCACGCGGGGTCTACCAGGTGCGCGCGAGCCTGGGCTCGCGTGTCCGGGACACGCTCGTAAGACACGAGGGCGAGACGCGGCTTCCCATCGAGCCTCCGCCCTACACCTCCTCAGCACCCCTTCATGGGAATGCGGATGCTCCGGACGAGTGCAGGGCCGCAGCGGTGCAGTGGAGCGGCAGCACCACGGGAGACGCGCCGGGAGCCAGCGCGATTCCCGACCTCTTCATCTTCGTGTGGCGGAAGGGAGCTCGCGCGAGCGTGAACGGAAGGCTCGGCGGGGATGTCACGCTTCAGTCTCCCGATGGCCGACTTTTGCGCCTCGATGACCCGACGCTGACGCGGACCGACGGCAGGCGTTGGGTCGCCTTCTCCACGGCGACTCCCGCCGCAGCCTATCGCCTGAGTGTCGGCACGACCGAGCAGAGGACGATGCCCGTCCAGGTGTTCCGGGGGTGGTGCACACAGGTGTTTCTGGCCGTTGACGAGGAACCCGAACTGGAGCGCGCGACCGTGTTCCTTGCGCCCCGTGGCAAGGCCTTCGACCCTTCGGATGAGACCGCGCGCGCGGTCGACCTCGGGCTGAGCTCGCTCCGTGAGGCAGGAGAGATTCCGCACAGGGTGCGTGACGTCCTCCTCTCGGAGAAGTTCGAGAACCCGCTGCTGGGCCTCGTCGGTGCGCACCTGACGCTCTCATTCGAGCGCGAGCGACCCATTGATGGAGCCATCCAGCATCTGCGCGAGCTCATCGGGGACTGCCCCGACGTACGCGCGCTGGAGGTTCGTGCGGCCCTCAAGTTCCAGAGAGTGCCCAGGGAGGGCCCCCCCTTGAGGGAGTTCCCGATGCTGCGCCGGGGCTTCGATGCCCTCCAGCAATGGGCAACCATCAACGAGGATCTTCTCCACGATGACCTTCTCGACCTAGCGAGCCATGTCCGTCGTGATTCGCCATGGACGACCTGGGAAACAAAGGAGGTCATGGCGTCCCTTGCCTTGTCATTGCAGAGCCCGCAGGAAGCTCTACCCAAGACGGGGCTGACCAATTGGGTCGACATGGCAGTGCTTGAAGCCGAAGCCTCAGGGGAAGGCACGACGCGCGACCTGGCAGTTCAGCTCGGCGTGAGCCGAAAGGTCATCCAGCACTCCCGGCTCAAGGTGGCCGAGACGATGCGGGCGTTCAATGTCACTGCCCGGGCACTCTTCCAGGGACTCGTGACGCCTGAGCGTCGCACATCGCCGAAGGAACAGCCTCGCAGCCGTCCACGGCAGGTGACGCTCACCACGCAGGATCGCCGTCTGTCCGCCCCCGTGCCCAGATTGGGACGACAGCTCCAGAAGGAGCTTCACACGCTCCGCACGCGCGCGCTGCTCTACAGCCGGACCGCAGACAAGCCTGAGGTGCGGCAGGAGATGCTTCGGCTCGAGAGCTACGTCTGGGCTACGCTGACCGACGACGCTGTCCTGCGAAGGGCGGAGGCGCTCATGCAGGAGTGGAGCGTGCCCTGGACCGAGCCCTACAGCTCTACGGCACACGAGATTGAGGAGATGCTTGGAGCATGGGTCGTCGCCAAGCGGCAGGTGGTAGCTACACTCAGACCTTTCGCAAAGGCGCTCGGAGAGCACCCACCGCTGCCACTTGAGCAGGCACAGGGGATTGTCATGCGCGCTCTGGCCAATCATCGCCATTCCGTCGAGAGCACTCTCGACTGGTCGCGCCACCCCAAGAAGCGCTTGCGGGTTTCGAGCGTCTCACTCGCCAGTAGCGCCGTTGGCGCCCTCTCGGCCATGTCCGCAGCGCTCTGGTCGATAGACCGCTCAGGGACGGTCTACCGCGCTGCCTCCGCATCGCTGCGCGACATCTCTGGGCTGCTTGGTGGCCCACGGACGCTGACCGAGGAGTAGCTGGGCCCCGGTGCCCAAGAGAAACCCTGGACCCCTGACAACACCGTCCGTCCAGAGGGTGTATCGCGACATGCCGCCTGGCGACTTCGAGCAGTCGGCCCGCCTGGGGAAGCGCCAGCGCATCGAGCCCAAGGCCCAATGGCATTTCTCCCGCTTCCACGGTGCGCGCGCTTCCACGCCCCCAGATGCGGGGAAGTGTTTCGACAGTTCCCGCTCCGGAGGATTTTCGGCCTCAGGTCCGCATCTTCAAGCGCGTCTCGTGGACGGCGTCGCCCACCGCGCCGGGCTTCTCCTTCTCCGCGGCGCGCAGCAGGCGGAGGATGCCCGGCCCGAGCACGTCAATCTCGGTGGACGCGTACGTCTCCGTGCCGAAGCGGCGGATGGTCTCCGTCTGGAGCTTCAGGATGCGCACGTCCTGGCTGAAGATGTGGAGCGCCACCGGCATGGCCAGCGGGAGCACCGCGCGCGTCAGCCAGCGAGGCAGCGGCAGGCGGAACGTCACCACCGCGTAGACCAGCGTGTCCCAGTCCGACACGGGCGTCATCGCCGAGGTGACGATGATGTGGCTGCCGTCGCCGATGCGGTACTCCACCTGCGCGATGGACGGCATCAAGAAGCGGTCCCAGTGCTGCACCACCCCGCCGCCCGGCGCCAGCAGCTTGCCCACGATGCCGCTGGGGCGCGGCTCGCCGATGTACTCGGCCTCCACCTTGTCGGCGCTCCGGCGTACCACCACGTCAATCTCGTTCCGCTTCTCCTCCGTGCGGAACAGGCCGCCGTGGAGGTACGCGGTGTGTGGCACGTCCAGCGTGTTCTCCAGCGTGGAGTGCAGCGAGCCCGGGGCGCGGAGGATGCGGCGCACCGTGGTGTACTCGCGCGCGTCCAGCAGCGGGAAGCGGTAGGGCTCCGTCGTCGGCTCCACTCCGGCGGTGGAGTAGACCCAGACGAAGCCGTCCTGCTCACGGGTGGCATGCGCGGTGGCGCAGCGGGCTCGCGCGCCGGGCTCGCCGAGGAAGCCGGGGATGGCGCGGCACTGCCCTGCCCCGTCGAAGCGCCAGCCGTGGTAGCCGCACTGGAGCTGGCCTTCCTTCACGCGGCCCAGGGACAGGGGCACGTTGCGGTGCGGGCAGCGGTCCACCAGGGCCGCGGGCTTGCCGCCCTCGCCCCGGAAGAGGACCAGGGGCGTGCCCTGGAGCGTGCGCGCCAGGGGTTTGCTTCCCAGCTCGCTCGAGGCGCAGAGGATGAACCAGGCGTTCGGCAGGTGGACGACGGAGACGTGACCGGCGGGCGCACCGGGGGTGCGCGCCTCCTCGCGAGAAGTCATACGGGGCAGTCTAATGGGGCGGACGGCCGATGCACGCCTGCCGATGTACGTCCGGAAGCGGCCTCGGCCCCGGGAGACCCTCGGAGCCCCTACACAGGTGTGGCTCCAGCAGAAGCGAGCTCGGCAGGCTGGCGGCTCGTCGGGCGTCCACCGGGCCAGGCGCCCGCGGCGGGGGACGGGTTCCAGGCTCGCCGCCTCAAGAGGCGGGCCACGAGCAGACGACCTCGCCCGGACCCGGTGCCGCGCCTCGTAGGGCTACAGCCCCAGCTTCCGCAGCCGGAGCGCGTTGGCGATGACCGACACCGACGAGAGGCTCATCGCCGCGCTGGCGAAGATGGGACTGAGCAGCAGGCCGAAGAACGGATACAGCACGCCCGCCGCCAGCGGCACCCCCAGCAGGTTGTAGATGAAGGCGAAGAAGAGGTTCTGCCGGATGTTGCCCAGCGTGCCCCGGCTCAGCCTCCGCGCCCGGGCGATGGCCCGCAGGTCTCCCTTCACCAGCGTGACGCCCGCGCTCTCCATCGCGATGTCCGTCCCCGTCCCCATCGCGATGCCCACGTCCGCCTGCGCCAGCGCGGGCGCGTCGTTGACGCCGTCACCCGCCATGGCCACCACCCGCCCCTCCCGCTGGAGCCTCCGCACCACGTCGCCCTTCGCCTCCGGCAGCACCCCGGCGATGACGTCGGAGATGCCCAGCCGCCGCGCCACCGCCTGCGCCGTCGTCTCACTGTCCCCCGTGAGCATCACCACGCGCAGGCCCTCCGCGCGCAGCAACTCCAGCGCCTCCGGCGTGGACGCCTTCACCGGGTCCGCCACGCCGAGCAGCCCCGCCATCCGCCCGTCCACCGCCACCAGCACCACCGTCTGGCCCTCGCCGCGCAGCGCCTCTGCACGGGCCCCCAGCTCGCCCGCGCCCGCGCCCTGCGTGGTCATCAGCGCCGCGTTCCCCAGCGCCACCACGGCACCGTCCACCCGCCCCGTGACGCCCTGCCCCGTGTGCGAGCGGAAGTCCTCCACCTTCGACAGCGGGACGCCCCGCTCCTTCGCGCCCTCCACGATGGCTGCCGCCAGCGGGTGCTCGCTGCCGCGCTCCAGGCTCGCGGCCAACGCCAGCAGGCGTGCCTCGTCGAGCCCCGCCGCCGGCACCACCGACACCAGCTTCGGCTTGCCCTCCGTGAGCGTGCCCGTCTTGTCCACCACCAGCGTGTCCACCGCCTCCAGTCGCTCCAGCGCCGCCGCGTCGCGGATGAGGACTCCCGCCTGTGCACCCCGCCCCGTGCCCACCATCACGGACATGGGCGTGGCCAGGCCCAGCGCGCACGGGCAGGCGATGATGAGCACCGCCACCGCGTTGACCAGCGCATGCGCCAGCCGGGGCTCCGGGCCCCACACGCCCCACACCACCGCCGTCACCACCGCCACCACGATGACCACCGGGACGAAGACCGCCGCCACCTTGTCCGCCAGCCGCTGAATCGGCGCACGGGTGCGCTGCGCCTCGCTCACCCGCTGGACGATGCGCGACAGCAGCGTGTCCTTCCCCACCCGCTCCGCCCGCATCACCAGCGAGCCCGTGCCATTCACCGTGCCGCCCGTCACCTTCTCGCCCGGCGTCTTCTCCACCGGGAGGGACTCGCCCGTCACCATGGACTCGTCCACCGCGCTGGCGCCCTCCAGCACCACGCCGTCCACCGGCACCTTCTCACCGGGGCGCACGCGCAGCCGGTCCCCCACGTGGACGTGCGTGAGCGGCACGTCGTCCTCGTGCCCGTCGTCGCGCACGCGGCGCGCCACGGCGGGCGCCAGGCTCAGCAGCGCGCGCAGCGCTCCCGAGGTGGCGTGCCGGGCCCGCAGCTCCAGCACCTGTCCCAGCGCCACCAGGGTGACGATGACGGCGGCGGCCTCGAAGTAGAGCGGCGCCGAGCCCCCATGCCCCGTGCGCAGCCCGTGCGGCAGCACGTCAGGCAGCAGCGTGGCGAAGACGCTGAAGAGGTACGCCGCGCCCGTGCCCAGCGCGATGAGCGTGAACATGTTGAGGTGCCGGTTGCGCACCGAGGCCCACCCACGCTGGAAGAAGGGCCAGCCGCCCCAGAGCACCACCGGCGTGGCCAGCACCAATTGCGCCCACGCCAGCACCGACGCGGGCACCGCGTGCTGCACGGGCTGCCCGGGAATCATGTCCGACATGGCCAGCACGAGCAGCGGCACGGTGAGCCCCAGGCCCACGCGGAAGCGCAGCCGCATGGACTGGAGCTCGGGGTCCGGCGCCTGATCGGGCAGCACGGTGCGCGGCTCCAGCGCCATGCCGCAGATGGGGCAGCTCCCCGGCCCCTCGCGCACCACCTCCGGGTGCATGGGGCACACGTACTCGACGCGCGCCTCGAGCGTGGGCGGGGACTCGGGCTCCAGCGCCATGCCGCACTTCGGGCAGGCCCCCGGGTGGTCCTGCCGCACCTCCGGGTCCATGGGGCACACGTACAGCGTGCCGGGGGCCGCGGGCGCGGGGGGCGGCTCGGCCTGCGCGGGCGTGAGGTAGCGCGCCGGGTCCGCGCGGAAGCGCTCCCGGCACTTCGCGTTGCAGAAGTAGAAGGTGCGGCCCTCGTGCTCCAGGCTGCCGCCCTTCGGGGCACGTGGGTCCACCTTCATGCCGCAGATGGGGTCGATGGCATGCGCCTCCTCGCTCGTGGGGGGAGGCGGCGTGGGACCGCCGTGCAGGTGCGGGTGCGAATGGGAGTGGGACATGGGGCTGCTGTGCTCCTTTCGCCCGGGAAAACGAGGCACCTCTCCGGCTCTTACAGCTGGAGCCTCCAGGAGAAGTAATCGTCATCCTCCAGGACGGCAGGACCAGGCCCCCGTCCCGCCCACTCACGCTGGCGGGGGCTTGTTGTAGCCCGCGTCACCGTAGGGCTTGAGCCGGTCCAGCCAGAGCGCCTCCAGCACCTTCAGCTCCTCCTTCGGGTCCGCACCGGGCTCCTCGGAGGGCTCCAGCACATCGAGCACGTCGAAGGAGAAGCTGTCGGCGCCGTAGCGCCTCCAGTCCTCCAGCAGCTCGGGGAAGCGCCCCATGCCGGTGGTCAGCTCGAAGCGGATGCGGTTGAGCATGCCCGGGATGTTCATGCTGGTCCCCACCAGGACCTTGCCATTGGCGCGGTTGCGCACGGCGAACACTCCCATGGGGGGCGGCTTCTCCTTGTAGGCGCGCTTCAGCTCGGCGCGCGTGGGCTTGCCGCCGCCCGGCTGCGGCGGCGGGGACATGGGCGCTTCATTCGACGACATGGGTGCCTTCCTGCGTGAGAGAGAGGGAGCGCGCTTCAAAGCGCGAGAGGCTTCGGCGAGACGCGTGAGGCGCGATGCGAGCCGGTCATGGGCGGCCCCGTTCTTCGGCGCCAGCCAGTCGGGACCCGCCAGTGCCCAGTCGGGGTCCGCCAGGTCCACGCCCAGTGCCGTCAGCACGTCGGGCCCGCAGACGAAGAACTGCTGCCGGAAGGGGACGAGGTAGCCGCCCTCCCGTCGCAGCGAGGCCAGTGCTTCGTCGTAGGTGTTGAACCAGCGGTTGAGGAAGACGCCGCCGACGCGGGACAGCAGCGCCTCGAAGTCCACGCTGGACGCGGCCTCCGCCTCGCGCGCGGCCTTCAAGTCCACCCAGGAGGCGAAGCCCTGCTCCCGGGCGATGAGCGCCAGCACATGCTTGCGCTGCACCGAGTCCCGTCGGGACAGCAGCTCGGCCGGCGACAGGGACGCGAAGACGGGCAGCGTGAGCAGCCGCTCGGCCGCCCGCCTGGAGCGCGCAGCGTCCTGCGAGCACAGCTCCTTGAGCAGGAGCGATGCGCGGACCTTGCATTCCTGGAAGGAGAGCGGTGCGACGGTTCCCATGGCACGTCCCTAACGAGCGGCCCTTACCCGAGAAACGGGCCGCGGAAGGAACTGAGCGAGAACTGTCGGGCTATGGGGTGAAGCGGGAGGGTGACGTCGTCTTTTTCGGGTCAGGCGCCCCTCGGCACCTTCACGAAGGATAACGAGGGGCCGAGGCCGCCGGCAAGGCCTTCTCCCGGCTCAGGCGCGGGACTTCTTGCACGAGCAGTCCAGGCAGCCGTGCGAGGCACAGGTGCCACAGCTCCGCTCCAGCTGCTTCTTCAGCGCCTGCCGGGCCCGGTGCAGTCGCACGCCCGCGTTGTTGGCGGTGATGCCCGCCTCCCGCGCCACGTCCGGCACGCCGCGCTCCTCCAGGTCCACCTTGCGCACCAGCTCCGCGTACTCGGGCTTCAGCGTGGGCAGCAGCTCTCCCACGCAGGCGCACACGGCGGTCTTCAGCTCCGGGTCCTCGCTGGCCTCCGTGGCCTCACGGGCCTCGCGCTCCAGCGCGCGTCCTTCCGCGGCCTGCTTGCGGTAGTGGTCCACCAGCGCGTTGCGCAGCAGCCGGTAGAACCACGTCACCGCGCCCTCACCGTCGTGCAGCGCCCCGCCCTTCTCCAGGGTCTTCACGAAGGCCGCCTGGAGCAACTCCTCCGCTACGGCCCGGCTCCCCACGCGCCGCTCCAGGAAGCCGAGGAACTGGCGGTGATTGCCCACCAGCGCCTGCACCACGGCCTCGTCCGTCGCCGACTCCACGCTGGCCTCCGCCGTGCTCATCGCACCACCAGCGTGCCCTTCATCATCTCCATGCCGCAGGTGAAGGTGAACGTGCCCACCTTGTCCGGGACGAACGCCACCACCGTCTCCGTCAGCCCGGGCAGCGGCTGCTGGATGCTGAAGTCGGGGATGCGGAGCACGTCACCGCACCCGCCCGAGTCCTTGCGCACGAAGCGCAGGCGCGCGGGCACGCCCTGCTTCAGCGTCACCTCGCTGGGCTGGTAGCCCCCCTGCACGGTGATGGTCACCTCCTGCACCGCGCCATCCTTCGCCGCCGCCGTCGTGGGTGCCTTCGGTGCGTCCACGGGCGTCAGCAGGAAGCCGATGAAGTACTCCGGGTCATCCGGCATGGGCAGGCGCACCGTCACCTCGCGCTCGCCCTCGGCGGGAGGCAGCCTGCCGGTGAGGAACTCTCCCGACGGCACCAGCGGCGCCGACGTCCCCGCCACCTCCACCGTGCCCTTCTTCCCCTCCAGCGACACCGGCCGGCGAAAGGCGTCCGTCACCCAGACTCGCACCTCGCCGGACCTCAGGGACAGCACCTCCAGGTGGGTCTCGCCGCTCATCGCCACGATGCCGCCGTGCAGCGGCGTGTGGTCGTGCGCCTGCATCGTCGGAGCCGAGGTGCCCGCGGGCCCGTGTCCGTGCGCCTCCAGGTGCGCGGCGAAGCGCGCCACCTCGGGCTTCCCGCCGACCACCACCGTCACCACCATGGTCAGGTGCTCGTCCGAGTGCTCCGGCCCCTGGCCCGCGAGGTGGTCTCCCGCGGGAGCCAGCTTCACGTCCGGGTAGCCGCTCTTCGCCACCTTCACCGAGCCGCTCGCGCCCTCCACCGGACGTACGTTGAGGTCCTCATCCAGCAGGTAGACGCGATAGGAGCCTCCACGCGTCGCCACCAGCTCCATGTGCCCGCGCTGGGTGGACTCCACCAGCCCGCCATGCGGCGAGATATGGGCATGAGGCTGCGCCGCGGCGTGAGCGTGCGGCGCCGTCCCATCGTGCGAGTGAGGCACCGCTTCGTCGTGCGGCTTCGCCTGCGTGGCCGACGGTGCAGGTGCCTCGGCGGGCGCGTCCTTCTTGCTGCACGCGGCCACCAGCCCCGCCGCCATCACCACCGCGATGATTCGCTTCCCCATCGAACTTCCTCCCATGTCCCTCACGGTGCCCGCCTTCACAGTGTCGAGCTCGCGAGCCGCTCCGCCGGAGGCACTGCCGCCGGGAGCGCGGTGTCTTCTTCGGCGCGCGCCGCCGCCTTGCGCGCCAGGTAGCGCTCCAGGGCTGGACGCCCGAAGCGGTAGAACACGGCCGGCGTGACGAGCAGGTCCAGCAGCGTGGAGCTGATGAGCCCCCCGAGGATGACCGTCGCCACCGGGTGCAGGATTTCCTTGCCCGGCGCGCCCGCCGCGAGCGCCAGCGGCACCAGCGCCAGCCCCGCCGTCAGCGCCGTCATCAGCACCGGCACCAGCCGCTCCAGTGAGCCGCGCAGCACCAGCTCCCTGCTGAACGTCTCGCCCTCCACCTCCACCAGGTGCAGGTAGTGGGAGATGAGCATGATGGTGTTGCGGCTGGCGATGCCGCACAGGGTGATGAAGCCCACCAGCGTCGCCACCGACAGCGGCTGCCCGGTGAGCACCACCGCCGTCACGCTGCCCACCAGCGCCAGCGGGATGTTGAGCATCACCTGGAGCACCAGCCGCACCGAGCGGAAGTGCGCGTACAGCACCAGGAACATGCCCCCCAAGGACAGCAGCGACAGCAGCGCGATGAGCCGCGTCGCCGACTGCTGGCTCTCGAACTGACCCTCGTAGGTGACGAAGGCGCCCGGCGGCAGCGTCACCTGCGCGGCCACCTTCTCACGCACCTCCTCCACCGCGCTGCCCAGGTCCCGGCCCGCAACGTTGGCCATCACCACGATGCGCCGCTGCAGGTGGTCGTGGTGGATGACGTTCGGGCCCTGTGACTCCACCACCTCGGCCACCGCCGCCACCGGCACCCGTGCTCCCGAGGGCGTGTCCACCAGCGCCCGCCGGAACGCCTCCGCGTCCACCCGCGCCCGCTCGTCGTACCGCACGAGCACGTCGAAGGTGCGCTGGCCCTCCAGCACCTGCCCCACCACCACGCCGTTGAAGGCCTTCTCCAGCTGCTCCGCCATGGCGCCGGGCTGCACGCCCAGCCGCGAGGCCTCGTCGCGCTTCAGCTTCACCTGGAGCTGCGGAATCAGCGTCTGCTGCTCCACCTGCAGGTCCACGATGCCCGGCACGCCCGCCATCAGCGCGCGGACCTCCTCCGCCTTGGCACGCAGCACGTCCAGGTCCTGCCCGAAGAGCTTCACCGCCACCTGCGCGCGGATGCCCGACAGCAGGTGGTCCAGCCGGTGGGAGATGGGCTGCCCCACGGACACGGACATGCCGGGGAGCACGGACAGCTGCTGACGGAGGTCGGCCAGCACCTCCTCGCGAGGCCGGCCCCCTTCCTTGAAGTCCACGTCCAGCTCCGAGTAGTGCACCCCTTCCGCGTGCTCGTCCTGCTCGGCGCGACCGGTGCGCCGGCCCACCGTCTTCACCTCGGGCACGGCGGCCACCAGGCGCTCCGCCAGCAACCCGAAGCGGTTGGACTCCTCCAGCGACGTGCCGGGCGGCGCCACCACCGTCACCGTCGCGGTGCCCTCGTTGAAGGGAGGCAGGAAGGAGCGCCCCAGGAAGGGCACCACCGCCGCCGCCGCGAACACCAGCACCGCCGCGCCCGTCATCACCGGGCGGGGATGCGCCAGCGCCACGTCCAGCACCCGCCGCGCCCGCGCCTTCAGCCACCGCACGAGCGCGCCGTCGCCGTGCTCCAGGAAGCGGCCCTTCGGCAGCAGGTACGCGCACAAGGCCGGCGTCACCGTGAGCGACACCAGCAGCGACGCGAGGATGGACACGATGTACGCCACGCCCAGCGGCGCGAAGAGCCGGCCCTCGATGCCACCCAGCGCGAACAGCGGGACGAACACCAGCACCACGATGAGCGTGGCGAAGACGATGGAGCCGCGGACCTCCGACGAGGCCTTGAAGATGACGCGCAGCGGGGGCTCCGGGTGCGCCTTCGCCCGGTTCTCCTTCAGGCGCCGGTAGACGTTCTCCACGTCGACGATGGCATCGTCCACCAGCTCGCCCACGGCGACGGCGAGCCCGCCCAGCGTCAGCGTGTTGATGGACAGGCCGAAGGCCTTCATCACCAGCGCGGTGATGACCAGGGACAGCGGAATCGCGGTGAGCGTTATCGCCGTGGTGCGCAGGTTGACCAGGAAGAGGAAGAGCACCAGCACCACGAGCAGCGCGCCGTCGCGCAGCGCCTCCGCCACGTTGCCGATGGCGGCGTGGATGAAGTCCGCCTGCCGGAACAGCGGCTCCACCCGCACGTCCTTCGGGAGCGTGCCCTGCAGCTCCTTCATCGCCGCTTCCACCTTGTCGGTGAGATCCAGCGTGCTGGCCCCGGGCTGCTTCTGCACCGCGAGGATGACCGCGGGGCGGCCGTTCATCCCGCCGTCGCCGCGCTTCACGGCCGGGCCCACCACGACGTCGGCCACCTGAGACAGGCGCACCGGCACCCCATCCCGCACCGCCACCACCGTGCCCGCCAGGTCCTCCACCGACGCGCTGCGCGCGAGGTTGCGCACCAGGTACTCGCGGCCGCCCTTCTCCACGAAGCCGCCGGTGGTGTTGCCCTGTGAAAACCCGGCCGCGCGCTCCACGTCCTCGAAGGTGAGGCCGAAGGCGAGCAGCTTCTCGGGCTGCACCCGCACCTGGAGCTGCTTCACGCCGCCGCCCAGCACCGTCACCTGGGCGATGCCCGGAATCGTCAGCAGGCGCTGGCGGAGCGTCCAGTCCGCCAGCGAGCGCAGCTCCAGCGGCGAGGTGGCGTCGCCCTCGCTCTGCACGCCGAGCAGGAGGATTTCGCCCATGATGGAGGACACCGGCGCCAGGTGCGGCGTCACGTCGCGCGGCAGCCGCTCGCGCGCCACCTGGAGCCGCTCCGACACGAGCTGCCGGTCCAGGTAGATGTCCGTGCCCCAGTCGAACTCCACGTAGACGATGGACAGGCCCACGCCCGACGACGAGCGCACGCGCTGCACCCCCGGCGCTCCATTCATCGCCGTTTCAATCGGCGTGGTGACGAGCGTCTCCACTTCTTCCGGAGACAGCCCGCCCGCCTCCGTCATCACCGTCACCGTGGGACGGTTGAGGTCGGGGAACACGTCCACGGGCAGGCGCGTGACGGCCCAGCCGCCGTAGAGCAGCAGCGCCACCGCCGCCAGCACCACGAAGAGGCGGTGACGCAGCGCCGTCAGGATGACGTGGTCAATCATCTGGCGCCCCCGCGAGCCATGCGCAGCGCCGCGACGCCACCCACCACCACCCGCTCGCCCTGCCTCAGGCCGTCGCGCACCTCGCGCCACTCGCCATCACGGCCGCCGACCACCACTGACCGGAGCTCGAACGCCTCGGGCGCGGTGTGGACGAAGACATAGGTGCGGCCCTCCTCCTCGAGGACGGCGGCGGCGGGCACCGCCACCGCGTCCCGCCGGCCGCCCTCGCCGATGGCCACGTCCACGAACATGCCCGGCCGCAGGCGGCCCTCGCGGTTGTCCGCCTCGAAGAGCACGCGCACGCTGCGCGAGTCCTCCTCCACCACCTGGCCCACGTGGTACAGCCGCGCCGCGAAGTGCTTGCCCTCGTACGCGGGCGTGGCCACCAGCGCGCCGGAGGCCCCCTCCACGCGTGCCACGTCGCCCTCGTACACGCGCGCGTCCACCCAGATGACGGAGGCGTCCAGCACCGCGAAGAGCGGGCGCGACGGGTCCACCTGCTCACCCACCGTGGCCCGCGCCTCCACCAGCACGCCGTCGATGGGCGCCACCAGCGAGTAGCGCGCCGCGCCCTGCCCCAGGCGCGCGCCAGCGAGCAGATCCCTCGCGGCCTTCGCACGCCCCAGCTCCTGCTCCGCCGTGCTCACGCCCAGCCGGGCCTGCTGCACTTCCTTCTCCGCCACCACGCCCTGGAGTGACTCCAGGCGCGCCAGGTCACGACGCGCCTGCTCCAGCGTCGCCTGCGCGCGAGACGCCTCCGCCTCCGCCTGGATGTAGCCCGTGGAGATGCCCGTCGCCTCGGAGGCGGACAGGCTCTGCTGCACCAGCGCCAGCACCTGGCCGCGCTTCACCCGCTGCCCCACCAGCGGCACCGACGCCCCGGAGGCCACCACGCGGCCCGCCACCGGCGCGGAGACCTGCGCATAGCGGTCCGTGCGCGGCACCACCTTCCCGGGAGCCACCAGCCGCGACTCCAGCGAGCGCACCACGGCCCGCTGCGTGCGCACCTCCAGGAGGAACTGCGTCTCCTTCGGCACGGTGAAGGCCATGCCGGGGATGACGGGCTGCTGCTGCTCGGGCCGCAGCGGCAGGTGGTTCTCACCCTCGTGCGCGTGGGCCTCGGGGAGCACACCGAGCGCGGCACATATAAAGGATACGAGCAGCAGCGCACGCGACGGGGAGGACAAGGTCACCACTCCACTCACAGCATCCCCCTCTTGCGGCGCGACACCCACCATGCACCCGCTCCCACCATCAGCGCCACGCCGCCCGCCACTCCCCAGGCAAGCCAGCCGTCGGCATGCTCGTGGTCCTCGGAACCCTCGGACGTCTCCGCGTCCACGTGCACCGTCCCCAGCGCCAGCACATCCACCGAGTCACCTCGCGTCACGGTCGCCACCGCCACCAGCTCCTGCTCGGGCTTCAGCTCCGCCTCGGCCACGTAGACACCCGGCGACTCCATCCTCGGCACCAGCGACTGCACGGCCGCGCCGGTCAGCGTCAGCTCCACCTGGGCGCCACTCACGGGCGCGTTCGTCATGCTGTCCGCCACCAGGAGTCGCAGCGGCGTCTTCGGACCCGTCGGCTGCTCCGGGTGCTTGAGCACCACCTCGAACACGTCGCCCGTCGCCGCGAGCACATGCAGCGCCTCCTGCATGGGGACCCTCGCGGGAGCCGCGCCGTGCGACTCGCCCTCGTGTGCCCCGGCCACGACGGGCAGGGACAGGCACACCGCCGTCAGCAGCCACGCGGAGGCTCGCCGCGTGGCCTGCCCTCTCGTTGGAGCACCCGACTTCACGCCCGTGTGTCTCATCGCGGCACCCCTCCCGTGGGCATCCGGCCTTCCGCTCGCAGCAATGCCGTGCGCGCGCGGACCCGCTCCGCCGCCGCGTCGACCGCATCCTGTCTCGCGGCAAAGGCCCTGTCCCGCGCCAACAGCAGCGCATCCAACCCCAGCTCGCCCCCTTCGTAAGCTCGCCGCACCAGGTCGAGGTTGCGCTCGATGGCGGGCCGGGCCGCCTCCAGCGCCGCATGCGCCGTGCTCGCCGCTTCGAAGGCGCTGCGTGCCGCGACGGACTCCGCCTCCACCTCGCGCTGGCGGGCCACGCGCTCCGCCTCACGCGCCGAGCGCCGCGCCCGGGCCTCCGCCAGCTCGCGCTGGTTGCGCTCCCACAGCGGCAGCGGCACCGACAGCCGCGCGACCAGCAGGTGCTCTGTGTGCAGGTCCGTGAGCGCGCCATGGGACTCGGGCCGTCGCTCGCGCTCGTAGCCCACGGCCAGCGTCGGGTCCGGGAAGCGCTCGCGCCGCAGCAGGTCCACCTCTGCATTCGCCGCGGCCTCCTCCGCGCGTGCCGCCTGGAGCTCCGGACGCTCGGTCAGCAGCGGCCCCGGGAGCGTCGCTCGCATGGCGCGCAGCTCCGGCCGGTCTCCCGGTGCGCTGGGCGTTTGACTCGGCGGCAAGGACTCACGCGCGGCCGGGGCCTCCGAGGGGGGCGTATATAATGATGCGGGCTCGCCCGAGGGCAGCACCGCCACCGTGAGCGGAGCCGCCGCCGGGCGTCCCAGCCTCCGGTTCAGCGCGGCGCGCGCAGCCTCCGCCTCCGCCCGAGCCAGCGCCGCTCGCGCCTCTGCGCGTGCCCGCTCCAGCGCCGAGGTGTTGCGCTCCAGCTCCGACACATCTCCCGCCGAGTAGCGGCGCGCGGTGGCCTCCTCCAGCGCCCGCGTCAGCCCCAGCGCATCCTCCGCGAGCCGCGCCTGCGCTTCACGCCGCTCCAGCTCCACCGCCGCGTCCACCGCCTGCGCCGCCACGTCCAGCATCACAACCCGCCGCCGAGCCTCCGCCGCCTCCAGCGAGGCCTCCGCCCGCTTCACCCGCGCGCCGCGCTGTCCGGCAATCTCCACCGTCTGGCTCAGCATCGCCTCCAGGCGCAGCTCTCCCTGGTCTCCGGTGAGCGCGTCGCTCGTCACGCCCAGCTCCAGCTCCGGGTTGTCGCGCAGCCACCGGCCGTCCGCCGCCCGCACGCCCTGGGCGCCGGCCTCATCTGCTCGCGCCGCCACCAGCTCCGGGCTCTGCGCCACCGCCGCGTCCACCACGCGCTCCAGCGTCCAGGCGTCCACGGGAGAGGCGGCCAACATGAGGGACAGGGCTGTGGACACGGCGAGCATGTCCGGTTTCCATCGCAAGCCGCGTACCGACGCAGGCTCCAGTGATTTCGCGGGCCTGGACGCGACAGAGCCCGCGCAGGTGTGACTGTCGCAGTCACACTGTGACGCGCCGGGAAGGTGCTCGGCCGGTCCCCCTTCGGGGAGCCTGGCTGCGACGGGAGGGAAGAGCGACACGGGCCGGGCACAACCTCGTGGATTCGCACGGAAATCCCGCGCGGCTCGCTGCACGGCACCTCTCGCTATGGCCCTCCGCGACTTGACAAGCAAGCAGAGGACCTTTATCTGGACCGCAGCATCCAGAGCGGTCCCGCCTCACGGCGGTGGCCCGACAACCTGGGGTCGGACCTCCAAGGTGTCCAAACGATGCGGCTCGCGGAGAAAACCTCCACGGGCAATCCAAGAGTCCGAAGCAGAGGCCATCCCTCAGCTTCGGTGAGAGAGGACCCACGTGGTTCCGTCCACCTGTGCCGCATCCCTGAACGCCACCGCTGACCGTCTCACGTCGTGCCGTGTCCTGGCCGCGTGCATGCGCCAGCTCCGCGCCTCGGGCTGCGCTCGAATGCGCCGGCCCGGCGGCCTCCGCTAGTCCGCGCCCGCCCGGGCTTCGCCTCCCTCCACTCCCTCTTCTCTTCGCCGTGGCACGCGTGCGCCGCGAACGGCCGGTGTGTGTCCGGCGCGCGGGCTCGCGTCCGCAATCCCTTTCATCCAGGGCCCTGGGCCCTCCGAGGTTTCAGATGAGCAGCACTCCCTTCCAGGTGATGAAGTTTGGCGGCTCCTCCGTGGGCTCGCCGCGCCGGCTCCGTCAGGTCGTCGAGCTGATTGGCAGACACGCGAAGCAGGGCCCCCTCGCCGTCGTGGTCTCCGCCATGGGCGACACCACGGACTGGCTGATTGAAGCCGCCCAGCTCGCGACGGCGGGCGAGCTGGAGCCCGCGCTCACGGTGGTGGCGCGCATCGCCCACCTCGCCAAGACGAACGCCGCCGCGCTGCACCCCGAGCAGTCCACCGCGCTCGCCTCGCGCGTGGACGCGCTGCTGGCCCCCCTGCAGCAGTTGCTGCACGGCATCTCCCTCACCCGCGAGTGCTCGCCGCCCTCGCGCGACAGGGTGCTCTCCTTCGGCGAGCTGGTCTCCGCCACGCTCCTGGCCGAGCTGCTCACGGCCGCCGGCACCGAGGCCACCTTCCGCGATGCGCGTCAGCTGCTGGTGACGGATGACCGGTTCGGCGCGGCGCGGGTGGACGTGGCCCGGACGCGCGAGCGGCTCCAGGCGGCGGTGGAGGGCTGGAGGACGTCCGTGCCCGTCCTCCCCGGCTTCATCGCCGCGACGCCGGATGGGCGCACCACCACGCTGGGACGCAATGGCTCCGACTACACGGCGGCCCTGGTGGCGCAGGGCATCGACGCGACGGAAGTCACGGTGTGGACGGACGTGCTGGGCCTGCACACGGCGGACCCGGACCTCGTGACGGATGCGTACCCCGTCCCGCACCTCACGCACGGCGAGGGCCTGGAGCTGGCGGCCGTGGGCGTCCGCATGCTGCACCCGCGCACGATGATTCCGCTCATCGAGGCGGGCATCTCCCTGCGCATCCGCAACACGATGCACCCGGACCACCCGGGCACCCTCATCGACGCCATCGGCTCGCGGGACGGCCAGCGGCCCACGTGCATCGCCACGCGCGAGGACCTGGCGCTGCTCGGCATCGAGGTGCGCAAGCTGTCCGACCAGTTCCAGCTCGGTGAGCGGGTGCTGGCGGCGCTGCGCGAGGCGCAGGTGACGGTGTGGACGACGGCGCAGTCGGCGAATGGCCAGTCCATCGCCGTCGTCGTCCCGCGTCCGGACGTGGCGCGCGCACAGCATGCCCTGGAGCAGGAGCTGTCCCAGGAGCTGGCACGGCGCGAGGTGGAGCCCCTGGGCATCCGCCAGCCGGTGACGCTGCTGACGCTGGTGGCCGAGGCGATGGGCCATGGCACCAACGTGGCCGGGCGCTTCTTCAGCGCGCTGGGCGCGGTGGGCGTCAACGTGCGCGCCAGCGCGCAGGGCGCCAGCTCGCGCTCCATCTCCTGTGTCATCGACGCGGCGGACACGGCCATCGCGGTGCGCACCACGCACGCGGCCTTCAACCTGGCGCACCAGCAGGTGAGCCTCTTCCTCCTGGGCCGGGGCACCGTGGGAGGTCAGCTCCTGGCGCAGCTCCGCGCACAGCAGGCGCTGCTCCGCGACAGGCACGGCATCGCGCTGCGCGTCGTCGGGCTCGCGGACAGCCGCCGGGCCCTGTTCGACGCGGCCGGCCTGCCGCTGGAAGGACTGGAGGAGCGGCTCGCCCGCGTCGAGCCGGTGGAGCCCGAGGCGCGCTCCCTGGTGCCACTGCTGGAGGAGCTGCGGCGGCTGCCGGTGCCCATCCTGGTGGACTGCACCGCGGCGAATGGACTGGAGGCCCTCTACACGGAGGCGTTCCGGCGCGGTGTGCACGTGGTGGCGGCCAACAAGAAACCCCTGGCGCTGCCCTGGAATGACCGCGAGGCGCTGCTGGCCGAGGCCCGGCGCCACCACGTGGCCTACCACTACGAGACGACGGTGGCGTCCAGCCTGCCGGTCATCGACACGCTGGCGAACCTGGTGCGCACGGGCGACACCGTGCGCCTCATCACCGCGTCACTGTCCGGCAGCCTGGGCTTCATCTGCAACGAGCTGACGGCGGGCGTGCCCCTGTCCGTGTCCGTCCGCGCGGCCTGCGAGCGCGGCTTCACGGAGCCGGACCCGCGCGAGGACCTGGGCGGCACGGACGTCGCGCGCAAGGCGCTCATCCTCGCCCGCGAGCTGGGGCTGCCGCTGTCCCTCTCCGACGTGGCGCTGGAGCCCTTCGTCCCCGCCGAGCCGAAGGGCTCCGTCGACGACTTCCTCCAGGGCCTGCGAGCGCTGGACACGGCGTACGCGGAGCGCGTGGCCCGGTGTCGCCAGTCCGGCACGGTGCTGCGCTACCTGGCGCGCATCGACCCGTCGAAGCTGGGCACCGGCACGCCCGTCATCCGCGTGGGCCCCGTGGCCGTCGAGGCGGGCCAGCCCGCCGCGGACCTCCGGGGCTCCGAGTCCTTCGTGTCCTTCACCACCACGCGCCACAGCGACTTCCCGCTCACCGTCCGAGGCGCGGGAGCTGGAGGCGCCGTCACGGCCTCGGGCGTGCTGGCCGACATCCTGCGGATTTCCCAGACGCTGCGCGGCCGCTGACCGCGTCCACCCCTGAAGGAAGGAGTACCTCTCATGAAGCTCGCCACAGCCCTCGTCCACGCGGGCGTGCGCCGGGACCCGACCACCGGCGCAATCGCAGTTCCCATCTACCAGTCCGCCACCTTCCAGCACCCCGCGCTGGGCCAGTCCACCGGTTACGACTACTCGCGGACGAAGAACCCCACCCGCTCCGCGCTGGAGGACGCACTCGCCCACCTGGAGGGCGGCAGCCGAGGCCTCGCCTTCAGCTCCGGCATGGCGGCGCTGCACTGCGTGCTCCAGCTCTTCGGGCCGGAGGACCACGTCATCCTCACCGAGGACCTGTACGGCGGCACGTATCGCCTGGTGGACCGCATCCTCCACGTGCCCTGCACCTTCGTGGACACCACGCGCCCGGAAGCCGTGCGGGCCGCGCTGCGTCCCAACACGCGCGCCGTCCTGGTGGAATCTCCCACCAACCCGCTGATGAAGACGGCGGACCTTCCGGCGGTGGCGGCCATCGCGAAGCAGGCCGGGGTGCTGCTCATCGTCGACAACACCTTCCTCACGCCGTGGCTGCAGCGTCCGCTGGAGCTGGGCGCGGACGTCGTCGTCCACAGCGCGACGAAGTACCTCGCCGGGCACAACGACGTCGTCGCGGGCGCGCTGGTGGTGAAGGACGCGGCGCTGGGCGAGAGGCTCGCGTACCTGCACAACGGCATCGGCGCGATTCTGGGCCCGCAGGACGCGTACCTCGTCATCCGCGGGCTGAAGACGCTGGCCCTGCGCATGGAGAAGCACCAGGCCAACGCGCGCGAGGTGGCCGCGTGGCTGGGCGCGCACCCGCTGGTGGACCGCGTCTTCTATCCCGGCGTGGGCGGCATGCTGTCCTTCACCGTCACCGACGCGGCCCTGGTGCCCGGAGTGCTCTCCGGCGTCCAGGTCTGCCTCTTCGCCGAGTCACTGGGCGGCGTCGAGACGCTCATCACCTATCCATCCACCCAGACCCACGCCGACATCCCCGTCGAGCGCCGGGAACAGCTGGGCATCACCGACCGACTGCTTCGCCTCTCCGTGGGAATCGAGGACCTCCATGACATCGTTGCCGACCTGGCCCAGGCGCTCGAAGGAGCCCGCCGTGCGCACCCGCTTCGCCACCCGCTTGCTGCACACGGGGCATGAACTCGACGCCGCCACAGGCGCGGCGGCCGTGCCCATCTACCAGGTGTCCATGTTCGACCAGCCGGGCCTGGACCAGCCCGGGGAGTTCGACTACGCGCGCTCGGGCAATCCCACGCGCAAGGCCCTGGAGGGTGTGCTCGCCCAGCTTGACGAAGCCCACGCCGCCTTTGCCTTCGGCTCCGGCATGGCGGCCATCTCCACCGTGCTGATGCTGTTCAGCGCGGGGGACCACCTCGTCGTCACCGACGACTGTTACGGCGGCACCTACCGCGTGCTCACGCGCGTCTTCAGTCGCTTCGGGCTCAAGGCCACCTTCGTGGACACGAGCAACCCGGACGCCGTGCGCGCCGCCATCCGCCCCAACACCAAGGCGCTGCTGGTGGAGAGCGTCAGCAACCCGTTCCTCCGGCGCACGGACATCACCGCCATGTCCATCATCGCGCGGACGCACGGGGCGCTGCTCATCGTGGACAACACCTTCCTGTCGCCCTACGTGTCCCGCCCGCTCACCGAGGGCGCGGACGTCGTGGTGCACTCCGCCACGAAGTACCTCGGAGGGCACAGCGACGTCGTCGCGGGGACGGTGGCGGTGAAGACGCCCTCGCTCGCGCAGGAGGTCTACTTCCTCCAGAACGCGGTGGGGGCGGTGCTCGGGCCGCAGGACTGCTTCCTGCTCCAGCGAGGCATCAAGACGCTCCAGGTGCGCATGGAGCGGCAGGTGAAGACGGCGGCGGCGCTCGCAGGCTGGCTCGCGGGGAGGCCCGAGGTGCAGGAGGTCTTCTACCCGGGCACCGGCGCGGTGGTGTCGTTCCGGCTCGCCCGGGAGGAGTGGGCCGCGCCCTTCGTGGAGGCCCTGAAGCTGCCTCTGCTCGGCGTGTCGCTGGGCGCGGTGGAGAGCATCGTCACCGTCCCGGCGCGGCACTCGCACGCCTCCGTGCCTGCCGCCGAGCGGCAGCGGCGGGGCATCACCGACGCGCTCATCCGCTACTCGGTGGGATTGGAAGAACTGGAGGACCTGCAGGAAGACCTTGCGCTCGCGCTGGGACAGGCGGCGCGCGCGGCGGCGTGAGTGACAGGTTGGGTTGACAGGCTCCGGGGGCCGCATTACCTCCGGAGCCCGATGCTCGTGTTCGTTGCCACGTTCGAGACCTGTTGCCGAGGCCCGTGTTGTCCGGCCTCCACGGGTCCGTCCGTTCGCGCGCGCTGAGCGTCCTTCCGAAAGACACGGCTTCGCCTGTGGGCAGGCGGGTGACGGAGCGCCAGGCCCTGGCAGGGCCCCATGCGCACCGCCGCGAGCCCACGGTGGACATGACAGCAATCGAGCAGCCCAGGTGGAGACACGGTGGTGATTGAGCTTCGAGGCATCAGCAAGGTGTACGGGCAGGGCGCGCGCGAGGTGACGGCCCTGCGGAACGTGTCGCTCCGGGTGGAGTACGGCGAGGTGTTCGGAGTGCTCGGGCAGAGCGGCGCCGGCAAGTCCACGCTCATCCGCTGCGTCAACCTGCTGGAGCGCCCCACCGCGGGCGAGGTGCGGGTGGACGGGCGGGACATGCTGTCGCTCAGCCCCGGAGAGCTGCGCGAGGCCCGGCAGGGCATCGGGATGATCTTCCAGCACTTCAACCTCTTCACCTCGCGGACGGTGGCCGGCAACGTCGCCTGGCCGCTGGAGGTGGCGGGCTGCCCGCGCGAGTACATCCGCGAGCGGGTGGCGGAGCTGCTGGACCTGGTCGGGCTGTCCGACAAGGCGCTGGCGTATCCCTCGCAGCTCTCCGGCGGGCAGAAGCAGCGGGTGGGCATCGCCCGCGCCCTGGCGCCCCGCCCGCGCATCCTGCTGTCCGACGAGGCCACCTCCGCGCTGGACCCGGAGACGACGCGCTCGGTGCTCGGGCTGTTGCGAGACATCAACCGCCAGCTCGGGCTGACGGTGCTGCTCATCACCCACCAGATGGACGTGGTGAAGGCCATCTGCGACTCGGTGGCAGTGCTGGAGCAGGGGCGGCTGGTGGAGCAGGGCAAGGTGGTGGACCTCATCGCCCGTCCCGGCACACGGCTGCACGAGCTGTGCTACCCGCCCTTCGCCGAGCAGGCCGCCTCCGTGCATCCCGGAGGAAAACGGGTCGAGCTGTCCCTGGTGGGCGAGCACTCCACCCGCCCCATCCTCACCACCCTGGCCCGGCGCTTCGGCGTGGATGCCTGGCTGCTGGAGGGCTCGATGGAGCGCGTGGGGGACACCCGGGTGGGCCGGCTCCTCTTCGAGCTGACCGGGCCGCCCGAGGCCGTGGACGGAGCGCTGGGCTTCCTCCGCGAGCAGGGCCTGACGCTGGCGGTGCCCCGTGTCTAGCGAGCTGCTGCGCTCCCTGTGGGTGGCCACGGGAGAGACGCTCTACATGACGTCGGTGGCCGCCGTGCTGGTGTTGCTGGCCGGGCTGCCGCTGGGCGTGCTGCTGGTGGTGACGGACCGGGGTGGGCTGTGGGAGCGGCCGGGGCTGAACCGGGTGCTGGGGACGCTCGTCAACGTGGGCCGCTCCGTGCCGTTCATCATCCTGATGGTCGCCATCGTCCCGCTCACGCGGCTGCTGGTGGGGACCACTATCGGCACCACGGCCGCCATCGTGCCGCTGGTGGTGGCGGCGATTCCCTTCATGGGCCGCGTGGTGGAGCAGGCGCTGCGGGAGGTGGACTCCGGGCTGGTGGAGGCGGCCGTGGCCATGGGCGCCACGCACCGTCGCGTCATCCTCGGCGTCCTCATCCCGGAGGCGCTGCCGTCGCTGGTGCGGGGCACGTCGCTGATGGTCATCAGCCTGCTCGGCTACAGCGCCATGGCGGGCGCGGTGGGCGGCGGCGGCCTGGGCGACCTCGCCGTGAAGTACGGCTACATGCGCTTTCGCACCGACGTGATGCTCGGCTGCCTCGTGGTGCTGCTGGTGCTGGTGCAGCTCGTCCAGTGGCTCGGGGATGGGCTGGCGTCGCGCTTCGACCGCACGGCTTCCTGACCTTTCTTCTGGAGAACCCAACCGTGAAACGTTCCATCGCAGTCCTGCTCACCCCGCTGTTGCTCTCCGCCGCCGTGCTGGTGGCCGGGTGCAAGCCGTCATCCTCCGAGAACGCCGCTGGCGGCGCCCGCACGCTGAAGGTCGGCGTCAACCCGGTGCCCCACGGAGAAATCCTGCGCGCGGCGGCGGCCGTGGCCCTTCGCGAGGGCGTGCGCGTCGAGGTGGTGGAGTTCACCGACTACGTGCAGCCGAACATCGCGCTCTCGGATGGACAGCTCGACGCCAACTACTTCCAGCACGTGCCCTATCTGGAGACCTTCAGCGCGGACCGGGGGCTCTCCCTGAGCAGCGCCGGGGCCGTGCACCTGGAGCCGCTGGCGCTCTACTCCACGAAGTACAGCCAGCTCGCGGAGCTGCCCGAGGGCTCGCAGGTCACCCTTCCCGCGGACCCGAGCAACGCGGCCCGTGCGCTCCGGCTGCTCGAAGCCCAGGGGCTGCTCCGGCTGCGTGAAGGCGCGGGAGCGACGGCCACCGTGCAGGACGTGGTGAGCAACCCGCGTGCGCTGGCGCTGCGGGAAATCGACGCCGAGCAGCAGCCGCGCACCCTGGAGGACGTGGCCGCCGCCGTCATCAACGGCAACTACTTCCTGGAGGCGCAGAAGCAGCTGAAGCTGGACGCGAAGGTGCTGGCGCGTGAGTCGCCCCGGGAGAACCCGTACGCCAACGTGCTCGCCGTGCGGAAGGGCGATGAGGCGCGGCCCGAAATCCAGACGCTGTTGAAGGCACTCCGCTCCGAGGAGGTCCGGAAGTTCATCGAGTCCACCTACGGTGGCGCGGTGGTGCCGGCGTTCTGAGCCTGGCCCGTGTCTGCGCCGCCCTGTCGCGCTCGGGCACCTCATACGCCATGCGCGGTGGTGCCGGCGTCCTGAGCGCGACACCGTCTGCGTGCGGCCTGTCGCCCTCGGGCACTTCTTACGCCAGGCCAGGCAGCTCCCGGGTCCTGGGAGCCGTGCCTCACTCCGAGCGCTTGAAGTCGTCCGAACGCACGCCGTAGCGCTTCAGCAGCCGGTGCAGGCTCTCGCGCTCCATGCCGGCGCGCTCGGCGGCGTGGGTGACGTTGCCTCCGAACTCCTGCATCAGCGCGGAGAGGTACTCGCGCGACACCGCGTCGCGTGCGCCGTCTACCGCCTCGCGGTAGGGCAGCTTCGCCAGCGCCTCGGAGGGAATCCGCCCTGCCGTGCCCTGGGTGGCCTCCGCCGGCCGCGCCGCGCCCAGCTCCGGCGGCAGGTCCTCCAGGCCGATGCGCGGCCCCTGGGTCACCGCCGCCGCCCGGGCCACCGCGTTCTCCAGTTGCCGCACGTTGCCAGGCCACGAGTACGCGGAGAGGGCCCGCAGGGCCTCCGGCGCGAAGCCCTCCAGTTCCGGTCTGCTCGCACGGGAGAGGAAGTGCAGGGCAAGCAGGGGGATGTCCTCGCGCCGCTCGCGCAGCGCTGGCAGACGCACCGTCACCACGTTGAGCCGGTAGTAGAGGTCCTCGCGGAAGCGACCCGCGGAGACTTCCGCAGCCAGGTCACGGTGCGTGGCCGCCACCACGCGCGCGTCCACCTTCACCGGCGTCGTGGTGCCCACGCGGCGGACCTCCTTCTCTTGAAGCGCCCGGTTGAGCTTCACCTGCACCGGCAACGGCAGGTCTCCAATCTCATCCAGGAAGAGCGTCCCGCCGTGCGCCTCCTCGAAGAGGCCCGCCTTCGCCATCGTGGCCCCGGTGAAGGCGCCCTTGGCGTGGCCGAACAGCTCGCTCTCCACCAGCTCCGCGGGCAGCGCTCCGCAGTTCACCGCCACGAAGGGCTTCGCCTTGCGCGGACTCTCCGCATGCAGCGCGCGCGCGGCCAGCTCCTTGCCCGTCCCCGTCTCTCCGGTGAGCAGCACGGTGAGGTCCCTCGCGGCCACCTGGGACAGCAGGCCGTGCAGCGCACGCATCGCCGCGCTCGAGCCCAGCAGGCCGTGCAGGTCCGGCGCCGTCGCGAGCCGGGTCTTCAGCCCCGCCGCTTCCCGCCCCTGCCGCCGCTGCTCCAGGGCGCGGGCCACCACCAGCGCCACCTCGTCCGGGTCGAAGGGCTTGGAGAGGTAGTCATAGGCGCCCTCCTTGATGGCCTCCACCGCCTTGGGAATGCTCGCGTAGGCGGTGACGAGCACCACCTGTGTGTCCGGCGCGCGCCGCTTCACCTCGCGCAGCACCGCGAAGCCGTCCGCCTCCGGCATCTGGATGTCCGTCACCACCACGTCGAACTCGCGCGAGGTCAGCAGCGCCAGGGCCTGGCCTCCGTCGGCAGCCTCCGTCACCGCGTACGCGTCCCCGAGGATGCGCGTGAACAGCCTGCGCATGTTCTCCTTGTCGTCCACCACCAGGACGGACGGCGTCTCCGGCGCGCTGCTCATGCCATGGCCTCCTGTGCGGGCGAGGCCGGGGGCAGCCGCAGCGTGAAGCGCGCGCCTCCCAGCGGGCCCGTGTCCGCCTCAATCCGTCCGCCGTGCGCCTCCGCGATGGCCTGGCTCACCGCGAGCCCCAGCCCCGTCCCCGCCGGCTTCGTGGTGAAGAAGGGCTCGAAGAGGCGCGACCGGTTCTCCGGCTTCACGCCGGGCCCGGAGTCCGACACCGCGACGCTCGCTCCGCCGTCCGGCGTCGACTCGATGTGCAGGACCACCGTGCCACCCTTTCCCGCGGCCTCCGCCGCGTTCTTCACCAGGTTGAGCAGCACCTGTCGCAGGCGTGGCGGCCACGCCCAGGCGGAGGCGTCTCCCTCCACGCGGACCTCCACGTCGCCCAGGCGCGAGGACTCGCGCAGCCGGGCCACCACTTCCTCGCAGACCTCACGCAGGGGCACCTGCTCCACCGGGCCTCGCCCCGGACGGGAGAGGTCCAGCAGTCCCTCGACGATCTGCTGGCAGCGCACCGCTTCCTCCTCCACCACCTTCAGGTCCTCGGCGAGCGCGCCCTCCGCCTTGCGCTGGAGCAACCGCACATAGCCGAGGATGACGCCCAGCGGGTTGTTGATTTCGTGCGCCACACCCGCCGCGAGCCGGCCGATGCCCGCGAGCTTCTCGTGCTGGACGAGCTGGGCCTGGTGCGTGCGGAGCGCCTCCGTCATCCGGTTGAACTGCGCCGCGAGCTGGCCCAGCTCGCCCGGGTCGTCCTCGGGGATGCGGGCGTGCAGGTCGCCGCGAGCCAGCCGCGCCGCGCCCTCGGACAGCCGCGCCACCGGCCGCGCCACCGAGTTGCCGATGTAGATGCCCACGCCCACGGCGAACAGCGTGGCCCCGCCGAGGAACAGCACGGCCCACCGGAAGCTGGCGTGCTCCACGGCGCCCACGTGCTCCTCGAACGAGCCGATGGACGTGTCGAAGCGCCGCGCCAGCGCGTCCGCGCGCGCCTGGATGTGCGAGACGAGCTCCAGCGCGCGGCCATGCGCGGCGGTGACGGCAGCCTGGTCCTTCGCGAGCACGGCGGGCAGGAGCGTGTCGCGGTAGAGGCGGTCCAGCGCGTCGCCGTTCTCCTGGATGTCGGCGACCCAGGTCTGCTCCTGCGCATCCTGGGCCTGCTCGCGGAGCCGGCGGGTGAGCGCCTCCACGCGACCCCGTGCCTCGTCGTGGAAGCGCGCGTGGCTGGCATTGCCGAGGATGATGGTGTGCGCCAGGTGCGCGTACTGGTCCCTCACGGCGGTGGCCAGCTCCAGCGCGTCGCGCACCCGGCCGCCGGCCTCGCGAAGCTCGTGCGAGCCCGCGTGGATGTCCGTCAGCCGGGCGAGCGCGAAGCCGGACGCGGCCGTGAACAGCGCCACCAGCGCGCCGAAGGCCAGGAGCAGCTTGCGGGTCGTCGAGCCGGAGGTGGAGAGCATCCAGCCCTCTATATAGGGGAGAGAGGGGCCGGGCTGCTCACTGTGCGTCGGGAGGGTGCCCTCCGGGGCAGGTGGGGCGCGGGGAGGGCCCCGGATTAGGCTCGCCGGGTTGCTCGCTTCGCGGGGGAGCGCCGATGCGATGCCCGGCCACGTGGGTCTGTATGTTGTCGCTTGCCCTGATGGGGTGTCCGGAGGTGCATCGACGCGGAGGCCTCGTGGACCGGGCCGCTCACAAGGATGCACTGGAACTCATTCCAGAGCATTGCACCGAGGCTCGGCGCGAGGAGCTCTGCGGAAATGGCAGAGAGGACAGTAGGGACTGTATCGAGGAGTGCGGCGGATGACCTGGCACACCGCTGTCCGGACCCTCATCGCTGTCCTGGTCTCGCTACCGATGGTGCTGCTTCTTGGCGGCCTCCTCCGCCTGGGAGTGCCTGAGCACCACACGGAATACGGACGGCGCGTCGCGCCAATGCTCAGGAACGACGAACGAGAGGCACTGCAGAGCTATCGCCGCAATTGTACGAAGGATGCCGACTGCGAGTTCCCCCTCGGCTGCCTGCTGGATGGCAGGGCCGGGGCCAACTACTGCATCGACAGCCGGTGCATGGCGGATGTGCAGTGCCAGGATGGAGAAGTCTGCCGGCTGCTGACAACCTTCGGCAACGGACCGCTGGTGGGCGTCTGTGTTCCGCTGGGAATCCGCAAGGAGGGCGAGAAGTGCGTCAGGATAGGCAGGGAGCGGGGCTCCACATGCGGCCCCGGCCTTACTTGCAGCGGGCTGAATGGCTTCTGTGCCCGCGCCTGCAGGAAGGAAGACCCGGAAAGCTGTCCGGAGAACTTCTTCTGCGCCGACACGGAGCTCGAGCCCTCGTGCCTTCCGACCTGCGAGAAGTCGGGATGTCCCGAGGGCCAGTACTGCATCAAGTACAGGCAGGGTGCCTCGGCATGCGCGAAGGTCCACGGGTTCAACTGCCAGGAGACGCCGTGCCCAGCGGACGAGAAGTGCGAAGTGGACCATGAGCCGAGCATCCCGGCCACCGCGTGGATGCGCTGCAAGGAGTACTGCCGCGAGGACCCCAACGCCTGTCCCCCTGGGCTCATCTGCAACGGCTTCAGCTGCCACCCGCCGTGCGACCCCAACGGGCCCAACACCTGCGCGGAGGGCTATAGCTGCCAGAAGGACCGTCCCACGCGCCCGTGGGTCTGCCTCCCGGACTGGTAGCCAGCCCCCGCCTCCCCCTTGCGCCCCGCGCTCCTCCCGAGCATGACAGGGGCAGCCCTCATCCCACGGGCCCACGGAGCGGAGGAACAGTCACATGGCCTTGCGGTTCAAGAACCTCGACGGCAGCGGGCCGCAGCCGTTCGAACGGGTCTTCAAGTGGGCCATCGCGGACAAGCTCGCCGGCCGCCGCCGCAAGTCTCCGGACCGCGCGCCCGTCCCCCGCGTCGAGCCCGACCTCGCGCTCCTCGCCACGCCGCCAACCTCCGGAGAGGGCGCCCGCCTCACCTGGCTCGGCCACGCCAGCTGGCTCGTCCAGCTCGACGGCGTGTCCCTCCTCATCGACCCCGTGCTGCGCGACGCCATCAACGTCGTCATCCACCGCAACGTCCCGCCCGGCGTCCCCGTGGAGAAGCTGCCGCCCATCACCGCCAGCCTCGTCTCGCACAACCACTACGACCACCTGGACCTGCCCACCCTCAAGGACGTGGGCGCCCCCATCGTCACCGGCCTTGGCCACACGCCCGTCTTCCGCGGCTCGCGCCTGCCCGTCACGGAACTCGACTGGTGGCAGTCCACGAAGGTGGGCCCCGTCACCGTGCACTACGTGCCCTCGCAGCACTGGAGCCGCCGCGGCCTCAACGACGCCAACGAGATGCTCTGGGGCGGCTTCGTCGTGGAGGGCTCCAGCGCCCGCGTCTTCCACTCCGGCGACACCGCGTACTTCGACGGCTTCAAGGAGATTGGCCGCCGCTTCCCCGGCCTCGACGCCGCGCTGCTGCCCATTGGCGCGTATGACCCGTCCTGGTTCATGAGCAAGCAGCACATGAACCCCGAGGAGGCCGTCCAGGCCTTCGAGGACCTCGGCGCCACGCGCTTCCTCGCCATGCACTGGGGCACCTTCAAGCTCACGGACGAGCCGCTCGACGAGCCTCCCGTGCGCCTGGACGCGGAGTGGACCCGCCGGGGCTGGCCCCGCGAGCGCGTCCACGTCCTGCCCGTGGGCGGCACCCTCACCGTCCGCAACGGTTGAAACCCACCGGGGCCTGTGCTGAGCAAAGGGCATGCTCCTGCCCACCCTGCTCGCCCTGGCCCTCACCCAGGCCCCACCTCCTCTCACCACGGTCGCGGAACAGAGCGGCTGGAAGCGCACCGGCCGCTACGCGGAGGTGGAGTCCCTCTGCCGCGACTTCGCCAGGACGTACCCCGGCAAGGCCCGCTGCGACACGCTCGGCACCACGCCGGAAGGGCGCCCCATGCTCGCGCTCGTCGCCAGCGCGGACGGCACCCTCACCCCGGCCGCCGCGGTGAAGAAGGGCCGCCCCGTCGTCTTCTTCCAGGGCGGCATCCACGCCGGAGAGATTGACGGCAAGGACGCCGGCTTCTGGCTGCTGCGCGACGTCCTCTCCGGCAAGACGCTGCCCGGCGTCCTCCAGGGCGTCACCGCCGTCTTCGTCCCCGTCTTCAACGTGGACGGCCACGAGCGCTTCGGCCCCAACCACCGCCCCAACCAGGTGGGCCCCGAGGAGATGGGCTGGCGCGCCACCGCGCACAACCTCAACCTCAACCGCGACTACGTGAAGGTGGACGCCCCGGAGATGGGGATGCTGCTGAAGTACCTCCACACGTGGGACCCGCTCGTCTACGTGGACCTGCACGTCACCAACGGCGCCAAGTTCGAGCCCGATGTCTCCGTGGGCCTGGAGCCGCAGAGGTCCGGCCCCCAGCCCCTGCGCGCCCTGGGCGTGAAGCTGCGCGAGGAGCTCTTCACCGAAATGGAGGCCCAGGGCCACCAGCCCCTGGACTTCTACCCGTCGTTCATCAATGACGATGAGCCGGCCTCCGGCTTCGCCTACGGCGTGCCTTCGCCGCGCTTCAGCCACGCGTACTGGGCCGCCTACCACCGCTTCGGTGTGCTGGTGGAGACGCACTCGTGGAAGGACTACGCGCAGCGTGTGAAGGCCACGCGCAACGTGCTGGCGGGGCTGCTGCGCCTCGTCGCCCGGGACGGCGCCACCCTGCGCGCGGCGGTGAAGGCGGAGGACACGAAGGCCGAGTCCGGCGCGGTCCGCGAGGTGGTGGCCGCCTGGGAGAGCACCGGGAAGAGCCGCCCCCTCGCCTTCCGCGGCTATGCCTACGAGCGCGCCGCGTCCGACATCTCCGGCCAGCCCTGGATTCGCTACGACGACTCGAAGCCGCAGGTGTGGAACGTGCCCTACTTCGACGAAATCCGCCCGGCCCTGACGCTGACGCTGCCCTCGGGCGGCTACCTGGTGCCTCCCGCGCACGCCGCCCGGGTGGCGGAGAAGCTCACCGCCCACGGCCTGCGCTTCCAGCGCCTCACCCGCGCCGTGCCCGCCGTGGAGGCGGAGCTCTTCCGCGCCACCGAGGCCCGCTGGAGTCCCCAGTCCGTCGAGGGTCGGCAGATGCTCGCGGTGAAGGGCGCGTGGGAGAAGGGCACGCACGCGCTGCCCGAGGGCACGCTGTACGTGCCGGTGGCCCAGAAGGGCGTGCAGCTGGTGGCGCACCTGCTGGAGCCCACGGGCCCGGACTCGCTGGTGTCGTGGGGCCTGTTCAGCCCGCACTTCGAGCAGAAGGAGTACATCGAGGACTACGTGCTGGAGCCCTTCGCCCGCGAGCTGCTGGCGAAGGACGCGAAGGTGAAGGCCGAGTGGGACGCGAAGCTGAAGGACGCCGCCTTCGCCAAGGACCCGCGCGCCCGCCTGCGCTTCTTCTACGAGCGCCACCCCGCCCGGGACCTCCGCCTGCGCGTCTACCCCGTGCTGCGCACCCAGGCCGCTCCCGCCGGGCTGGCGGCGGTGAAGTAGCGAAGGGCCCCACGAAGCAAAGACGCCCCGAGGCCACTCGAGGCCCCGGGGCGTCCGGTCCGTCTCACGCGAGAGGGCGCCGCGCCGTCAGCCGATGATGCCCTCGCACAGGCAGGTGCTCGGGTTGCACTCCTCGTTGCGCCCGCAGCCCCCGCAGTCCGGCTTGCACACGCACGCGCACGCGCCGGGGTCCGGCTGGTACCGCGAGCCGCAGTTCAGCGTCGCGGTGTCGCACGCGCAGCCGCACACGCCCGAGCTGAAGGTGTAGCCCGGCGCGCAGGTGGCGTTCTCCACGCACGTGCATGCGCACGCATTCGTGTCACACGACTCGAACGTGCCGCACGCGCCGCCGCAGTCCGCCGTGCAGGCGAAGGCGCACACCGCCGGGTCCGTGTTGCACACCTGCCCCGGAGCGCCCTGTCCACCACCGCAGTCCGCCGGGCACTCGCACTGGTTCGTCCCCCGGTTGCAGTACAGCTTCCCCTCGCAGAAGTCCTCCTCGTCCGCGGCGTAGAAGCGGTCCGTCGAGCACGGGGCCGGAGCGCCATCGACGTTCGGGCTGCGGTCCGTCCAGTACCGGTACGACAGCGCCACCTGCGTGGTGCCCGCCTTCGGACGGCACGCGCCGAAGAAGGACACCGCGCGAGTGACACCGTCCACGTCGAAGCCGTGCGTCCTGCCGCGCGGGAGGTTCGACGGAGTCGGGCACAGCGTCGCGTCCCGCACCTCCGCCGTCGCCACCTTCAGCGAGGCGCCAATGGGCGGCCGCTGCAGCCGGTGGCCCACCGAGGAGATGACGTTGTCCACGATGGCGTTGATGGTGGTGGTGATGGACGCCGAGCTCCGGATGCTGCCGGACACGCCCCCCGTCGCCTGGATGACCTCCAGGTGGCGCGGGTCGGTGTTGATCTCATCGTTGGCCGGGTTCTCCGGGTCCGTGTAGCAGCGGGGCCCGTCCGGCGGGCAGATGATGCCGTGGACCTGGATGAGCTGATTCACCGGGTTGTTGTTGTCTCCGACGATGCTTCCTTCGTCCCGGAAGTACTGCGTGAAGAAGCGCACTGAGTCGGAGGACTGGTCCCTCGCGTCCGTCAGGATGACGACCACCACCTTCGCGCCCGTGCGGATGCGCGTCTCCGGCGTGCCTCCTTCTGCCTTCAGGTCATTGATGGCCGCACGTGCGGAGTCCAGCGGCCGCTCCACGCCCGTGCCGTCGATGTTCGCCCAGCACTGGTCCCTGCTGGTGCAGGACGTAGGCTGCGTCCCCGCGGGCACGGTGACGTTGGTGCACTGGCCGTTGCCCCCGCAGGCGCTGTTCTCCGTGAGCCACGCCCGGAACTGGTTCACGTTCCCGGTGAAGCCGCGCACCTTCTTGTGGTTCGTCGCGCCCGGGGACGTGTAGCTCGTCGTCACCAGGGCCAGGCGCCAGTCGAGGTTCGTGTTGTCCAGCTTCCCCGCCATCGCCGACGCCGCGTCCGCCAGGGCCTGCTGCGACTCGGCCATGGAGCCGCTGTCATCCACCACGAAGAGGAAGTCCACCGGCGCCTGCTTCACCGTGAAGCGCTCACACTGCACCGTGTCCGGGTCTCCGAACTGCGCCAGCCCCGAGCCCCCCGCCGTGTCCGCCAGCGTGAAGAGGCTGCCGGCCTCGTCGTAGAGCGCCTCGGGGGTGATGGCCAGCACCACCACCACGCTCTGGTTGGAGCGGTGTACGTACTGCGCCTGCAGCTTGAACGGGCCCGTGACTCCCGCCGGCCCTCCCGCCAGCGCACCGCTGCTGTCTGGCACCAGCGAGCGCGCCAGCGTGTTGGTGAACTCCTTCAGGTCCACCGTGCTGGCCTGCGTGTAGCGCGCCACCAGCGCATCGAAGTTGTCCCAGGTCTTGAAGACCTGCGTGAAGTCCCGCGTCGAGGAGGGGAACGACGTGCCGCGGATGCCGGCCTCGTCCGCCGTGGGGTCCGTGGAGGTGCCCACCGCCCCGCGCTTGAAGGCAATCAGCGTCACCTGCTTCGTGTCGTCCCAGCCCAGCAGGCCCACGCCTCCGGCCGCCGTGGTGAGGCGCACCAGGTTGGCGTCCTTGAAGGTACCGGGCAGCGCCAGCCGGAGGTCACCGCCGTTCTCCTCCTTGAAGGTGACGGCGCGCAGGCTGTCCGTGCGGCAGGCCTGGCCGGCCGGCGTGCTTCCTCCACCGTCACCGGGGGCGATGGGGTTCAGCTCATCCGCGTCCACCGCGCCGTTCTGGTTGGAGTCCTCCGCGCCGTCCTGGATGCCGTCGTTGTCGTGGTCGCTGTCCACCGGCGACGTCGTGGTGGAGGGATTCGCGTCGCCCGAGTACCCGCAGTCCTTGCGCGGGGCCGCCGCCGTGGACACGCCGCGCTCCACGCCGTCCTTCAGGCCGTCACCGTCCGTGTCCGGGTTCGTCGGGTCCGTCTCGAAGCCGTCCACGCGGCCGTTCCCATTGGTGTCCTCGCCCAGGAAGCCGGTGAGGCCACCGCCGTCCTGCAGGCCATCGCAGTCCGTGTCCGTCAGGCGTGGGTTCGTCTCGCTCCCGTCCACGCGTCCGTTCTTGTTCTTGTCCTCGATGCCGTCCTCCAGGCCGTCACCGTCCGTGTCCGGCCTGGCGGGGTTGGTGCCGGTGGCGCTCTCCACCGCGTCGGAGATGCCGTCGAAGTCGGAGTCACGCTCCGTCGCCACGCAGTCCGAGCGCCGCGGGTCCGTCTCCCCCGCCTCGTGGACGCCGTCATGGTCCTTGTCCTCGTCGCCGTCGCGGCACGAGTCGCCGTCGGAGTCGGGGTTGCGCGGGTCGGTGCCCGTGGTCTTCTCCAGGGGGTCCGCCAGCCCGTCACTGTCCGTGTCGCGCTTGCGCGGGTCCGTCTCTCCCGGGCTCAGCGTGCCGGTGAGGTTGGCGTCCTCCTCGGCGTCCTTCAGCCCGTCACCGTCCGAGTCGAGCGCGTTCGGGTCCGTCTCGTTCGACTCGCGCCCGCCATTGCGATTCACGTCCTCCAGCCCGTCCGCGAGCCCGTCCCCGTCCGTGTCCGCCTTCACCGGCGACGTGCGCGTGTCCGGGTCTGCGTCCGCGCGGAAGGTGCAGCCCGCGTTGACGCTGGAGGTGCGGCCCAGCTCCACGCCGTCGCGGAGGCCGTCGCCGTCCGTGTCACGGCGGCCCGGGTCCGTCTTCGAGTCGCCGGGGTAGAGGCTGGAGAACTCCTCCGCGTCCGTCAGGCCGTCGCAGTCCGAGTCCTTCGTCGGGTTGTTGCCGTCCGCCACGTTGGTGGGCACCGTGCCGGGGTCCGGGTCCGGGTCCGGCTGGATGCCGGCGTCCTCGGGCGGAGGCGGCGGGCCCGCGTCGGGGTCTGCCGTGCCCGCGTCTTGCGTGGGCTGTGGGTTCGGCTCGTCTCCACTGGAGCAGCCAGCCAGCAGCGAGGCCGCCAGCAGCGAGCAGGTGAGGAAGCGGAGGAGGTGGGTGCGCATCGGATGGACTCCCAGGCCCGGACTCCAAAGGGGTGAGTCAGGGCAGACTACAAGCATAGAGTGGCACGGCACCTGGCCGAGCGAGGAAGCACCGCGGGACGAAGCCCGCGTCAGAGGTCGGATGCTACCCGTGCGACCACGGGGACGGTTCATTGCCCGCGTCGGCTGCGAACAGTTCGCGGGGTGGGAGGGCTCGGCTATCGTCGCGCCCGTGCCCGTCTTCGGTCTTGCGGCATTGTGGAATGGCTCTGCACCGCCGGAGCGCGTGGCGTCCTGGGTGGAGGGGCTGGGCCCCCTGCTGCCCATGGCACAGTCGCTCCAGCTCGTCGTGGCGCTGCGTCCGGAAGACGCCGGCATCGAGCTGAAGGTGGAAGCGCCCGGCTACCCTCGCGCCGCGGTGGAGCGGCTCGCGGAGGACGTGAAGCGCAGCGGCGGCACCTTCATCGAGCTGTGGCGGATGCCCAAGGCGGAGCGGGACGGCTTCCGCGCGAGCACCTTCGGAGGAGGCACCGCGTACCGGGGTGACGAGCGCGCCGCCGCCGCCCGCGCGCTGGAGCAGCACCTGACGGCGCTGTCCGCGAAGGACGTGCTGCCCGTGGGGCCGCCGCCCAGCCCCATGGACGCGGCCATCACCTCGCCAGCCCGGCCCCCCGAGCGCGCCGCGCCGGAAGCCCAGGCCCCCATCCGCCTGGAAGCGCCCGCCTCCGAGCCCTCGCCCGCCGCCAGGCCGCAGCCGCACCAGGTGCCCACGGCGCCTCCTGGAAGCCCGCAGCGGCGCGGCCGGCGCTTCGCGGTGAAGCTGGAGCTGGAGTTCCGCACCGAGCTGGACTTCGTGCGCGAGCACGCGCTCAACATCTCCAACGGCGGCCTCTTCGTGCGCACCGCGCACCGGCCCCAGCCCGACAGCGTCGTCACCGTGGACGTGAGGCTGCCCAACGGCGACCGGCTGCAGGGGGACGCCATCGTCGTGCACGTGGTGGACGACCCGTACACCGGCGGCGTGGGGCTCGCGTTCCTCAGCGACGACGCCACCTTCGCCCAGACGCTGGACGGCTACCTGGCGAGCCTGGCGGGGGGCGTGGGCTGACGATGGACGGCGTGTCGGAGACGTGGCCCCGGGACTGCGGCCACTTCGAGCTGCTGTCCCGGCTGGGGCGCGGAGGCATGGCGGAGGTCTTCCTCGCCCGCTTCCGCGAGGGCCCGCGCGCCGGTGAGCGGGTGGCCCTCAAGCGGGTGCGCCCCGAGCGCGCGCGCGACGCCGAGGCCCACGAGCAGCTCCTCCACGAGGCAGAGCTGGCCCGCTGCCTCCACCACCCGCACGTCGTCGGCTTCGTGGAGTACGGCGAGCTGCCGGACGGCGGCTACCTGGCGCTGGAGCTGGTGGAGGGGCCGGACCTGGGCCGCGTGCTGGCGCAGTGCCGGCGCCGCCGCATCGAGCTGCCCATCGACATCTCCGTGCTCATCGTCCGGCAGGTGCTGGAGGCGCTCGCGCACACGCACCAGGCCACCAGCCCCACCGGCCGCCCGCTGGCCGTCGTGCACTGTGACGTGTCGCCGCACAACGTGCTGCTGTCGCGCACGGGCGAGGTGAAGCTGGCGGACTTCGGCGTGGCCCGCTCGCGCGCGGGCGCGGCGGTGGACGCGCGGCGCATGGGCAAGCAGCACTACCGCTCGCCGGAGCTGCTCGCGGGTGACGTGTCCGTGGCGGTGGACCTCTGGGCGGCGGCGGTGCTGCTGTACGAGCTGCTGTCCCTGGAGTCGCCCTTCCCCTCCGGCCCCGGGGAGGAGCTGGAGTCCTCCATCCGCGGTGGCCGGGTGACGCCCATACGGCTGCTGGTGCCGGAGGTGTCGGACGCGCTGGCGCTGGTGCTGGACCGCGCGCTGGCGCCCCACCCCGGCCAGCGCTTCAAGTCCGCGGAGCAGTTCGCCCGGGCGCTCGCGCCGCTGTGTGATGACCGCGTGGCCACGCCGCTGGCGGTGGCCGCCGTGGTGCGCGGGCTGATGGGCTCGGGGGCCTGAGTCAGGCCACCTGCTGTCCCAGCGCGGGCGGCACCATGCCCGGGTCTCCCTCCACCACGAGCCGGCTGCGGCCTCCGCCCTGCTTCACCACGCGCACCTGGACGCCGATGCGCTCGGCCAGCCCGCTGACGTGGGAGATGATGCCCACCTGCCGGCCCGTGGCCTGGAGCGCGTCCAGCGTGGCCAGGGCCACCTCCAGCGTCTCCGGGTCCAGCGTGCCGAAGCCCTCGTCGATGAAGAGGGTCTCCACCTGCGTCGTCTCCGACGACAGCGACGCCAGCCCCAGCGCGAGCGCCAGCGACACCAGGAAGCTCTCTCCGCCGGAGAGGCTGGCCACGCTGCGCACCTCGTCGCCCATGTCCCCGTCCACCACCTGCAAGTCCAGGTCGTGCCCGGGCACGCGCATCAGCCGGTAGCGCCGCGCCAGCTCGCGCAGGTGCGCGTTGGCATGCAGCAGCAGCGCGTCCAGCGTGAGGCTCTGCGCGAAGACCTTGAAGCGCTTGCCGTCGTGCGAGCCGATGAGGTCGCCCAGCGCCTTCCACACCTCGGCCTCGCGGCGGCGCGCCTCCAGGGCCGCGGCCTCCTGTCCGTGCCGCGCCCGGGCCGAGTCGTCGGCTTCCAGACGTGCGCGCAGCGCGGCCTCGGCCCGGCGTCGCGCCTCCACGTCCGCGCGCAGCCGCTCGCACGACGGGCCCGCCTCGGCCTCGGAGAGGGATGGTGGGCCGGACGCCTCGTGCCGGGTCCGCCGCTCGCGACGCTCCGCCAGCACGGCGCGCGCGAGGGTAACGGCCTCGCGCACCGCGGCCAGCGCCTTCTCCTCCGCGTCACACCATGCGGCATCGTGCGCCAGCAGGGCCTTCACTGCCTCCAGCGTGGTCCTCCGAGAGGAGAGCTGGGCCGCCAGCGCGGCGTGCGCCGTTGCCCGTGCCTCGACGGCCTCGGCCAGTCCACGCACGGCGTCCTCGGCGCGGGCGGTGGCCACGCGCTCCGCCTGCGTGGCGGCCTCCGTGGCCTCGCGAGCCTGCTCGAAGGATGCCCGCGCCGCGTCCAGCCGGGCACGCAGCTCCGCGCGCACCTCCTCGGTGGAGCGGCCGTCCAGCAGCGCCGTGCGGGCCCGGGCCACCTCGCCGCGCTCGTTCTCCTTGAGCGTGGCGAGCGCCTCGTGCTCCTCGGCGTGCTGGGTGCTCTTCTCCACCACGCCCTGCGCCCGGGCGCGGTGCCGCTGCTCCAGGGCCTCGCTCTCCTCCGCCTTGAGCCGGGCCTCCTCCTTCGACTTCCACTTGGAGACGCGGTCCGCGCACCGGCCGCGGAAGAGGGCCGGGTCCGCCTCCAGCTTGTCCTCCCAGCCTGCGTCCGCGGTGAAGACGGGCGCCATGTCGGCGAGCACCTGCCGGCGGATGGCCCCGGCCGCATCCGCCCGGGCCTGGGCTTCCTTGAACGACCCTTCCGCGCGGGTGAGCAACTCCTCCACCTGACGAAGCGCGTTGGCCGCCGCCTCGCGCCGCATGCGCTGGGTCCCAAGGACTGCCCGGGCCTCTCGCGCCGCGCGCGCCAGTCCCTCTGCAGCCTGTTCCTCGGCCTTCACCGCGTCCAGCCGGGCCCGCACCTCGTCCCACGCCGCCGCGAGCCAGGCGCCGGCCTCCGGCGACTCCCCGGCCTCGGGAGGGACGTTGGCCCGCGCCGCCAGCTGCACGCCAGCTCCCGGCAACCTCCCGGCCTCGTGAGTGCCCGCCCTGGCCGTGTGCCCCGAAGCAAGCTCCGCCCCGCCCGCCACGGACGAAAGCAGCACCGCGGAGACAGCGCCCGACCACTGCGCGCGAGCCTCCGTCCACGCCACGCGGTGCTCCACGCAGCGGGCCGTCGCAGCCTCGATGCGAGCGCGGGCCTGTGCAGCGCGAGCCGTCGCCGTCGCCTGCTTTCCGGTCGCCGCCACCTCGGCCCGCGTCGCCTCGGCCCGCTCCGCCTCGAGCACGTCCACACGAGCGGTGGACTCCGCCACCAGCCCATCCAGCGCGGACACCTCGTGCCCGTAGGGATGTTCCTTCGCGCCACACAGCGGGCAAGGCTCACCGTCGCGCAGCAGCGCCCGCTGGGAGGCCAGGCTCTGCGTCGCCTGCGCCAGGGCCACGGCCCGCCGAGCCTCCCGTAGCGCCGCCTCGCGCTCCGTGCGCCGCGCTGAAGCCTCGCGCGCCTCGCCTGCCGCGGCCTCCGCCTCCGCCCGCGCCGCGAGCGCGTCACTGCCCGCCGAGCGCACCTCCGCCTCGTCCGCGAGCCGGCCCTCCCGCGCCGCCTCCAGCGCCCGCAGCACCTCCTGCCGTGCCAGCAGCGACTCACGCAGCGCGCGCCGCTCCGCCCCGGCCTCCTCACCCGCCGCGGCCTCGGCATGCGTGGCCGCCGCCCGCGCCATCTCCTCGGCCTCGGTGGCAGCCGCCGTCTCCTCGCGCCGCAGCCTCGCGTCGTCGCGCAGCCGGTCCACGTCGCCGCGAAGCTTCCCGGCCTCGTCGCGCGCCTTGCGCCCATCGCCCTGGGCCTCTTCGTAGCGCTTGAGCTCGCGCTCCCACCGGGGCCACTCCGCCGCCAGGGGGGCCCAGTGCGCCTTCTCCGCCATCCACGTGCGGGCGGCCTCTCCCGCCGCCCGCGCCGCCGCCTCCCGGGTGAGCACGGCGTCCAGCTCGGCCTTCGCCGTCGCCGCCTCCGCGCGCGACGCCTCCGCGCGCCGCCGGGCCTCCTGCGCCTCCCGGGCCACCACCGTCAGCCGCGCATCCAGCCGCGCCGCCTCTTCCAGCGCCGGCCGCGCAGCCTCCTCCGCGTCCTGCGCCGCCGTCCGGGCCTTCTCCGCCTCCAGCAGCACCACCCGCCGCGCCGAGGACTCCGCCAGCGCCCGCTCCGCCTCCGCCGCCCGCGCCACCCGAGCAGCCTCCGCCTCCACCAGCCGCCGCTCCGCGCCCTCCGCCGCCGCCACCGGCCCCCGGAAGGACTCCGCCGCGCGCACCTCTTCCAGCCGCGCGGCCCGGGGTGCCGCCGCCTCCAGCGCCCCCGCGGCCTCCGTCACCTTCGTCTCCGCCGCCGCCTCCGCCCCCAGCAGCCCCACCCGCTCCGAGTACCAGGCCGCCGCCACCTCCGCCGCCTTGAGCTGCCCCTCCGCCGCCACTCGCGCCCGCGCCTCGTCGCCGAGCGACGTCTCCGCCACCGCGCGGTCCGCCTCGGCCATCAGCGCAATCGCCGCCAGGCCCTGGGCCCGCCGTGCCAGCTCCTCCTGCTCGGCGCGGTTCTTCTCGTGCGCGGCGACGGACACCCTGCTGTACACCTCCGTGCCCGTCATCCGCTCCAGCAGCTCCGCGCGCTCGTTGGCGTCCGCCTTGAGGAACGCGGCGAACTCGCCCTGCGCCAGCAGCGCCGAGCGCCGGAACTGGTCGAACGACAGCCCCAGCCGCTCCTGGATTGCCGCCAGCACCTCGCTCTTGGTGCGGCCGTACTGCTGCGAGCTGGCCACCTCCGTGAGCGTCATCTCCTGCGGCCGGAAGCGCCCTTCCGCGCGGTTGCGCGCGCGCCACACCGACCAGCGCGCCCGGTAGCGCTTCCCATCCCTGCCCAGGAAGTCCACCTCGGCGAAGCCCTCGCCGGCCCCGCGCCGCAGCATGCCGCGCACGTCGTAGGAGGACAGCCGCGCCTCCTCCTCTTCGTCCGCGCGGCCCACCGGCGCGCCGCCGCGGCCGCTCAGCCGGGGCGTGCGGTCGAACAGCGCCAGGCACATGGCGTCCAGCAGCGTGCTCTTGCCCGCGCCCGTGGCGCCGGTAATCGCGAACAGGCCCAGCCTGTCGAGCGGTGGCCGGTCCAGGTCCAGGGCGAAGTCGCCCGCGAAGCTCGTCAGGTTGGAGCCGCGGATGGCGAGGATCTTCAAGACGCCTCCTCCTGCACCTCGGTCAGCAACGTGTGGAAGGCCTCCAGCAGCGCCGGGGCCGGCGGCTCCTGGAAGTCCCTCGCGTAGCGCGCGCGGAAGACGTCCTCGGGGGTGCGCTCCTTCAGCGACAGGCCCGGCTGGGCCTCCGCCAGCGCGCCGCCGGTGCCGGTGTACGCGGGCGTCAGCTTCACCAGCCGCGCCGCCTTGCCCTCCAGCACCTTCTCCACCTTGTGCCGCAGCGACGGCTCCGGCCGGGGCAGCGCCACGCAGACCTCCAGGTAGGGCCGCGCCCACTCCAGCGAGCCCTCCTCGCGGTCCGGCAGCGCCTCCAGCAGCGCCACCACTTCCTCCAGCGGCACCGCGTCCCGCGCGGGCACGCGAACCATGTCCGTGGTGCGAGGCACCGTGAGCGGGCGCACGCTGTCCAGCGCGTCCCCCTTCAGGTCCACCAGCAGCACCTGGTGCCGGTAGCCCGCCTCGGACAGGGACAGCGGCAGTGGCGAGCCGCTGTACCGGACGCCCTCGCGCCCGCCCACGCGCTGCGCCTTGTGCAGGTGCCCCAGGGCCGCGTAGGCCACGTCCTCCGGGAACAGGTCCACCGGCAGCGCGTGCTGGTTGCCGCCGAGAATCTTGCGCTCGCTCAGCGCGGACAGCTCGGTGCCCGTCATGTAGCAGTGGCCCATGGCCACCAGGGCCTGCCCCTTCTGGCGCCGGTGCCGTCCGGCGGCCAGCACCTCGCCGTACACCGCGCGCACGCCCTCCACCAGCCGGTCTCCGGCCTCCTGCGAGACGGGGGGCAGGTCCGCGGGCCGCAGGTAGGGCACCGCCGCCACCCACGCGCTCACGCGCCCCTTGGCGTCGTGCAGCGGCACCAGCAGTCGCTCCAGCTCCAGCTCACCGCGGGCGCGAGGCAGGCCGCCCACCACGCGCACTCCGAGCGCGGCGAACAGCGGGTCCGGCGCATCCAGCCGTGCCGCCGAGTCGTGGTTGCCGCCGATGACGACCACGTCCAGCCGGGGCAGCTTGCGCCGGGCCCTGGCGACGAACTGGTACCAGGCCGCCTGGGCGTCCGCGCTGGGGTTGGCGGTGTCGAAGATGTCGCCGGCCACCAGCAGCGCATCCACGGCGTGCGTCTCCAGCGTGTCCAGCAGCCAGTCCAGGAACGCGGCGTGCTCCGCCTCGCGCGAGACGTCGTACAGCGTGTGCCCCAGGTGCCAGTCCGACGTGTGCAGCAGGCGCATCCGGCGTTCACCCTCCCTCGTCCCACAGCGCTGGTGCCGGCGGGCAGCCTCCCCTGGGGAAGCCACCCGCTCCAAGCGGCAGGCGCCTGCTCCCTTACTCGCTCCCTCTGACATGGACGCAAGTTCTTGGAAGTACGAGCAGTTACAAAGGGGACTCCCCCGCCGGGTCCTGGCCTCCTACCCCACGCGCGGGGGTGGCTGGCAGGCGCCGCCCGTCCCAGAGGATGCTCGCGTCACATGTCCAGCGGCTCCCCGTTCTCCTTCGTCCACGTGCTGCTCGTCCTGGCCCTCATCGCGGTGCTCTGGTTCTTCACGTCGCGAGCGCGCAGGGAGCGGCACGAGGCGTGGAGCACCTTCGCGGCCCGCAACGACTGGGTCTTCAGCAAGAGCAAAGAGGGTGGAATGGAGATACAGGGGCTCCACCAGGAGCGGCAGCTCTCGGTGCTGACGGAAAGCCGGCATGGCGGCAATGGCCATCGCATCGTGACGGTGGTGCGGCTGGAGCTGGGGGATGCGCTGCCGCCGGAGCTGACGCTGGAGCCCGAGGGACTCGGGGACCGGTTCATGAAGCTCTTCGGCGTGAAGGACGAGGAGGTGGGAGACGCGGAGCTCGACGAGGCGCTCGACCTCCAGCACGTCACACCCGAGTCCCGCGCCGTGCTGCGCAACCCGCGCGTGCGTGAGCGGGTGCTGGCGCTGCGTGACGCCTACAAGCGCTTCTCCATCGTGGGTGGGCTGCTGGAGGCGGAGCAGGACGGCGTGCCGGACACCGTCGCGGAGCTGGACACGCTGGTCGCTCCGGCCTTCGCCCTGAGCAGGGCGCTGGACGAGGCGGCCGGACTCTCCCCTGAGGAGAGAGTCGTCCCGGCCTGAAGCCCGGGGCTACACGTCCACGAACTTCGCGCCCGTGGCCTTCACCCGCTCCACGGCTTTCTTGATGTCTTCGGAGACGATGAGGGCGATGTCCCAACCCCAGGTGCGAAAGACCTTCGCGTCACCCACCTTCGAAGGGTCGATGCGCAGCCCGGCCACGACTTTGTAGTCGCCGACCCGCTCCGGCTGCCCGTGCTCGGGCTTCCAGTAACGCACCTCCTCGGAGGCGTTGTCGTCGATGCAGCGGATGCGCTTCGTGGCCACCAAGATGACGTACTGGTCCGGGTAGCCCTTGATGTCCACCGGGAGCAACTGCACGTCATCGGGAGCCAGCTCCGCGATGAGGGCTGCCACCCGGACATGGACGACAGGTGCAGCACCGATACCCGCTGTGCAGAACTCCAATCGCCTCCCTCGCCCGTCGATGGGTACTGTCAGGTGGCCGGTGACACGAACCGGTTGGCCGGCTGTGAAGATATAGGGGTTCTCCACCTCTTGGCCTTGCTCGTCCAAAGGGTCACCCAGATCCCAGTTCCCGGCCTTCATGTATTCTTTGAGCCTGAAGTATCTCTTGGGCATGGTGGATGTCCTCTCTACATCACTTGCCGCGGGTCACGAGCCTGTGAAGCCTCGTTCCCTTCGTCGTGACTTCCACAGCCAGTTCCTCGAGTGCGACCGTTAGCGCCTTGCGACATGCAGCCACTGTGCGGCATGTCAGTGTCGCGTCGCGGAGCGTTTCGTAGACAGCCTCGTGGTACTCCTGCGGATGAGGACCCTTGTGGCCTGGGACATCAATGATGTTCTCGGAGTCCTCCAGTTCCATCCCCGCCTTCCGGAAGATCCTCCTGAACTCTGGCGTCCAGGGCCCTCCGCGAGCAGCGGAGATGCTGTTCTTGTTGGTAGCAAGGTGGTGACTCTGACGCCTCTGCCGGCTCGCCATGACGACCGCATTGGGCGCAAGCGCAATGGTGAAGCCCTCGGCAGTCACCGCTACCGACTGCACGCTGCCTACCGCCGCGTACTGAAAGCCTGCCTGCGACTCCACGGCGAGCGCCGCCTGGGCCGAGCCGGGTAGCCGCGCGGACTTCGCCGCCAGCCCCGCCGTGTTGCCAATGGCGGCTGTGGCCAGCATCACGAAGACGCGCGCCGCGTTTTCCCGAGGACTTCGCCGTACGCCTCACCCGCCGCCTGCAACTGCTCGAAGGAGGTGGCCCGGTCCACCTCGCGCACCAGCGTCAGCCACCCGTCCAGCAGGAGCCACACCGTGTCCACGCCCAGGTAGGCAATGGCGACGGCGGTCAGGGTGGCGGCCAGGCCCTTGCTCACCGGCTCGGGTAGCGCCCAGAGCAGCAGATACATCGTCACCGAAGCCGTGAGGGCGGCCATGACGGCATTGGGGTCCGCCATGTCCTCCAGGGCCTCGGCTGTCTCCGCCCAGACCGAATCCATGGCGATGGCCATGGCCAGCGTGTACTTGCCGTCGCTGGCCAGCAGCGGACCTTCATCCAGAAGGCGCAGACAGTCCCCGGGCTGCTGCTTCCGCGCGCACCACTGACCGTAGGCACGCGTCAGCTCCTCGTCCGCGTAGGACTCCAGGAGATGCGGACCATCTGCGTCCTCAGGGCCCTGGGCGAGAAGCCGCTGGTGGCGGTGCTCGTACCGATACACCCCACTCCGGGAAGGAACGCCAAAAAGCTCCCGGGCCGCCTGCATGGGATTGCGCACGGGCCGCACGTCCCGAGCAAGCTCCACCACTGTTTCCCTGAACTCCTCATCGTCGAGTTCAGCCGCCTCCAACTCGGCACCTTGCTCCTCGGAAGGAGCAATGACGAACGAGCCATCGCCGGTGTCCAGCCGCACGACCCGGGTTGTCGAGCAGCCGGTAACGACCAACAGCAGGAGCAGTGGCACCGCCCGGCGTAGCGTCATCGAGTGCCTCCCAGTACAAGTACCACCAGCGAACAGGCCATGGACGGCCGAGGCACTGGAACCACTGATGGCTCCAGCCCTCGGACCGGCCAGCGCGCTACACGTAACGGCACCTGAAGCCCCGTCCTACTCCTCGCGCGCCCGCCTCCGACGCAGTGCCAGCGCCGCGAGCGCCAGCCACGCGAGCGGCCCCACCGGAGCCACGCCGCAGTTGCAGCCACTCTCCTCCTCGAGAGGCGGCGGGCTCGCCCCCGCATCCGTGCCGCCCGTGCCCGCATCCGTCCCGGCATCCGTGCCCGCATCCGTCCCGGCATCCGGCTCGGCCAGGTCGCAGCTCCCCTCGCCCACGCACACCTTCACCTGGGCCTCGGCCTGCCGCCCCGCGGTGTCCACCACCACGAACCGCAGCATGTGCCCGCCCGGCGACAGCGCGGTGGTGTCCCAGCGGTTGTGCTCACCGCCGAAGTGGAAGTGATTGCCCGCTTGCCTGTCGGTGTATTGCAGCACCCCATCCACGTAGAACTCCGCGTGAGTGCAGCCCACGTCGTCCACGCAGTCGCCGAAGAACTCCGCCGTGGCCCCCACCACCCGCTCGCCCTCCACCGGACGCGTGAGGACGGCCCGCGGCGCCACATCATCCATCGTGGTGACGGTGAAGGACTGCTCCACGTCCGGTGACACGCCGTTGCTCGCCCGCACCGTCACCTGCTCCGCGCCCGGCGCCGAAGGCGTCCAGGAGACGACGCCGGTGGCCGCATCGATGCTCATCCCCTGCGGCCCACGCACCAGCGAGAACGTCGGAGCCGGCCGCCCGCTCGCCTCCACGTCGTAGCGGTAGGGATTGCCCACCACGGCGGTGGTGACAGGCGTGGAGGTGATGCCGGGCGCCAGCGGCTCGTCATCCAGCTCGACGGCCTCCACCTCGCGCGCATCCAGGCCCGCCGCGGCCACGGTGATGATGGCCGTGCCTTCCAGGTTGTCCGCGTCCGGGTTGGCCCGCAGCGTGACGACCCTCCGCGTGCTCCAGTTGCTGGTGGTGAAGCTGAGCGAGGCCCCGTCCTGCACGAGGATGTCACCGTCCCCCCGGGTGCGCGCCACGGTGACGTTGACGGTTCCAGAGGGCTGCTTGTCGAGCGCCACCTCGAAGGTCGCCGTGTTGTTCTCCGGGACGCCCACGCGGGTGGACGACAGCACCAGCCGAGGCGCGTTGTCGTCAATGGTGGTGGCCACCACGGACTCCGTCGCCATCCCGTCCGCCGTCACCGTGAAGGTGGCGGTATCGGGAGCCGCATCCGCATCCACCGCCGCCTCCAGCATCACCACCCGCGGCACGTTCCAGTCCGTGGTCGAGAAGGTCATCTGCGCGTCCCCGGAGACGCCCAGGTCCGGCGAGCCGCCCATGGCGCGCATCACCTGCACGGTGACGGCGGCGGCAGGAGCCTCGGCCAGGCGCACGGTGAAGGCGGCGCGTCCGCCCTCCACCACGCGCAGGTTGAGCCCGGACACCACCAGCTTCTGCCCCGTCGCTGTCGGAGTGATGCGGCGGAGCGTTCCGCTGGTGTAGCTCAAGGCGTAGAGCGCCCCATCCGGCCCCACCGCCATGTCGACGTTCGAGCTGAAGCCCGTGCCCCACGAGTCCACCGTGGCCACGGAGTTGTCCTGCGCCAGCGTGGCCCGCGTCACCTGCCCGGAGTTGAAGTCGCCGAAGAAGTAGTTGCCGCGGAACGCCGCAGGAAAGAGCGTGGCGTCGTAGAAGGTGCCACCGGTGATGGAGCCTCCCAGCGCCTGGGTCCTCACCAGGCCCCCGCCACTGTTCGCATCCGGTAGCCCCGGCTGCGCCACGGTGAACGTGGTGGAGTTGGTGGCGTCGGGCACGGACAGGACGCTGGCGACGTAGAACGTGCCGTTGAAGCTCTCCGTCCCCACGCTGAAGACCTCCACCTTCTCGCCCTTGCGCAGGCCATGCCGCTGCTCGGTGGTGAAGGTGGTGACGCCGCCCCTGCGCACCGCGCCGGCCCCGGTGATGCCGCGCTCGTCCACGCCGTTGGTGCGGTACTTGATGACGGGCGTGATGTAGTCGTTACCCTCGGGCTGGTTGTTCTCGTAATCGTTGTAGCCGGCATGGGAGCGCCTGCTCACGACGAAGACCTGCTCGTAGCCATCTCCCACCGTGTTCACCCAGAGCAGCCCGGTGGCTGGCTGGAAGGTAAGGGTGAAGGGATTGCGCTGACCTCTCGCCCAGATGTACTCGTTGTTGGGCCCCACTCCGTCATTGAACGGGTTGTCGTTGGCGGGTGTGCCATCCAGGTTGGCGCGCCCCACCTTGGCCGCGAGCGACGTCAGGTCCGCGTCCACGCCCGTGCCGTTGCCCAGGTCCCCCACCGCCCAGTAGAGCTTCCCGTCCGGCCCGAAGCCGATGCCGCCGCCGTCATGGTTGGCGCCCCGGGTGGGCAGCCTTGGAATCACCACCGTGCGCGCGGTGCCCGTCCCATTGGCGTCCGTGTAGCGGACAATCTGCTGCTCGGACGCGGAGACGGTGACGAAGAGGTAGACGTAGCGGTTGACCACGTAGTTCGGGTCGAACGCGATGCCGATGACGCCGCACTCGCTGGAGGTATAGACGACGGGCTCCGTCGCGAACGTCCGCGTCACCAGGATGCCGCCCCCGGTCTGGGTGGTCTCCAGGACGCCGTCCTTCATCGTCACCACCACCACCGGACCATTCTTGATGGTGATGAACAGGCGGCCCGAGCCATCCGGCGCCCACGCCATGCCCGTGGCCGGGGTGATGGCGTTGGAGGTGTAGTTCGTCTCCGTGAAGCCGGACGGCACCGCGGCCTGGCCCGGCACGGCCAGCAGCAACAGCAGTAGAGAAATCGCGAGGGATGTGCGCATGACCCGCCACGCTAACGCACGCGGCGCGCATGCTCAGTCGGTCATTTGTACTCGCCGACACCATCCGCAGCCGGACCGGCTTTTTCCGCCCCGGCTGACGGGTGACGCCCGCACTTCCGTCACCAGGTGATGAAGCCCTCCAGGTACAGCGCGGCCTGGCCTGCGATGCGCACCCGCGCGCCGCGCTCCTCACAGCGCAGCTCGCCGCCGCGCGCGGACACCTGACGCGCGAGGAGCGACTTCTTCCCCAGCCGCTTGGCCCAGTACGGCACCAGCGAGCAGTGCGCGGAGCCCGTCACCGGGTCCTCCGGCACGCCCGCGCGCGGCGCGAAGAAGCGCGACACGAAGTCCGAGTCCTTCCCCGGCGCCGTCGGCACCACCGCGAAGGTGTCCAGCTTCGCCAGCAGCGCCAGGTCCGGCCGCAGCGCGCGCACCTGCTCCTCCGAGTCGAAGACGGCGACGAGGTCTCTCGAGGCGAACGTCTCGCGAGGCGCCGCGCCCAGCGCCTCCACCAGCCCCGCGGGCGCCAGGCACGGCGAGGGCGGGCGCGAGGGGAAGTCCATCGCCAGCCACCCGTCCGCCTCCTGCGTCACCACCAGCGGCCCGGAGCGCGACGCGAACTCCACGCGCTCCAGCCCCACCTCCCACCGGTGGAAGAGCACCCACGCGGCGGCGAGCGTGGCGTGGCCGCACAGGTCCACCTCCTGCGCGGGGGTGAACCAGCGCAGCCGGAAGCCGTCGGCCTCGCGGACGAAGAAGGCCGTCTCCGAGAGGTTGTTCTCCAGGGCGATGGCCTGGAGCTCCGCGTCCGGCAGCCACGCCTCCAGCGGGCACACCGCGGCGGGGTTGCCGCCGAAGACGCGGGAGGAGAAGGCATCCACCTGGAAGAGGGGCAGGCGCATGGGGCTTCCTTTCATTCAACCAACGCCCGCCGGCTCAGCCGGTGGCGGACAGGGTCTGCTCGTACAGCGAGCGCACGCGGCTGGCCAGCTCCGCCGGGTCCGGGCCGAACGACTCGGGTGGCAGCGGCGGCAGCACGCGCACGCGGATGGAGGCGCGCGGGCTCATCCACGGGCCGTCGCCGTGCAGCAGGCTCGGCGTGCCCTCCACCACCACCGGCACCACCGGCACGTGCTCCTCCAGCGCCAGCTGGAAGGCGCCCCGCTTGAAGGGCAGCAGCTGGCCTCCGGTGGAGTACGTCCCCTCGGGGAAGATGAGCACCGGCATGCCCCGGCGCAGCCACCGCCGGCACGGGTCCAGCAGCTGGTGCATCGCGGTGGACGAGCCCCGGACGATGGGCACGTACGCCAGCAGCGTCATCATCCAGCCCACCAGCGGCAGGGAGAACAGCGACGCCTTCGCCACGAACTTGTACGGGTGGAACAGGCCCATGACGGCGAGGATGTCCGCGGCGGACTGGTGGTTCACCACCAGCACGCAGGGCCCGGCCGGAATCTGCTCGCGGCCTTCGATGCGCGTGCGCCAGCCGGGCGACGCGTGCAGCCATATCCAGTGGCACCAGCGGCACACCAGCCCGTGCAAGAGCCGCCTGTCCCTGTCGAACGGGTACGTGACGAGCAGCAGCAGCGCCCCCAGCGTGAAGAGCATGGGCGCCGTGACGGCGAAGACGAGCCAGAACCAGAGCGTGACGGCGTACTTCATGGCGTGATGGCGGGGGCAGCCGTGTGGGACGTCATGGGCCCGGGGGTTTATCACCTTCCAGCCCCCGCCCGGGTGTCCCCGAGGCATGCGGCCGGACGGGCCCCGGCCCCCCACCTCGACCGGGGACTGCGCGCCGCCCTGGAGCTTCGCGAGCGGCGGACAGCAGCCGCCAGGTGGCGCGCCTGCTCTGCCGCCGTTACATGGGCGGGCAAAAAGGCTCGTGCGGCGTCGCGCGGGTGACGGCAGCTTCCCTCGAGGTCCGAGCGGACGTTGCGCCCCTGTCACTGCGTGCACTCGAACTTGCCAGGCGGAAGCCAAGGCGGCGTAAGGTGCCCGCCGTTTCACCCCCGAGGGAGGCAGCGACATGGACGCGCAGGGCCTGCACATCGAGACCCACCCCCGCGAAGGAGACCCGGTGCTGCGCGCCGGCCGCCCGGACCCGTGCACGGTGGTGCTCTTCGGCGCCACGGGGGACCTGGCCCAGCGCAAGCTGTTCCCCGCCCTCTTCGAGCTGGCCCGCGCCAACCTGCTGCCCGAGCACTTCGCCGTCGTCGCCTTCAGCCGCTCCACGCTGGACGACAATGCCTTCCGCGAGCACGTGAAGGCCGGCCTCCAGAAGTTCGCCCGCACCCAGCCGCTCGACGAGGCCACCTGGCAGCGCTTCGCCCCGCGCCTGGAGGGCATCTCCGGCGGCTATGACGACGCGGCCTCCTTCGCCCGCCTCAAGGAGAAGCTGGAGCAGGTCGCCCAGCGCCACGGCACCGAGGGCAACCAGCTCTACTACCTGGCCACCCCCGCCTCCACCTTCCCGCAAATCCTCAATGGGCTCGCGGGCGCCGGCCTGCTGACGCGCGAGGAGCGCCCCCACCAGACGCCCTGGCGGCGGCTGGTGATTGAGAAGCCCTTCGGCCACGACCTGGAGAGCGCGCGCGAGCTGAACCGCGAGCTGTCGGCGGTGCTGGACGAGCGGCAGGTGTTCCGCATCGACCACTACCTGGGCAAGGAGACGGTGCAGAACATCCTCGTCTTCCGCTTCGCCAACGCCATCTTCGAGCCCTTGTGGAACCGCAACCACATCGACCACGTGGAAATCACGGCGGCGGAGAAGATTGGCGTGGAGAACCGCGGCGGCTTCTACGACGAGACGGGCGTCATCCGGGACATGGTGCAGAACCACCTGCTCCAGGTGCTCGCGCTGTGCGCCATGGAGCCGCCGGTGTCCTTCGGCGCGGAGGACATCCGCGACGAGAAGAACAAGGTGTTCCGCGCACTGCGCCCGCTGGAGGGCCGCGACGTGTCGCACGCGGTGGTGGCGGGCCAGTACCAGGGCTACCGCCAGGAGAAGGGCGTGAAGCCCGACTCGCGCACGCCCACATACGTGGCCATGAAGATGAACGTGGACTCGTGGCGCTGGCAGGGCGTGCCCTTCTACCTGCGCGCGGGGAAGAACCTGAAGCAGCGGCTGACGGAGGTGTCCATCCACTTCAAGTCGGTGCCCATCGGCCTGTTCTCCGGCGAGGGCGCCACGTGCCAGCGCCTGCAGCCCAACGTGCTCACCCTGCGCATCCAACCGAAGGAAGGCATCGCCCTCTCCTTCGAGTCCAAGGTGCCCGGCGAGGACGTCAGCATCGCGGGCGTCACCATGGACTTCAACTACGCGGAGAGCTTCGACCAGCCGGTGCCCGAGGCGTACGAGCGGCTGCTGCTGGACTGCATGCGCGGCAACGCCACCCTCTTCGCGCGGCAGGACAGCGTGGAGCAGGCGTGGTCCTACGTGACGCCCATCCTCCGGGCGCTGGAGTCCGGCGAGGGCGGCGACATCCACACCTACGCGCAGGGCACGTCCGGCCCGGACGCCGCCGCCGCGCTGCTGGCCCGTGACGGCAGGCGGTGGACGCGGCTATGAGCTTCGCGGCCCCGCTCGTCGTCCCCTCGGAGTCGCTGGCCCGGGAGGCCGCCGCGTGGCTGGCCCGCGGGCTCCAGGACGCGCTCGCCGCGCGCCCTCGCGCCAGCCTGGCCCTGTCCGGCGGAGGCACGCCGGGCCCCGCGTACCGGGCGCTCGCGGAGGTGAAGCTTCCCTGGGAGCGGGTGGACCTCTTCTTCGTGGACGAGCGCTTCGTGCCGCCGGACCACGCCGACAGCAACTACCGGATGGTGGAGGACACGCTGCTCGGGCCGCTGCGGCTGCCCTCCTCGCAGGTGTTCCGCATGGAGGGCGAGCGCGAGGACCGCGACGCCGCCGCGCGGGACTACGAGAAGAAGCTGCCCCCGGTGCTGGACGTGGTGCTGCTGGGCATGGGCGAGGACGGCCACACGGCCAGCCTCTTCCCCGGCCACCCCGCGCTGGAGGAGCGCGAGCGGCGGGTGCTGGCGGTGGTGGGCCCCAAGCCGCCGCCGTGGCGGATGACGTTGACGCTGCCGGTGCTGCTGTCGGCGCGCGCGGTGCTCAACCTGGTGGCGGGCGCGGGCAAGCGGGACACGGTGCGCCGGGCGATGGCGGGGGACGTGGCCCTGCCGGCGGCCCGGGTGACGAACACGCAGTGGATGCTGGATTCGGCCGCCGCCGGGCGGTGAGCGGGCGCGAACAGGACCTCAGGAGGGAATCATGAGTGCGGAAGCGGGCGCGCAGTTCGGTGTGGCGGGCATGGGCGTCATGGGGGCGGCGCTGGCCCTCAACATCGCGGACCGTGGCTTCCGGGTGACGGTGTGGGACCGGCATCCGGAGCGCATCGACCAGATGCACGAGAAGTACGGGCACCCGGAGGTGAAGGGCACCGCGTCGCTGGAGGAGTTCGTCCAGCGGCTGGAGCGCCCGCGCAAGGTGCTGCTGATGGTGACGGCGGGCGCGGCGGTGGACCAGATGATGGAGCGCCTGTTCCCGCTGCTGTCGCCGGGTGACGTCATCATGGACGCGGGCAACTCGTGGTTCCTGGACACGCGCCGCCGCGAGGAGCTGTGCAAGTCGAAGGGCCTGCACTTCCTGGGCATCGGCGTGTCGGGCGGCGAGGAGGGCGCGCGGAACGGTCCTTCCATCATGCCGGGCGGCCCGCCGGAGGCGTACGCGCTGGTGCGCCCCGTGCTGGAGGCCATCGCCGCGCGTGCGGAGTCGGGCCTGTGCGTCACCCACGTGGGTCCGGACGGCGCGGGCCACTTCGTGAAGATGGTGCACAACGGAATCGAATACGCGGACATGCAGCTCCTGGCGGAGACATACGACGTGCTGCGCCGGGGCCTGGGGCTGGACGCGGGCGCGCTGGCGGAGCTGTTCTCCAAGTGGAACGAGGGCATCGCCGAGTCCTTCCTGCTGGAGACCACCATCCAGGTGCTGCGCAAGAAGGACGCGGAGACGGGCCGGCCGCTGGTGGACCTGGTGCTGGACAAGGCGGGCCAGAAGGGCACCGGCAAGTGGACGGTGCAGGTGGCGCTGGACCTCGGCGTCCCGGTGCCGTCGATTGCCTCGGCGCTGGATGCGCGCACCCTGTCCTCCATGAAGGATGAGCGCGTGGCGGCGAGCGGCAAGCTGAAGGGCCCTTCCGAGGCGCTCACCGCGGAGGAGAAGGCGCAGCTGGCTTCCTGGGCGCACGACGCGCTGTATGCGGCGCGGGTGGTGACGTACGCGCAGGGCATGCGGCTCATCCAGGCGGCGTCCACCGAGTACAAGTGGAACATCTCGCTGGCGGAGATGGCGCGCATCTGGCGGGGCGGCTGCATCATCCGCGCGAAGCTGCTCACCCCGCTGCGCGAGTCCTTCGAGCACCAGCCGGCGCTGCCGAACCTGGTGGTGTCGGACGCCTTCGCGCCGGTGCTGGAGCGGCTGGCGCCCGCCTGGCGCAGGCTGGTGGGCGTGGCCACGAAGGCGGGCATCCCCGTGCCGGTGTTCAGCACGTCGCTGGCGTACCTGGACAGCTACCGCAGCGCGGAGCTGCCGCAGAACCTCACCCAGGCCCAGCGCGACGCCTTCGGCGCGCACACCTACCAGCGCCGGGACAGGCCCGAGGCCGGCTTCGTCCACACGGAGTGGGCGAAGTAGCCGGGGACCCGGGTGCTTCCCAAGGCTTCCTGGGACGGTCTTCCAGGAAGCCTCCGGTCAGCAGCCATGGTGAGTCCGGACGGCCCCCGTCAGCGGCCCTTCTCGGCTCCTGCTTTCAGGCGGCCAGGGTCTGATTTAATGCCTTCGCATGTCCTTGTGGCCAGCGTCCGACCCACCTCCGGAGACCAACCGAGCAGCCTTCGCGGATGTGCTGTCCGACGACCTCGAGCGGGCGCGTGCCGTGCTCGCGAGCGTCCCGAGAGCGCCGCGCGTGCCCTCGAAGGGGGCCCGGCGCCTGGTGCTCGCCTTCGCGGGCCCCCAGCGCGTCGTGCTCTACAGCTGCCTCTTCTTCCTGTTCGCCGGTTGGCTCAGCTGTGCCTTCCTCGAGTCCCATCGCACCCCGGGGGACCTGCTGCTGGACCTGAGCTCCTTCGAAGTCCCCGGCGTCGTCGACTCGGTCGAGGTGGGGATGCGCAGTCGCAGGCATGCGCCCGTGTACTGCGCGCGCTTCCACGCGGAGGACGGCGGGCTGGTGGGGCGCAGCTGCGAGCGGGGCGGTAGCTTCCACCCGGGCCAGCGCGTGGTCCTCGAGTCGCGCGGAAGTCAGGCCCGTATCCGTGGCACCACCCTCAGCCCCATCGGGCGCGTGGGAGGGCTGATGCTCGTGTTTCCCCTCGTGGGCGCCGTGGGCGTGTTGCTCGTCCTGCGGGCCAACCACCGTGAGTCGCGCGCGGCCCGCGTGGGCATCCCGATTCTCGCGCGGGTGACGTACTTCGGCGCCGGGAAGCCGGTGCGCAAGGAGGGGCCGCCGCCCACGGAGCTGCGCTGGAGCTTCATCGTGCGCGGCGAGCGGTATGAGGGCCGCCTCTCCCTGGACCACGCGTCCGAGTTCGACTTCCTCCCCAGCCGCGACGTCATCGTCGTGCTCTACGACCCGGCGGCTCCGGGCATCAACACCGTCTACGTGCCCTAGGTGAGGGGATTTCCGGGGGAGTTCCGTTCTCGTCCGGGGGAGCAGCCCATTCCGGGCGCCTTCCCGAGAAGGAGCTCCGTCCATGTCGCCGATTCCATCCCGGCGTGTCGCACTCGTGTGTCTCTCGCTGGTGGCCGCGACGGCCTGCATGACCGGCCCGCACAACGGCACCACCACCCCAGACCCGGTGATTGGCGAGTCGTTCCTGTTCGAGGGCTACTACCCCGAGCCGAACACCCCCATCTCACTCCAGGTCATGAACAATCCGGGCCTGGACCCCACTGTCGACGCCAACTGGACCCAGTTCGCCACGACCACCACCTCCACCTCCCCCATTTCGTTCAACCGGACGGAGCCGCTCTACCAGTTTCGCGTCAACGCCACGCCCGTCCCCGGCGTCGGGTTCGGGCTGCGCTGGTCCACGGGAGGACTGGTGAAGGTGCGCGCGGTGGCCAAGGACCCGGGCGGCGAGACGAAGCTCTACACCTTCGACGACATCACCTACGGGAGCTGCTTCGCCGAGAACGTCAACGAGCCCTGGGACGTCCTCGGCACCAACTGCCAGGGCGTGGGCATCAACCGCTCCGCCCTGGTCTCCACCCGGAACAGCCCCGTCGACGCGCCCCCGGGCAGTCGGACCGTGTTCCTGGGCAAGAAGCAGAGCAACCTTCCGAGCCAGGCCGCCGAGGAGGCCGAGACGCTGCAGTACTACGCGCAAATCCAGGCGCCCGCGACGCTCGCCGCCTTCCGGACGAAGTTCGGCTTCCCCAACAGCGAAGTCACGGCGACCTACTACAACGACGGTGACCTGGGGATTGGCCGGGAGATGCACTGCCGCTCCTTCCTGACGCCGCAATCCCAGACGGGCGTCGCCTGCTACGTGAGCAACTACGCCGAGCAGGTGGACGGCGTGCCCGTCTTCGGCGGCAGCTCGGCCACTGCGCTCGCGGACGCGGTGAGCCGGACGAACGAGTTCGCCACCGTGGCCATGGTCTACACGCCGCCCGCCAACACCGCCAACAGCGTCCAGTTCATGGTCTACGACGCCCAGGGGCTCCTGGCCCCCAAGGCCCAGCTCGACAACGCGGCCGACAACACCTTCGTGCCCGGCAACTGCCTGACGTGCCATGGCATCCGGGCGACCTACAACGCGAACACGAACTCCGTGTCCGGCCAGGCGAAGTTCCTGCCCTTCGACGTCTTCAGCTTCCGGTATTCCAACGCCCCGGGCTTCACCTACGCCGAGCAGGCCAACGCGCTGCGCTCCCTCAACGACCTCATCACGAGGACCTCGCCCACTGCGGGCATCAGCGACTTCATCACCGGCATGTACGCGCCCAAGGCAGTGAGCGACGTGACGGCGATGGCCAATGACACCTACGTCCCCACCCAATGGAAGCAGACGAAGCAGAAGGGCCTGACCCTCTACAACGGCGTCGTGAAGCCCTACTGCCGCACCTGCCACATGTCCGCGGTGGACAATGGCGCTGCGTTCCTCGACCAGGCCTCCCTCGAGGCCTACGCGGCCACCATCAAGACGGAGGTCTGCGGCTCGGGCACCGCCCGCACCATGCCCCAGGCGGAGCATGTGATGCGCAAGTTCTGGAAGAGCGGCGCGCGCGCCTACCTCGACCTGGGTCTGGACCTGCGCTCTCACTGCAAGCCCTGACGCTTCCCGCGTCCTGAAGCGGGGCAGCTACCGGGCGGCAGGTCCGCGCGTGAGGGGCAGGCCCACCACGAAGGTGGCGCCTGCCCCCGGAGGCGAGCGCACCTCGATGCGACCGCCGTGCGCCTCCACCACCGCGCGCGCCAGGGCCAGCCCCAGGCCCGTCCCGTGCCGGTCTCCCCGGCGCGTGAAGAAGCGGTTGAACAGGCGCGGCAGGTCCGCCTCTGGAATCCCCGGCCCGCTGTCCGTCATCGCCACCTGAAGCACGTCCGCCCCCGCGCTCACGGTGACGCGCACCCAGCCGTCCCGGCCCGCGAAGGACGCCGCGTTCTCCAGCAGGCTGCGGAAGGCCAGCTCCAGTCGCTGCGGCACACCCTGGACGACGAGCGGGCCCGACGGCCGCGTCAGCTCGAAGCGGATGCCCTCATGGCGCGGGTCGCTCCGCAGCGACGCGACGAGCCCGTCCAGGTGCTCGCCCACGTCCACCGGCTCGCGGCCCTCGTTGGGCAGGCCTGCCTCGGCGCGCGCCAGCTCCAGGAACTGGGTGACGAGCGAGTCCAACCGCACGGCGCTCCCCTTCAGCGCCTCCGCCAGCCGCTCCTGGCGGGCCGGGTCCAGCGGGCCGGGCTCGGCCAGCCGCTCCGCGCAGGCGCGCACCGCGGCCACCGGGTTCTTGAACTCATGCGCCAGGTCCGCGAGGAACGCCTCGTTGGTGCGCGTGCGCTCACCCAGCGCCGTCAGCACGGTGTTGAAGGCGTCGGTCAGCTCGCCCAACTCGCGCGGACGCCCCAGGGGATTGCGGGACGGTGCGGGCAGGGAGAGCGCCTTCGGCACGGCCTCGGTGGCGCGGGCCAGCAGCTCGCTGCGCAGCGCCTCCACGGGCCGCACGAAGGAGCGCACCGTCCACCACGCGAGCCCCAGCCCGAGCGCCGCCGTGAAGAGCACCAGCTTGAGGAGCTGCCGCCGCGACTCGGAGACGGCCTGGAGCGCGCGGCGCGAGCTGCCCTCCACCAGGACCACCTGCACCGCGCCACGCGGCCCCATCACCTTCACTGCCGACGCGCAGAGAAAGAGGTTGCCGGGGATGGAGGCCCGGCAGGAGCCGTCCCGCCCGGACTCCAGCGCCGCGGTGACTTCCGCGCGCCCGAGCGGTGGCCCCCAGTCCTTGTCCAGACGCTCCAGCACGAAGGCGCGCTCCGGGCCGTAGAAGACGTCCCCGAAGAGCACGCGGGGCCCATGACCGAGGATCCTGTTCTCATCGAGGAACACCGTCCCCTCGGCGTCCAGCACCCGGATGCGCTGGTAGTACTTCCACGCGCGCCGGGCGGCCAGGTCACGGGCCGCCTCGACTCCGTCCGTGCGCAGCGCCTCCGCCACCAGGGTCGCGCTCTCTTCGGTCCGCTCCTGGATGCGGTCGCCGAACAGGGACTCCACCCCGCTGATGGCCATGACGCCCAGCAGCGGCGACAGCACCACCACCAGCGCCAGCAGGAAGGCATGCCTCCGCAACGTCCCGCGCCGCCGCATCACCCTTCCTTCCACCGGTAGCCCACACCCACCACCGTCTCGATGCAGTCGAACGCCGGGTCCACCGCCTCCAGCTTCCGTCGCAGCCGCCGCACGTATGTGTCGATGATGCGGTCCACGACGATGGAGTCATCGTCCCGCGTGAGCTGCAGCAGCTTCTCCCGCGAGAACAGCACCCCCGGCCTCCGGGCGAGCGACTCCAGCAGCCGGAACTCCGTGACGGTGACGCGCACCGGAGTGCCCTGGTAGCGCGCCTCCAGTCGCTCCGCGTCCAGCTCCAGCGCGCCCCGCACCAGCCGGGGGCTCCGGGCCGTCCCGCCTCCGCGCAGCTCCTCCCGGCGCAGCAGGGCCGCCACGCGCGCCAGGAGCACCCGGGTGCTGAAGGGCTTGCTCACGTAGTCGTCCGCCCCCAGCTCCAGCCCCAGCGCCTCGTCGATTTCACTGTCGCGCGAGGTGAGGAGGATGAGCGGCGTCGCGTCCCCCGCGCCACGCAGCCCCCGGCAGAGCGTGAAGCCGTCCACGCCCGGCATGTTGACGTCGCTGACGATGAGGTCCGGCTTGTCCTGGCGCAGCCGCTCCAGCCCCTCCCTGCCGTCCCGTGCGCACGTCACCCGGTGGCCCGCGTCCTCGAAGGACAGGGACAGCACGTCGAGCAGCGCCACGTCGTCGTCGATGAGCAGCAGGTGCGCCATGTGCAGGGAAGCGTATGTCACGCGGGCGCGTGGAGCAGGCCGTCCCCACACGTTTCACACACGTTTCATCCCGGGAGCACTCCGGGTCCACACCTCCGGGACACCCTTCCTTCCATTCACTGGAGGAGGACCCACGTGCGCATGAGTCGAAGGCAGTTCGTCCTGGGCAGCACGGCAGTGCTCGCCACCCCGTATGTGGAGAAGGTCGTGCGTCCGAAAGGAGGAACCTGGGAGTTCGAAATCTCGCGAGTGGACGTGGCCCTCCGGGGCCTGGACCCGGCGCACGAGGGGCTCCGGGTGGCCCAGCTATCGGACCTGCACATCGGCCCGTCGACGCCGGACGGGCGCATCATCCACGCGGTGCGGATGCTGGAGCGCGAGGGCGTGGACCTGGTCGTCCTCACGGGGGACTACGTGACGAACAAGGGAGACCCGCTGGAGCGCGTGCAGGAGCTCCTCACGGGCATCCACATCCCCGCCTTCGCGGTGCTCGGCAACCATGACCACTGGACGGCGCCGGCCTACCTGCGCCAGGGCCTGGAGCGCGCGAACATCACCGTGCTCCAGAACACGCACACGGTGACCCGGATACGGGGCGCCCCGCTGACCGTGCTCGGCGTGGATGACGCGCGCAGCGGCCACGCGGACGTGGAGGCCACGTTCCGGGGCGCGCCGACGTCGGGCTCGCGCCTGGTGCTCGCGCACACGCCCATCACCGCCGACTCCCTGCCGGAGTCCCAGGGCCTGCTCTGCCTGTCGGGCCACACGCACGGCGGACAGGTCTACGTCCGGGGCATCACCGAGCGGGTCTATGCCGCGCTCGACTCGCCCTATGTGCGTGGGCGCTACGACTTGCGAGGCAACGTGCTCTACGTGAATCGCGGCCTGGGCTACGGACGCGGTGGCCGGAAATACCGCATCGGCGCGGACCCGGAAATGTCCATCTTCACCCTCCGCCGCTTCGAGGCGTGAGCGTGAAACCTACGCGGGCTTCGGCGGCGTGGCCCGCAGCTCCGCGCGCCGAATCTTGCCGCTCACCGTCTTGGGCAGCTCGGTGACGAACTCGATGTCGCGCGGATACTTGTACGGCGCCGTGGTGTGCTTCACGTGCTCCTGGAGCTCCTTCGCCAGCGCCTGGGAGGCGACGTGGCCCGGGGCCAGCACCACGTACGCCTTGATGCGCTGGCCAATCTTCTCGTCCGGCACGCCGATGACGGCCGACTCCGCCACCGCCGCGTGCTCCAGCAGCGCGGACTCTACCTCGAAGGGGCCCACCCGGTAGCCGGACGTCTTGATGACGTCGTCCGCGCGGCCCACGAACCAGAAGTAGCCCTCCGCGTCCCGCACCGCCCTGTCTCCCGTCACGTACCAGTCCCCCCGCCGGCAGGCCTGGTTGGCGGCGTCATCCCCCAGGTACTCCTGGAACAGGCCCACCGGCCGCTCCGGCGCCACGCGCACGGCGATGTCGCCCTCCTGCCCGTCCGCCACCTCGCGGCCCGTGTCGTCGATGATGCCCACCGTGAAGCCCGGCGACGGCTTGCCCATGGAGCCCACGCGCGGCTCCACCGAGGGGAACATGCCCACCACCATCACCGTCTCCGTCTGCCCGTAGCCCTCGCGGATGTGCAGCCCCGTGGCCGCCTTCCACGAGTCGATGACCTCCGGGTTGAGCGGCTCGCCCGCGCTCACCGTGTGCCGCAGCGAGGACAGGTCGAAGCCCTTCAGCTCCTGCAGCACCAGGGCCCGCCACGCGGTGGGCGGCGCGCAGAAGGTGGTGACGCGCTGGGACTCCAGCACCCCGAGCAGCTTCGCCGGCTCGAACCGCCCCCGGAAGTCGTAGACGACGTTGCACGCCCCCTGGCTCCACGGCCCGAAGAGCTTGCCCCACGCGCACTTCGCCCAGCCGGTGTCGCTCAGCGTCAGGTGCCGGTCCTCCGGCGTCAAATCCAGCCAGTACCGCCCGGTAATCACGTGGCCCAGCCCGTAGCTTGCCTGCGTGTGCAGCACCATCTTCGGCATGCCCGTGGTGCCGGACGTGAAGTAGATGAGCAGCGGGTCCTCCGCGCGTGTGGGCTCGAAGCCCGCCGCCTGCGCGCCCACGTCCGCGTCTACCGAGTAGCGCACCCACGGCGAGGGCGCGCCCTCCCCCACCGCCACCCAGGTCTTCACCCGGCCCGCGCCCGCCAGCCCCTCGAAGCGGTCCAGGCAGCCCACGTCGGCGATGACGGCGCTGGCGCTCGCGGCCTCCAGCCGGTAGCGGATGTCCTTGACGGTGAGCATGGGCGTGCCGGGCATGAAGACGATGCCCGCGCGGATGCACCCCAGCACCAGGAACCACCACTCCGGTACGCGCGGCATGATGATGAACGTCCTGTCCCCCTTGCGCAGCCCCTGCCCCGCGAGGAAGCGCGCGGCGTGCAGCGAGTGCTGCCGCAGGTCCTCCCAGGTGAAGCGCCGCTCCCGTCCCGCCTCGTCGGACCAGAGCATCGCCAGCGCGTCCGGCCGCTCGCGGGCGTGCCGGTCCACCACGTCGGTGGCGAAGTTGAAGTGCTCGGGCCGCTCCCACCGGAAGTCGCGGCGGGTGGCCTCGTAGTCACTCATGTTGCGCGGTGCGGACGGGGGCATGCGGGTGCTCCTGGAGGGGGCCGTCTCCGGAGCCTGCCACGCCCCGCGCGCTCCTGGCCCTCCCGCGTCGCCGCCTCCGCCCGGTGGACGACACGCGCCCCGCGGAAAACAAACGAGGCCGGCCCTCTCGGACCGGCCTCCCGTGAAGCCCTGGCGCTCCGGCATCGAGCCGGGGCCGGGCGTCTCAAGCCTCGTGCTTCAGTAGATTTCCGAGCAGTTGAGCAGCTTGCGGTGCGCCTCGCAGGAGCGCAGCGTGGCCAGCAGCATCTGCTCCGCGCTGCTCTGACGGCCCGCCAGGTCCTCGCTCCGGGCGCGCTCGCGCTCGGCCAGCATGCTCAGCCACGGGTCCCTCGAGCCATACGCGAACCGCTGGAGCGCCTGGAGCGCCTCGGCGTCCTTCGCCGCCTCACCCGTGTGCACCAGCGCGCCGAAGTAGAGGTCCCACTCCTGCGAGCGGCGCAGCGTGTCCAGCACGCCCGGCGTGCCCTCGCCCTTCAGCAGCTTCGCGTACTCGCGGGCCAGCGGGGCGCGCACGGCGAAGTCACGCGCCGCCATGTCATTGACGTAGTCCTGCAGCACCGTGCCGCCACCCACCCGGTCCAGCTCCGCCGCCAGCGGCAGCAGCGCCGTCACCGCGCCCGGCGTGGTGGCCGTGCGCACCGTCTCGTAGAGGGCCTCGCGCGCCACCGCCGGCTGCTGCACCAGCTGCGCGACGTCCGCCTTGCCCTCGGACAGCTGCGCGGACGCTTCGCTCACCAGCTGGCGCCACCGCGCGCCTTCCGACTCGCGCTTGTTGCGCAGGTCGTTCGCCCGGGCCTCGGCCTCCTGCTTCCAGCCCTCGTCCTGGTCCGGCAGCGCCGCCACTTCGCGGAAGGACGCCTCCGCCTGCTTCAAGAGCCCGCGCCCGTGCAGCGCCAGCCCGCGGTTCCACAGCGCCTGCGCGTGCTTCGGCTCCTGGCGCAGCGCCCCGCCCAGCAGGCCCAGCGCCTCCTCCCACCGCTGCCGGCGCATCACCACCACCGCGCGGTCATTGTCCTTGTCCGCCGACTCCGGCGCCCGCGCCAGGAAGGCCTCCGCCTGCTGCCAGTCCCCGCGCAGCGCGTACGCCGCGGCGATGCCACTGAAGTCCTTGCGCTCCTCCAGCTCCGCCAGCGGCCGCAGCGGCAGCACGTCCATGGAGTGCGCCGTGCCGCGCATCGGCACGTACGGCAGGAAGCGGTCCGCCTTCGGGTGGCTCAGCCGCGCGTCCAGCGTCCGCTCCGTCGCGCTCGCCAGCCACACCTCACCCGGCAGCTCCGGCTCCGCCTGCATCCGCACCACCCCCACCGCCGCCAGCCCCGCCGCCAGCGCCACCGGTACCGCCGTCCGGTACGCCCGGCTCAGCCACGGCCGCAGCCGCGTCACCTTGCCGCCGCCCTCCGGCGCCTCCGCCTCCGTGCCCGCCAGCGCCCTCGTCGCGAGCAGCTCCAGCTGGAGCAAATCCCTCAGCCCCACTTCACAGTCGGCACACCGCGTCAGGTGGTTGCGGAATGCATCCGCCTCCGTCGCCGACAGCTCGCCGTCTACGAAGAGATGCAGCTTGCTGCATGGTGTCGTGTTCATGAGCTCGTCGCCCCCTGCTCCCGGGCTACCGCCACCTGGGGCAGCAGCAGTTCCTTCAGGTCCCGGCGCGCCAGCGTGAGCCAACTGCCCACGGTGCCCACGGGAACGTTGAAATGCTCGGCGATGGCCGTGTACCGCTTGCCCTCCGCGTGCAGCCGGTAGGCGTCACGCAGGTGCGGCTTGAGCTGATCAATCGCCTTCTGGAAACCCTCGGTGTGCACCAGCTCCCAGTTCTCCCGGGGCTCCTCCGGTGTACCCGCCATGTCCTGCACCAGCGCCAGGTGAGGCAGCCCCCGGGACTCCGTCCGCTGACGGCGGCAGTAGTCCAGGAAGCGGTTCGTCATGGTCGTACACAGCCAGGCCGCTGCCGCCGAGTCCGTCCTGTCCTTCAGGTGCTCGAACTCCGGCATCGCCCGCTCGAAGGTCTCCTGAACCAGGTCCTCCGGCTCCAGACTGGAGCGGGCGCACAACCGGCGGGCCAGGCCCAACAGGCCCGGCCGGTGCTGACGGATGAACGCTTCAAAGCGTCTCCGCTCCCGGTTGAAGAGGTTTGCCATGATGCCCCACGCTTGCGCTGCTGGTGGTTTCCCAGTCAGAAACGCGCGACGCCTTATTCCTTGGAAAGAAAAAGAGCGCGCCGGACAGGAAAATGCCCGGGAGGGTGGAAAAACCCTGTCCGGGCAAGGGGATCAGCGAGACTCGGGTGCCGCCCCGTCCGCGTCCACCAGGGGCGGCGTCGTCGGCAGGGGCGTCGGCTGGCGCTGGCGCTGCAGGGCCTCGGTGGTGGAGCAGTCCACGTAGTTGCTCCGCACGAGGGGCTCGGCGTCGGCGGTGGGAGTCGTCGCGGAAGGGGTGGCACCGGTCGTCATGGCGCTCGCTCCTCATGCTGGCCGGGGACGGACAGCACACTAAGTCTGTGTGCGGACTGATTACAGACAGCACACGGAGTGGGTAGTCAGTGGAAACTTGAGACGTCGGTGTCCTTAGCATGCCGGAAGCGATTCCGTGAGAGGCCGGCGGTCGAGATGGACCCTGGAATCCAGAGAGTTCTCAATGAGCATGGATAAGCCCCGCCTCTCCCACGAGTGGCGGTTGTGGTTGGTTGAAAACCTGGCGCTGGGGCTGGGCGAGGACGCGGCGCGACAGGCCCTGGTGGGTGCCGGCGTGGCGGAGGACGTCGCGCGTGAGGAGGTGGCGGCCGTGGCGGCCCACCCCTACTTCCAGGCCTGCCAGCGCCTGGGGCGCCGGTATGCCTGGATGGAGTCCGTCATGGACTCGTACAGCAACCTCCACCGCCAGGCCGGGCACCACCGGGCCCTGGAGAAGCGGGCGGACCTCACCCCGGAGGCGTTCTTCACCCAGTACTACTTCGGCCACCGGCCGGTGGTGCTGACGGGGATGATGGGGGACTGGCCCGCGCTGGGCCGCTGGTCCCTGTCCTACCTGGCGGAGAAGGCGGGGGACGCGGAGGTGGAGGTGATGACGGGGCGCAACGCGAACCCGGAGCACTCCCCCCAGGCGGAGAAGCACCGCACCTCCATGCGCTTTCGCGACTACCTGCGCATGGTGGCGACGGGGGGCGAGACGAACGACTACTACATGGTGCCGCGCAACGAGAACTGGCGCCGGGACGCGCTGGCGCCCTTGCGCGAAGACGTGCGCGCCCCGCGGGGCATCATCGCCCCGGAAATCCGCCCGGACATGATGACGCTGCTCCTGGGCCCCGCGGGCACCGTCACCCCGCTGCACCACGACAACATGAACGTGCTGCTGGCGCAGGTGATGGGCCGCAAGCACGTGCGGATGGTGCCCTCCTTCCAGCGGCACCTCGTGTACTCGCGCCTGGGCACCTTCAGCCACGTGGACGCGGGCAACCCGGACCTGAAGGCCTTCCCCCTCTACGCGGAGGCCAACGTGGTGGAGGCGGTGGTGGAGCCGGGGGAGCTGCTCTTCATCCCCCTGGGCTGGTGGCACTGGGTGCGCGCCCTGGACGTGAGCGCGTCCGTGACGTTCCACCACTTCCAGGTGCCCGGCGGAAATACGTACCTGCCCGAGCCCCGGTAGGGCCCTCAGTCCCCCGTCTCGATGAGCAGGATGTGCCGCGTCCAGGCGGCGCGGGCGTCTCGCGTCAGCCACTTCACCCGCTCGTCGCGCAGGGCCAGGGCGGGGGCGGTGCCCGCGCGGATGCGCTGGCGCACGCCGTCGAAGAAGCGGCCGGCCGCGTCGGGGATGTCCACGGTGGAGGCCAGCACCGCCCGCGCGCCCGCGTCGATGAAGGCGGCGGGCAGGCTGAACGGCTCGTAGGAGGCGGACGTGGTGGTGCGGCCCGCGCTGCACGCGGCCAGGAACACCAGGGGCGCGCCCGACAGCTTCTGCTCGCGCACGGCGTCCGCGGTGAGCGCGTAGCGGCCGTCTCCCTCGGGGGAGAGCACCACCAGCGACGCGTCGGAGATGGTGGGGTCCACCAGGCCGTGAGCGTGAATCTCGATTTCGGTGGCGGCCTTCATGCTGGCCAGCACGCGCGAGGGCGTGGCCTCCGAGCCGGTGAGCACCTGCATCGCCGTGGGCTCCGGGTCCGGCGGCGGCGTCCAGGCCGGCAGCCGGGGGAGCTGGAGCAGCGAGGGTGCCTCCACGCTGGAGACGACCAGCCGCTGCGGCGTCGGCGCCGCCGCCTGGGCCCGCGCGCCCCGGCCCAGCCGGAAGCTCCAGGCCACCTCCGCGGGGAACAGGTCCGTGCGCCCCAGCACCGGCGGCCACGCGAAGACGTCCACCTGCTCGCAGCCGCGGAGCACCTGCCGCAGCGGCTCCGGGATGAGGCGCGACGAGCTGATGCGCGCGAAGCTCTCCTTGCGGTCCGCGTCGTAGTGCCCCTTCACCTCGCCGCCCGGCCCCTGCACGACAATCGTCGTGCGCTCACCGTGGACGGACAGCCCCAGCGAGCAGCGCTTCGGCGCGGGCGTGTCCAGCTGGTCCACCATCAGCGCCAGCGCCTTGGGGAAGTCCCCCGCGCGTCCCGCCTCGGAGATGAGCGTGGAGTTGCTCAGCGCCCAGGCCTCGCGCGCCAGCGTGTCGCTGCGCGGCAGCTTCTTCGTCTCGTCGATGGTCTGCCGCAGCAGCGCCTCGCCGCGCGCGCGGTCCTGCTCCATCACGTAGCGGCCCTCGAGGTAGCGCGCATACGAGAAGTGCCCCGGCAGCTCGTAGACGAGCGTCTGGGTGCCGCCGATGGCGCGCTTGAGCAGCTCCAGGTCGTTCGGCCCCTGGTGCGTGCGGGCCAGCTCCGCCAGCGTCGCCGCGAACATCGGGTCCAGCTTCGCGCCCGGGCATGAGACCGCCGCGTCCAGCTCCCGGCGCGCGGGCTCCAGCTTGGCGTCCAGGTAGTAGATGTGCGCCAGGTTGACGCGGGACCAGTAGCAGTCCCCGTTGCGCCCGCCCCGCGCGGCCCACTCCTCCACATAGGCCCGGGCGCTGGCGAAGTCGTTGCGCGAGCGCGCCGCGTGCACCAGCGTCTCCAGCGCGGTGAACTCCAGGTGCCACTCGCGCAGCTGGCGCGCCCAGGACCACGCGGTGCGCGCGTGCTGCTCCGCCTCGGTGAGCCGCTGCAGGTCGATGTAGAGCATCGTCAGGCGCAGCTCCAGGTCCACGCAGCGCGCGGAGAAGGCCCCCTCGCGGCAGCGCTGGAGCGCGGCGAAGATGCGCTGCTCGGCCTTCCACCACGTGCCCTCCGCCACCTCCTTGCGGGCCAGCTCGCGCTCGATGATGAGCTGGAGCCACGGGTCCTGCTGGCGGCCCACCTCCGCGCGCGCCTCCTCCAGGTTGGGCCCCTGCGTGGCCTTGGCCAGCAGCAGCGTGCCCAGGAAGACGTCGCCCTCGCCGGAGGCGCGGGCCTGCTGCCGCACCCGCTCCAGCTCGCCCAGGTGGCCCTTCACCAGCTCCGCGTAGCCCTTCGCCAGCGGGCCGCGCCGCGCGAAGTCCCGCGCCGCCACGCGCCGCACGTAGTCGCTCATGGCGGAGCCGCCCTGCAGCTTGTCCAGCTCCTGCGCCAGCGGCAGCAGCTCCAGCGCACGCTCCTTGGAGGTGGCCGAGCGCACCACGTCATAGAGGTTCTGCCGGACGACGCCGGGGTGCTGGCGCGCCTCCTCCAGCGGCAGCGGCTTCTGGGCGCCGTCCTCCATCAGCGCCAGCGTGGCGTCCCGCGCGGCCTGCCACCTGCGGGCGCGCTCCAGCGTCTCCTCGCGCAGGGTGAGCGCGTGCGCGTGCGCCTCGCGGCCCCAGCCCTGCTCGTTGAGCGTGGCGACCTGCTCGTAGGTCTCCGCCGCCTTCATGGTGAGCCCCATCTCCTGGAGCACCAGCGCGCGGTTCCACAGCGCCTGGGGGTGCTTGGGGTGGGAGGTCAGCACCGCGTCCAGCAGCCGCAGGGCCTGCTCGTGGGCGCCGCGCGCCAGGTGCACCGCGGCCAGGTCGCTGTCGCGGTCCGGGGACTCGGGCATCCGCTCCAGGAAGGAGGCCGCCTGGTTCCACTCGCCCTGCAGGGCATAGGCGGCGGCGATGCCACCCCAGTCCCCGGCCTCCTCCAGCCGCGCCAGCTCCCTCAGGGGGATGGGCTCGGGGGGCACGGGACAGCCACCGGACGACGTGCGCGGCCGGTGCTTGTCTGCCTCCGGGTGCGTCAGCCGGGCCTCGATACGGGCGGACGCGCGCCGCTCGGCCCAGAACTGGGCCGGCACGCCGCCACCACTCCCCTTGGAGGGAGCCCGCGCCAGGAAGACCGTCAGGACGAGCACGGGCGTAGCCAGCGCCAGCACCAGGAGTTTGTCGTACGCCGGCTTCAACATACTGCCCCCTCGGGCGACACCCCCACGCAGCCGCCCACCTACCGCGTTCTACACCAACAACCCTGTACCGCCGACCTCGCGCCGGACGGCTCGGTCCAGACCCGGGGGGTCCAGACGTTCCTCATTCCACGGAATCCCTGTCCACGCGGGCTGCCCAGCGTTGAATTCCATGCCTTGCTGAAGCCCTGCTCCTGACCTCTGGAGCCCCCTCCCCGTCCTGACTGGCCGCATTACGGCCAGCGGCCAGGCCGGAAACCGGGCGGCCTGGAGAAGAGACGGAGTACGGCGGAATCCTTGAGCAGCATCCTCCGCGCATCCCGCTGGAATCATTGCGACCTCAACCTTGCTGGCGGCGGGAGCCGCGGCCGCGGGGTGGGTCGCCAGCCCCCCGTCCCGCAGGGCGAGCCCCTGGACGAGTGGGGGTTGGCAGGGGGGCACGAGCGGGAAGTGGCCAGCCCGCCCGAGTGTCCCTATGCGCCAACCCGGAACGAAAGGACCTCGCTTGCCGCATCTCCTTCGCCTCGTCGCCATGCTGTCTCTGCTTCCCGCGCTCGCCTCCGCAGGCACCGTGTGGAAGGGCGACTTCGAGACGGGAAACATCTCGCAGTGGACGCGGTCCCAGAGCGTCGCCAACAGCCGCCTCCAGGTCGTGTCGGACGTCGTTCGTGAGGGCCGCTATGCGCTGAAGGCCACCGTGCGCCAGGGGGATGACCCCATCGGTGCCAGTGGCAACCGCAACGAGCTGCTCTACATCAGCCAGGAGAAGGCCGGCTCCACGTGGTTCTACAAGTGGAGCACCCAGTTCCCGAAGAACTACCCCAGCGCGGACAGCTGGCAGGTCTTCGCCCAGTGGCACCAGGAAGGGTGCTGCGGCTCGCCGCCGCTGGAGTTCTTCGTGCGCGGCGAGGAGATGAACATGCGCGTGGGCGGCGCGAGCGGCCCTGTTGTGTGGCAGGCCCCGCTGGACCGCGGCCAGTGGCACGACTTCGTGCTGGAGGTGAAGTGGTCCTCCAACAAGAAGGTCGGCTACGTGCAGCTGTGGCACAACGGCGAGCTCGCGGTGCCCAAGACGTATGCCGCCACGCAGTACGGCAGCGAGTTCAACTACCTGAAGCTCGGCCTGTACCGGGATGACTCCATCCGCCCAGAGGCCTACGTCTACCACGACGGCTTCACCATGGCCTCCAAGCTGGAGGACGTGATGCCGCCGGCCCCGGCGCCAACTCCCGAGCCCACTCCCGAGCCGACGCCTCCGGTGGTGAGCGTGCCCGAGCTGCCCACGACGCCTTCCGAGCCGGAAGTCCCGGGCACCGGGCCCGAGGCGCCGGTGGCCGAGACGCCGGCCCCCGTGCTGGGCAACCAGCCGGGCCTGGGCGTGATGCCTGGCGACGACCTGCCCGGCACGGGCGCTCCGGGTGACGCGCCCGGCGGCGCGCCCCAGGGCTGCGGCGCTTCGGCCACGGGCACGGGCGGCGTGCCGCTCATCGCCGCGGGGCTGCTCGCCGTGGCCGCGCTGGTCGGCCGTCGGCGCAAGCCCGCCGAGGCTCGCGCCCGCGCGCGCCGCTAGACGCCACCGACGTCAGGGAAGTCTCCGGCGGGCTCATCCGAAAAGGGTGGGCCCGCCTTTTTTCTCGAGGCCTCCGCGCGCGAGCTCCCCGGCCCGCGCCGAAGGGGCTCGCGCACCTGATATGAACCGTGGATGCCACGCCCGTGCCTCAACCCCCGCGTCCACGAAGAGCTCCAGGCATGCCAGCGCTGCGACCGGCTGCTGTGCGTCATCTGCAATCAGGGCCCGGCCTGCGGTGAGGGCTGCGTGGCACAGGACGCCCCCCCGGTCGTGGTGCACCAGGTCCTCCTCTACGACGAGGGCGAGGTCAGGATGCAGGACGCGCTCCGGGAGGAGAACCCCGTGCTGCGCTACTACGCCTATATCCGCGACAAGTCGCCGGAGGACTCGCGCGGCGTGGACAACCTCCATGTGCTGCTGGAGGCCTTCGTCGCCGACTGGTTCGATGGCTTCAGGGACGACCTGCGCGACTTCCCGAACTGGCACACCAGCGCTCATGCCTCGGGCTTCTGCGTGCTCGACGTCTGCCACCTCGAGGACCGGCTGCGCGACGAGCTGGTGAGGGACGACCAGGGCCGGCCCTCCTTCTACGTCGGCAACTGGGTGGAGGTGTTCTGCCGGGAAGACCGCCCGGACGAGGGCGCGTACCTCGAGGTCGCCCGGTACCTGCCGGCCTGGAACGACACCAACCCGGCCCGGGTCGGCTCTTCCGGACGGGAGGACTCCGTCTTCATCACGGGCATTGCCCGCATCCGTCCCACGCAGAGCGGGCTGCGCAAGCTGCGCACGCTGGAAATCGGCCTTCAGGGCCACAACCCGGGAGACAACTGAGCCATGGCCAGGGTCAATCTCGTGCAGGCCACCGCGGACACGCTCCTCAACAACTGGTTCCCGGTGGGTCCGGACACCATCCCCCGGTTCGTGGTGGTGTGTGACGTGGGGCAGGGCAACTGCAACGTCGTCTTCAATGACGAGTGGCGGCCCTTCATCTACTACGACATGGGCGGAGGGATGAACGGCAGCCAGTTCACCTATCCCCACCCGGCGCCGACGTTCTGCCTCGACGTCAACTACAGCCTCTTCATCCAGTCGCACTGGGACGAGGACCACTACCGGAGCATGTCCGAGCAGATTGGCCTGGGCAACCTCAACAACCTGGTGTGCCTCGCACCGTCCCAGGACTCCGGCGCCACGGCCTGGCGCCAGGCCATCGCGGCCAGCGCCGCGGGGCATGGCATGAAGACGTACGTGGCAAACGCCGGCACCCTGAACTGCTGGCCGGACGAGAACCACGCCAACGCGCCGGCCATGGCCCACTCCACGTACTCGCACTTCCGTGTGTTCAAGGTCTCCGGCAAGGACACCAACAACTCGGGGCTCGCGCTCCGGCTGCAGGAGCCCGGCGGGGCCAACCAGTTCATGCTGCTCACCGGTGACTGCACCTTCGAGCGGCACCGGGCGCAGAACACCGCGCCTCACGGCTGCGACGGGACGTGCGTGGGCATGGTGGCCGGGCACCATGGCGCGGCCGTCGGACATGCGGCCTACATCCCCAGGCCCGCGGCGGGCCAGCCCGTGCTCCTGGCGTACTCCTTCGGGTGGGGCAACGAGTACGGCCACCCGAACGGAAACCGGGGCGCCGCCGCCTATGAGGGACGCGGCTGGGACGACGACCACCGGATGGACACCGGCGGCGCGGAGGTCACCGCCCGGTTCGCGGGGCCCCGCGGCAACGTGGGGCTGGTGTGGCCGGGTGCCGCCCTGGGCCCGTGCTCGGTGGCCCCCGGCGCGAATGCGCTCGCCATCAACCGGGCGGCGGTGTCGCTGCTGGCGGCGACCTCGGCGGAGGTCGAACTGTACGAGGGCGGGCTGGCCAACGGGGACGCGGTCGCCGTCGGAGCCGCCTTCCAGGCCGCCCACGAGGCCCGGGTGCCCGCGGTCGCCGCGGCCCTGAGTGTGCCCGCCGTGCAGGCCCCCGCGCAGACCCTGGCCCAGGTCGCGAACACGATGGCCCTCGCGGGCGGCGGCGCGGTCCATGCCACCGTCACCGCGGCCCTCAACGTGGCCGTCGCGACGGCGAACGCCGCGAACCATCCCAACGCGCAGGAGATGGCCCGCGCCGCCGTGGAGTGCGTGATGGTGGCGGCCGCCAAGGTGGCCCAGGAGGTCTCCGGCTGGGTCCGGACGATGGTGGATGGCCTGCTCGCCGAGGACCCCGGGCTCGGGCTGCCCTCACAGGCCCGGTACGCCGCCGCCGAGGCCTACGGCTGCGCGAACCATGCGACCACCCGGCGCGCGGCCGGGGAGGCCATTCCGGCGGACTTCCTCCAGGAGTTCCGCACGGCGGTCCATGCACGCGGCGCTGCCAACGTCCCGACGACGGACGCGCTGCGCGACGCGGTGAGCACGGCGGTGGCGGCGGCGGCCCAGGCCCTCATCGGCCAGACGGGCGGCCTGTCGCAGGCCCACCAGCCCCCCGCCGCCGCGGCGGTCGCGGCGCTGCAGCTGGGTGGACTGCGGGATGACATCCGGGCCGCCCTCTCCGCGGCGGCCGCGCTCGTGCCCGCCATCGCCATCAACCCCCACGCCGGGCGCCCGGCGACGCTCACCAACAACGAGAATGCGAAGCTGCTGCCCAGGATTGGCGCCATCGCCGCCATCGTCGGCACGCCCAGCGGCCACATCGACCAGGTCGCGAGCGCGGCGGTGGCGGCGGCCCGCGTGGCCCTCGCCGCCGCCTCGGGTGCGCCCCAGGTGGGCTGCCACCGGATTCCCCGCACGTGTCCGAATGGCCCCTGCTCGCTGTCCGTCCACTACTTCCAGGGGATGTTCCCGGCCAACGTCATCACCTTCGCCGGGGATGGGAACAACGCGAACACCGGGGATGGAGGGCGGGCCCCCGCCGCGCGGTTCACCACACCCTCACACGTCACCCAGGACAACAACTGGAACCTCTACGTCTCCGACGGCGGAAACCACCGCGTCCGCAAGGTGAATTCCACCGGCCTCATCACCGCGCTGGCCGGAGATGGGAACCAGGGCTACCAGGGTGACTCCGCCGCGCAGGCGACCGCCGCCAGCCTGAGACAGGCGACGGCGCTCGCCGTGGCCCCGGGACGCAACCTCCTCTTCATCGCCGACGCCGTCTCCCACCGCGTGCGGCAGGTCGACCTGTCCACGGGCATCATCTCCGCGCTGGCCGGGAATGGGACCCAGGGCTTCGCGGGCGACGGCGGCCCGGCGACGGCCGCGCACCTGAATGCGCCCATGGGCCTGGCCTTCGACGACCACGACGGGCTGCTGTACATCTCCGACTCGGGCAACCACTGCGTCCGCGCCGTGGCGCTGGCCACCGGGCGCATCCAGACGGTGGTGGGCGTGGGCGGCGTCGCGGGCAACACCGGTGACGATGGCCCGCCCACGGCGGCGAACCTGCGCACGCCCCGGGGCATCTGCATGGACGGCGGTGGCAACCTGTACATCGCCGACAGCGGCAACCACCGCGTGCGGTGGAGCACCGTGGGAGGGCTGAAGGCCTTCGCGGGAACCGGGACGCAGGGCTTCCTGGGAGATGGCGCGGCCGCGGAGAATGCCCGGCTCAATGCCCCCACCGGGGTGGCGGTCGACGACAATGGCATCGTCTACATCGCGGACAGTGGCAACCGGCGCATCCGCGTCGTGGACGGCGGTGACATCGACACGTTCGCGGGCACGGGCCATGCGGGCAACAATGGCGACGGTGGCGCGGCCACGGCCGCCCGGCTGGACGCGCCCGTCGCGGTGGCCGTGAACGGCACCTCCGTCTACATCGTCGACCAGAACCAGCACCGCGTGCGCGTCGTCGACACGAACACCGGCAACATCGCCGCGTATGCGGGCAGTGGGACCGCGGGCTTCCAGGGAGACGGGGGCGGCGCGGCCGCGGGGCGCCTCCAGGGCCCCCTGGCCATCACCCCGGGCTCCGGCGCGGTGTTCATCGCCGATGGCGGCAACCACCGCGTCCGCAAGGTCGCCGCCGGGACCCTGTCGACCGTGGCCGGTGACGGCACCAACGCGAGCACGGGGGACTCCAACACGCTGGCGCTCAACGCGCGGCTGCACACGCCCATGGGGACGGCGTACGACCCGAAGCACAACATCCTGTTCATCGCCGACTCCGGCAACCACCGGGTCCGCAAGGTCGAGCTGACGACGGGGCTCATCTCCCTCGTCGCGGGCAACGGGACGGCCGGCTTCCAGGGCGACAACGGGCTGGCCACGGCCGCGCGCCTGCACACCCCCACGGACGTGGGCTTCGACAGCGAGACACAGGTGCTCTACATCTGCGACCGGGGCAACCACCGCATCCGCAAGGTCGAGCTGGCCACCGGGCGCATCAGCACCTATGCGGGCGACGGCACCGGGGCCTTCGGCGGGGACGGCGGTGCCGCGAACGCCGCCCAGCTCCACGACCCCATCGCCCTGGCCGTGGCCGACTCCGGCGACGTGTTCGTCGCCACGGTGGGGGACCACCGCGTCCGGAGCATCGAGCTGGACACCGGCGACATCACCACCGTCGCGGGCACCGGCGTCCAGGGCATGACGGGCGACAATGGCAATGCGACGCTCGCGCGGCTCGACACGCCGAGCGGGCTGTCCGTGGACAACGCCGGCGTGCTCTACATCAGCTGCTCGGGCAGCCACCGCGTCCGCAAGGTGCAGGACGGCACCATCTCCACGGTGGCCGGCAGCGGCGCCAACGGCTTCGCGGGAGATGGGGGTCAGCCCACCGCCGCGAACATCAGCGCCCCGCGGGGCATCGCCGTGGACCTGGCCGGGCGCAACCTATTCATCGCGGACACGGGCAACCGGCGGGTTCGCCGCGCGTGTCTGTGAGGGCTTGAACGGCTTGGAGACCGGCGGCGTCCAGTGGACGCCGGTCTCCGCCACCGCCTCCGGCTGGCGGTAGACCTCGTCCAGGCGCTTCTGGGTCGCCGAATCCAGCGTCTCCGTCTCCTCGAGCTGGAACAGCGCCTGGAAGGAGCCCAGCGCCGCCTTCGTCTTCGGACCGGCCGTGCCGCTCCGCTCGCTGGCGAACCCGAGGTTCACCAGCCGCGCCTGTGCGCCCTCGAGCATCGAGGCAGGAAGCAGCTTGCCCAGCTCCAGCTTCCACACCCGCGGACGCGCGCCCTCCGCCTCGACGGGCCACACCTGGAGCCGCGCCTCGGTGGCATCCGACGGGAGCAGCTGGTCGATGAGCCCCTCCGGGGTGGTGACGCCCTTGAAAATCTCGGCGCCCACCTGGAGCTGGTAGCGCCGGTTCGCCTGGACGCCGAAAGACGCGTCGCGCAGGGCAATGCGAAGGCGCACCTTGCGGGCATACGGACAGGGCTGGACGGGGCTGCCCACCGGCTGGTCGGACTCCTTCCGCGCCGCCGCATCCAGGTTCGCGAAGCTGTCCCGGGAGTCGCTCATCCCAGCACCTGCTGGACGTGCGCGCAGAGCTGGTCCATCCGCACCGCCGCGGGGACTCCCGGCGCGCCGAGGATGTCTGCCGCCCACGGGTAGCGGACGTCGGACTCGAACCCGGGCCCGAGCGCGAACACGACATTGAGGAAGCGCAGCACGTCGCGCTGCGCGCTTACGCCATGCGCCTGGGCCCGCTCCACGCCTTCGCGGACCCGGCCGCGCAGGCCCGCGTCTCCGAGCTCGCGGCAGGCGTCCGGCCAGTAGCGCACCAGGTCCTCGCGCAGGCGGTCCTCGAAGCGTTGGCGGAGGTCGGCGGCGAGCACCTCCATCTGCGCGGTCCGGATGGTCAGGCCCACGGGATTGCTCATGGCGTCACTATACCCCTGAGCACACCCTCAGCAGCGGCGGCGCCATGAAGCCCTGTCGTTACGGCCACTTGGCGGCGCGGAAAGGGAAGAACAAATCCCGTGTCGATCTCCCGGAGGCCCATTCGTCGCGTGGTTGAGGGCCGAGTCCGCACTGCCCGACCCACCCCGAGAAGAGGAGCAGCGACCATGGGAACCAAGATCTTCGTCAACCTGCCGGTGCAGTCCCTGAAGCGGTCCACCGAGTTCTTCGGCAAGCTCGGCTACACGTTCAACCCCAAGTTCACGGACGAGAACGCCACCTGCATGGTCATCAGCGAGGACATCTACGCGATGCTGCTGGTGAAGCCCTTCTTCAAGGGCTTCATCGGGAAGAAGGAGATTGCCGACTCCACCACGACGACCGAGGCGCTCATTGCCCTCTCCGTGGACAGCCGGGCGGCGGTGGACGAATACATGAAGAAGGTGCTGGAGGGCGGCGGCACGGAGACGAAGGAGCCCTCGGACCTCGGCTTCATGTACCAGCGCAGCTTCGCGGACCTGGACGGCCACCAGTGGGAGATCTTCTGGATGGACCCCAAGGCGGCCCAGTAGTCCCGAAGCCCCGGGCTCAGGGGTCCCGGAGCGCGGGGATGCCGGAGGCGACCTTGGCCATCAGCGTCCTCAAGGTGGTGCGCTCATCCTCGCTGAGGTTCGCCATGAGCGCGCCGATGCGGCGGTAGTGGTCGGGGAGCATGCCCTCGAGCAGGCGCCGGGCCTTCGGGGTGAGGTGCACCGTGTACATCCGGCGGTCCTCGGGATGGTCCTCGCGGGAGATGAGGCCGTCCTTCTCCAGCGTGTCGAGCAGGCCCGTCATGGTGGCCCGGCTGACGCCCGAGCTCTCCGCCAGGTCCGCCGGCGTCAGCGCCATGTCCCCCGTCTCCTCGGAGGAGTACAGGCGCACGAGCACGATGAAGCGCCCCATGGACAGCCCATGCCGTGCGACGTGCGCGTCGAAGGCACCGGACAAATCATTGGACATCTTCATCAGCGTGACGACCGTCTCGATGGCGCTCGTGTCGAGCTCGGGGAAGCGCTGGGCCAGTCGCTTCAGCCGCTCGTAGCGGGTCAGGGGGGTGTCGGGCGAGGCCATGGGTATCCGGAGCGCAGTGCCCATGTCGTAAGGCTCCTAATGATTTTCTGCAATAGGAAAGAAGGGAGGGCAGGCGGGACGGGGGGCGCGCTCTCCGTTATGGGTGCTCACGTGCTGGACGTGAAGGACCCCATCGTGCAGGCGGCACTGCGGACCGCATGCGAGGAGGCCGGGCTGCCGGACTCGCTGCGCGGCTGCGTGTATCCCCTGCTGAGGGAGCCGGAGGGCGACTGGCCCACCTGCTGCGGTGGAGGCTGCCTGCCATGCTCTTCCACACTCGTGGACGTAGCGGCTCGCACGCTGGTGCTGCTGGGCACGCCCCGCCGCTCGCCCATTCCAGGGTGAGTCCGGACCTGGGGGCGCGCGGGGCCGCGGGCGTCATAGGCTTGCATGGACATGAATCCCATCATCCATGCCGAGCTCGCGTGGCTCGCGGCCCAGGGCCTGCGCGAGCGCAGGGACCGCATCCTCGTCGTGTGCGCCGGGCTGGCGCCGGACCTGGACGGCCTCACGCTGCTCGCCGGTGAGGAGCTCTACGGGCGCTATCACCACGTCCTCTTCCACGGCTACGTGGGCGCGCTCGTCACCATGGCGGTGTGCGTGGCGCTGGCGCGGCAGCGCGTCCGGGTGGCCGGCCTGTCGCTCTTCGCCTTCCACCTCCACCTGCTGTGCGACCTGGCGGGCAGCGGCCCCGGCTGGCCCATCTTCTACTTCTGGCCCACCAGCATGCGGGAGTGGTTCTGGGACGGGCAGTGGGACCTCGCCTCCTGGCAGAACAGCGTCATCGGCCTCGCCGTCACGCTGGCGTGCCTCGCCTGTGCCCTGCGCTGGCGGCGCACCTTCGTGGAGGTGTTCTCCGTCCGCTGGGACGCGGAGGTGACGCGCACGCTGCGGCGCCGGTTCCTCGGAGAGGCGGACTCTCCGGGGCCCACACCGCCGGCCGCCTGAGCCGCGCCCGCCGCCACTCGGGCCAGGGCCGACTCCTCGGGGCCCCCGCCGCCGGCCGCCTGGGCCGCGCCCGCCGTCACTCGGGCTGCGGACAGTCGCGCTCCAGCGCCCGCCGCTCTTCTTCCGGCATGGCGCGCGCCGTGTCGGGCGCGAGCGCGCGGAAGCGCTCACACTTCTCCTTCGCGTCCGGCTCCTGGCGCAGGTGACGTGTCACGGTGTCCGCCGCCCGCCGCAGCTGGCCCTTGCTCTTGTAGAGCTTCTCCAGCAGCACGTGCGTCTCCTCCGGCTTCGGGTTCTCCTGCAGCTGGCGCTCCGCCGCGCTGATGGCCTCGTCCACCCGGCCCTCCCGCGCCAGCTCCGACGCGCGCTCCAGGTCCTCCGTCTTCGTGCAGTAGGGCAAGAGCGACCGCACCCGCTGGGCCAGCGCGCCATCGGACTCGTAGAGCTTCGTATCCACGGAGCGCCAGATTTCGCACCGCGTGCCCCGGCGCTCGCCCTGCATGAGGCGGGAGACCCGCTCCGTCAGCCGCGTCGCCGCGTCGGAGCGCCCCAGCTGCTGCAGCCGCTTCGCGAAGGACAGGTGGTCCACCGCGTCCTGCGAGTCCCGGTACGGGCTCACCTCCAGGTGCTTCTCGTAGCTCTTCACCGCCGCGTCCACCTCGCCCGACTTCAGCTCCGCCTGGGCCAGGTCCTTGTTCGCCTGCGGGTGCTTGGGGTTGAGCTCCACCGTGCGCCTGAGCAGCGGCACCCGCTCCGTGCTGTTCTTCCTGCGCAGGCTCAGCTCCCAGTAGGGCCGCGCGTCCTTCGTCTTGCGGCCCACCAGCTTCTCGTAGATGCCGAGCGCGCGCTCGCGCAGGCTCCCCCGCGAGCGGGCCTGCGGCGCCTCGCGGTACGACGTGTTCCAGTACGCCTGCGCCAGCGCGAGCTGCACGTCCGTGTTGTCCGGGTCCGTGCGCTCCGCTTCCTGGAGCAGGCTGATGGCCTTCTGGCAGCGGGCCTTGTCGAAGCCATCCGAGGCACAGGACTCCTGCGCCAGGCGGATGCCCTCCGTGCCCGCGGGGGACAGCTCGGCGGGCTTCGCCACCGACGGCGTCGGCGCGGCCGACGGAGGCTGCGGCGGCTCCGAAGGGGCCGGAGGCTGCGCGGGCGCCTGGGCCCAGGCCAGCGCCGGGACGAGCAGCGCCAGCCCGGCGATTCGGGTCGGAAACGAAGTCATGGGTCGCTCCTTGCTCACCGCTCCACGTGGACGTGGTCGGCGGCTTCGTCGTTGCAGTCGAGGAACGTCGTCGGGCCGTTCTCGCTGTAGCTGTCGTCCTCGCCGACGAGGCGGATGCCCGCCAGCTCCACGATGCACATGAGGTGGCTCGCGTCCTTGCCCGGGATGGCGAGGAAGCGCGGGTCCAGGTCCAGGGCCATGCCCCGCGTGTGCCGGCTGTCGATGGACTTCGAGCCGACGAACCGGTTGCGCTGCGGGTTGCGGTACGCGCTGGTGATGATGGTCTCCAGCTTCACCTGCGTCTTCCGGTTGTTGGCGAGCGTGTCGGCGATGCGGTTGGGCCCGGCGAGGATGGGTCCCGAGCAGCCGTTGTTGATGCGCTTGCCCGCGCACACGTCGTCGCCCTTGGGCTCGGTGTCGCCCAGCGGCCCCAGCATCAGCACCGACGGGCCGGGGGACACCACGACGGAGCTGGGGCTCGGGGCCTGCGCGCCCACCCGCACCACCTGCACGTCGTCATTGAGCAGGCGGTTCACCTCCGCCTCCAGGTCGCTCGCGAGCCGGTCCAGCTCGCCCGGGTTCTCCTCGACGATGACGGTGTAGTTGCCCCGGTTGAGCGTGGGGCGTCCCGGCACGCGCACGTGGGCGAGCGTCGGCTTGAACTGCGTGCCGTAGTCCACGTACTCCTGCCGGAGGATGTCCGCCTCCTCCTGGCGGACGAAGGTGGTGGGCGGCAGCTTCGCCTCCAGCGTGCGGCCCTCCAGCGCCAGCGAGGCCACCACCTCGTACTCCAGCGGCTGGTTGGGCTCCCGGCTGCCGGTGAGCGGCAGCGCCGAGCTGCCCCGGAACACCAGCTCCGCGCCCGTCGCCTCGGCGGGGGCGGCGGGTCCGGTGTGCGTGCCCACCGGGCGCACCGTCCAGCGGATGGCCTCCGCCAGCTTCGCGTCGCCGCCCTGCACCCGGGCGCGCGCCACCATCTCCTCCTGTGTGACGAAGGAGGTCCGGAGCGGCGCCGTGCCCGCCTGCCGGGTGAAGACCTCGGTGATTTCCAGCGTCACCTCACGGCCGCCGGACTCCGCCGAGTCCTCCGCCAGCGGCGGGCCACTGCCACCAGTCCCCGGCCCGCCTTCGTCCCCATCACCGCACTTGCAACCCGAGGCCAGCACGACCCAGGACAGGGCCACGACCAGCCACCCGCGTGGAGTCTTCTTCACGAGCGCTCACCCCCCACCGCGCCATCCGGGGAAGTCCCGCGAGGCACGGCCGTGTAGCGACGTGCGGCATCTTGTGCACGCGCACTGGCGCGGCCAGGACTCCTGCGCCGGCGGTGTCGATGAGAGGACGCGTGCGCGCGCGACGACGCACTCTCCGACGCTGCCCCTGCCCCGGGAGGCACCGCCGCCGCTTCCGGCGCCCTCCCGTGAGGCCACACAGCGGGTGAAGAAGGTGACAGTTGCTTCCTGAAGAGGACAGCATGGCGGGATGCTCCTTCTCGGACTCGGGCTGCTCGCCTCGAGCGTGCTGCCGGCCGCCACCGACGCACCCGTCACCTCCGTCACCGTCTTCAGCGACCGGGCGCGCGTGGTGCGCACCGCCACCGTCACCGTCACCGGTGCCCAGCGCGTGGAGCTTCCCCGGCTGCGCGGCTTCGTGGACCCCGCCTCCATCCGCGTCGAGGCCCAGGGCGCCGAAGTCACACACGTGGACGTGCGCGCCGTCAGCGCCCAGGCCTTCTCGCAGGACTCGGCGCGCAAGCTGCTGGACCGGCTGGAGCAGGTCGACGAGGCCCTGGTGCGCAACCAGGCCGAGCGCGACGCGTACCGCGCCCAGCTCGAGGCGCTCCGCCGCGTCCGGCCCACGGTGCGCGCCGAGGACGCCTCGGAGCAGCGCCCGCCGTCGCGCACGCAGACCTCCGGCGCGGACCCGGCCGCGTGGAGCACCGCCGCCACCTTCCTGGTGGACACCGCGGCCCGGCTGGAGGCCCGGCTGCGTGAGCTGGAGGAGCAGTCCCGGACGCTGGCGGCGGAGCGACACCAGCAGGCCGCCAAGGCGGCGGAGCTGGGCGGCGCGCCCCGGCAGCCCGGTGTGGAGGTGGCCGCCACCCTGAGCGGCAACGGCCCGGCGAAGGTGCTGCTCACCTACTTCACCACCGGCGCCCGCTGGTACCCGCGCTACGAGCTGCAGCTCCAGCCGGAGTCGCAGCGCGTGCAGGTGGCCTTCTACGGCCGCGTCAGCCAGGAGACCGGCGAGGACTGGGAGGGCGCGCAGCTCGCGCTGAGCACCGCCCTGCCCTCCACCGCCACCGTCCTGCCGAAGCTCACCACCTGGAAGCTGGGCTCCAGCGAGCGCTTCATCCCCACGCCGCTGCCGCACGACGAGGTCTTCCGCCCGGCGCCGCCCGCGCCCCCGCTCGGCCGTCCGACTGACCCCGAGTCCGAGCTGCGCCAGAAGCTCCTCGCGCGCGCGGGCCAGCCTGACCCGACGAGCACACCCGCGCCGTCCTCGGAGTCGAGCGCCGGCCAGTCGAGCCAGCTGCGGGGCACGGTCATCGACGCCCAGTCCCGGCAGCCGGTGCCCGACGTGGTCATCACCGTCACCAGCTCCGCGTTCCCCGGGGAGCAGACGGCGGTGACGGACGCCCAGGGCAACTACCTCCTCCCCTCGCTGCCTCCCGGCGTCTACACGCTGAGCTTCGAGAAGGAGGACTTCCGGATGCACAGGCGCCCCGACATCCAGCTCCGCAGCCAGCGCAACATCCGGGTGAACGTGGAGCTGCTGCCGGAGTCCCTGGGGGAAGTGGCGGAGGTGGTCGGCGCCCCGCCGACCATCGACGTCGGCTCCACCACCGCGGGCGTCAACGTCGACCAGGAGTTCATCAAGCGGGTCGCCGTGGCGCGTCCGGGCGGCAAGGGCGGCGCGGCCCGCTCCTTCGAATCCCTGGCGGAAGCACCGACGTCCGTGGGGCTGACGCCACCATCGGCCTGGACACGGCCCCAGGTGGACCCACGCCTGCCCGCGGCGCTCGCGGGAGGCTATGACCTGACGTTCAGCTCGCAGCGTCCGGAGACGGTGCGCAGCGGCCAGGGCGAGCGCAGCATCCCCCTGGTGTCCGAGTCCTGGCCGGTGCAGGTGGAGCGCAAGGTGTTCCCCGCGCTCGCGCCGGACGCATTCCTGGTGGCGCGGCTCGCGAGCCCCTCCCAGCGCGTGCTCCCGGGAGGCGAGGCCGCCCTCTTCGTCGGCGCGGACCCGGCCGGCACCGCCACGCTGGAGACGGTGGTGCCGAAGCAGTCCTTCACGCTGCCGCTCGGCCTCGACCGCGGGGTGCGCACGGCGCGCAACGTGCGGCTGCTCCAGGCGGAGAAGGGCCTGCTCTCGAAGGACGACCTGGGCACGTACGAGGTGTCCATCGAGGTGCCGAATCCGTACCCGTTCCCGCTGCCGGTGAGCGTGGTGGACCAGTGGCCGCTGAACACCGACGGGAAGGTGGAGGTGGCGCTCTTGAAGACCGAGCCCTTCGCGGAGCAGGACCCGAAGAAGGGCGAGCTCCAGTGGAACCTGGTGGTGCCCGCCTCCGGGAAGACCACCGTCTCCTTCCAATACACCCTGCGCCGCCCCCGGGGCTGGCGCCTGTACCAGCAGCACTGAGGAGCGCGCCATGCATGCCCTGCCCCTGACTGTCTGGGCGCTCGTCGCCTCCGCCAAGGTGTCCACCGTCGTCGTGTACCCGGACCGCGCGCAGGTGACGCGCGTGGAGACGGTGACGTGCAACGGCCCCACCAGCGCCCGCTTCGAGGCCATTCCTCCCGCCGCCGCGCCGGACAGCCTCCGCGCGAGGGCGGTGGGCGCCGCGGTGGAGGGGCTCGTCAGCGAGGAGCGCACGCGCGAGACGGCCTATGGCCCGGAGCGCGCGAAGCTGGAGGCCCGCCGCGACGCGCTCGAGCGCGAGGAGGCGGTGCTGGACGACGCCGCGGAGCGGGCGAAGGACCTGGCGAAGCTGGCCCAGGGCTTCACGGACGTGGCGGTGGACCGCGTCACCCGCGAGCTGACGGGCGGACGGCCGGACACGCGTGCGTGGGCCGCGGCCTTCGACTCGGCGATGGCGGTGCGGCTGCGCGCGGTGGCGGAGGAGCAGGCGACGGCCGCGAAGCGGCGGGAGCTGAAGCAGCGGCGCGACGAGGTGGAGGCGGAGCTGAACCGCGTGGAGGGCGCGGCCTCGAAGAAGGAGCGCCACGTGGAGGTGCGGCTGTCGTGTCCCGCGGGCACGCAGGCACGGGTGGAGCTGACGTACCTGGTGGGCGGTGCGAAGTGGGAGCCGGCGTACGAGGCGCGCGCGGACGAGGCCTCGCAGACGGTGGAGCTGACGACGCTGGCCACGGTGCGCCAGGCGACGGGCGAGGACTGGGCGGGCGCGAAGCTGCTGCTGTCCACGGCGCTGCCGCGCCAGGACGCGACGCCTCCGGAGGTGAGGCCGCTGTACGTCTTCGCGGAGGAGCGCGAGAAGGAGCGCAAGGTGCTGGTGCGCCGCGACGAGCAGCAGCAGCACGCCGAGACGGGCGACGCGCTGGACGCGGTGGCGGCGCAGGGGCTGCGCGCGGCGGCGCAGGGCTTGTCCGTGCAGTTGGAGGCGCAGGAGGCGGTGCGAGTCCCCGGGGACGGCAGCGAGGTGCGGGTGCGGGTGGCGCGGACGCGGCTGAAGGCGGGCTTCACGTGGCGCACGGTGCCCAAGCTGCACCCGGTGGTGTTCCGCGTGGCCCGGGTGACGAACGCGGCGCCCTTCCCGCTGCTGCCGGGGGTGGTGGACGTGTACCGGGAGACCGGCTTCCTGGGGCGGCAGTCCCTGTCACGCGTGGCGCAGGGCGCGCCGTTCGAGCTGACCTTCGGCGTGGAGGAGGGGCTGCGCGTGGAGCGGCAGGTGGTGCAGGAGCTGCAGACGGACAAGGGGCTCTTCAACGACAAGCGGCGCTTCCGGTACGTCTACCGCTTCGAGCTGGCCAACCTCCGCCCGCGCGCGGAGGTGGTGGAATTGTCCGAGCACGTCCCCGTGTCCGAGCTGGATGACGTGAAGGTGGAGCTGGAGCCGGAGACGACGGCGGGCCACGTGCTGCAGCCCGCGGACGGAATCGCCACGTGGAAGGTGAAGCTGGCCCCGGGCGAGAAGCGCACCTTGGACCTCGCCTTCCACGTGGACGCGCCATCCAGCTACGACACCGGAGGGCTGTAGGGCTTCATACGGGGTATGAAGCTCCCGGAACCCACCTCGGGAGCAGGCGGACATGAAGAGCTGGGCCCTGTTGCTGTGCGGCTTGCTGACAGCCTGTGCTTCGACACCCTCGCGAGAGTGTGATGACCCGGGCTCGGACCGGTGCATCACCCTGCTGTGTGGCATGGAGGCCTGCGGCCTCTACTTCTGCGAGGACGTGCAGCCTGGCCGTGTGGAACGCTCCCAGGCGGTGATGCCTGTACGTCCGCCTCCCGCGCGGGCGCCCACGGAACAGCTGTTTCCCTCCTCCAACCCGCAGCGCTTCTGGGGCAGCCGGCAGGGACTGCCGAAGCACGCGGAGCCCATCTTCATCATCCCCTGGAATCAGGCGAGCGAAGAGGTTGCAGCCCGGCTCCAGCAGGACAAGCACGACCAGGGCAAGCGCACCTGGGTGAAGCACCATGTGTTTCCGCAGGAGTTCAAGACGTGGTTCAAGGGCAAGGGCATCAACATCCACGAATGGACGCTCGTCATCGAGAAGCCCATCCACGAGCGAATCCACTACGGAGCTCGCGGAGGCCCCTGGAATGCGGCATGGCGTCAGTTCATCGAGGACAACAATGAGGAGGCCGGCGAGCAGGCCATTCACCTCTTCGCCGTGCAGCTGATATTCCGATTCGAACTCACAGGTCCCATCGTGCCGTACAACCGCAAGACGGTGGTTCCAGCCTTCCCCCTGGCGGAAGAGGACATCTACTGACCCATGCGGTTCTTCAGGCTCAAGGACGTCAATCCCCCGCGCTACTCGGGGGAGTACCAAGCGGACCACCAGTGGTTCCTTCCCGGTGTCCGCTGCCCCATGTGCCACGACACCTGGAGCTCCATTGGCGAGGCCTACCCTTGCGTCGACCTGTCGGCGCTGCCTGAGCGAAAGAAGTTCAAGGCACGACTGGAAGAAGACTTCGAGGAGTTCACCCGCCTGCGTGAGCAGGTGCGACCACTCGCTCCGCTGGGAGTGCCGCTCAAGCCAGGAACAGGACTGGGTCCGCTCGTGGGAACCGCACGGGGAAGCTTCGCACAGCTCGTCCTGCAGAACCCCTGGACGGTCCTCATGCACCGGGAAGCGCTGGAGCAGCTCCAGGCCGAAGGGGTGCGGGGACTGAAGGGCTGCCGCACGGAGCTGCGCTTCCGGGACAAGCACCCGCCCGAGCTGCTGGAGCTCCAGGTGGAGCCCGGCGGGCTGTTCCACCGCGACTGCCTCCCTCCGCACGTGCCGTGCCCCACTTGTGGCCCGCGCTTCAGCATGCCGCGCGAGCCCCTGCTCGACGCCGCTTCGCTCCCCACCGACCGGGACCTCTTCCGGCTCGCCAACTTCTCGACCGTCATCGTGGGCAGCGAGCGCTTCGTGGACACGGTGCGGAGGCTCTGCTTCGAGGAGGTCGACTTCCGCGAGCTGCCCACGCGCTGACGCGGGTCCCGGGTGAGCAGCGCACCGGGGGCCTCGCCTTCCACGTGGACGCACCCTCCAGCTACGACACTGGAGGGCTGTAGGCGCCGCATCCAGAGTATGAAGCTCCCGGACTCCACGCCGGGAGCTGTCGAACATGAAGACCTGGGCCCTGTTGCTGTGCGGCTTGCTGACGGCCTGTGCTTCGACGCCCTCGGGAGAGGAACGCCGGGCCAGCGCCGAGTGTGACGACCCCGGCGCGGACCGGTGCATCATCCTGCTGTGTGGCGTGGAGGCCTGCGGCCTCTACTTCTGCGAGGACGTGCAGCCTGGCCGTGTCGAGCGCTCGCAGGCGGTGATGCCCGTCCGTCCGCCTCCCGCGCGGGCTCCCACGGCACAGCCGATTCCCTCCTCGAACCCTCAGCGTTTCTGGGGCAGCAGGCAGGGGCTGCCGAGGAATGCGGAGCCCATCTTCATCATCCCCTGGAATCAGGCGAGCGAAGAGGCCGCGTCCCGGCTCCAGCAGGACAAGCACGACCAGGGCAGGCGCACCTGGGTGAAGCACCATGTGTTTCCGCAGGAGTTCAAGGAATGGTTCGCGATCAAGGGCATCAACATCCATGAATGGACGCTCGTCATCGAGAAGCCCATTCACGAGAGAATCCACCATGGAGCCAAGGGAGGTCCCTGGAACGCCGCCTGGCGGCAGTTCATCCGTGACAATCGAAGCACCGCAGGTGAACAGGCCATCCACCTCTTCGCTGTGCAGCTGATCTTCCGGTTTGAGCTTTCGGGTCCGGTCGTGCCCTACAACCGCAAGACGGTGATTCCTGCCTTCCCCCTGGCCGAAGAGGATATCTACTGAGCCATGCGGTTCTACTCCCTGGAGGAGGTCTCCTCTCCTCGCTATTCATGGTCGCTTCAGACGGAGCACCAGTGGCTTCTCCCCGGCGTCCGCTGCCCCACGTGCCATGACACCTGGGCATCCATTGGAGAAGCCTACCCCTCCGTCGACCTGTCGGAGCTTCCCGAGAGGAAGAAGCTGAAGGCCAAGCTGGAGGAGGACTTCGCGGAGTTCAGCCGCCTGCGTGAGCGGGTGCGGCGATTCGCACCTTCAGGAGCCCCGCTCACGCCAGGAACATCCTTTGGTGCGCTCCTGGGAAGGGCTCGCGGCCCTTTTCCCCAGCTCGTCCTGCAGAACCCCTGGACGGTCCTCATGCACCGGGAAGCGCTGGAGCAGCTCCAGGCCGAAGGGGTGCGGGGACTGAAGGGCTGCCGCACGGAGCTGCGCTTCCGGGACAAGCACCCGCCCGAGCTGCTGGAGCTCCAGGTGGAGCCCGGCGGGCTGTTCCACCGCGACTGCCTCCCTCCGCACGTGCCGTGCCCCACTTGTGGCCCGCGCTTCAGCATGCCGCGCGAGCCCCTGCTCGACGCCGCTTCGCTCCCCACCGACCGGGACCTCTTCCGGCTCGCCAACTTCTCGACCGTCATCGTGGGCAGCGAGCGCTTCGTGGACACGGTGCGGAGGCTCTGCTTCGAGGAGGTCGACTTCCGCGAGCTGCCCACGCGCTGACGCGGGTCCCGGGTGAGCAGCGCACCGGGGGCCTCGCCTTCCACGTGGACGCGCCTTCCAGCTACGACACCGGAGGGCTGTAGGCACGCCCCGGGGTGGGGCATCACGCCCCACTGGGGCAATCCGCCCCACCCGGCGGAGCCCTCTCCTCCTCTCAGAGGCCGCTGGCACAGCGGATGCTTTGAGCCGGGGGTGAGGCAAGACGTGGGGCCGGAAGCGGTCTCGCGCCTGTCTTGTTGCAGCACTCGCGGTACGTTCTGAGTACCCACGGCCCCGGTCCGTGCGCTTTCCCCCTCACGCGCGGACCGGGCCCTCTCTCTTCGAAACCGACCGTGAGACTCGCTCGCAAGTTCACCCTGGCCCTCGTGCTGCTCGCTGTGGCCGTCATCTCCGGGCTGCAGTACATCCAGGTGCGTCGGGAGCTGGAGCGCTCCGCCCTGGACATGCAGCTCGACCACCGGCTGCTCGGCCACACGCTGGCGGGCGCCATCGGCAAGGCGTGGCAGCTCGCCGGCGAGCGCGAGGCCCTCACCCTCCTCCACCAGTCCAACCGCTTCCAGGAGCAGGTGCACCTGCGCTGGGTGTGGCTCGACGGCGGGCCCGGTACCCCGCCCATGGGCTCCTTCCCGCCACGCCTGCTCGCCGCGCTGCGCTCGGGGATGGACGGCTCCATGGTGGACCCCAGCCCGGAGCCCGGCCTGCTGCACTCGTACACGCCGGTCGTCATCAACGGCACGCGCCTGGGCGCCATCGAAATCACCGAGTCGCTGGGCGAGCAGCGCATGCACGTGCGCACCGTGGTGATGGGCACCATCGCCGCCACCGCCGCGATTACGCTCGCCTTCCTCATCGCCGCCATGGCCATGGGCCGGCGCCTGGTGGGCGAGCCCGTGCAGCAGCTCGTCCAGCTCGCGGACCGCATCGGCCGGGGAGACCTCACCGCCCGCGTGCGCCTGCCCCAGAAGCGCGGCGACGAGCTGACCACGCTGGCCAGCGCCATGAACCGCATGGGCGAGCAGCTCGAGGAGACGCGCGCGCGGCTGGCCTCGGAGACGGCGGCGCGGCTGTCCGCCGTGGACCACCTGCGCCACGCGGACCGGCTCACCACCGTGGGCAAGCTCGCCTCGGGCGTCGCCCACGAGCTGGGCACGCCGCTCAACGTCGTCATGGGCCGGGCGAAGATGATTTCCAGCGGCGAGGCCGAGGGCGAGGAGGTGGGCGAGTGCGCCAACATCATCTCCCAGCAGGCCCAGCACATGACGGGCATCATCCGCCAGCTCTTGGACTTCGCCCGCCGCCGCCCGCTCCAGCGCGCCACGGAGGACGTGCAGGAGCTGGTCGAGCGCTCGCTCTCCCTTTTGCGCCCCATGGCGTCCAAGCGCAGCGTCGCGCTGGAGGCCCAGGTGCCCGCCGGGCTGGCGGTGGAGGTCGACGGCGGGCAGGTGCAGCAGGTGCTCACGAACCTGGTGATGAACGGCCTGCAGGCCATGAAGCGGCCGGGCACCCTGCGCGTGCGCGCCGTGGAGGAGCGCGCCGCGCCGCCCGAGGCCCTGGGAGGCCCCGTGGCCGACTACGTGCGGCTGGACGTGGAGGACGAGGGCGAGGGCATCCCCGCCGACGTGCTGCCCCACGTCTTCGAGCCCTTCTTCACCACCAAGGACGTGGGCGAGGGCACCGGCCTGGGCCTGTCCGTGTCCTATGGTCTGGTGAGGGACCATGGAGGCTGGATTGCCGTGCGCAGCGAGCCCGGACGCGGTAGCTGCTTCTCCATCTACCTGCCACGAGGAGGAAGCTGATGCCGGGCCGCGTCCTGGTCGTCGAGGACGAGCGCGAGATGCGCGCCATGCTGGAGAAGGGACTGACGCGCCGGGGCTTCACGCCGGTGGCGCTGCCGTCCGCGGACGAGGCCCTGACGCGGCTGGCCGCCGAGGACTTCGACGTGGTGCTGACGGACCTGCGCATGCCCGGCATGGACGGGCTGGCGCTGTGCGAGCGCATCGCCCTCAACCGCCCGGACATCCCCGTGGTGGTGGTGACGGCCTTCGGCAGCCTGGAGACGGCGGTGGCCGCCATCCGCGCGGGCGCGTACGACTTCGTCACCAAGCCCATCGACGTGGACGCGCTGGTGCTGGTGCTGGAGCGCGCCGTGCAGCACCGCGCCCTGCGCGACGAGGTGCGCCGGCTGCGCCAGGAGCTGGGCCGCCGCGACGACGGCGACGCCGTGGTGGGCGAGAGCCTCGCCATGAAGCAGGCCTACGCGCTCATCGACCGCGTGGCGGACCTGGACTCCACGGTGCTGATTACGGGTGAGAGCGGCACCGGCAAGGAGGTGGCCGCCCGGGCCGTCCACGCGCGCGGCCGGCGCAAGAGCGGGCCCTTCGTGGCCCTCAACTGCGCGGCCATGCCGGAGGCCCTGCTGGAGAGCGAGCTGTTCGGCCACGCGAAGGGCGCCTTCACCGACGCCAAGGCGGCGCGCACCGGCCTCTTCGTCCAGGCCCACGGCGGCACCCTCTTCCTGGACGAGGTGGGCGAGCTGCCCCTCACGCTCCAGCCCAAGCTGTTGCGCGCGCTGCAGGAGCGCGTGGTGCGCCCGGTGGGTGGGGACACCGAGGTGCCCTTCGACGCGCGCATCGTCGCGGCCACCAACCGGGACTTGGAGCTGGCCGTGGAGGAGGGCCGCTTCCGCGAGGACCTCTACTACCGGCTCAACGTCATCGGCGTGGAGCTGCCGCCGCTGCGGGCGCGCGGCAACGACGTGCTCGCCCTGTCCCAGCGCTTCATCGAGCAGTTCGCCGCGCGCACCGGCAAGCGCGTGGTGGGGCTGTCTCCGGCCGCGGCGCAGCGGCTGCTCACGTACGGGTGGCCGGGCAACGTGCGCGAGCTGCAGAACTGCATCGAGCGCGCGGTGGCCCTCACCTCCTTCGAGCAGCTCACCGTGGATGACCTGCCGGAGCGCGTGCGCAACTACAGCCAGCCCAAGGCGGTGCCGGAGAACACGGACCCGTCGGAGCTGGTGACGCTGGAAGAGGTGGAGCGCCGCTACATCCACCGGGTGATGGAGGCGGTGGGCGGCAGCCGGACGCTGGCCGCGCGCGTGCTCGGGGTGGACCGCAAGACGCTCTACCGCAAGCTGGAGCGCGACGACGAGGCGACGGCGAAGAAGCCCTAGCCCGCGGGCTCCAGCCGCACCTCGAACAGCCGGGGCCACCGCTTGCCCGTCATGAACATGCGGCCGGTGCCGGGCTCCACGGCGATGCCGTTGAGCACCGACTCGCGGCTGGTCAGCGCCGGCGCCACCGCGCGCACCAGCTCTGACGCGTCGATGACGGCCACCACCCGGCCCGTGGAGGGGTCTATCTCCACCACGTCCGAGCTGTGCCACACGTTGGCGTAGATGACGCCGTTGGCGCACTCCAGCTCGTTGAGCTGGTCCACGGGCTGCCCCTGGAGCGTCACCTCCACGGTGCCCAGCACGCGGAAGTCCTCCACCGCATGGAACGTCAGCGTGGAGCTGCCGTCGCTGCGCACCAGCTTCCCCTGCCAGTAGCACAGGCCCCAGCCGTCGCCCGCGTAGCGCGTCGTCTTCTCCCGGCGCGGGGGCATGCCGCTCCACGTGAAGAGCAGGCCCTCCGTCCAGGTGAGCTGGTAGAGGCGCTCACCGTCGCTGGCCAGCCCCTCGGTGAAGATGTCCCCGAGCTCCTCCAGCCACACCGGCTCCGCCGAGTCGAAGGAGAGCTGCCGCAGCGTGCCCTCGTGGCCGGTGCTCTCGAAGAGGTGCCCCTGGTGGAAGACGAGCCCCTGCGTGAAGGCGTCCGTCGCGTGCGGATACTCCTGGACGATGCGGGCCACGCGCCGCTCGGGCACCGGGTGCTCGGGGCCCTCCGTGCCTTCCGGAACGGGCCGGAGGGCGGGAGTGCAGCCCACACTCAGCGCGCTCAGGGTCAGCAGCCAGGACGGGTTCCGCGGGGACAGCCTCATGGCGGCGCACCTTACCGCTCAGCGCAGCGGAGGCACGAGCGCTTCCACTGCCGCGCACAGGTCCTCCATGGCGAACGGCTTGTTGAGCACACACGCCGCGCCCAGCTTTGTCGCATCCGCGTGCAATTGCGCGTCGCCAAAGGCGGTGATGAGGACGAAGGGCGTCGTCCAGCCGTCACGCCGCAGCCGGGCCAGCACCTCCAGGCCGGAGAAGCCAGGCATGCGCACGTCGGAGACGATGAGGTCCGGCCCCTGCGTCCGCTGCTCCATCAGGCCGTCGACGATGGCCTTCACCAGGCCCGGCCCGTCAGGCGCCTCCACCACGTCATAGCCCTTGCGCAGCAGGGCCCGCCGCAGCAGCGCCCGCATCTCCGGCTGGTCGTCCGCCACCAGCACGCGCGGCGCCCCCCGTCGCGTCGCCCACTCCCGCGTCGAGGGCGGGCACGTCCGCGTCTCCGCCTGCATTCCAGCGCTCTCTTCCGGCCCCATCAATGTCGGCTCCTTGCGGTGTGGTGGGCTCGCCCGTCACCCGCGTCCCTCCCACATGGGCAGACGGGGCACCGACAGGCCCGGCCGGACAAAGCATTGGCCATGCCACGCGCGCTCCAGGCGGTGCGACACCGTGAAGTCCATCTCGCCCTCCAAGGAAGACGAAGCACGGCGCGAGCTCGCTACCCTGCCCTACACGCGGGCGGGGCCGTGTGGCGTCCTGCCCCGCGGAGAAATGCCCCGGCTGGGGCAGTTTGCCACGCCCCATTTCGCCCCTTCGAGGCGGGGAAGGCCGCGGGCCCAGAGGGAAACCACCCCGCGTGAGGCGTTGGCCCACGGGCTGCAATGTCACCCGGCATCGGTTCGGGCGTGGGGCCTTCGCACGATGGGCCCCAGGCAATGAATGACCGCCGCGAGGAGTCGGGGGACGCCACGCGGGTGGACATCATCAGCACCCCTCCAAGGTGGGGCGCGCCGGGCGTCGGCTCCACGCTCGAACCGAGACTTCTATCCCTCTCCGGCCGGGAAGCACCTCCGGCCCGCTCAAGGAGAACGACCGATGGCCTGCTCGCTCCCGTCTCGCCGCTTCCTCAGCGCCCTGGCCCTCCTTCCCGCCGCCACGCTCGTCGCATGCGGTGGACAGGCCCAGGGCTCTTCCCAGGCTTCCGCCAACGCCGCGGCCACCCCGCCCGCGGTGAAGGCCGCCGCGGCTCCAGCGCCCACGCCGCCGGCCTCACCCAACGTGCCCGCGCAGCAGGCGCTCTACAGCCCCGCGGCCTCCGGTGCGCCCGGCACGCTCACCTCGCTGGCGCCGCTGGTGGACGCGGTGAAGGGCGCCGTCGTCAACGTGGAGGTACAGGCGCGGCCCAAGCGCATGTCCGGCATGCAGCGGCTGCCGCCCGGCTTCGGGGAGCGCTTCGGCATGCCGCCCGGCATGGGCGGCTTCGAGGGCCAGACGCCGCCGCGCCAGGGCGCGGGCTCCGGCTTCATCATCGACGCGTCGGGCACGGTGCTCACCAACAACCACGTGGTGCAGGACGCGGACGTGGTGCGCGTGAAGCTGGATGACGGCCGCGCCTTCGACGCGGAGGTGCTGGGAAGAGACCCGCTCACCGACGTGGCGCTGCTGAAGATGAAGAACGCGCCGGCCAACCTGCCCGCCGTGCCGCTGGGCGACTCGGACGTGCTGCGCGTGGGCGACGCGGTGATGGCCATCGGCAACCCGTTCGGCCTGGCCTCCAGCGTCAGCGCGGGCATCCTCTCCGCCCGGGCGCGCGACATCCACGCCGGCCCCTACGACGAGTTCCTCCAGACGGACGCCGCCATCAACCCCGGCAACTCCGGCGGGCCGCTCTTCAACATGAAGGGCGAGGTGGTGGGCATGAACACGGCCATCATCGGCGGCGCCACCGGCATCGGCTTCGCGGTGCCCAGCAACCTCATCCGTGGGCTGCTGCCGCAGCTGCAGGACAACGGCGTCGTCCGGCGTGGCTACCTGGGCCTGTCCATCCAGGACCTCACCCCGGAGCTGGCGCGCGCCATGGGCGTGCAGGCGACGAAGGGCGCCGTCGTGGCGGGCCTCACCCCGAACGGCCCCGGCGCCCGCGCCGGCCTGCGCGAGGAGGACATCATCACCTCCGTGGAGGGCAAGCCGGTGGACTCGGCCGGAGTGCTCACCCGCACGGTGGCCCTGCTCAAGCCGGACAGCCGCGTGAAGGTGGAGCTCCTGCGCGGGGGCAAGCCGCAGACGGTGGAGGTGACGCTGGGCACGCGGCCGGCCATGCAGGGCGAGGAGGAAGTCGCGCCGCGCAATGCCCAGGCGACGGCCCCGCGCCGGCTGGGCGTGCAGCTGTCCCAGACGCAGGACGGCGTGCAGGTGATGGCGGTGGAGCCCGGCAGCCCCGCCGAGCGCGCGGGCCTGGTGCCCGGCATGGTGCTCGTCCAGGTAGGGGACCAGAAGATTGGCAGCGCGGAGGACGTGTCTCGCGCCCTCAACGCGGCCAAGTCCGGCGACGCCCTGCTGCTGCGCGTGCGCGCCCCCAACTCGGACACCGCCCTGCTGCGCGCGGTGGAGGTGCCGTAGTCCGGCTCGAGCCGCTCCCCTGGGCAAAGTGCAAAGGCACCCCGGTCCAAGGTCCGGGGTGCACCGGTAGGGGACGACCCACCGCGTCCTGGCCCGCGGGCCCGCCGGAATCTGACTCGCGGGGGCACCTGACGTAGAGTGCCCTCCGTGCCGCGCTGTCAGACATGTGGGCGGCGCTGGGAAGGTTCCCACGCGCCATGCCCACCGGGTCCGCCCCTGGCCGGGGGGAGCGCCGCATTGTCCGACGTGCTCACCCCCCTGCCCGTCATCCCGGGCTACCAGGTGGAGCGCGTCGTGGCGCACGGCGGCTTCGGCGTGCTGCTGGGCGCCTGGCGGGCCTCGGACGGCAGGCGCGTGGCCATCAAGCTGGCGCGCGGCGGCAGCGTGCTGGGCCGCGCGCAGCTGGTGCGCGAGGCAGAGGCCCTGCGCGTGCTGGGCCCTCCCACCGTGCCCGCCCTGTACGAGTTCGGCACCCTGACCACCGGCGCGCGCTTCCTCGCCATGGAGTACCTGCCCCTGCCCACGCTGGCGGACCGGCTGGCGCGCGTCTCCGGGCCGCTGCGCGGTGACGAGCTGGCGGCGCGCGCCCTGGCGGTGGTGGACACGGCGGCCCAGGTCCACGCGCGGGGGCTGACGCACTGCGACTTGAAGCCGGAGCACCTCTTCCTGGACGACGTGTCCGGCCGTGTGCGCGTCTTCGACTTCGGCCTGGTGCGCGGCACCTCCACGGAGGCGGTGGCGCTGCCCGTGGGGTCCACCTCCAGCGACAACTCCGGCTTCGCCGGCACCGCGGAGTACATGGCCCCCGAGCAGTGCGCGGGCAACGCGGACGTGGACCCGCGCACGGACGTGTACGCGCTGGGCGTGCTCCTCTACGAGCTGCTCACCGGCCGGCCGCCCTTCTTCGGCCCCACCCCGGACGTGCTCCAGGCCCACCTGTCCCTGCGGCCCCCGCCGCCGTCGGACTTCGCGCCGGTGCCACCCGCGCTGGAAGAGGTCGTCCTGCGCTGCCTCGCCAAGGAGCGCGCCCGCCGCCCGGAGGACGCCACCGCCCTGGCCACCGTGCTGCGCGAGGCCTTCGAGCACGCGCGCCACCCGGCGGAGCCGGCCTCGCTCCGGCCCGCGGCCCCCGGAGAGCCCCGCCCCGCGCAGGTGCGCCGCTCCGTCGCCGTCCTCTTCCTCACCTCGCGCGCCAACCCCGTGTCGCTCCAGAAGGCCCTGGGCTCCTACGGCGGCCACATGGCCTTCACGGACGGGCCGCGCATCGCCGCCGTCTTCGACCCGGACGTGGGGGAGAACCCGGTGCGCCGCGCCATGCGCGCCGCGGAGGGGCTGGCCGAGCGGGGCCTGTCCCCCGGCGCGCTGGTGGACGTGTCCGCCGTCACCGTGCAGCGCCGCCCCACCGGCACCCCGCGCTACCTGGGCGCCATCCTCTCGCGCGAGGACCGCTACCCCACCGGCCCGGACGCGCACGGGCTGCTGCTGTCCCCCGCCGCCGCGGAGGCCGTGCCGGAGGTCCCCTGCATGGAGGTGCCGGGCCTGCGTGGCCTGCTGCGCCCCGCGCCCCCGGGAGCGGCGCCGCGCCCGGACATCACCGTCCTCCAGCTGGGCAGCGAGGTGCTGGTGGGCCGCGAGGCGGAGCTGGCCTCGCTGCTGGAGAGCGCGCGCTCCGCGGTGGGCGAGGCCGCGCCCACGCTCGTCACGGTGCTGAGCGAGCGGGGCCACGGCAAGAGCCACCTCGCGGCCACGCTGGCGCGCCGGCTCCAGGCCATGCTGCCCCATGCGCGGGTGTACTCCACGCGCTCGCGCGAGCCGGTGCAGGGCGACCCGGACGGCACCCTGCGCACGCTCTTGCGCTGCGCGCTCACCGCCTTCGAGCGGGAGGACACGGACACGGAGGAGCAGGGCCGCACCGCCATCCACCAGCGGCTGGGCCCCACGCTGGGCTCCGAGCTGTGGCCCGGCGTGGCCGCCTCCCTGGGCTGGTATGCGCCCGGCGGGCCGGAGCTGCAGAGCTGGGCGGCGGCCCCTGGCGCGCTGCGCTCGCTGGCCATGCGCGCCACCGGCGAGCTGCTGGCGGCCAACGCCCGCGAGCGCCCGCTGTGCCTCGTCATCGACGATGCGCACTTCGCCGAGGAGACGGCGCTGGACGCGCTGGAGTACGCCTGCCTCGCCGAGGCGAGCGTCCCGCTGTGGGTGTGCGTGCTGGCGCGGCCGGGCTTCGAGAAGAGCCGCCCCACCTGGGGCACCCGCGCCGCGCGGCAGGCCACGCTGTCTTTGCCCGCGCTGCCGGCGGACCAGGCGCAGGCGCTGTGCCGCATGCTGCTCAAGCCGGTGGAGAACGTGCCCGCGCAGGCGGTGGAGCGCATCGTCGAGCGCGCCCAGCACGTGCCCCTCTACGTGGTGGAGCTGGTGCGCGGCCTCAAGCGCCAGGGGCTGGTGCGCCAGCGCGCGCCCGGCGGCAGCTGGTACCTCGTCACCGACGGGCTGGAGAAGGTACCCGAGCTGCGGCTGGTGGAGTGGCTGGCGGACCGCGAGCTGGGCGCGCTGCCTCCGTCGCTCGCCGCGCACGCGCGGCTGTGCGCCCTGCTGGGCACGGACTTCACCGCCGCGACGGCGGAGGGCGTGGTGCGGGAGCTGGAGCGCGACGGCGCCGCGGGCGGCTTCCCGCTGGACGCGGGCCACGCCACCCGGCGCCTGCTCGACTCCGGCCTGCTGGTGGCCCACCGCCAGGAGGGCTTGAGCTTCCGTAACGAGCTCTTGCGCGAGGCCGTGGCCTCCACCCTGCCCGCCGCCGAGCGCCAGCGCATCCACCACGCCGCGTACCGCTACTACCTGGGCCCGGCGGGGGCCAGCGAGCGCCAGCGCCTGCCCCGCCTGGCCCTGCACGCCGCCGCCGCCGGCCTGCGGGACGAGGCCGCCGCGCTCTCCATCGACCTGGCGGAGTCCGCACGCGGCCGTCACGCCTTCCTCGACGCGGAGGCCATGTACACGCGGGCGCTGGAGCTCCTGGAGGCCTCGGACGAGCTGCGCTGCCTCACCGCGCTGCGCGGCCGGGGGCTGATGCGCATCCGCATCGGCCGGTATGACGACTCGCTGGCGGACTTCGCCGCCGCGCGCGAGCGGGCCCGGCTGCTGGGCGACGCGCGCACGGAGGTGGAGCTGCTGCTGGACGAGGCCATGGCGCTGGACTGGACGAACGACTACGCGCGCAGCGAGGGCCGCGCGCAGGAGGCCCAGGCGCTGGCGGCCCGCGTGGAGTCGCCCTATGTGCAGGCCCGGCTGCTGCTGGCGCTGGGCCGCGCCCAGTTCCGCAAGGGCGAGTGGCAGGAGGCGCGCATGCCCCTGGAGGCCGCCGCCGAGCGCGCCCGCAGGCTGGGGGACGCGGGCTACGAGACGCAGGTGGTGGCGCAGCTGCTGCTGGCCGTCATCCTCCCCAACCTGGGCGACATCGACGAGACGGACCGCGTGCTGACGGAGGTCATCGACGCGTGCACCGAGCGTGGAGACCGCTTCCACCTGGGCAGCGCCATCAACAACCGCCGCAACCTGTGGGTGGCGCGTAAAGATTTAGCCAGCGCGCTGAAGGACCAGGAGCGCTTCATGCACCTGGGCCGCGAGCTGGGCATGGTGGGCTGGGAGTACTTCGCCGAGCACAACCTGGGCGAGCTGCACTACCAGGCAGGCGACGTGGACGCCGCGGCGCCGCACATCGCCCGGGCGATTGCGCTGGAGCGCCGGCACCCGGAGGTGGCGTCGCGCCCGTGGGCGCTGCTGCTGCAGGCGCGGGCCATGGCATGGACGAGCCGGCACACGCGCGCGAGGGAGGTCCTGGCCCAGGTGCGGCAGGTGCTGGCGGACGGCGGGCAGTCGGTGGAGCTGAGCCCCTCCGAGGAGGTGCTCTTCGCCATGGTGGAGCTGGCCACGCGCGACGCCCCGGCGGACGAGTGGCGGGCGCTGCGCGAGCGCTCGGCCCAGGTGTCCGTGGAGCAGGAGCCCCTGGAGGTGCTGGAGATGATGGGGCTGGCGGCGCTGCGCCGGGGCGACGTTGGCGAGGCCTCGCGCGTGCTGCACGAGGCCCTGGAGCGCGCCATCCACGTGCCCAACCTCATGGAGGGCCGCATCCGCCGCGCGCTGGAGCGGGTGAGGGACGTCACCCCTGCTGCATGAGTCCCAGCGCAATCAGCGCGGCGATGAGCACCCCGGTGAGGGACTCGCCAGCGATGGCGCCCGTGCCCAGCGTGGACACGTTCCGGTCCGTCGCGTCCGGCCAGCGTCGGCGCGCCAGTGCCACCCCCACGGCGCCCAGGCAGATGGACACCGCGTAGAAGGGAGGGAGGATGAAGCCGATGCCCATGGCGAACGGCAGCGGCAGCCACTTCGCCACCCGGCCTCGCGCCGCCACCGTCAGCAGCGCCCCCACCCCGGCGGCCACGAGCGTGGCCAGGCCCGCGTGCGGCGGTAGCCCTCCCAGGCCCCGCACGGCCAGCTCCGCCACCGCGTGGAACTGGCGCGCGAAGGGCGCGGGCAGCTCCTGTGAGCCCACGCCATACGCCTTGGCCAGCAGCAGGTAGGCCGGCACCGCCACCACCGAGCCCGCGAGCACGCCCACCAGCTGCGCGACCAGCTGCCGGCGCGGCGTGGCCCCCAGCAGGTGGCCCGCCTTGAGCGACCACATGCTGACGCCCGTCTGGGCCGCCGCGCCCGACGTCACCGCCCCCGACGTCACGTTGGGGCCCAGCGCCCCGGGCAGCAGGCCACCGAAGAGGACCTGCGCAATCTGGCCCATCGTCGACACCGGCGAGACGTCCACCTGCCCCGCGCTCCGCGCGCACACCGCGCACAGCGGCAGCACGAGCACCAGCGCCAGCAGCATGTACGGCACGCCCAGCCCGAAGAGGGAGGCGCCCAGCGCCACGGCCAGCGCGCACGCCGCCAGCCCCGCGCCCACGGCCCAGCGCGGCAGCGCGCCGCCACCGCCCGTGCGGCCCAGCGCGCCCATGTCCTTCGCGGCCCCCAGGAAGTCTCGCGCCTGCGCCAGCACGGCCGCGAGCGACGAGCCCAGCAGCAGTCCCACGCCCGGCCAGGTGAGCCACGTGCCCATGTCCCCCGTGTAGCCGCCGGCCTTCAGCGCGCCCGAGCCCTCCAGCCAGGGCGCGAGCACGCCCCACCCCACCACCGCCCCGGCCAGGATGCTCAGCGACAGGTGCAGGCCCGTCATCATCCCGATGGCCAGCAGCATGGGGCTCCACCCCACGCCCCAGCCGAGCGTGGCGAACGGCACACCGCCCACCGAGCCCGGCAGCGCCGTCATTCCCGGCAGGACCTTGACGGCATCCCGCAGCACGGTGACGGCCACGGACACCCCGGCCACCGCCGACAGCAGCCACCCGCTCCGGCCGGTGGAGGCCTGGGGCTGCGAAGGCGCGTGCATGGCGGTGATCAGCTCCGCGGTGGCGATGCCGGTGGGAAAGGGCAGCGCCTCCTCCACCACCAGCCTGCGGCGCAGCAGGTGCGCGGCCAGCACGCCCAGCGTGCCCAGCGCCACGCTCCACAGCGCCACGCCCCAGCCGGGCACGGAGACTCCCAGCAGCGTCAGCGCGGGAAGCGCGCCCAGGAGGCCCGCCGCCGCCGGCATCGCGCCCACCGAGGACGCGGCCGTCTGGGTGATGTTGTTCTCCAGCGGCGTGTACGGCGAGCCCTGGCGGCGGGACACCGTCGCCAGCGCGCCGAAGCCCAGCACCGCCGCGACGAGCGAGCCGCTCTCCCACCAGCCAATCTTCAGCCCCATGTACACGTTGGTGACGGACAGCAGCCCGCCGATGAACAGGCCCACCGCCACCGAGCGCACCGTCAGCTCACGCGGCGCGGGCGCCTCGGGCACCACGGCGGCCACCGGGGCCAGGCGGGGCGCGGCTCCGGAGGCCGGCGAGTCTGGCGCGAGTGAGTCGGACACGGCGGGGCTCGGGGTCGGGCTCATCGCCCGGCCTCGGCGGAGCGTCCCACCAGCTCACGCAGCTGCGTGAGGTCCAGCGGCTTGGAAATCTTGAGGTTCGGCACGTCGCGCAGGAACGACACCGTGCGCGGGGTGAAGGCACCTCCTGTCATGAACACCATGCGTCCTGCTTGCTCCGGGGCGCAGCGGCCCAGCTCGTTGTAGAGGTCCATGCCCGTCATCCCGGGCATCATCACATCACACAGGATGAGGTCGAAGCGCCCGCCCTCGCTCACCAGCCGCAGCGCGGCCTGGGCGCTGTTCGCCGTCGCCACCTCATGGTCCGCCGCCAGCGAGCGCTGCAGCGCCAGCGTCACGTTGGGCTCGTCGTCGACGACGAGGATCTTCGCCCGCGCGTTGGCCTGCATGGCCGCGGACAGGCGCGGCAGCACCTCCAGCTCGCGGGTTGCGGCGCACAGCACCACCCTGAACGTACTGCCCCGGCCGGGCTCGCTCTCCGCCTGGATGGAGCCACCCATGGACTCGATGATGCCGTGGCAGATGGACAGCCCCAGCCCCGTGCCCACGCCCACCGGCTTGGTCGTGAAGAACGGGTCGAAGATGCGGCCCAGCACCTCCGGCGACATCCCCACGCCGGTGTCGCGCACCTCCACCACCACCCGGCCCCGCTCACCCGCGCGGATGACCACGCGGATTTCGTGGTCCTGCGCCGCGGGGCCCTCCTCGGGAATGGCCTGCGCCGCGTTGAGCAGCAGGTTGAGGAACACCTGGCACAGCCGGGACTCGCTGGCCTCCACCGGGGCCACCGGCTCGAACTCCGTCACCAGCCGCGCGCGGTGGCGGATGACGTTGTCCGCCATCTTGCACGCCAGCTCCACCGCCCGGCGCACGTCCACCGGCATCAGCCGCGTCTCCTGCTCGCCGCGCGCGAAGACCTTCAAGTCCCTCACAATGGTGGCGATGCGCTCCGCGCCCTCCGTCGTCTCGCGCACCAGCTGCTGCAGCGAGGCGATGGGCGCCGCGGGCGCCTGGCTCTCCAGCCGGTCCAGCCCCTCGCGGATGAGGTGCAGGTTGACGAGCATGTAGGCCAGCGGGTTGTTGATTTCGTGCGCCACGCCCGCGCCCAGCGTGCCCACCGACGCCAGCCGGTCCGCCACCACCAGGTGCGCCTGGAGCTGCTTGCGCTCCGACGTGTCGCGGTGGACCATGATGTTGGCGATGGAGCGCCCCTCGCTGTCGCGCAGCGGCACCACCACGGACTCGCACCAGCACGTGGTGCCGTCCCTGCGGCGGAACTCCAGCTCTCCCGACCAGCGCCCCTGCTCCTCCAGCGCGGTGAGCACCTGGCTGGTGAGCCGGTCCGGCTCCCCGGGGTGCAGCACGCTGAAGAGCGTCTGGCCCAGCGCCTCCGACTTGTGGCGCCCGAACATCCGCTCCGCGCTGGTGTTCCAGTCGATGATGCCGCCGCTCAGGTCGATGATGACCACGCCGTCGTAGATGCTCTCGAAGATGAGCGACTGGCGCTGCAGCTCCTGCTCGGCCTGCTTGCGCGCGGTGATGTCCATCACCGTGCCCGTCACCCGCGCGGGCATGCCGGACGCGTCGCACAGCACGTCACCCTTGCAGGAAATCCAGCGCCAGCCGCTGCCCTGCGTCTCAATCCGGTACTCCACGTCCACCGGCGTCTTCTTCTCCAGGGCGATGCTCAGCGTGGCGCGCACCCGCGTCAGGTCCGCCGGGTGCACCACCTCCGCCAGGTCCATGGCCCGCCCGGACAGCTTGCCCACCGCCAGCCCCAAGAGCCGGTCCACCTGCTCGCTCCACGTCACCTGGCCGCTCAGCGCGTTCCAGTCCCAGATGCCCACGCGCGCGGCGGACAGCGCCTGCCGCAGTTGCTCCTCGCGCTGCTCCAGTACCTCCCGCTTGGAGAAGCGGAACACCGTGACGGTGCCAATCTGCAGCCTGTCACCTTCCTGCAGCTCGGCGGTGGTGACGGGCACGCCGTTGAGCAGCGTGCCGTTGGTGGACTCCAGGTCCGTCACGTGGCACGCGCCCTCGTCCGTGCGGATGATGCGGGCGTGCTTGCGGGACACCCCGTGGTCGTCGATGCGCACGGTGGCGTCGGAGCCACGGCCGATGACGTGCTCTCCCGGCTCCAGGCGGTACGCCTTGCCGATGGCGGCCGGGGTGGTGGTGCTGATGAGGATGAGGCAGGCACCGGTTGAAGACGGCGGAGCCAAGGCGAGGCCCGCGCACGTGGTGAGGTCGTCCAGCGTCGTCATGTCGATGCCCCCCGGCGCCCGCGTACGGCCCCAGCCCACCCGCCCGACCCCTGCCTCTCCGCGTGTCGCCACACCCAGGAATCCAGCAGCCCCGGGCACTGCACGTCCAATCCCCCGGGGTGTGGTGGGCCGCCCGATCATAAGCCAGCCGACACCCTGTCTGCCCGGGGGGCTCCCGGCTGATGGGTGGTGAACGCACGGGCCTGGTTGGCGCGGCGCGGCGAGCCTCCGGGGCCCGGCCCGTGCAGCGGGAGTCCGGAGGAATGGTGGTAGAGTGGTCCACCCATGGCGGCGGATTCCGAGAGCACCTTCCGCATCCAGGCCCGGGCGGACCTCAGCTCCTTCGAGCGGGAGCGCGGAGATACGCCCCGGTCTGAGCGCGGCCCAGGAACGCTGGCCGGTGAGTACGTCCTCAAGGCACTGCTGGCCTCTGGCGGCCACGGCAGCGTCTATGAAGCGGAGCACCGGATTCTCGGCCGCAGGGCCGCGGTGAAGGTCCTCCATCCGCACCTGGCCGACCAGGGCGAGATGCTCAAGCGCTTCGTGCGCGAGGCGCGGGTGGTGAATCAAATCCACCACCCCAACATCGTGGACGTGTACGACTTCGGGCTGATGCCGGACGGCAGTCCGTACTACGTCATGGAGCTGCTGACCGGGCGCACGCTGAGCCAGGTCGTCCAGGAGCGCGGCAGGCTGTCGGCCTCGCGAGCGCTCGCCTACCTGGAGCCCGTCTGCGCGGCGCTGGACGCGGCCCACCGCGCGGGCGTCGTCCACCGCGACCTGAAGGCCAGCAACATCCTCGTCATGGAGGAAGGTGAGCGGCCCCGGGTGAAGCTCCTGGACTTCGGCATCGCCAAGCTGATGCACGCGGAGCCCTCGCAGGAGGGGCTCACCATCGCCGGCCAGCGGCTGGGCACCGCGCACGCCATGGCGCCGGAGCAGTTCCGCGGGGGGGCCATCGGTCCGCACACGGACATCTACGCGCTGGGCGTGCTGCTGCACCAGCTGCTCACCGGCCGCTATCCCTTCCAGTGCGAGGACCGGCTGGAACTGGAGCGGCTGCACCTGGAGGCCCCCGCGCCCAGGCCCAGCGCCATCGCCCCGGTGTCGCCCGCGGTGGACGCGGTGGTGCTGCGCTGCCTGGAGAAGGACGGCAGCCGCCGCTACGGCAGCGCGGGCGTCTTCCTCGCCGCGCTCAGCGAGGCCGCCGAGGAGCCGGTGCAGCCCGCCCGCCGCACCCGCCTGGCGCTCGCCGTCCATGCGGAGGTGGTGCTGGCCTCGTCCGTCCAGGACGACGACGCCGTCTACGCCGTGCTCGCGGACGTGCTGGATGGCCTCGAGCAGGGCCTGCGCGGCGGAGGCTTCCTCCTCGCGCTCCAGTCCGGCACCAGCCTCCTCGCCGTGCGCCCGCTGGAGAACGGCGCGCCCAGCCCGGAGCGCACCGCGTACCTGCGCGAGGCGGAGAACTCGCTGCGCATCCTCCAGCAGGCCGCGCAGAAGCTCGCCGACCCCATCGATGCCCGCGTCCACCTCTGCATCCACCTGGGCCAGGCCGAGACGCGCGGCGACTCCGGCGAGTCCGAGGTCGTGGGCGGCCCCGTCACCGATGTGGGCGCCTGGAAGCTCCGGACGGAGGAAGGCTTCGCCCTCACCCCGGCGGCCTCCCTGGCTTTGGAATTCCCGGAACCTGCGTAGAACCCCTTAGAGTGTGAAGGACAGTTGAGCCGGCTTCAGCCGGACTCCTGCCCGTTTTGCACCACACACTCTGGGTGTTTTCGGGAAGACCTATACGGCAATGTTCTCACTTCACCGTATTTCCCCTTATGGGAAAACCCGTCAAGCTGGCCTCACTTGCCAGTTACAGCGTCATTTAGCGGTCTAGCTGGAATTGGCAAGTGACAAGGCGGCCGGCCCCACCGGTCGCCGCAAACGGGGGAAATCGTCATGCGCCACACGCCAGCCTCGCTGTATGGAAACGTATGCACTGTCAGTCTCAGCCGGACCCGCCGCTGGCTTCTGGGAGGGTTGCTGAGCCTGACACTGGGGGTGGGGGGTGGCGGGTGTGGACCGGGGGCGGAGCTGGAGGTGGGGGTTGATCCGCTGGGGGTGATTCAGGCGGAGGAGGCGGCCGCGAACGGGCTGTCCACCAATGGCCTGTCGACGAATGGCCTGTCCACCAACGGCCTGTCGACGAATGGCCTGTCCACCAATGGCCTGTCCACCAATGGGTTCTCCACGTGGTTCAACCAGAACCCGGCGAACGCGGCGGCGCTGATGCAGTACGTGGTGAGGTGCGCGGTGGCAGCGGGGCAGACGCGGACCTATACGAACCCGGTGACGGGTGTCACGTACACCTGGGCGGGCAGCCTGGGGCTGGCGCCGGGCTGGGCTTCCGGCGCGGCCGCGACGGAGCTGGAGCAGGAGGTGGTGTCCGCCTGCCTGGCGGCGCATGCCAACAAGTACGGCATCCACATCCCCATCTCCGTGCTGGGCCGCACCGCGACGAACACGCCCATCCCCTACACGGCCTATGAGCTGGCGACGTACAGCGAGAAGGAGGCGTGCTTCTTCGGCAACCTCTTCAATGGTGACGGCATCTACGCGGCCAACGACCAGGGCTACCTCAGCGCGAGCGAGAGCACCGCGCGCGCCTGCGGACTGTCGTCGAGTGCCACGCAGTCGGACTGCCCGCCCATCGTCCACGTGGGCCGGTGCTCGGAGCTGTGCGAGCGGGCGGGGACCACGACGGACCCGAAGCCGTACTACCTGCGGTGCACGTACAACGGGAGGAACTACCGGCCCATCGTCACGCGCATCCGGCCGCAGGAAATCTACACGTGCGGCGACGGCACGTGTCAGTTCACCGAGCACTGCGGCACCGGTACCGCGTACAACAACTGCAAGTCGGACTGCGGTAGCTGCCCCTGAGCCGCGGCATCCACTCTCCAACGCTGTCCTCCGACGAACGGGAGGCCGGTCCGCGAGCACCCTGGCAGGGCAGCGCGGGCCGCTTCGTCCCCTCACCTCTGGTCCCTTGCTCCCTACCCTGACGCCGGTGTTGACTGCCCCCCCGTCTGCCGCGAGCCAGGGCCTCGCCGAGCGCAGACGCGGGACGCCGGAGCTGGACGCGATGACGCTGCGAGCGAGGGTGCTGCTGATGTCGGCGATGGCGCGGCGCCGCGGCACGCTCAGGCGCGCCTTCGACGCCCTCCAGGGCCCCACCATGGGCGGTGTCCGCCCCCGCGCCCCGCGCGAAGAAGCCGAGCAGCTGGAGGCCACCGTCCGCGAGCGGACCGCCGCCCTGGAAGCCGCCAACGCCAAGCTGTCCCGCAGCCTGGAGCAGCTGCGCGCCACCCAGGCCCAGCTGCTCTTCGCGGACCGCCTCATCGCGCTCGGGCGCATCGCCGCGGGCGTGGGCCACGAAATCAACAACCCCCTCGCCTTCATCCTCAGCAACCTCGAGTACATCCACCAGGAGCTCCAGCAGAAGGAGCGCCTGTCCGAGCAGGAGCGGCAGGAAGTCCTGGAGGCCCTCGCCGAGACGCGCGACGGCGCCGAGCGCATCCGGCTCATCGTGAGGGATTTGCAGACGCTGTCCCGCGCCGAGGACGTGGGCACCGGCCCCTCGGACCTGGCGGCGGTGCTGCGCACGGCGGCGAAGATGGCCATGCACGAGCTGCGTCACCGCGCGCGCCTCGTCGTCGAGTGCGAGGGCCTTCCCCCCGTCCAGGGCAGTGGCTCGCGGCTGGGCCAGGTCTTCCTCAACCTGCTGCTCAACGCCGCCCAGGCCATTGCCCCCGGCAACGTGGAGGAGAACGAGGTGCGCGTGGTGGCCCGCCCCGCCCTGCCCGGCCGCGTGGAGGTGGAGGTTCGCGACACCGGCTGCGGCATCGCCCCCGAGCACCGCGACCGCATCTTCGACCCGTTCTTCACCACCAAGCCGCTCGGCGTGGGCACCGGCCTGGGGCTCGCGGTGTGCCATGGCATCATCACCTCCCTGGGCGGCACGCTCACGGTGGACAGCGAGCCCGGCCAGGGCAGCACCTTCCGCGTCACATTGCCCGTGGCCGGCGCTTTCGCGCAGCCGCCGCGTCAGCAGGCGGACGCGGCGGCCTGAGCACCCCGCGCAGCTCCAGCCGCGCGTCAAGCCCCGGCGTCACGCTCGTGTCGTACCGGGTCATTCCCACCATGGGTGGCGCGTACACGTGCAGCGACACGGCCCCGTGGCGGGACGCGTTGTGGATGCGGTGGATGGTCTCCGACTGCTCCAGCAGGAAGTCCCCCTCATCCGCGTCTACCGCGCCATCCTGGAGCAGCCGGTCTCCGCCCCACGCATAGCGCGTCTCGCGAAGCCGGCCGCGCAAGAGCCAGGACACGCCCGAAGAGCCGCCATGGTCATGCACGTGGGAGACCTGGCCCGGCAGCCAGCACACCAGCAGCAGCTCGCACGCGTCCGTGCGGGCGAGGACGCGGCGCGCGTAGGAGGCAGGCTCGAAGTGGACGAGTGACTCCAGCAGCCGCCAGTCGGGCTTGCTGGAGCGCAGCCGCTCCATCAGCCACTCCACCGAGGGAATCTCTTCCGCCTGCTGAGGGAGCGACCAGCCAAGCAGCTCCTCGACGTCCGGACATTCCCCGCTTCGTTCCTCGGTGGCGTGCTCGCGCATGGTGTCTCCGGGGTGTACGTCGGAGTGTGAACACCGACCCACCCCTCGGCCAGGGAGGAGCAATGCAGACCCAGGTGTGACGCCTGGACAGTGGGCGGGCGGTGAGGATGCCGTTGACGGGGTGGCGACATACGATTGCCCGGTGCGAGCACAGAGCTGTTGGGACGTGGCCATCATCGGTGGGGGGGCCAGCGGGACGCTGCTGGCGATGAACCTCCTGAGAAGCGCGCGGGCGCCCTTCCGGATTGTCCTGGTGGAGCGCAGCGGACGCGTGGGCCGGGGGCTTGCGTACTCCACGGACAGCTCGCGCCATCTGCTGAACGTTCCCGCGGCGAGGATGGGCGCCTTTCCGGACGACCCGGAGCACTTCCTGCGCTGGCTGCGCCGGGAGCAGCCCGACACGGCGCCGGGCGACTTCATCCCGCGCCAGCGCTACGGCCAATATCTGGAGTCGGTGCTCGACGAGCTGGTGGCGCGCGCGCCCGCGGGCGTCCACCTGGAGACGCTCCGGGGCGAGGTGATGTCCCTGCGCGACGAGGCAGGCCGCGTGCGGCTCACGCTGTCCGGGGGTGGACAGCTCGAGGCGCGGATGGCGGTGCTGGCGCTCGGCAACGCGCTGCCCTCGGACCTGCGGGTGCCGGACGGGGGCCTGTACGCGAGCGAGCGCTACCACCGCTCACCGTGGGCCGCGGGCGCGCTGCGCGACGTGGGGCGCTGGGACTCGGTGCTGCTCATCGGCACGGGCCTCACCATGGTGGACACCGTGCTGTCGCTGGAGGAGCGGGGGCACCAGGGCGTCATCCACGCGCTGTCGCGGCACGGGCTGCTGCCGCACGTGCACCAGTCCGGCGCGCTGAACTGTCCGACGCGGTACGCGTCCCCCGGCATCCGGGACGTGCTGCGCGCGCTGCGCCAGGAGGTGCTGCGCGAGTGCGGCGAGTGGGTGGGCGCGGACGGCACGCTCCACCCCATTCCCATCCGCATCCGCGCGGTGCTGCGCATCATGCGCCAGGAGGTGCGGCGCGCGACGGAGGCGGGCGCGGACTGGCGGACGGTGGTGGACGCGCTGCGGCCGGCGACGGTGCCGCTGTGGCACCGGATGACGGAGGGTGAGCGGCGGCGCTTCCTGCGCCACCTGCGCTCGCACTGGGAGGTGCACCGCCACCGGATGGCGCCGAGCATCGGCGACACGGTGGAGCGGCTGCGGCGCGAGGGCCGGCTGAAGCTCCACGCGGCGCGCGTGCAGAGCTTCGCGCTGGAGGCGTCGGGCGTGGAGGCGCGGCTGCGGCCCCGGGGGCACGGGCGCGAGGAGGTGCTGCACGTCGACCACGTCGTCAACTGCACGGGGCCGGAGGGCTCCATCACCCGCGGCCACCCGCTGCTCCGGTCGCTGGCGGAGGCGGGGCGGGTGTGTCCGGACGTGCTGGGCATGGGCCTGGCCACGGACCCGCATGGCGCGCTGCTGGACGCGAGCGGCCTCGCCTCCGGCCGCCTCTACACGCTGGGCCCGCCGCGCCGGGGCGAGCTGTGGGAGACGACGGCCGTCCCGGAGATTCGCGGACAGGCCCGGGAGCTGGCGGACCACCTGCTGCAACGCCTCGGGCCCCCGGCCCAGGCCCGCCCGGCCATGGAGCACGTGGAGGCACTGCTTCCGCGGTGAAGCTCCGGAGCCCCTGCTCGGGTGGAGGGCACCCGGACTGGCGGTGAAGCGCGGAGGGAGTGAGCAGGAAGTCCCGGGGCCTGACGTTTCGTGCGAACCTCGGGCGCCCCCCTGGAGTTCCCCCTCATGGCCCTCAACCGTCCCCTCCTCGCCGTTGTCGGCGGCGCGCTCGCCGTCATCCTCGCGAGCCTCGGGGGCGTGGCCTACGTGACGCTGCGCACGGGGCCGCTGGCGGAGCGGCTGGTGGAGGACACACGGGCGCTGGCGCGGCGCCGCTACCCGCGCCCGTCGCATGTGACGCCCACGGTGTCCGGCACCTTCGCGCAGCAGCTGGCGCCGCTGATGGACGAAGTGCTGCGGCTGTACCGCGAGCGACCCGAGGCCTTCCAGCCCTCGGCCTCCGGGTTCCCCTGCCAGGGCTTCATCGAGGGCCGGGAGCCCGCGTCCGCGATGCCGCCGGTGTGCCGTGAGGAGTGGAAGAAGGGGCGGGAGCTGCTGGCGCGGGTGCTGGCGGCCACCCACGAGGAAGAGGGCGGCCTGCCCGAGGAGCTGGGAGACCTGGCGTCTCCGCGGCACCCTTACGCGGACACGGGCAAGCTGGCGCTGCAGTACTTCATGCGGCTGGCCTCGCTGGAGACGCGGCTGCTGCTCGAGGAGGGCCAGGCGGCGAAGGCGGTGGACACCTGCGTGGACACCCTGGCGCTGAGCCGGGAGCTGAGCCTGGGTGGGGGGCTGATAGGACAGATGGTTTCCGTGGCGGGGCATGGGTTCATGTACCGGCCCTGCGCGGCGGCGTTGGATGCGGCGCCGCTGGAGCGCAAGCGGGCGGCGGTGGCGCAGCTGTCGCGACTGGCGGAGGGGTGGCTGCCCTTCTCGCAGGTGCTGAGGCAGGAGGCCGTGACGATGCAGCTCATGCTCATGGGTGGGCTGCTGTCCCCGGAGCACCTGGCCGCGCTGCCAGCGGGGGCGAGAGACGTCGCCACGCAGATGCCGGACGTGCTGCCCGCCCCGGCCAATCCGCTCGTCGCGCGGCTCACCTGGCGGAAGCTGGTGAAGGGGTTCGACGCGCTGGTGCTGGTGGCGGACCTGGGGCCCGAGGCGCGGCGGCGGGAGTTCGAGGCGTACGACGCACGGAGTACCGGCGGACTGTTCGACATCGACGGGCCGAGCGGCGCCAGCTACGCCAGGTTCGCCGAGCGGGTGGACCTGCTGCGGCTCCAGCATGACGCGCTCATCACCCTGGCGGAGGTGGACCTGGAGCGCGCGGAGAAGGGCCGCTGGCCCCAGGGCCTGCAGCACCGGGGCACCCACTCCTTCCTGCTGGAGGCCGTGGAGCCCGGAGCCGCGAGGCTCGAGCCCTGCGTCACCGAGCTGGCCGAGCACGCGCTGCACCTCACCGCGGACCCTCCGGCGGGGGCCTGGGTACGGCAGCCCTGAGGCGGTGCGGCTTCGGCCGCATGTCAGCCCGGCGCACTACCTTTCACGTCGTGCGAACAATAGACTATCCCCTGGAGCGGCTCTATGCGGGCCAGGACTTCGACTGGGTGGTGGATACCGTGCCGGGCGTCCTCGCCTGGGTCCCCGGCAGCGCGAAGCAGCGGCATCAACAGCCCTTCCGCTTCATGGTCCACCACGAGTCCGCTCCCGGTCAGCGGGCCGAGTCGGTTCAGCTCTCGCTCCGCTGGGACCTCCAGCAGCTCTCCGTGCATGACCGGTCCGTCAAAGAACGGGCGGCTCGGATGAGGGCGGGACGCACGGCGCACCGCGAGCATGACACCGAGCTCGCCGCATATGGACTCGCCCTCGTCGCGGTCTCCGTCTTCCTTCCTGGCCGTCGCGTCGTGAGCATGCGCAAGGGCCTGCCGCCAGACCTCCTGCTGGACGTGACACCGGGGGCGCTGCGCGGGGTGGAAGTCGCGGGGCGAAGCCGGGGCGGCTCGCGGGTGCTGGAGGAACTGCGACGAGGCAATGAACGCGAAGGAGCGCCGGGCAAGCAGCCCCTGCTGCTGGCTCGCGCGGACGTGGTGGAGGCGCACCTGTCGCTCTGGTGTGCCTCGCCCCACGTCGCCGTCATGGCTAAGGTGAAGCCATGACCGCGGAGCGCTACCACCTCGGGCTGGGTGAGTCGGGGAGGCTGAAGCTCCGCGCCACCGCGCTGCTCGCGGAAGGAGGCAGCGAACGGGCCTTCGAGGCAGCCGCGCTCCTGCACGACGCGGCGCGCGCCGAGGCCAGGGCCCTGCTCACCCTGGAGCACCCCACGCCGGAGGTCCGCCTCGCCTCCGCCATCGAGCAGTGCGCCTGCCTCGTGGAAGGACTCGACCCCGTCCTGGCGTCGAGAGCCTGGGGACAGGTGCTCGAGGCCGCCGGACGGGTCCCTGAGCCACTCTCCGTCTCGATGCTCACCCGGCTGAAGCCCCGCTACTTCCGGCTGGAGTCCGCCTTCGGGGGTGCCCTGCGCAAGTCACCGCTCGTGGCCCGGCACTCGGGAAGCCTGGAGCTGCTGCGGGGAAGGGAGCGACAGCGCTACGTGCGCGAAGCCGGCCTGCTGCTCGCGCGCTTCCCGGGCACGCCGTGGCTCTGGTGGGTGTCGTGCCGCATCGAGCACCTCCAGGGCCGCCCGCGCGCGGCCTGGGACGCCATCCAGCGCGCCTGTCGGCTCGAGCCGGACAACGGCCACTACGACGCCGTGCGCCTGTGGCTCATGCCACGCGTGGTGCCCCCGAAGCAGGTGGACGCGTACCTCTCCGAGGCCTACGCCGGCATCCACCACGCCTCACCCGAGGTCTGCCTCGTCTACGCGCTGAACGAGATGGAGCTCGTCCGGCGCGGGCCCTCCGCGGGCACACCCCGGCTGGAGCGGGCCTTCGAGGCGGTGTTGCAGGGACGCAGCCGGGTCCCCGCGGAGAGCGCCATCGGCCAGTACCTCCGGGCTGCCTGGTTCCTCCTGAGCGAGCAGCTCAAGGGTGGCGAGCCCACCATCGACCTGCTCTATCGCGCGGGCTTGGGAGACCTCATCGTCGCGTCGCCCGTGGCCACCCGGAAGGACCCTTTCCGGCTCCTGAGCCAGCAGGTGACGCAGGTCATCACCCGACACGCCGCCTGAGCCGGGACTGCCCGCCCGCTCCGTACCCGGGCAGGCGGGCGGGTGCCGCAGGGCTGCCTGCATGCGACCTGGGGGCTACCTTCCTGGCAGACCTCGAACAGCCAGGGAGCGGGAATGGGCCTGCTTGCACACACGAGTCTACGCCTCGCCGAGCGCGCGGGAAGCAGACGGGGACTGGAAGGCCTGGGCGGCCTGCCCATCGGCGCGCTGCGCAGCACGTGGCACACCGTCAACGGCCTGCGCATCCACACCCGCGTCTCCGCGCAGCCCGTCCCCGGACGCGCGTGGAACGTCGTCCTGCTGCACGGCCTCGTCGCCTCCAGCACGTACATGGTGCCCACCGCCATGGGCCTCGCACCCCACTTCCGCGTCTACGCGCCGGACCTGCCCGGCTTCGGCCGCAGCCAGAAGCCCCGCCGCCCGCTCGACGTCGCCGGCCTCGCGGACTCGCTCGCCGCGTGGATGGACGCCGCCGGCCTCGCCAACCCCGCCCTCGTCGCCAATGCCTCGGGCTGCCAGTTCGCCGTGGACTTCGCCTCGCGCTACCCGGAGCGCTGCGGACCGCTGGTGCTGCTCGGGCCCTCGCTGGATGCCCGCCACCGCGCCACGCCCAGGCAGGTCATGCGCTGGCTCGCCGAGGGCGTCCGTGAGCCCGCCTCGCTCAGCGTCATCCTCGCCCAGGACTACCGCACCTTCGGCGCCCTGCGCGCCCTCAAGGCCCTGCGCTCCGCGCGCGACGATGCGCCCGAAGAGAAGCTGCCCCATGTCCGCACGCCCGTGCTCGTGGTGCGCGGCGAGAAGGACCGCATCGTCCCCCACGCCAGGGCGGAGGAGCTGGTGCGCTCCCTTCCCCAGGGACGGCTCGAGGAAGTCCCGGGCGCCAGCCACATGCTCAACTTCAACTCGCCCGAGGCCGTGGTGAAGCTCATCCGCCGCTACCTCTACGAGCTGGAGGCCCGCGGCGACGCCGCCCCGTGACTACGCCGCCGACACCGCCACGGTGCCCAGCCCCTCCACCGTGAGCTGCACCCGGTCTCCGGGCCGCAGCATGTGCGCGGCGGTGGCGGCGCCCGCCAGGACGATGCTGCCGGCCGGCAGCACCTGCCCGCGCGTCGCCAGCAGCTCGCAGAGCTGGATGACGGACACCACCGGGTCCCCGGAGATGGCGTCCGAGCGCGCCGCCTGCACCACCTCGCCATTCACGGACATCTTCATCTCCAGCCGCGTCAAATCCAGCGCGCGCGGCGGGTGCTCGGCCGTCCCCACCACGAACAGCGACGACGACGAGTTGTCCGCCACCACGTCCGGCAGGGAGAAGTACTTGAAGTCCCGGTAGCGCGAGTCGAGGATTTCCATCGCCGCGAACACCGACACGCACGCGTCCAGCACCTCGTCGCGCGTCACCTTCCCGCCCAGCTCGCGCCCCGTCCGGAAGGCAATCTCCGGCTCAATCTTCGGGTGGATGCCCTGCGCGAGCTGAATCACGCCCTCCGCCGGCACCTGCATCCGGTCCGTGAGGACGCCGTACACCGGCGAGTCCAGGTTCATCTGCCGGCGCTTGGCCTCGGACGTCAGCCCCATCTTCAGCCCCACCACGCGCTCGCCCCGGGACAGGCGCAGCCGGAGGCCCGCCTCCTGGATGGCGTACGCATCCGCCAGCGTCAGCTCCGGCCGCTCGCGGGTGAGCGGCGCCACCTCGCGACGCTCCAGCCGCGCCGAGTCCAGCGCGCCAGCCAGCTCCTGGTGGTTCACGGTCGCCGTCATCCCCTGCCCCTCTCTCTCTTTCCGGGCGCGCCCCGAAGGGCACGCCGCTTCGAATCAATGGCCGCGCAGCTTCCGGCACCCGCGCGCGGGCGCGCAAGCACGCCGTGCCCCACTGTCAGCGGTTGAAGGCCACCAGCGTCATGAAGGCCAGCATCGCCACCGTCGCCGCGGCGGCGGCGCCGTACGCCAGCGTGCTCGCGAGCCGGGGGCCCGGGGCGACCTCCATCTTCCGCAGCCCCCGGTGCACGACGGCGATGCCCACCAGGAACGTCACCGCCGTGGCCCCCATGGTGAACATCATCCCCACGCCCGCCCGGGGCCCCGTCGCCTTGCCGGCAATCACCAGCCCCACCATCAGCCACGCGCCCGCGAGGAACAGGCTGGCCGCGTAGACGCCCGCGGTGATGAGCACCCCCCGGATGACGAGGTTCATAGCTGCTCCGCCAGGTCCAGGTTCAGGCTCAGCAGCTCATGCATGGGCACGTCCTTGCGGTCCCGGGCCTGGCCTTCCTCCTCCTTGGCGAACAGGGGCGGCATGAAGCTGTAGCCCCGGTCCGGCGGAAGCGCGGCCACGTCCTGCTCCCAGCCCGGCCAGCGGAAGCCCTCGTAGAACTTCGCCAGGTCTCCGGTGAGGAGGAAGGCGACCAGCTCCGAGTAGCCGTTGGCCAGCCGCTCCCACTCCAGCGTGTCCGGCGCGAGGTAGTACGCGGCACCCCGGCCCTCGCCCAGCGCGCCACCGTCCAGGGCGAAGAAGCCGCCCAGCACGTCATGCCCCACCAGCATGGCGCCGTCGAAGGGCTCCACCAGCGGCCGCTCTCCCTGGCCGTTCCACGACGCGAGGTCTCCCTCCATGCGCGCGCAGCCACCGCCGAGGATGCGCACCCAGCCGTGGTCCACCAGCAGGCCGCCCGTCTGGAAGGCGATGGCGCCCATGGGTGAGCGCGTCGTCACCTGGAGCGCGAGCAGCACCGAGGCCGCGCGCCGGGGCGGGACGTCCAGCACCTCCACGGGCTTGTTCGCCCGGGACAGCCACTCCTGCACCAGCGGCCAGCCGGGGTCCTTCGCGTTGATGAGCGCGTCCAGGGTCTTCGCCATGGAGCGGGAGGCTACCCGAGACGCAGCACTCCGTGAGTGCTCGCGGTGAACACACCGCATGACGCCGCGCGCGAAAGCTGGCCCGGGAGCGACATCCTGTTGCATAACCCCGGGGCCCGAGGCCGGAGCGGGCACCTCCGTGCAAGGAATCCCCCATGAGACACACCTGGCTTTTCGCGACAGTGCTCCTCACCGCGTCGGTGGCGGCCGCCCAGGACGCCGGCCGGCATTCGCATGACGGCCTCTACCTGCGCCTGCAGGTGGGCGGCGGCTACACCCGGGCCGAGTCGACCTTCGAGGACCTCGCCGTCAAGGGCGCCGCGGGCGCCGTCAACGCCGAGCTGGGCTTCGCGGTCCTGCAGAACTTCATCATCTACGGGAAGCTCTTCGGCGCGTCCGCGCAGAACCCCGACCTCGAGTTCGGGGACGTCACCATCGAGGGCCAGGACGACGACGTGAGCCAGAACTTCGGCGCGCTCGGCGCGGGCGTCACGTACTACCTCATGCCCGCCAACGTGTACCTGTCCGGCGCGCTCTCCTTCGCCCGGCTCACCATCACCGAGGATGGTGACACCATCGCGGAGACCGACCCGGGCGTCGGCCTGCACCTGGGCGTGGGCAAGGAGTGGTGGGTGAGCGACAACTGGGGCCTCGGCGTCGGCGGCGAGCTCGCGCTCGGCCGCATCCGCAGCGACGACGGCGAAGACGACTGGAACGTCCTCAACGTCATGCTCCTGCTGTCCGCCACGTTCAACTGACACGCGGCGGGCGCGGGCCTCAGCCCTGCTGGTTCAGGTTCGCGGCGATGGTGCGCACGGCGAAGCGCGGGCTGAAGCGCACCATGGCCGCACCCACCTTGTTGAACAGGCCGTGCACCGCGAGCACCCGCCCCCGCATCATCGCCCCATAGGCATGCGCGGCCACGTCGGACGCTTTGGCCACCCCCGGCCGCTGGAAGAGGCGTGACTTGTCGTTTCCAGCGCGCAGGGCGAACTCGGTGTGCGTCGCTCCGGGGCAGTGGCAGGTCACCGTCACGCCGGTGCCCTTGAGCTCGTGCGCCAGCGCCTCGGACCAGGACAGCACGAAGGCCTTGGTCGCGTAGTACGTGGCCATGTACGGGCCGGGCTGGAAGCCGGCGGTGGAGGAGACGTTGAGGATGCGCCCGGCGCCGCGCTCGCGCATGGGCTTCGCGAACAGGTGCGTCAGCTTCAGCAGGGCGACGCAGTTGACCTCCACCATCTCCGCCTCGCGCGCCATGTCCTGCTCCAGGAACGGGCCCGCGGAGCCGAAGCCGGCGTTGTTGACGAGGAAGTCCACCGCCAGCCCCTTCGCGCGCACCGCCTCGAAGAGCTGCTGGGGCGCCTCCGGCCGGCCCAGGTCCGCCGGCAGCACGTGCGCCGTCACCTTGTAGGCCGCCTCCAGCCGCGCCGCGAGCGCCTCCAGTCGCGCCGCGCCGCGGGCCACCAGGATGACGTCGTGCCCGTCCCGGGCGAAGCACTCCGCGAACTGCTCGCCCAACCCCGCCGAGGCGCCGGTGATGAGAGCCACTTTGCGCGACATGGTGTTTCCTCCCGGGCCGCCTTATAGCCGAACGGCTCCGGCCCGGTGGCACCGGGGCGCCCATGGCTTCCGCTGCGGATGCTGAGGGGCTGGCTCCCCGCCCGCGCGGAACGCGGCCACCGCCAGGCGCGCGGGGGCGTGCGCGCAGACCCACTCGCCGCGCACTAGCGTTCACGAACGGACGGGCGAGGGCCTTTTTGGCATTGCTTTCGCGCACGCGGTCGCGAAAGCCTTCACCCCATGTCCTCTGGAAAGAACGACGCGGAACTCGAAAGTCCCCAGCTCGCACGCGACGGCTTCGACGTCGCCAGCTTTCGCGACCTGCTGGGCCGGCTGAAGCGCGGTGAGCTGGCCGAAGCCGCGGCACCCTCGGGCGCCCTGCACCCGCCCCAGGAGGGCGACATCCAGCCCCTGCCGCGCGAGGGCACCCCCGCCCACGCGAAGTACAAGGCCCGCGGCGAGGAGGCCTTCCGCAAGGGCGAGGTGGCGGCGCTCGTCGTGGCCGGCGGCGCGGGCACGCGCTTCGGCGGCGCGGTGAAGGCGCTGGTCCCGGTGTTCGGGGAGCGCACCTTCCTGGACATCAAGCTGGAGGAGGCGCAGCGGCTGAAGGAGACGTACGGCAAGCCGGTGCCCATGGCGGTGATGACGTCGTACCTCACCCATGACGGCATCGCCGAGGACCTCCAGAAGAAGGGCAAGACGGAGGGCGTGCACCTGTTCCGCCAGCGGATGCTGCCGCGCCTCACCGCGAGCCACGAGCTGTGGCGCGACGCGGAGGGGCAGCTGTCCTTCGCGCCGTCGGGCCACGGCGACTTCTTCCGCGCGCTGCGGGAGAGCGGCGTGGGCGAGGCGCTGCGCAAGCAGGGCGTGAAGCACCTCTACTTCTCCAACGTGGACAACCTGGCGGCGACGCTGGACCCGGTGGTCATCGGCATGCACGCGGAGCTGGGCCGGCCCATGACGGTGGAGGTGACGCCGCGGACCAACCCGGAGAGCGGCGCGCTCGACGCGGGCGCGGCGCCGGTGCGGCTGGGTGGCCAGCTGCAGCTGGTGGAGAAGGTGGACCCGACGAAGCATGGCTTCATCTCCACCAACAACATCACCTTCGACCTGGCCGCCATCCTGGACAAGGACATCCCCATCCCCTACCGCGTCGTCACCAAGAAGGTGAACGGCCAGCCGGTGGTGCAGCTGGAGCAGGTGACGGCGGAGGCCAGCAGCCTCACCCGCCCGGACGGCCAGCCGCTGCTGCCCGTCGTGTTCGTCGAGGTGGAGCGCGCCGACTCCATGACGAGCCGCTTCGAGCCGGTGAAGGCCCCCGAGGACTTCCCCCGCGTGAAGGACCGGCTGCGCAAGCGGATGGGGGGCTGAGGGCCCGCGGCTCCTACCGGGGCAGGACGACCTCGAAGCGGCTGCCCTGTCCCGGGGTGCTGTGCACGCGGACCTCGCCGCCGTGGGACTCGACAATCTGCCGGGCGATGTAGAGCCCCAGGCCGAGTCCCCCGTAGTGGCGCTCGCTGACGGCGCGGCCGAAGCGCTCGAAGATGTGCCCGAGGTGCTCGGGGGCGATGCCGATGCCCGAGTCCTCCACGGCGATGCGCACGTGGGCCTCGTCTCCGCACAGCCGGATGTCCACCGGCTTTCCGGCGCCGTACTTCAGCGCGTTGGTGAGCAGGTTGGTGAGCACCTGGTCCACGCGCAGCCGGTCCCAGCTGCCGCGCATGTCGTCCCGGGCGTCGAGCGTCACCTGGCACCCCGCCTGGCTCGCCATCATCGAGAAGCGCGACATCACGTCCCGCGCCAGCTCGGCCAGGTCCATGGGCTCGCGGTCCAGGGACAGCCGCCCGCTGGAGATGCGCGACACGTCCAGCAGCCCGTTGACCAGCGCGGACAGCTTGGCCACCTGGCGCTGCACCACGTCCAGCTGAGAGGCCACCACCGAGGTGGGCACGGTGGGCGTGCCCTTCTGCGTCTCGCGCCGCAGCACCTGGAGGCGCAGCTGCAGGGGGGTGAGCGGCGTCTTCAGCTCGTGGCTGGCGATGGAGAGGAACTCGTCGCGCAGGAGCACGGACTTGCGGGCCTCCTTGTAGAGGCAGGCGTTGTCCAGGAGGAGCGCGGCGCGGCGGGCCAGGTCCTGGGCGGTGGCCAGGTCCGCCTGGGTGTAGCGCCGCGAGGGGCGCACCGCGAGGAAGGTGAGCGCGCCCAGCGAGCGTCCTCGCGCCAGCAGCGGGACGGACATGATGCAGTGGAAGCCCACGCCCTTCATGACCTCATAGTGCCGGTCGCTCATCGACACCGTGCGCAGCCAGTCGTCGGAGACGTCGTTCACCAGCAGCGACTCGGCGCGGCGCACGACGCGCGTGGTGGGGTGGTTGGAGCCGTCCATTCCGGGGGGGAAGTTCCGCACGTCGCGGGCGAGCGCCTCGTCGGCCGGTTCCGCGTGCGCCACCGTCATGCGCTGCACGGCGCCCGAGTCATCCAGCAGGTCCACGAAGCACCAGTCCGCCAGGGTGGGCACGGTGAGCCACGCGAGCGCTTCCAGGGTCGCCTTCGGGTCCAGGGACGACGAGGCCAGGGCCCGGCTCGCCTCCGCGAGGAAGGCGGAGCGCTGCTCGGCCGCCTCGGCCTGGGTGCGCGCCTTGTGCTCCTCGCGCAGCAGCCGCTCCAGCTCGCCCTCGGTGCCGTGCACCATGGACAGGTCGCTGTTGAGGCCCACCCACTCCCGGCAGGTGCCGTCCTCGTTGAGCACCGGCACGGCGCGCGCCAGGGTGGCCACGTAGGTGCCGTCGTGGCGCCGCAGCCGGTACTCGCACTCGTAGCTGCCACGCGAGAGGCTCATCCTGCGCACGACGTCCGCCACCCGCGACTGGTCCTCCGGGTGGATGGCGGAGAGCCAGCCCCAGTCCATGTACTGCTCCATCTGCTGCCCGGTGTAGCCGCCCCAGGTGGAGCACAGCCGGGTGACGGCGCCCTGGGCATCCGTCGTCCACACCACCTGACGCGTCACCGTGACGAGTGCATCGAAGCGCGCCTCGGCCTGCTTCACCTCGCGGCGCAGCGCTGCGTTCTCCTCGCGCAGCCGCACCGCCTCCAGCGCCATGTCGCCCAGCGCGGCCAGCCCGGCGACGGCCGTCTCATCCTCGGGGGTGAAGTCACCGGACTCCGCGTCGAAGAGCTGGATGAGCCCGTGGCTCGCATGGAGTGGGACGCTGAACCAGCCGCGGGGCCGCGACGCGCGTGAGGCCTGGGAGGGGGACGCCTTCGTGCCTCCGGGCTCCAGCCGCAGCCGGCTCCGCTCCGGACGCTCGGTGGCACGAGGGGCCGTGGGAGCGGTCGTGTACCCGCCCCAGACGGAGTAGGCCTTGGACAGGGACGTGGCGCTGGCGCCACGCGAGCCCTCGGTGGGAGGCAGGGTGACGGTCGCCTGGTGCGCATGGGCCAGGCTCCGGGCCAGCTCCGCCAGGAGGAAGAGCGCCTCCTCGACTGTCGTCGCCGTGAGGAGCGACCTTTGGCCGACCTCCTCGGCGGACGAGCCGTGTGACAAGGGCGAGGCGGGTTCCATGGGCATGTGCAAATTTCCCCTCCATGCACAACGCCATGTGACTCCTCGCACATCTGCTGGCTTCCAGCTGCCGTGAGGCAGGCTGCCCACCGGGCGGGCTTACGGTCGGTATGGGAAGCCACCGGCAGCACCGGTATGTCCCGCCTCGAAAGCCCCTGCTGGATGTGGGCGAGGCCCTCGCGGAGCGGCTCGTCCGACAGTCACTCGGAGCACATGCGCCCTGGAAGGCACGGTCCGAGGAGTTGCAGGCCGCGCGCGCCTGGCTCGGCGGGCGCTCCTCGCTGCTGTTCAGCCCAGGAGGGTAGCCGCAAGCAGTCCTCCGCCGGCCTCGACGGTGGCCCACCGCGCGTCGTCACTCCACGACGCGCGGCGTGAGGCCCTGCGTCAGGCCTTCAAGCTGTTGGCGCTAGAGATAGCCCCAGCAGGAACCACAGTTGCCGCCACGCCACTGGCAGTAGTCGTTGCCCATCTGGGTGCACTGTCCCCACTCGGGCACACCCAGGTCGGTCCAGTTGGCGTGAGAGCAGCAACGCACCAGACAGCTATAGGGAGGTCCGCCGCCTCCACACCACACCTGCTGCTCCGTCTGGCCCAGGTCCTCGTTGCTCACCGGCACCTGGTCCGCAGGCGTCTCCTGCGAGGGGTCGGTCCCGAGCTCCTCCACGTTTCCACCGCACGCCACGGCAAGGACGCTGAAGAGCGTCACGGCGAACAGCTTCACTGCGTTCATCGCGGGGTTCCTTCCGGGGATGGCGCCCGCACCGCCCATCGATGCGGGAGCGTCCCCGGCGGAGGAGGTGTCCATTTCGGCATTTTCTGTGAATTACGGCTTTCACGTAGTGCAGCATGTGACGCACCGCGACCTGCCGCCCGGCCGTGCGGGCGGGAGCGGAGGACAGTGGACGGCGCCCTTCCGTGGCGCTGGTGACATCCACCCTGGTTGCATAGATTGCGCCCCGTCCCACCCGGGCCGGCGCGGTCCCCTCCCCTTCAGCGCTCCAGGGAAGCGGGAGTCCGCAGCCGAGTCGAGCGGATGGGCGCACACGGAGGGCTCGGCCATGGAGAAGGTGCTCAACTACATCGGTGGCGAGCTGCTGCCCGCCAGCAGCGGCACGTGGCTGGACAAGCCCGAGCCCGCCACGGGTGAGACGTACGCCAAGGTGCCCGACTCCGACGAGCCGGACGTCCAGCGTGCCGTGGAGGCCGCCTCGCGCGCCTTCCCCGCCTGGTCCGCCACCCCCGCCATCGACCGCTCCCGCGTGCTCCGCCGCATCGCGGACGCGATTCGTAGCCGCATGGACGCCTTCGCCCGCGCGGAGTCCATCGACACCGGCAAGCCCCTGTCCGTGGCCTCCACCGTCGACATCCCGCGCAGCATCCTCAACTTCGAGTTCTTCGCGGACGCCGTCACCCAGTTCTCCAGCGAGGCCCACCAGACGGACAACGTCGCCCTCAACTACACCCTGCGCTCCCCGCTCGGCGTCGTGGGCTGCATCTCCCCCTGGAACCTGCCGCTCTACCTGCTCACCTGGAAGATTGCCCCCGCGCTCGCCATCGGGAACTGCGTGGTGGCCAAGCCGTCCGAAGTCACGCCGATGACGGCGTACCTCCTGTCCCAGGTGTGCCGCGAGGCGGGCCTGCCCCCCGGCGTGCTCAACCTGGTCCACGGCCTGGGCCCCAAGGTCGGCGCCGCCATGAGCCGCCACCCGGACATCGCCGCCATCTCCTTCACCGGCAGCACCCGCACCGGCGCCGAGATTGCCCGCGTCGCCGCCCCCGCCTTCAAGAAGCTGTCGCTGGAGATGGGCGGGAAGAACCCCAACGTCATCTTCGCCGACTGCGACTTCGACGAGGCCCTGGCCACCACGCTGCGCTCGTCCTTCGCCAACCAGGGGCAAATTTGCCTCTGCGGCCCGCGCATCTTCGTGCAGCGCCCCCTCTACGAGCGCTTCAAGGAGGCGCTCGTCACCCGCACCCGCGCCCTCAAGGTCGGCGACCCGCTGGAGGCCGGCACCGACCAGGGCGCCCTCGTCTCGCAGCAGCACTTCGACAAGGTGCTGAGCTACGTGGACATCGCGAAGCAGGAGGGCGGCCGCATCCTCACCGGCGGCAAGCGCGCCAGCGTGCCCGGCCGCTGCCGCAACGGCTGGTTCGTGGAGCCCACCCTCATCGAGGGCCTGGACTCCGCGTGCCGCACCAACCAGGAAGAAATCTTCGGCCCCGTGGCCACCCTCATCCCCTTCGACCAGGAGGAGGAGGTCCTCACCTGGGCCAACTCCACGAAGTACGGCCTGGCCGCCAGCGTGTGGACGAAGGACCTGCAGCGCGCGCACCGCTTCGCCTCGCGGCTGCACAGCGGCATCGTCTGGGTGAACACGTGGATGCTGCGCGACCTGCGCACGCCGTTCGGCGGCGTGAAGGACTCGGGCGTGGGACGCGAGGGCGGCTGGGACGCGCTGCGCTTCTTCACCGAGCCCAAGAACGTCTGCATCAAGCTGTGAGCCTCTAGCCCGTCCAGGAGCGCATCGTGAGCAGCAGCGAGCGAGTCGATTCCCAGAAGGCCCCGGAGCCGGTGGGCCTGTACCCCCATGCCCGCCGCGTGGGCAACCTCCTGTTCCTCTCCGGCGTGGGCCCGCGCGAGCGCGGCACCAAGAAGATTCCCGGCGTGGAGCTGGACGCCGAGGGCAACATCACCTCGTACGACATCGAGGCGCAGTGCCACTCGGTGTTCCGCAACGTCCGCTACATCCTGGAGGACGCCGGCTCGTCCTGGGACAAGCTGGTGGACGTCACGGTGTACCTGACGAACATGAAGAAGGACTTCCCCACGTACAACCGGCTGTGGGCGGAGTACTTCAAGGACAACCCGCCGTGCAGGACGACGCTCGAAATCAACCGGCTGCCCACGCCGATTGCCATCGAGCTCAAGTGCATCGCCACCATCGGAGACGAGTGAATGGGCCGCCTGACTCCCATCAACTTCAAGAAGTGGATTGATGAGCACCGCCACCTGCTCAAGCCGCCCGTCGGCAACCAGCAGGTGTGGGCCGACCGCGAGTTCATGGTCACCGTCGTCGGTGGCCCCAACTCGCGCACGGACTTCCACATCAACCAGGGCGAGGAGTTCTTCTACCAGCTCGAGGGCTCCATCACCCTGCGCGTCATCGACGAGGGCCAGGTGCAGGACATCCCCATCATGGAGGGCGAAATCTTCCTCCTGCCCCCCAACGTGCCCCACTCGCCGCAGCGCCCCGCGGGCACGGTGGGCCTCGTGCTGGAGCGCCGCCGCCAGCCGCAGGAGCTGGACGGCTTCATGTGGCTGTGCCCGAAGTGCGGCGAGAAGCTCTACGAGGAGTTCGTGCACGTCACGAACCTCGTGACGCAGCTGCCGCCCATCTTCGAGCACTTCTACGGCAACCCCGACAACTGCACGTGCAAGAAGTGCGGAACGAAGGTCACCAAGGGGGGCCCCGCCCGTTGAAGGTCGACATCCACACGCACCTCCTGCCGGAGAAGCTCCCCCGCTTCGCCGAGCGCTACGGCTACGGCGGCTTCATCACCCTGGACCACCACGCGCCCTGCCGCGCGCGCATGCTGCGAGACGACGGGAAGTTCTTCCGTGAAATCGAGAGCAACTGCTGGGACCCGGTGAAGCGCATCGAGGAGTGTGACGCCACCGGCGTCCACGTCCAGGTGCTCTCCACCGTGCCCGTCATGTTCAGCTACTGGACGAAGCCGGAGCACGGCCTGGACTTGTCGCGCTTCCTCAACGACCACGTGGCCTCGGCGGTGCGCGAGCACCCCAGGCGCTTCGTGGGGCTGGGCACGGTGCCGCTCCAGTCGCCGGAGCTGGCGGTGCGCGAGCTGGAGCGCTGCGTGAAGGAGCTGGGGCTGGCGGGCGTGCAGATTGGCAGCCACGTCAACGACTGGAACCTGTCGGACCCGGCGCTGTTCCCCTTCTTCCAGGCCGCCAGCGAGCTGGGCGCCTCCATCTTCGTCCACCCGTGGGACATGATGGGCGAGGCGAAGATGCAGAAGTACTGGCTGCCGTGGCTGGTGGGCATGCCGGCGGAGGTCTCGCTCGCCATCTGCTCGCTCATCTTCGGCGGGGTGATGGAGCGACTGCCGAAGCTGCGCTTCGCCTTCGCGCACGGCGGTGGCTCGTTCCCCCACACGCTGGGCCGCATCCAGCACGGCTTCGAGGCGCGGCCGGACCTGGTGGCAGTGGACAACAAGGTGCCGCCGCGCGACTACCTGGGCCGCTTCTGGGTGGACTCGCTGACGCACGACGCGGACGCGCTGCGCTTCATCGTCCGGCTGTTCGGCCAGGACAAGGTGGCGCTCGGCAGTGACTACCCCTTTCCCCTGGGCGAGGACCGCCCGGGCACACTCATCGAGTCCCTGACGGAGCTGGAGCCGGCCGCGCGCGAGCGGCTGCTCTGGCGCAATGCCCTGGAGTGGCTGGGACGCTCGCGAGAGGACTTCGCACCATGACGACGCCGTACCCCTTCGAGGACACCGAGTCCTTCGCGCGCAGGCTGGACGCCGAGGACCCGCTGCGCGCCTTCCGCGACGAGTTCCTCTTCCCCAAGGGCCCTGACGGAAAGCCCGTGGTGTACCTGGCGGGCAACTCGCTGGGCCTGCAGCCGCGCAACGCCGCGCGCTACATCCAGGAGGAGCTGGAGGACTGGGCGCGCCTGGGCGTGGAGGGCCACCACGAAGGCCGCCACCCGTGGCTGCACTACCACGAGCTCGTCACGGAGCAGGCCGCGCGGCTCGTCGGCGCGAAGCCGCTGGAAGTGGTGGTGATGAACACCCTGACGGTGAACCTGCACCTGATGATGGTGTCCTTCTACCGGCCCACGAAGCAGCGCTACAAAATCCTGGTGGAGGCCGGCGCCTTCCCGTCGGACCAGTACGCCGTCGCGTCGCAGGTGCGCTTCCACGGGTTCGACGCGCGCGAGGCCGTGCTGGAGCTGAAGCCCCGCCCCGGCGAGGAGCTGCTGCGCACCGAGGACATCCTCTCCACGCTGGACGAGCACGGCCACGAGGTGGCCCTGGTGCTGCTGGGCAGCGTGAACTACCTCACCGGCCAGGCCTTCGACATCCCCGCGATTACGCGCACCGCGCACTCCAAGGGCTGCTTCGTCGGCTTCGACCTGGCGCACGGCGCGGGCAACCTCGCGTTCAACCTGCACGACGACGGGCCGGACTTCGCGGTGTGGTGCTCGTACAAGTACCTCAACGCCGGTCCGGGCGCGCTGGGCGGCGTCTTCGTGCACGAGCGGCACGCGCACTCGAAGGACATCCCCCGCTTCGAGGGCTGGTGGGGCCACGACAAGGCGACGCGCTTCCAGATGGGGCCCACCTTCGACCCGCTGCCGGGCGCGGAGGGGTGGCAGCTGTCCAACCCGCCCATCTTCCAGCTCGCGGCGCTGCGCGCGTCCCTGGAGCTGTTCGACAAGGCGGGCATGCAGGCGCTGCGCGCCAAGAGCGAGAAGCTCACCGGCTTCATGGAGTTCCTGCTCGACAGGCTGCCGCCGGGCTTCGTGCGCATCACCTCGCCTCGCGACGCGAAGCAGCGCGGGGCGCAGCTGTCGCTCCGGTTCAAGGGCGAGCCCCAGGGCATGCTGAAGCGGCTGGCGGACGCGGGCATCGTCTGCGACTTCCGCAAGCCGGACATCATCCGCGCGGCGCCCGCGCCGCTCTACTGCTCCTTCACCGACGTGTACCGCTTCGTGAAGGCGCTGGAGGCGCACGCCCGTGAGTGAGCAGAAGGAGGCCGTCACCGTGGTGGGCGCGGGACTGGTGGGCTCGCTGCTCGCCATGTACCTGGCCCGCCGGGGCTACTCCGTGGAGGTGCTGGAGCGCCGCCCCGACATGCGCCGCGAGGTCATCGACGCGGGCCGCTCCATCAACCTGGCCATCTCCACGCGCGGGCTGCACGCGCTGCGGCAGGTGGGGCTGGAGGCGGAGGCGCTGAAGCACGCCATTCCCATGCGCGGAAGGATGATTCATTCCGCGAGGGGGGAGCTCGTCTACCAGCCGTATGGCAAGGACGACTCGCAGCACATCAACTCGCTGTCGCGCGCGTGGCTGAACAAGTTCCTGATGACGGAGGCGGAGCGCACCGGCTGTGTCCGCATCCGCTTCAAGCAGCGCGTCTCCCACGTGGACTTCACGTCCGGCGCGCTCACGGTGCACGACGATGCCACCGGCGAGACGCGCCGCGAGGAAGGCCGCGTGCTGTTCGGCACGGATGGCTCGGGCTCGGCGGTGCGGCAGGAGCTGGACCGGGTGCAGGGCTTCACCGCGTCGCAGGAGACGCTGGGCCACGGGTACAAGGAGCTGACGATTCCGGCGGGCCCGGGCGGCACGTTCCAGATGGAGAAGTACGCGCTGCACATCTGGCCTCGCGGCACGTACATGCTGATTGCCCTTCCCAACGAGGACGGCAGCTTCACGTGCACGCTGTTCCTGCCGTGGAAGGGGCCGGTGAGCTTCGAGTCGCTGGACACGCCGGCCCGGCTGGAGGCGTTCTTCGGCGAGCAGTTCCCGGACGCGAAGGCGCTCATCCCCGATTTGGTGGACGCGTTCTTCTCGCGGCCCACGGGCAGCATGGTGACGGTGAAGTGCGCGCCCTGGCACGTGGGCGGGCAGGCGCTGGTGCTGGGCGACGCGGCGCACGCCATCGTCCCCTTCTTCGGCCAGGGGATGAACTGCGGCTTCGAGGACTGCGCGGTGCTGGACCAGTTGCTGGGCCTGGGCCGGCACAGCCGATGGGAGGACATCTTCGCGGACTTCCAGCACCTCCGGAAGACGAACGCGGACGCCATCGCCGACATGGCGGTGGAGAACTTCATCGAGATGCGCGACAGCACGGGCAGCCCGCGCTTCCTCCTGGAGAAGGCCGTGGAGAAGGTGCTGCTCAACGCCTTCCCGGGCGAGTTCGTCAGCCGCTACACGCTGGTGAGCTTCAGCCGCGTGCCGTACCGGCTGGCGTATGAAGTGGGCGCGATTGCCAGCGGCATCGTGTCGGAGCTGTCCGAGGGGCTGACGCGGGCGGAGGACGTGGACCTGGCACGCGCGGGGAAGCTCATCCGCGAGCGGCTGATGCCTTTCATGAAGGAGCACGCGGATGGATTTCGGACTGAAGGGTAGGCGCGCGCTGGTGATGGGTGCGTCCGCGGGCCTGGGCTACGCGATTGCGCAGGCGCTGGGGAAGGAAGGCGCCACGGTGGCCATCTGCTCGCGCGGCGGGGACAAGCTGGAGCGCGCCGCGAAGGAGCTGGGCGCGGCGCTGGCGGTGCCCTGTGACTTGAACCAGCCTGGCGCGGCGCGGCGGCTGGTGGAGGAGACCGTCTCCAAGCTGGGCGGCGTGGACGTGCTGGTGGTGAACACCGGCGGCCCTCCGGCTGGCGGCTTCGAGTCGCTGACGGCGGAGCAGTGGCAGCTCGGCTTCCAGAGCCTGTGGATGGCGGCGGTGGACGGCATCCAGGCCGCGCTGCCCGGCATGAAGGAGCGCAAGTGGGGCCGCATCGTCCTGGTGACGTCGCTGGCGGCGCGTGAGGCGATGCCGAACCTCACCATCTCCAACGGGCTGCGCGCGGGCCTGCTGGGGCTGGTGAAGACGGTGAGCAACGAGGTGGCGCAGTACGGCGTCACGCTCAACGCGGTGCTGCCGGGCTTCCACGCGACGGAGCGGATGACGCAGCTGGGGCTGACGGACGAGAAGGTGGCCCCGCAGATTCCGGCGCGACGGCTGGGGCGGCCGGAGGAGCTGGCCGCGCTGGCGGCGTTCCTGTCGTCCGAGCAGGCCTCGTACATCACCGGCCAGTCCATCGTCGTGGACGGCGGAGCGCAGCGCGGGTTCTGACGCGGTGACGCAGTGGGGGCACGGATGATGACGAGGCTCGGCAGGGTCGTGGCGCTGGGAGTGCTGCTCGTCCTCTCCGGTGCGTGCCGGAAGTCTCCCGAAGAGGCCCGCCGAGCGGCCGAGCGCGCGGTGGGCAAGGGCATGCAGCACTACAAGGCGGAGGAGTACGAGGCGGCGGTGGCCGCCCACAGCGAGGCCCTCCGCCACGACCCAGGCTTCCCCACGGCCTATGTCCACAGGGGCATCGCGCGCACGAAGCTCGGGGACCTCGCGGGAGCGGAGGCGGATTTCTCCGAAGCCCTCTCGAAGTCGGACCCGCTCAGGCCGTCGACCTACGCGCTCCGGGCGCTCGCACGCCTCGAGCAGGGAAACCCCCAGGGGGCGCTCGAGGACATCGACGCCGCCCTCGCGGAGAAGCCAGGGGACCTGCTCTTGCTCCCCGTTCGCGCGCAGGTCCGGATGTCGATGGGCGACCTGGAGGGAGCGCTCGCGGACCTGGCGCCCGTGCAGCCCACGGACCCGAAGAGCGCCAGCGCACTGGGCCTGCGCGGCATCTACCTGGCGGCGCTGGGCCGGGAGGCCGAGGCCATTCCCGCGTTCCAGGCGGCGGCCCGGGTGGACCCGAAGGACCTGTGGTCGGCGGTGTGGCTGTTCGCGCTGGGCGAGGGCGACACGAAGCTCGCGGAAGTCCAGCCGGAGAAGCCCTGGTCCCGGCAGCTCGCGAAGTTCGCGCGGGGCGAGCTGTCGCAGGAGGCGATGCTCGATGAGGCAAGGCGCACGCCGCTCGCGAGGGACCGTATGGACCGTATCGCGGAGGTGCACACCACCGCCGGCCTGCTGGCGGAGGGCCGGAAGCAGCCCTCCGAGGCGGTGGCTCACTACCGCGCCGTCGTGGAGTCCGGGCTGAAGCACTCGAACATGTACCTGTGGGCCACGCGCCGGCTGGCGCGGCTGGCGCAGTGAGCCGCGGCCAGGGATTCAGGCGCTGGAGGAACAGCTTGACCAGGCCATCGGGCCTTGGAGTGCCCATGGCGCTTCTTCGCTTGAAGGGTCTTTGTTCCCCTTCTTGAGGTTGCATTCACGGCAGGAGGCCACCGGCCCAGAGCTCCGCCACGGTCAGCAGCTCGCGCCCACTCTCGAGTCCGACCTGCAGGCAGTGCAGGCCCGTGGACGTGGACTCGATGAAGCCCCATTGCCAGATGGACTCCGCATCGACGCCGGTGAGCGCCGCCAGACGGCGGCAGCGACGGCCGCCCAGCACCAGCGGGTCCCCGCGCAACAGCTCGGAGGTCCACTCGCGCATCAGGATGCCGAGGTCGTACGCACGCTCCACGAAGAGGCCGTCGGGGTCGACGAACTTGTAGCGCCCCGCCGGCTCACCTGGCACGAGCAGCGTGTTCCAGGGATGCGCGTCGCCATGGGAGAGCACGGCGGTGGCCGGGTCGAAGCCCTGCTGGCGGAGCTCGGCGTAGCGGAGCGCCGTCTCGATGACTCGCTCCGGACAGGGCCGCTCCAGCTCCAGCCACGCCCTCTCGATGAGCTCGGCGAGGAACCTCGCCTTCTCCGCGCCCGTCATGAGGTGGCCCCCCTCGGGCAGCGGCGCCCACGCCTCCGCGAGCGTTGCGCAGAGGACCTCGAGCTGGGCGTCCACGGAGAGCCCCGCATCCGCCAGAGGAGGGCCGAGCCGCTCCAGGAGGACCGCCTCCCGACCCCGGTCATGGCGGTAGACCTCGGCGTAGCCACGGCCCCGCGCCGCCAGCAGCGTCCGCAGCTCGCGCTCGGCCAGCCCCGAGCCTGGAGGCGCCACCTTCAGCACGGCCTGCCGGCCGTCCGCCAGGGAGACCTCCGCCACGAAGGCCTCCGTCCCGCCCGACAGGCTCCTGGCAATCGACAGGCCCCACTCCCGGGCGAGGTCGGCCACGACGGCGTCGAGCCCGGCGAGCCAGGCCTCACCCTCCGGCCCTCTCGAGAGGGCCCTGCGCCGCACCGCCTCGGGGACGCTCACGGACTCCTTCACCATCACGGACCTCCTCGGCGGCTCACCGCGGGCTTCACCCGGCAGCATGCACGGCGAGCCGCGCTCCGGCTCGCGCCCCGCCCCCAGGAAGCTTCCGCCCGCCGAGCCAGGCTCGCAATGACCAGCCTCGACCGGGCCCGGGCCGTCCTGCCCGCCGGCGGACCGCCACCCGCGCTCAGGGAATCAGGCGCTGGAGGAAGATGTCCCCGTCGTCCGCCTTGAGGTCTCCGGTGCCGATGAAGGAGTGCGTGCCATGGAACGTGCCGGCGCTCATGAGGTCACCGTCCTCCAGGAAGGTGAGGTCCCGCAGGGAGGCGGAGCTGCCGGTGCAGGACTCGCTGGTGAGCTGGCTTTGCCAGAGCTCCTCGCCGCCGTGTGACACACGCAGCAGCTTCGCGAGGCAGGCATTGCCCCAGGACACCGCGGCGCCTCCGTGCCGGTCCCCCGCGACGCGGGGCTTCATGGCGCCATCGAGGGACCCACTCGAGTCCAGCACCCGGCCCCATTGCGGCTCGCCGAAGGCCTCGACGGCCAGGAGGAACGGGGCGGCGGAGCAGCCCGTCGTGGAAGCACAGGGATGCTCCATCCGGGTGCGCCCCCACTGGAAGCCGGAGACGAAGGTGCCCGTGAGCAGCACGCCGCCATCCGGGCGCAGGGCCACGTCCGTGAAGGTCGGCCGGCCCGGCCCTTCCGGCGTCAGGATGCGCCACCGCTCCGAGCCATCGAGATAGAGCCGGAAGAGGGCGCCCTGGTTCCGCTCCGGGCCCAGCACCCGCTCCCCCGCCACGAGCACGCCGCCCGAGGTGTCCACCGCGACGGCGGACAGGGAGTAGGTCGCGTCCGGTGCCACCCACTGCCAGCGGAGTCTGCCCTCGGAGTCGAGGCGGGTCACCGTCCCGTCCCGCGTCATCAGCACCACGCCCCCTTGTTCATCGGCGGCGAGCGCGTGTGCGGCCCCGGGCCGAATCCAGCGCGGCACGCCGTTGTGCGCGAGCTTCGCCACGAACGCCGTGCCGATGAGGACCGTTTCGCCGAAGCGCAGCGAGCTCTCCCCCTGGAGTGTCCCGGCCACGAAGAGGTCTCGCGCGGGCGACACGGCGAGCACGCCATCCTGGATGAGCTGGGAGCCGTCCGGCCCCTGCTCGGGGGTGAAGGTGCGCGTCCAGAGGGGCTGTCCGCCCACGCCGAAGCGGGAGAGCACCAGGCCTCCGAAGTCGCGGGAGTCCGAGCTGGAGGCGTCCGTGAGGAGGTTCGTCGCGAGCACGATGGCGCCACCCGCGCCATCCGAGCCCACGCCCAGCACGTCCTGGTAGCCGCGCAGCGGCACCTGCACCGTCCAGCGCGGGGTACCCGACTGCGGGCCCGACACCAGCTCGGGCTCGGGGCGCTCCTCTTCCAGAAAGGGTCCTGTGATGGGCTCCAATGCTCCGTCAACTGCTCCACACCCGAGCGCCGTCCACACGCCCAGCGCAAGACCCACCGTCCCCGCCCGCCACCGTCTCATGTCCGTCCCCGCCGCCACGCCCCGCCGCAAGGTGGGGTCCCAGCAAGGCGATGACAAGGCCTGACGGAGTGGCGTCAGCCTCCGAGGAGCGAGCGCACCGCCTCCACCACCTGGGGCCACTCGCGCGAGCGCGGGTCGATGACCTCGAAGTGGCCGGCGCCCGGAAGCGTGAGGCAGCGAACGGAGTCTCCCAGCTCCCGTCCCCGGGCGCAGAAGGCCTCGCTCAGGGACACGGGCACGGTGTCGTCCTCGGTGCCGTGGATGAGGAGCTGGGGCAGCCAGAGCGGCTGGAGCGCCGCGGGGGAGGCCGTGCGGTAGCGCTCCGGGACTTCCGAGGGCGCGCCTCCCACGAAGGACTCCACGACGCCGTCGCCCAGCCGCAGGTGGAACGCGCGCTCCAGGTCCACCACGCCCGCCAGGGCCACGACGCCGCGCAGGCGCAGCGGGTCCTCCGCATGGAGCGGCCCGCCCGCGGGCACCCGGTGCCGCGCACCGAGCCACAGGGCCAGGTGCCCTCCCGCCGAGTGTCCCATCACCACCACGCGCGACAGGTCCACCGGGTGCTCCTTCGCCAGCGCGCGCAGGAAGTCCGTCCCCTGCCCCACGTCCTCGAGCGTCCCGGGCCAGCCGCCGCCCTCATGGCCCACGCGCCGGTACTCCAGGCTCCAGGTGGCGAAGCCCCGCCGCGTCAGGTCCGCGCACAGATGACCGGCGTGCTCCAGGTCGTACTTCGCGCGCCAGAAGCCTCCGTGCACGAAGACCACCACCGGATGCGGCCCCGGCCCCGCGGGCAGCCGCAGGTCTCCGAACTGGTGCTGCAACGCGCCATAGGAGATGCGCACATCCGCGGGAGGAGGAGGCGTCTCGAGGACCCACATCGAACTCATGGCGGCATCTTTAGAGGTGACTGCCGCACCGCTGCAAGCTCGGGCAGCCCCCGGATTCGAGCCTCACGAGGCCGTCGTTGGAGGACCGCCGACGAGCTCGAAGCCCGAGGACTGTTCGACCCAGTGCACACGCGGCCCTCGCCGCAGGATGCCCCGGACCGTCACGTAGCGTTGCTCGAGGTGGGCCCTGGCGGCCTTTCGATAGTCGACGGCACCCAGCGTCACTCGCGCCTTCAGCAGCTCGTCATCGACCTGGACCTGGAGGACGACAGTCCCCTCGACCTCGCCGCGGTCTCCAGGCCCTCCCATCAGCTCGACCACCGTTCCCACGAACTGGTCGGGCTGGGACTCGTGCAGGGGGCGAAGCTGGTGCGCCACCCGCTCGATGCTCTCGTACATCTTCCGGTCGACGTGCACCTCGGAGACGACGCCGGGCCTGAGGGGCAACAACGGCGACCAGGAGCCCCGCAGGCGCAGGTCCGCGGACTCATCCGAGGGCATCATCTCGACGAGGGCCTCGCACAGGTTGGCGCTCAGCACGGGTGCCCCCTTCGCCGGCTCGAGGACACGCTGAGGCTCACCCGCGCGAACCGATCCCGCGAGGTAGGCCACGGACTGGAGCAGCAACGCGGCCGTCTGCCGCCCGAACGGCTCTCCGCCCAATGTCGGCTGCAACCCGATGTCGAGCGGCGTCTCGACGGTGAGCACGAAGCTGCCCACTTCCGTCTGCCCCAGCCGGCACTGGCGCACGAAGGCATCTGCCTCCGCCAGTCCCATCCTTGGATGAAAGGCCCGGGGCTTTCGCACACTGCATGCGCTCGCCAGCAACGCCTTGCGTACGCCATTCACGAGGTCCAGCCCATCCGCGAGGCTGACCCCGCCATCGCGGGTGGTATCCCCTTCGAGTCCGAAGCGAAGCAGGTCCCTGTGGGGCTGCAGCAGGTCGTGCAGGACGGACTCCGCCGACCGGCCTTCGTGCTCGGCAACCCGCCGGGCAATCACCACCATGGCCTCGGCGTAGTCCGCAAGGTCCCGGTCCAGGGGAACCTGGACCTCCATCGGGGGCGCCTGGATGCTGCGGTAGATGGCCGCATAGGAGCGGCTCGAGGGGACACGGCGCCACCCGCGTGCTTCCAGGTAGGCCCGCACGTCCAGGAAGCCGACACGACTGCCCAGCGTGAAGAGTGGGTCGCCGTTCATGACTCGAGTGCTTCCTCGCGAGCCACCTTCATCAAGAGCTCACGCAACGTGTCGTGGGTGAAGAGCCGCTGGCGGGACAGGTGGACCGTCTGCGCCGTCCCATTGGCCGTGCGGGGCTCGCCCCGAAGCGAGTGCCAGTACGCGCATCGCCTCAGGATGAGCGACTCCGGCGTCAAGGTGAACCACTGCGCCTCGTCCTCCGGCATCACGAACACCACCAGGATGCGGGGAACGAGCGAGTGGGCAACGAGGTCGTCGTAGTTCTTCTTCGAGAGGACGAACGAGAGCGTGTCCTCGGTGAGGGACGCGCGCGCCGTGGCCTTGAGCTGCACCGCCAGCTCCGGAGACGTGAGCGCCGCATCGTCCACGAACTGTCCTCGCGCACAGAGCTTCAGGTCGATGCTGTCCCGGTCCACGCCTACCTTCTCGACGGAGCACCCGGCCCGCGAGGCGACGGCGTGGATGTACGCAAGGCTCAGCTGCTCCTTGATGTCGTTCGGACCCAGCATGCCGCCTCCCAGCTCCTCCACCCAGACGTCACGTGCAGCAAGGGCCGGAGACTGTAGCCCGCTCGCCGGCAGGGGTCCCCAGAAAGCCAGGTGCCCCCTGCTCCCTCGTCCCCTGCCCGGCCAGCCGGACAGGCCCGAATCGCCTCCATCTGTCCACCCGCCGTCAGTGCGGGGGCCCCGCGGGAGTGTCGGACTGTCCTCAACCGGGCTCTAAGCTTTGTGGACCCACGTTTTTAGGCTTCGTACATTGAAAATTAGGCTTGATTTCTGGAGACCAAATGTAAATACCTGCGCCCACGGATTTAGCCCGCCGCATCACCGGCGTGGAACCGGCCTTGGGAGGCACGGACATGGAGACGAAGGGCCTGCGGACGTTCCTGGAGATTCCCTACGACGAGCTCGAAGAGCGCAACCTCCGGGTGAAGGAGCAGCGCGTCAAGCACGAGTCGGCCGACAAGGTGCGCGAGGAGCGCATCAAGTACCTCACCGACGAGCGCAACCTGAAGGCGGTCACCGTGTGCTTCACCGACCTCGAGGGTCGGATGCACATGCTGGACTACGACAAGAAGTTCCTGCTCAAGAGCGCCGACAACCTCACCTTCGACGGCTCCTCCATCCGCGGCTTCTCCCAGCAGGCGGAGAGCGACCTGCGCCTGAACATCGACTGGGGCTCCTTCTACTGGCTGCCCTCGGACATCTTCGGGCCCGGCAAGGTGCTGGTGTTCAGCGAGGTGCTGGAGCGCGACGGCACCCCGTACCACGCCGACATGCGCGGCCAGCTCAAGCGCGTCACCGAGGCCATGTACCAGAAGGACGGCACGGTGTTCCACGCGGCGCCCGAAATCGAGGGCTTCCTCTTCAAGGGCCGTGACGCCGAGCGCCACTACCACGAGACGAACAAGTTCGAGTTCATCTCCACCGGCGGCTACTACCACTCGCTGCCCGGCGACCCGCTGCGCGCCTTCATCGACAAGGCGGCCGAGGCGCAGCGCGCCATGGGCTTCCAGAACGAGAAGGACCACCCCGAGGTGGCCCCCAGCCAGTTCGAGATGAACTTCTCGTACAGCGAGGCGCTCATCTCCGCCGACCAGATCCAGCTCTACAAGCTGCTGTGCCGCCAGGTGGCCGCGCAGATGGACACCACCGCCAGCTTCCTCCCGAAGCCGGTGACGGGCGTCAACGGCAACGGCATGCACATGAACATGTCGCTGTCGAAGGGGAACAAGAACCTCTTCTACGACAAGGGCGGCCAGGACGGCCTGAGCGCCATGGGCTGGGAGTTCATCGACCGGCTGCTCACCAACGCCAACGACATCTGCCTCGTCCTCAACTCCAGCGTGAATGCGTACCGCCGGTTGGATCCGCACTACGAGGCGCCCAACCAGATCAAGGCCAGCGCCAACAACCGCGGCGCCATGGTGCGCATCCCCTACGGCAACGAGCGCAGCGCGCGCGTCGAGTGCCGCTCGGTGGCCCCGGACGCCAACCCATACCTGGTGCTCTACACCCTGCTGCGCACCGGCCTGGAGGGCCCCGCGCCCCAGGAGGACGCGGAGACCAAGCGCAGCCGCACGCGCTTCCTGCCGGACAACATCTTCGACGCCGTCCGCCTCTTCAAGGGCAGCCAGTTCGTCACGTCCATCCTCGGTGAGAACGTGCAGAGCAAGTTCGCCGAGCTGAAGACGGCGTCCGCCGAGCGCTGCCCGAAGCAGCTGGGCACGCGGGTGAAGACCTCGGAAATCCAGTTCCACCACGAGGTCACCAACCAGTACCTCTGGAGCCAGTTCTAGGCTCCCGGGCTCGCGGCCCCGACGGCGCGCGTCCGGGGCCTCGCGAGCCGCAGCAGCACCAGGCCCGCCACCACCGTGAGCGCGGTGGTGGCGGCCTCGCGCACGGTGGCCCCGAAGGCCACCAGCGTCAGCCCCAGCACCAGCGTGGGCACGGCCAGCACGGCGTGCCGGGGCGAGAGCTGCCGCTCGCGCCGGAAGGCCAGCGTGGCCAGCGCGGCGGCGGTGACGCCGTACTGCATCAGCACGGCGATGCTGGAGAGCGCGAAGAGCTCGGACAGGTCGCCCAGGTTGACGAACAGCAGCACCAGTCCCCAGGTGACGGCCAGCGCCCGCACGGGCACGCCCGCCGGGGACATCCCGTCCAGCCCCAGCAGCGTCCGCTCGCCCGAGGCCAGCGCGGAGAGGTAGCGCGGCGTCGTCACCATCATCCCCAGGCAGATGCCCAGGGCGGAGACGCTGGTGCCCGCGGACACCCACCGCTCCAGCCCGGCTCCGCCCCAGACGCCCGCGGCCGCGGCCAGCGGCGCCGGGGACGTGGCCAGCTGGGGCAGCGCCGCCACGCAGGCCCACACCAGCCCCACGTACAGCAGCACCGCCACCCCCAGCGAGCCCACCGTGGCCATGGGCACGCTGCGCGCGGACGAGCGCACCTGCCCGGCAATCACCGGGACGATTTCGAAGCCCTGGTACGCGAACATCACCGTCAGCCCCGCGCGCAGCCACGCGGTGTCCGTGGCGTGGGAGGCGATGGCAACGGTGGGCTGGGGCCCCGACAGCGCGAGGAAGACGACGAGCAGCGCGGCCAAGGGCAGGAGCTTCAGCACGGTGAGCGCCGTCCACGCCCGCGCGGAGACGCGGATGCCCGAGGCCACCACCGCCGCGAGCAGCGTGACGAGGGCGGACGCCAGCACCCGCTCGCCAAAGGGCCCCGCCAGCCCCAGGGAGGGCGCGAGCGCGCGTGACAGCCCCGCCACCACGGCGGAGGTGCTCAGGAAGGCGCTGACATAGGCCACCCAGCCCACCAGGAAGGAGGCCCGCTCGCCGAAGGCCGCCCGCGCGAAGACGATGGGGCCGCCGTCCGCGTCGAAGCGGCGGCCGAGCACCGCGAAGGCGAAGGCCACCGGCACCAGCGCCAGCCCCGTGAGGGCGAAGGCGAGGATGGCGCCGGAGCCGGGCGCCCGCGCGGCCACCTCCGCCGGGGCGAAGAAGATGCCCACGCCGACGATGCCGTTGACGCCCAGCGCCAGGAGCTGGAGCGGACCGACGGGACGGGCCTGGGACGCGGCGAGGGCGGGAGGAGGCACGGGTGGGACTTCACTACAGACAGGGCCCGGGCTCCAACCCACCCGGGCGGCGGTGGCGATATGCCGGCAGAGCCGGAGCGTTGCGGATGTGACGGGCCCGCGGCGGCCGCCTGCCCGGTCCCCCAGGGAGAATGCGATGCGCCGGTACGCGATGGTGATGGGCCTGCTGTGCACGACGGGCTGCGCGACGCTGACCCGGCCCCTCGGAGCCGCCCCTGACGCGGAGAGCGGCGAGTACGAGACGCCGAAGCAGGAGACGGTGTACCTGGTGCCCGCCGAGGACGCGATGATGATGGCCCGCCGCATCCTCGAGGAGCAGCGCTACGACGTGATGGAGAAGGATGGCGGGCTGGAGATGTTCACCTCCGCCCACGAGCCCGGCAACAACGAGACCGGCCTGCGCATCCTGGAGCGCTACTACATCAAGGGTGTGCGGGTGGGCCCCCGGCAAACCATCGTCCGCGTCTTCCGCCTCAGCTACAACGAGATGGAACAGCAGGTGGAGACCGGCACGGCCGGGATGGCCGAGATGTTCAGGGACCGCATGCTCGGCGAGCAGACGCACCCCTTCGACGCCAACAAGACCTACAAGACCGCGCCCGACATGCAGGGCAACCGGCTGATGGGCATGGATGACCCGTTCAAGGACGCCCCGGAGCTGGAGCGCTTCCAGCTGGTGCGCGGCAACCGGGACCTGGGCATCGAGCGCACCCTGCTGGAGCGGCTGGAGATGGTGCCCTCGCTGGAGCTGGTGGGCGGCAACACCTCCGTCCCGGCCCGCTCCGTGGTGCTGGAGGGGTGGGCGGAGTCGGGCGAGGCAGCGCAGTCCTCCGTGCCCGCCGAGTGCGGCACGCCGGTGGACGGCGCGGCGCCGCTGATGGCCCGGGGCCACACCCTGCTGCTGGCCGACCCGCTGGGCACGCGCGAGCTGCCCGCCACCGCGCTGCGGATGCTCTGCGAGGCCACGTCGAAGGGCCTGCCCGTGACGCTGGCGCTGTCGCTGCCCACCACCGAGCAGCCCCTGCTGGACACGTACCTGGCCAGCGCGGGCGCCTCGCAGGACGCGCAGGAGCTCTTGTCGGGCAGCTCCTTCTGGCGCCGCGTGCACCAGGACGGGCGCAGCAGCGGCGCCATGCTCTGGCTCGTCGAGCAGACCCGCCGGCTGCGTGCCGCGGGCCATGCCGTGTCACTGGTGGCGTTCGACGCGGACCAGGGCAAGGGCAACGAGCGCGAGGCGCAGATGGCGAAGCACCTGCTGGAGCACCGCGCGAAGCACCCTGACGCGTGGATGGTGGTGCTGGCCGGCGGCACCCACGTGCGCACCGCGAGCGTGGACTGGGACTCCGGCTTCGAGCCGCTCGGGGTGAGGCTGTCCAGGGCGCTGCCGTCCGTGCGCGCGCTGGACGTGGGCTTCACGCGCGGCACGCAGTTCTCCTGCCGCTACAACGTCTGGGAGGACGTGGAGTGCAACGTCTTCGCCATCAGCCCCACGAAGCAGGCGCGCCAGGCGTCGGACGTGAGCCCGGGCGTGAAGCTGTTCCCCCAGCCCCTCGCGGAGGGCTTCCATGGGCGGCTGTACGTGGGCGCGCTGAACGCGTCGCCTCCGGCGCTGCGGGCGGGCACCCAGGAGGCCGTGAGCCGCGCGGCCGTCCCCGCCGCGAAGTAGGACCGTCCGGAACCGGCGGATGGCACGGGCGATGTGTCGGGAACCTCCCGAGCAGGCGGGCCCGGCGGAAGCCGCGTGAGGGCCAGGTGTGGCACGCTGTGCCCCTGGGCCTCACGGAGGACGCGATGCGCTGGTACGGATGGATGGTGGGACTGCTGTGCGTGGCCTGCGCGACGTCCGGGCGTGGGCCGGGGACCACCGTCGACGATGACGAGGGCGTGGGCCCCGCGCCGAAGGAAGAGACGGTGTACCGGGTCCCCGCGGCGGACGCGATGATGGTCGTCCGGCAGCTCCTCGAGGAGCAGCGCTACGACGTGCTGGAGCGGGAGGACGGGCTGGAGATGTTCTCCTCCGCCCACGAGCCCGGCTTCAACCACCCGGGCTCGCGCTCCTTCGAGCGCTACTACGTGAAGGCGGTACCCGTGGCGCCCCGGCAGACGGTGGTGCGCGTGTTCCGGCTCGTCTACAACGAGCAGAGCGACCTGGTGGAGACCTCCATGCGCGGCATGGGCTCGCGCGCCAGGGAGCTGCTCCTGGCGGAGGAGTCCCACCCCTTCGACGCCAACAAGACCTACAAGACCGCCCCCAACATGCAGGGCAACCGGCTGATGGAGCTGGACGACCCCTTCAAGGACGCGCCGGGCATGGAGCGCTTCCGGATGGTGCGCGGCGGCAGAGATTTGGAGATAGAGCGCAAGCTGCTCCAGCGCCTGGAGATGGTGCCCTCGCTGGAGATGGTGGGCGGCAATGCCTCCGTGCCGGCGCGCTCCCTGGTGCTGAAGGGGTGGGCGGAGGCCGGCGAGGAGGCTCCGGCGTCCCAGGCAGAGTGCGGCGCGCCACTGGCCGGCGTGGAGCCGCTGCTCGCGAAGGGGGGCACCGTGCTGCTCGCGGACCCGCTGGGCACGCGCGAGCTGCCCGCCGCGGCCCTGCGGATGATGTGTGACGCGGCGGCGAAGGGCCTGGCGGTGACGCTGGCCGTGTCGCAGCCCGCCGCCGAGCAGCGGCTGCTGGACGCGTACCTCGCCAGCGCGGGGACGTCCCAGGACGCGCAGGAGCTGCTTGGCGGCAGCTCCTTCTGGCGCCGCGTGCACCAGGACGGGCGCAGCAGCGGCGCCATGCTGTGGCTCGTCGAGCAGGCCCGCCGGCTGCGCGCCGCCGGCCATGCCGTGTCGGTGGTGGCGTTCGACGCGGACCAGGGCAAGGGCAACGAGCGCGAGGCGCAGATGGCGAAGCACCTGCTGGAGCACCGCGCGAAGCACCCCGACGCGTGGATGGTGGTGCTGGCCGGTGGCACCCACGTGCGCACCGCGAGCGTGGACTGGGACTCCGGCTTCGAGCCGATGGGCGCGCGGCTCGCCAAGGCTCGTCCTTCCGTGCGCGCGCTGGACGTGGGCTTCACGCGCGGCACCCAGTACTCCTGCCGCTACACCGTCTGGGAGGACGTGGAGTGCGAGGTGTTCGCCATCAGCCCCACGAAGCAGGCGCGGCACATGACGGACATCCCCGCTGGCGTGAAGCTCTACCCCGAGGCCCATGAAGAGGGCTTCCACGGGCGGCTCTACGTGGGCGCGCTGAATGCCTCACCGCCGGCACTGCAGGGAAGCTCCAGCACCGCCTCGGAGGGTGGGCAGTAGCCCCGGCGTCATTCCACGAGCCGGAGCCAGTCGTCCTCATCGGAGAACACCTGCGCGCCCAGGCGCACGCACACCTCGGGGTGCGCACGCGCGGCGGGGCCGCCCACCCAGAGGGGCACGCCGTCGGGCAGCGCCTCCACCACGCGCGCGAGCGTGTCGTGAAACACCTCCGGGCCGCGGTCATTCACCGCTGATAGCCCCACCAGGTCCGGCCGCAGCGCCGCCACCGCGCGGCCCAGGTCCGTGGCGGGCATGCGCTGGCCCAGCAGCGTCACCCGCACCCCCGAGTGCCGCAGCCGCAGCGCCACGCCCAGCAGGCCCAGCTCGTGCTCCTCGTCCGGGAAGCACGCCAGCACCGCGTGCCGGCGCCCGCCGTTGGGGGCCGCGTGCAGCAGGCTCACCAGCCGCGCCCGCACGACCTGCGTCACCAGGTGCTCCTGCGCCACCGTGAGCTGGCCCGCGTGCCAGCGCTCCCCCACCTCGCGCTGCAGGGGCGCCAGCACGTCGTCGAAGGCCCGCAGCGGGGGCAGCGCCGCCAGCACCTCGTCCACCACGGCGGACACCCTGGGCTGGTCGTAAGCGCGGGCCGCGGCCAGCGCCACCGCCAGCCACGCGTCCACGTGGGCCCCCGGGCCGCCACTCACCTCGGGCGTCAGAGACTCCGAGTCCAGCTCCGCGAGCAGCTGCGGCAGCAGCTTCGCCGCCTCGCTGATGGCCACGCCCTCGTCCGTCAGCTGCTTCAGCCGCCTGAGCAGCGCCACGTCCCGGTCCGTGTAGACGCGGTAGCCGGACGACGTGCGCCGGGGGGTGAGCACACCATAGCGCCGCTCCCAGGCCCGGATGAGCTCCACGCGGACTCCGGCGAGCTCGGCGGCGATGTGGATTCGGTAGGTGCGCTCGGCCATGTCACGGTGGGAGGGTCAGGTTCGACGGTTCTGCGAGTTGCGCACCTGGTTCCAGATGGCGACGAGCTCTTCCGCGGACTCCGCGTACTGCGCACCCAGCGTGAAGAGCGTCTTCAGGTGCTCGCGAGCGCCGGAGCCTCCTACCACGACGGGGAAGGGGGCGCAGGCCCGCAGCGCATCCCCGAGCACCTCCAGGAACTCGTCCGGCTCGCGCCGGCGCACGAAGGACAGCGCGACGATGTCCGGCCGCAGCTGGGTGCAGGCGCTGTGCAGCGCCTCGGCCGGCGTGTCCGCGCCCAGCAGCGTCAACCGCCAGCCCCGGCGCTTGAGGTGGACGCCCAGCGCCAGCAGGCCGCCCTCGTGGTGGTCCCTCGCCGGGCAGGCCAGCAGCACGCGCGGTCCGTCCACCGCGCCCTCCACGCCCTCCAGCACCTGGCGCAGCCGCTGGCGGATGAAGGCCGAGGCCAGGTGCTCTCGCGCGATGTCCAGCCGCACGCCCATCTCCCGCAGCAGCGGCATGAGGAAGCGGTCGCAGTACGCCTCCACGTCCATGGCGGACTGCGCCTCGTCCAGCACGCGCGTCACCTCGTCCCCATCCAACACCATGACGGCGGACCAGAAGCGCTCGTTGAGGCGCTCGGGCTCGGGCAGCTCCTGGAGCGGCGTGGCGCGCACCTGGGCAATGGCCTCGCTCACCGACAGCCCGTCCTGCTGGATGAGCCGCGCCACGCGGCGGATGGCCTCCACCTCGTCGCGCGTGTAGACGCGGTAGTTGTTGCCCTCCGTGCGGTGCGGGCGCGGGAAGCCGTAGCGCCGCTCCCACGCGCGCAGGGTGGCCTCGCGGATGCCCGTCAGCCGGGCAATGGTGCGGATGCGCAGCGTCATCGCCCCAGCCCCCGGGCCGCGTCCCAGCGCTCCGCGACGCCGCGCGCGCCGGACACCTTCTGGGTGAAGCCCTCCAGCGATGTCACCGCCGCCACGCGCTTCACCACCGCCTCCAGCCCGTCCTGGAAGAGCGCCAGCGGGCCCGGCGGGTGCGGGGTGCCCACCTCCAGGAGGACGTCCGGCCGCTCGTGCTCGAAGAAGGCGTAGCGCACGCCGATGGGCACGCACTCCACCTTCGACACGCGCGCCAGCAGCTCCACGCCCCGCTCCAGCCGCAGCGGCAGCACGCCGAAGGGCCGGTGCTCCCCCTCCGGGAAGACGTACAGCGCGGCGCGCGGCCGGCGCAGCAATTCCTTCGCGTAGCGCAGCGACTCCACGGAGGACACCGCGTCCTTGCGGCGGATGCTGAACGCGCCGATGCGCGCGAGGAAGCGGTAGCGCCGCAGGTTCTCCTCCTCCATGAGGCAGTAGCTGTCCCACCCCGCGGCCCGGCCGAGCTGGTGCAGCATGAAGCCGTCCCACCAGTTGGAGTGGTTGAGGTACACGAGCCTGCCCTCGTCGCCCGCGGGCAGCGTGCCGCGCACCCACAGGCCCCGGAACGCCGAGCGGAACTTCTGCCCGATGTACGCGTCCAGCGCCCACCCGAAGGGGCCTCCTTTCGCCGCGCGAATCAAGACGCCCGGGCCTCCCTCACCAGCGACACCAGCGCGGTGAACAGGGCCAGCCCCAGCGACACCAGGATGCTGGTCAGCAGGAAGAAGAGCACCTCCTCCAGCGGCACCAGCCCCAGGTACACGCCCAGGTGCTTGCCCTCACCGAAGTTCCAGATGCCCGTGGAGATGGCCAGGTGGTCCGCCACCGCCAGGTACACGCCGATGACGAGCGCCGGAGGCAGCACCGCCTTCAGCACCGCGCCCGAGCGCTCCTTGTAGTGGCGCACCAGGATGACGAGCTGGAAGAGGATGAGCGGCAGCGTCCAGGCCAGCAGGTGGATGAGGTAGGCCCACTTCGTCTCCATCATGGCGACACCTCCCGGGCCGTCAGCTCGCCGCCGCGGGAGGGCGCCTCGCCGCGCGCCGGCTTGGAGACGGCGGGCTCCTTCGCCAGCGCGCGCGCCAGCCGGGCCCGCGCCCACAGCCCCACGAGCAGCGTCTGCAGTCCGAAGAAGAGGTACTCCTCCAGCGGCAGGTACCCCAGCTTGATGCCCCAGATGCGCTCCGGGTCGAAGCCCCACAGGCCCCACTTCACCGCCAGGTTGTCCCAGGGCGACGTCGCCGCGTAGACGACGACGAGCAACAGCCCCATGGGCGCCAGGCTCCACGCATTGAAGGTGCGGCGGTAGCGCCACATCAGGAACAGCACGGGCAGCACCACGAACAGCCCGAGGAATCGCGCGTAAGTCATCCCGGTCCTCCACTCAGCTCGGGCAGCACCCGTACCATGCGACCTCCCGGCAGCAACGCGTATGTGCGCCCCCGCCAGGTCACCGTGCCCTGCTGCCACAGCGAGCACGCGAAGGCCGCGAGCAGCAGCACCTCACCTGCCAGCCAGTCCGTCAGCGCATACGGCAGGCCCGTGTCCCCGGTGGGCGCGGGCGTGCTGAGCGCGGCCAGCCGCAGCGCCAGCAGGGTGCGCACCGCCACCAGCACGGCCACCGCGCACGCCAGCAGGGGCGAGCCCAGCACCAGGGCCAGGAGCACCAGCGGCAGCGTGGGTGTGAAGAGCAGCGGCACCGTGGGGTACAGCCCGGGCCGGTGGCTGGACAGCACCTGCATCCACCGCGTGAAGCGCGCCAGCGGCGTGCCCCAGGACTCCACCGCGCCAAGCGGCACCACGGCGGGCGCGGTGCTCAGCGCCACGTCCAGGCCGAGCGCATGCAGGCGCTTGGACAGCTCCAGGTCCTCGCCGATGTGGTCCGCCAGGCCCTTCAGCGCGGACATCGCCACGGGAGACAGCCCCAGCGCCTTTCCGCAGACGGCCTTTGCTCCGGCGCTCATGACGTCCAGCGCGCGGAAGCTGTGGTGCGTGTAGCGCAGCAGGCCCGCCATGGCGCGGCTGGCGCCGTCCTCGGGGCCCACGGGCGTGGGGGCCGCCGTGCTCAGCGCCGCGCCCGCGGCCACGGGGGCCGCCAGTCCCTCCACCAGCGCGCCCGTCACCGCGACGTCCGCGTCCACCGCGAGGACGATGCGGCCTTCCGTCTGGAGGACCTCGAGCGCGTAGAGCAGGTGCCCCACCTTCCGGTTGGGCGTCAGCGGGTCGCTCGGCAGCCAGCGCACGCCCGGGGCGAGCCGGGGCCGGTACGGTGAGACGACGACCTGCTCCAGCGGCCCGGCGTAGTCAATCAGGAGCGCCAGGTTCTCCAGCTCGCGCGGCGTGGGGGCGTCCACCGGGCGCAGGAGCAGCACCGGAGGGTGTGCGCGGCCAGGGACGGGCTTCGGCCTCGGGCGCAGCAGCCGGGCCAGCGCCACCGCGCTGAAGCCCGTGGCCATGACCGCCCACGCCAGGGAGATGAGGACGGGCGGGCTCATGCGGCCCGTCCCATGCGCGTGCGGAAGTGCGCCATCCAGCGGATGAAGGGCGAGTGGAAGCGGCGGAAGTCCGCCACCTCGCCCATCGAGTCCAGCGCCCCCTGCCGCGCCTCCAGCCGCGCGTAGAAGGGCGACGACTCCAGCAGCCGGGGCTCGCCCACCAGCTGGTTGCCCGCGTGCAGCCGTGACGGCACGCGCAGGCCCCAGCCGGTGATGTTGGTGGGCCGCAGCTCACTCGTGAGGCCGCGCTCACAGCGCACGCCTCCCTCCCCCGCCACCACGCGCAGCGGTGCCACGCCATCCGGCAGGTGGTAGTCCACCACCGTCTCACCGTGCCGGTGCGTGCGCGCCCAGTGCCAGCCGGACAGCCGCGCCCCCAGCAGCTCATCGCCGTGGTTGGTGTCGTGGTAGCCCAGCCCGTCCGCCTTGATGCCCAGCGTCGGCACGTCCAGCCTGGCCTGCGCGCGCGGCGCCAGCGCCTGCCAGTAGTGCGGCAGCTCCGGCATCAGCTGCACCACCTCGCCCACGGGCGTCATCGGCTCCAGCGTGAGGCTGGCGCGCACCGGCCGGCCCCAGGGCGCCGTCCAGTCATCCACCTCCATCCGCACCGTGCCGCCATCCCCGTACGTCAGCGAGGAGCGGCCGATGCGCAGCCGGCCCGGTGACTCCACCTCCGCCCGCGCGTACTCGCTCAGCACCCACAGCCGGCGCACGCCCTCGTGGTACAGCGCGAAGTTCACCGCGCTGTGCTCCACCGGCCGCCCGCCCCGCCGCGCCGCCACCGAGTAGCGCGGCGAGAAGAGCGAGCCCAGCATGAAGATGCACACCGCGCTGAAGGGCCCCGCGGTGACGTCGGCGTAGAACCAGCGATAGGCGCCCGCCTCGTCGGGGAGCGCGGCAAGATGTCCTGGCGGTCTCATGCGCTCCTCCGAAGGTGCTGCGATGCCATCTCCGCCGCGAAGCGCCCCGACAGCATCACCAGCGGCACCCCTCCGCCCGGGTGCGTCCCTCCGCCCGCGAAGAACAGGCCCGGCGTGCAGCCGCGGATGCGCGGCCGGCGGAAGGGACCGAACTTCCCGTGCGGAAGGAAGCCGTAGATGGAGCCGCCCGGAGCCCCCTGCGCCGCCAGGTCCACCGGCGTGCGCTGGCCGATGACACGCGTGCGGCCCCGCAGCTCCGGGAAGTGCTGGTAGAGCTTCTCGAACATCTGCGCCTTCGCCCGCTCCGCCCCCAGCTCCCAGCCGCGCGCCGCCTGCTCCGCCCGCGCCTCGCCCACGGGCAGCGCCGGCGCATTCACCATGACGAACACCCCCGTGCGCCCCGGCGGCGCCATGGTGGAGTCCGTCGCGGACGGGTTGCAGAAGTACACCGTGGGGTCCGACGCGAGCTGCCCGCTGAACAGCTCGTCGAACTCGCGCCGGTAGTCGCCGCCGAAGAGCACCTGATGGTGCGGCAGCACGGGACGGCCGTCCACCTCCAGCAGCAGCACGAAGCCGGACAGCGCCAGCGGCTCGTCCACCCGGCGCAGGCTCTCCAGCGGGTCCGCGTTCACCACCACGCTGTCGTACGGCTCCGCCTCGCCCTGGGGGCCCACGCGGTAGCCGCCGCCGGTGCGCTCGAAGCGGGCGCGCGTGTTGAGGTGCACCGTCACGCCCTGCCGCCGCACCGCCTGGCCCAGCGACTCCACCAGCGCGCCCACTCCGCCGCGCGCGTGGTGCACGCCGAAGGCATGCTCGATGTGCGGAATCAGCGCGAAGGCCGCGCTCGCCTCGTAGGGCGAGGCGCCCGCGTACGTGGCGAAGCGGCCCACGTACTGGTGCATGTGGTCCGTCTTGAAGTGCCTCAGCGACAGGTCATGCAGGGTGCTCATCTTCATCCCCGCCATGACGGCGCCCACGCCCCGCCGCGCCACCCGCGTCATGAAGCCGGCCATGCCCTCGAAGGGCGCCTCCAGGTACGGCTCGCCCGCGGCCCGCCAGATGGCCGCGGCCTCCTCGTAGAAGCCGCGCACGCCGCGCCGCTCGCTCGGCCGCAGCTCGCACGCGCTCTCCGCCATGCGGTCCAGGTCCTTGTACGCAGTGAAGCCGCACCCGTCCGAGAAGCGGTAGCCACACTGTGGCTCCAGCTCCGTGAGCTCGGGCATCAGGTCCGCCGCGTCCAGCCGCTCGAAGGTGCCCCGCACCAGCTCCGGCAGCGTCAGCAGCGTGGGCCCGGTGTCCAGGGTGATGCCGTCCACGGTGACGGCCTGGGCCTTGCCGCCCAGCGAGGCGCCGCCCTCGAAGAGCGTCACCGCATGCCCTTCCTTCGCCAGCAGCCCGGCGGCCGTGAGGCCCCCGATTCCACCGCCGACGACCGCGACGCGCATGGCCTTCATCCCCGGGCCTCCTTCCGCCGCGCGACTTCCGCCGCGAGGATTTCCCGCGCCCGCTCCGGCCGGTAGACGCGCTCGTGGGCCAGCCGCTCGGCGACGATTTCGATGAGCTCGCCCCGCGCGCCCGCCTCCGCCGCCACGCGCCGCGCGTGCAGCGCCATGTGGCCCTTCTGGATGCCGTCGGTCGACAGCGCCTTGAGCGCCGCCAGGTTGGTGGCCAGCCCCGCCGCCCCGGCCAGGGCCGCCAGGTCCACCGCCCCCGACACCCGCGCCAGCTTCAGCGCCCGCTGCACGCCCGGGTGCGTGCGCGCCGCGCCGCCCGCCGTGGACGTGGCCAGCGGCATCAGCAGCTCGCCCTCCAGCGCGCCATCCCCACCCGCGCGCCACGTGGTCAGCGGCCGGTAGCCACCCGAGCGCGCCGCCCACGCGTGCGCCCCCGCCTCCACCGCGCGCCAGTCGTTGCCGCACGCCACCAGCACCGCGTCCACGCCGTTCATCACGCCCTTGTTGTGGGTGACGGCCCGGTACGGGTCCAGCTCCGCGAAGCGGTGCGCCGCCAGGATTCCGTCGCGCACCGCCGCGCCGTCCGTGAAGCCGTCGGACACCAGCGCCGACACCGGCACCCGCGCCCGGACGTGCACCTTCCGGCGGTCCGCGAGGTTGGTGAGGATCTTCAGGCCCGGCCGCGCCCCCGTCAGCGCCGCCAGCCTGGGCGCCATGCCCTCCGCCACGGAGTTGACGCAGTTGGCGCCCATCGCATCCCGCGTGTCGATGTGCAGATGAACCACCAGCGTGGTGGCGTCCAGCACCCGCACCTCCAGCTCGCGCGTGCCGCCGCCCCGCTCGCACATCGCGGGAATCAGCGCGTCCGACTCCGCCAGCAGCAGCGCCAGGTGGGCGTGCAGCGCCGCGCGCGCGTCCTCCAGCGATGGCACGTCCAGCAGCTCCACCTGCGCGGTGGTGATGGGCGGGTCCGCCTCCACCGTGAAGCCGCCGCTCTCCGCGCACAGCCGCGCGGCGTAGGAGGCCGCGGCGATGATGGAGGGCTCCTCCACCGCCATGGGGATGAGCCGCTCGCGGCCGTCCACCACGAAGTTGAGCGCCACGCCCAGCGGCAGCCCGTGGATGCCGACGACGTTCTCCACCATGGCGTCCGCGCACGCCTCGTCGAAGCCGGCGAGCCCGGCCAGGCCTTCCGCGTCCTCGGGCGTCACCCAGCGCGCCTCCACCAGCCGCGCCCGCCTCCGCTCCGGGGACTGGCGGTAGAAGCCCGACAGCCGCGAGGTGCGCATCACTTGAAGAGTCTTCACGCGGTCGTCGCTCATGGTGTCCTCACCCTCCCGTCCCGGTCGGCAGCAGCGGCATCCGCACCTCGCCCCGGGGCACCGGCAGCACCGTGCCGGGCCGCACGAAGGCCGCCGTCGCCAGCGCCAGCTTCCGGCGCGTCGTCACGTGGGCCCGCGCGCTGAACACGTCGTAGTCGCGCGCCTCGATGTCGCGCAGGATGTCGCCGTAGATGGCGCCCATCAGCCGCACCATCCGCTGGCTGCCGAAGCCGGTGAGGTAGTGCACCCCGGCCGCGGCCTTCGCGTAGTACGCGCGCGAGCGCTCCACCTGGAACCGCATGAAGTCCCGCCAGCGCCCGTCCACCACCCCGCGCCGCAGGTCGTCCTCCGTCAGCCCGAAGGCGGCCAGCTCCTCGGCGGGCAGGTACACGCGGCCTCGCTCCAGGTCCTCGCGCACGTCGCGCAGGATGTTGGTGAGCTGCATGGCCCGGCCCAGGTCCGCCGCCGGCTGCGCCGCCTTCACGTCCGCGCAGCCCAGCACCGGCGTCAGCATCAGCCCCACCACGCCCGCCACCCGGTAGCAGTAGAGGTCCAGCTCCTCCCAGGTGGAGTAGCGGCTCTTCGTCAGGTCCATCTCCATGCCGGAGATGAGGTCCTGGAAGGGCTGCTCCGGAATCCCGTAGTGGCGCACCGTGTGCTTCAGCGCGGCGAACTCGCCCGCGTCCCACGGCGACTGCGCCTGGGCCGCCATCAGCCGCTCGGCCGGAGAGCCCAGCTCCGTGGACGCCAGCTCCGGCAGGGGCAGGTACACCTCCGCCACCATCTGCCGCGCCTTCGCCAGCCGCACGGACAGGTCGATGGGCACCACGTTCTCCCCATCGCCATCCACCAGGTCGTCCAGCCGCCGGCAGAAGGCATAGAGCGCGAAGGCCGCCTTCCGCCGCTGGCCGAAGAGCAGGTACGAGGCGAAGAAGAAGCTCTTGGCGTGGTGGCGCGTGACGTCCTTCGCCAGCCGGTAGCCCTGCTCCACGAGCTGCCCGTCGTCGTGCGAGTTCATGCCGCCACCTCTTCCAGCTTCGCGGGCTCGCCCGCGCGCGGGGCCAGCGACACGCCCGCGTCCCGGGCCCAGGTGAGCAGCCGCTCGGTGACGAGCCGCGCGGAGATGAGCACCGTGGGCAGCCCCGTCCCCGGCTGCGTGGAGGCCCCCACGAAGAAGAGGTTCTTCACGCGCGCGTCCTGGTTGGCCGGGCGGAAGGGACCAATCTGCGTGAAGTTCTGCGCCAGGCCGAAGGCGCTGCCGCGCGCCAGGTTGAAGGTGGACGCCCAGTCGTCCGGGGTGAAGATGCGCTCCACCTCGATGTCCGACTCGAGGTCCGGGAAGCCCAGCTCCGCCAGCCGTGCGAAGACCTTGGCCCGCACCTTCGGGCCCTCCTGCTTCCAGTCCACGCCCGGGTTCTGGTGCGGCACCGGCACCAGCACGTAGAGGGCGTCCTTGCCCTCGGGCGCCAGCGACGCATCGGTGCGCGTGGGCGCGTTGACGTAGAAGCTGGGGTCTTCCGGCACTCGGAAGCGCTCGAAGATGTCGTCGAAGGAGCCCTTGTAGTCCCGGCCGAACACCACGTTGTGGTGCCCCAGCTCCGGGTACTTCCGCTTCATGCCCAGGTACAGCATGTAGCCGCTGGACGTGTAGCGCAGCTTCTCCTTGCGCTTGAGCGTGGTGGCCTGAGGGTCCAGCAGCTTCTCGTAGGCGTAGGGCAGGTCCGCGTTGCACAGCACCGCGTCTGCCTCCACCACCTCGCCGCCCGCCAGGCGCACGCCCGTGGTGCGCCCCCCGTCGGTGAGGATGCGCTCCACCGGCGCGCCGTAGTGGAAGCGCACGCCCTCCTCGCGGGCCAGCCGCTCCAGCGCGAGGGGAATGGCGTACAGGCCGCCCTTGGGGAACCAGATGCCCACGCCCAGCTCGGTGAAGGGCAGCAGGCCGTAGACCGCGGGGGACGCGAAGGGCGACACGCCCAGGTACATCGTCTGGAACGTCATCGCCGCGCGCAGCCGGTCGTCGCGGAAGTAGCGGCTGACGTCCGAGTACATGCGGCGGTGCGCGCGCACCTGGAAGATGCGGGCCAGCACCTTGGGCGAGAAGTAGTCGGAGATGCCGTCGTAGTTGCGGCCCACCAGGTGGTCCAGCGACGTGCGGTACTGGACGCGCCCCTGCGCCAGGAAGGCGAGATAGCGCTCGTAGCTGCCGGGCTCGATTCGCTCCAGCTCGCGTCCCATGGCGCACAGCTCGGACGTGAAGGTGACGTCAGAGCCATCCCTGAAGTGCACGCGATAGTTCGGATCGCACTTCAGCAGCGTCAGGTAGTCCTCGATGCGGCGGCCGAGCGCGCGGAAGGTCTCCTCGAACACCTCCGGCATCAGCACGATGGTGGGACCGATGTCCCACGTGAAGCCCTCTGCCTTCAGCCGGTTGCACCGCCCGCCCGGCCCGTTCGTCTTCTCGAAGACCTGGACGTCGAAACCCTGGTGCGCGAGCCGGGCCGCGGCCGCGAGCCCTCCGACGCCCGCGCCCACCACCACCACCCGCCTGCCCTGCATCCGTGCACTCATGGCTTCCTCAAGCGGCGCGACGCGCCAGGCGGGCGATGAGGGCGTCCAGCAAGTCCCTCACACCGTTGGGATTGGGCAACGTCTGCAGCGCGCGTCGCGCGGCGCGCGAGGCCCGGTCCACCATGCGCTCACACGCGGCGCGGCCTCCGCACTCCTCTACGAGCGCGCGGGCCCGCGCCAGGGCGGCCTCGTCCTTGCGCTCCACCGGCAGCGCCCACAGCGCCTCCAGCTCCGCGCGGGCCGTGGTGCCGGCGCGCGCATAGGCGGCCAGCACCGGGAAGGTGCGCTTGCCCTGGACGAAGTCACCGTCCGCGGCCTTGCCGGCCACGTCCGAGTTGCCGAAGAGGCCGATGAGGTCGTCCCGCAGCTGGTAGGCGAGCCCCACGTGGCGGCCCACGCGCTCCAGGCCCTCAATCAGCTCCGGCGTGGCGCCGCCCAGCATGGCGCCGCACACCAGCGGGGCGCAGAAGCCGTAGCGCGCCGTCTTCAAGTAGGCCACGCGCAGCGTCTGGAAGAGGGTGACGTCCGCCAGCGGCGCGCGCCCCAGGTCCAGGTCCAGGTACTGCCCGGCCGCGGTGTGGCGGCACACGCCCAGGTAGTACTGCACCACCCGCGGCACGCCCTTCAGGCCGGAGGAGAGCATCGCCTCCAACGAGCGGGCGAAGAGGTGGTCCCCCACGACCACTGCCAGGTCCTCACCGGGGCGCCCGGGGGCCAGCAGCCGGTGCAGCGCGAGCCCTCCACGCCGCAGCTCCCCCTGGTCCGCCACGTCGTCGTGGATGAGGAGGAAGGTGTGCAGCAGCTCCAGCCCCGCCGCGAAACGCCACAGCTCCGAGGGAACCGCCGTGGTGCCCCTCGCCAGGCTGTGCCCCGCCATGACGAGCGCGGGACGCAGCCGCTTGGCCGGCCGCAGCGTGTACGCCCGGGCCTGCACCATGGCCCGCGTCCAGCGAGGGTCCAGATTGGCCTCATCGGGAAGCTCGAAGAGCTCCCCGAGGGCGGCCTCCACTTCCGTCTGCACGAGCTGCAGCCAGGCCTGCTCCAGAGGAAGCGCGCCGACCCCCGGCCGGGCGTTGCGAAGCGTGAGAGCCATGCGGCGATCCTCCGAAGTCCCTGTTCCTGCCACCGCTAGAGGTAGCGTTTGCGTCCAGAGCTTGTCAAGGGTATGTCTAAGGTTTGCAAAAGCCTTGTACACAAGGGTCCCCTCATGAAGATGTGGATCGCGGGAGCGTTGGCAGTGTCCCTGGCGGCCGGGAATGCGTACGGCTCAGCCCCTGGTCCGTTACCAGTCCCCGTCGACGCGACGTTGCGCACGTCCGGCGGCGAACGGGTCCAGCTGTCCAAATGGAGGGGCAAGCCGGTGGTCCTCTTCTATGAGGACAAGGACTCCACCGGGCTCAACGCGACGCTGAAGGAGACGCTGTTCGAGCGGGGCAAGGCGCGCGGCCTGCTGGACGCCGCCTGGGTGGTGGCGGTGGCGAATCTGCAGAAGTTCGACTTCTTTCCCGCCCGGCAGATTGCCCTCTCGTACGTGCGGGACGAGGAGAAGAAGGCGGGCGTGCCCATCCTGGTGGACCTGGACGGGACGCTGGGCGCGGCGCCGTGGGAGCTGCCGATGAAGACGTCCAACGTGCTGCTGCTGGACGCGGCGGGCGCCGTGGTGTTCCGGCACTCGGGCCGGATGAAGCCCGAGGAGCAGGTGGCCTTCTTCGCCACGCTGAGCCGGCTGGTCGGCGTGGACCTGAACGGGAGCAGCACGGCGCAGGCTCCCAAGGCCAAGGAGTCCCGGCCGTGAAGGTCGCCCTCACCGGCGCCACGGGCTTTTTGGGGCCCGGGCTTGTCCAACGTTTGTTGGCTCGGGGACACGCGGTGCACGTGCTCGCCCGAAACGTTGAACAGGCCCTGGGCAAGCTGCCCGGCGGGGTGACGGGTGCGGCCTATGACGCCATGAGGCCCCTGCCCCCGGAGGCGCTGGCGGGCGTGGAGGCCGTCGTCCACCTGGCGGGCGAGCCGGTGGCGCAGCGGTGGACGAAGGACGCGAAGCATCGCATCCACGACAGCCGGGTGGTGGGCACGCGCCAGCTGGTGGACGCGATGATGGACGCGGGCACGGTGAAGCGCTTCGTGTCTGCGTCGGCCATCGGCTACTACGGCGGCACGCGCGGGGCGGAGCCGCTGACGGAGGAGAGCGCGCCGGGGGACGACTTCCTCGCGCAGGTGTGCCGGGGCTGGGAGGCGGAGGCGCTGCGGGCGCGCGAGGCGGGCATCCGCACGGCGATAGTGCGCATGGGCGTGGTGCTGCACCCGAACGGCGGCGCGCTGCACAAGATGCTGCCGCCCTTCCGCATCGGCGCGGGCGGCCCGGTGGGCAGCGGCAAGCAGTACGTGAGCTGGGTGCACCGCGAGGACGCGCTCGACCTGCTGGCCTTCGTGCTGGAGCAGCCGACGCTGGAGGGGCCCGTGAATGCCACGGCGCCGGAGCCCGCCACCAACCTGGACTTCGCGCACGCGCTGGGACACGCGCTGGGGCGGCCGTCGGTGGTGCACGTGCCGGCCTTCATGCTCAAGGCGGCGATGGGGGAGATGGCGAAGGTGGCGCTGGAGGGCCAGCGCGTGCTGCCGAAGCGGGCGCAGGAGGCGGGCTTCTCCTTCCGTCACCCTGCTTTGGAGGCGGCACTCCGCGACCTGCTGACTTAGGTTGCGCGGCATGGACGCGAAGACGCTGGAGGCGAGGGCCCGCACCGAGGGGGGCCCCGTCATCGACGGAGACACCGCTACCTTTATATGGCGCGGGCGGGGGCCCGTGTCCCTCGCCGGAGACTTCCAGGACTGGCGGGGCCCGCCCCTGCCCTTCGAGCGCGTGGGCCCCGGGCTGTGGGCCCGCTCGTTGACGCTGCCGCGCGACGCGTATGTGGAGTACGCGCTCGTCGACTCGCGCGGGCAGCGGCAGAAGGACGCCTTCAACCCGCGCCTGTCCGACAACGGCTTCGGCGACTTCAACCACTGCTTCTACATGCCGGAGGGGGGCCCGCCCGACGTCCTCCAGCGCCCGCGCGGGTGTCCCCGGGGCAAGGTGACGAAGCATTGGGTGGAGACGGTGGACATGGCGGTGGGCGGCCGGCGTCAGGTGGCCCTTTACGCGCCGCCCGTGCACGGGCCGGTGCCGCTGATGGTGGTGCTGGACGGGGACGACTACCTGCGCCGCGCGAAGCTGCCGGAGGTGGTGGACGCGCTGATGGCGCGTGGCCTGATGCGCCCGGTGGCGCTGGCGCTGGTGGCCAACGGCGGTGAGGCGCGCAGCGTGGAGTACACGTGCAGCGAGTACACCGTGGACTTCCTGCTGCGGCGCGTGCTGCCGCTGGCGCGCGAGGAATTGTCACTGGTGGACGAGAAGCAGGAGCCCGGCGCGCATGCGGTGCTGGGCTCGTCCTTCGGCGGGCTGATGGCGCTGTTCGCGGGACTCCGGGCCCCGGAGGTCTTCGGGCGGGTGCTGGCCCAGTCGGGCGGCTTCGCCGTGGACGGGCGGGACTTCGTCGTCTTCGACCTGGCGCGGCAAGCGGCCCGCCGCCCGCTGGACGTGTGGATGGACTGCGGCCGCTTCGAGGTGCTCCTGGAGTGCAACCAACGCATGGCGCCATTGCTCGCCGCGTCGGGCCACCGGGTGGAGTACCGGGAGTACAACGGAGGGCACAACTACCCGGCCTGGCGGGACGACGTGTGGCACGGGCTGAGCTGGCTGTACCCCGTGAAGCCCGCCAAGCGCCGGTAGTTACAGCGGTTTCGAAGTGTTGGGTGGTGGGGGCCAGGACGTGCGGGAGCGGGCGGGAGGCCCCACCTTTCCGGTAGACGCAACTGGCGCTGGTTGCGCCCGATAACCCACATGGGAATCCCCGGAGCCCTGTCCGCTTCGGGTCCCCCTCCCTGGAGCACCCCATGTCGCGCATTGATGGTGGCAACCGCCCGTCCTCCCCCAAGGGCCCGATTTCCGAGCGCCCCGCGGCGGAGCGACCGGACTCCGGCACCGCCAGGGGTGCGCAGCCGGGGACGAAGGACGTCCAGACGCACCGCGCGGTGCAGCCGTTCCAGGGACGCAGCGACTTCGAGCCCTCCCGCCCCGCGCCTCGCGCCACTCCGGCCGTGAATGTCGCGGTGCAGCCGTCGCCCGCGGACGTGTCGGGCGCGGACGCGGAGCTGGAGCTGCTCTCCGAGTTCCCGGACCAGGCGGATGCCCAGGGCGGCCTCGCCTCCGCCATGCTCCACGCGCACGCGGATGAGCCCGCCTCGCAGGCGCGCATCGTCGAGCGGCTGAAGCAGGACGGCCGGCTGGAGGCCCTCTTCGGCGAGGTCTTCCGCGAGGGCAACCCGTACGTCGAGCAGCCGCACCGCACCGCCGTCGTCCGCGCGCTCGACACCGCGCTGGCGCGGGGCACGGTGACAGGTGAGGAGCTGCGGGCCTTCGCTCGCGGCGCCTATGCGCAGGAGTGGCGGCAGATTGGCTCCGAGCTGTCATCACCTGCTTCGAAGAAGCCGTAGGCGCCTTCCCTCTCCATGATGGCTCCCCGTCGACGCGGCCCCTGCGTGGGCCGGAAGGCGCCCGCGCCCGTGCGCGCCTCCGTGCCCCGGCATGCAGTGGGGGCACGCCTGCGTCCTCCGCCTCCGAGCAGGTGTGGCGGACGGATGCGGCCCGCGCGCCGGTCCGTGTAGGACTCGAGGCCGCTACTTGCCGAGCGCCACGCGCAGCAGCACGGGCGGGCGCAGGCGCTCCAGCGGCGGCAGCGCTCCGTCGGGGCCCACGTCACGCACGTAGCTGTTGGCGATGTAGACGAAGTGCCCGCCCGCCACGGTGCCGGTGGTGGGCGTGTCGAAGAGCGGGTTGCTGCCCTCGAGCACCTCCACTCGCTCCACCTGATCCGCGTCCCCGCCCAGGTGGAAGCGGACGATGCGCCCCCGGCCGATGCCGCTCTGCACGGCGACCAGGGAGGAGCCATGCGCGGAGAGCCCGTCCACGCCGCCCAGCGTCGCTCCGGCCGGAGCCTTCACGCGCGTCACGGCGCCAGACGCCGGGTCCACGCGCACGAGGCCCGTGTAGTGCGCCACGTACAGCCGCGCGCCGTCCTCCGAGAGGGCGATGCCGTTGGGGTAGATGAGCGTCCTCTCGGGCACCAGCGGCGTGAGCGACCCGGCGCCCGCGCGGAGCACCCGGACTCCGCCGGCCTCGCTGTCGGTGACGAAGACGTCTCCGTTGGCGCTGATGGCCAGGTCGTTGAGCAGGTGCGCCCCTGGCTGGCCATCCAGCGTCACCTTGCGCAGTAGCGCGCCGGTGCGCAGGTCGTACTGGAAGAGGCCGGTGCGCCCGCGCTCCGCCTCGGCGATGCCCTTCCCTCCGGCGGCGGCCTGACTGGCCACCCAGAGGTGCCGGCGCGTGGCGTCCACCTTCAGGCCGAGCACACTCCAGAGGCCATCACGCGCCTCGGGGATGAAGTCGCGCACACGGCCGTCCTTCTCCACCGCGACCACCTTGCGCAGGCGGATGCTGCCGATGAAGAAGGTGCCTGTCTCCGAGTCCCAGGCAATGCCCTCGGGGATGAAGTCGCGCTCGGAGAGGGTGAAGGCCGGCTCGCTGGCGAACACCTTCGCCTCGCGAGCGGCGATGCGGCCGGCCACCTCGCGGAACTCCGGCGTGGCGCTCCAGGCCTTGAAGTCCTTGGGCTCCGGCGCGTGGTCCCATTGCAGGGCGTCCAGCTTCTGGAGCCACTGCAGGGCCTGGGCGCCTTCGCCGCGCTCGGCGTGGCGCGAGGCCACGGCATAGAGCAGCACCCGGTTCTCCGGGTCGGCCTTCGACAGCTGCGTGAGTCCCTGGAGGAGGGGGTCGGCCGCGGGCGCGGGCACCTGCGCGGCGGGCGCGGTGGGCGCCGTGGTGCGGCAAGCGGGGGCGGAGAGGAGCAGGAACAGGAGCGCGCTTCGGAGCGTCGGGGCGTTCATCGTCGACCTGGGCAGGAGTCGCGGCGCGACGGGCTTTGGGGTGTGGGACGCCGCTCAACACGCGAGGCGCTGAAACGTTCCCATCACCTCGTCAGCCCTGGTGCTACGGCACGCCGGCTCATGTGCCGATGCGCGCGACCAGCGCACCGCGCACCGACTGGGCGATGGCGCGTGCGTTCGGGGACAGCTCCTCGGGCAGCCAGTAGTAGAGGACCCGGCCGTCGGTCTCCACGTGCGCGCGCAGGAAGGTGAGCCCGCCCGTCTCGGCGCGCTCGGGGCTCTTCGGCAGGCAGCGCCTGCACAGGCACGGCAGCTTCGCGTGCTCTTCGTGCGCGGTGAGGTTGGTGGGGCCGCTCAGGAGGCCATCGCCGCCCGCCGCCTGGAGGAACAGGGCCACGTCCGCGGCGGACAGGGCTCGCGGCGTCTGGAGGGACATGCCCAGTGCGCCCTTCGCGGCCTGGAGACCCTTGCCGGACTCGAAGCGAATCTGGGGGATGAGGCCCGTGAGGTCCGTGATGGGGATGCGGTTGGGCCGGCCGAGCCAGCCATCATCGTCCTGCCGGAGCCCTTCGAGCACGGCGACCAGCCACAGCTCCTCGTTGGGCGGACGCACGGTGACGAGGAACAGGCGCCCGCCCGAGGCCAGCGGCGCCAGGTGCTTGCTGTTGCTGCGGTACCGGTCCGAGGCGAGCACGTCGCCGGGCTTCTTGCCGGCCGCTTCCTTCTCGAACACCGCCTTGCTGATGATGGCCAGCATGTCGGGCATGTCGCGGAGTGTAACAGGGGACGTAGAGTCCGCGGCAATGCGCGACCTGGACCCCGCCCTGGTGCGGTTGCTCGATGAAGACGTCACGGTGCGGCGCGAGACGGTGGGTGACGTCGACACCTCCGCGCTTCCGGGACGCTACGCCCTGCGGCAGGCCCTGCTCGCGGACGAGGACGCGGAGGTCCGCGCCACGGCGGCGCAGCGGCTCGGTGGGACGCGGGACTCGCGCTTCACGCAGGCGCTGCTGGATGCGCTCTCCGACCCGATGCCGCTGGTGAGGGACAGGGCGTGGCGCGCGCTCGCTCGGCTGGGTGCGAAGGCGCTGCTGTCTCAGGCCGTGCGTGCGGTGCGTGAGGAGCCCGTGTGGTGGGTGCGCCGGGCGGTGGTGCGGGCCTCGGCCTCGGTGGCGGGCGCGGGTGCGCTGGAGGTGCTGCTCGGCGCGCTGGAGGACCCGTTCTGGCGCGTGCGACACGCGGCGGTGCAGGCGCTGGCGTGGATTGGGGCGGGGGATGCCGAGGTCCAGGAGCGTGTGCGGCGGTGGGCGGAGTCCGTGTCCCATGGGCCCGTGCGCTCGGCGGTGGCGTGGCTCGAGGCCGCGTGGAGTGAGGCGAGACCCACGCACGGAGGGGCTCCGCTGGCGATGGAGCTGCATCCGCTCGCGGAGACCTCGCAAGGCGGGGCGCTGAGTGGAGCTGTCGCGGCCACGGAGCGCGCTCCGCTTGCGGAGACCTCGCGCGGTGGAGAGCCACCGGACACGAAACAGCCTCCACTCGTGGAGCTCCCTTCGGGGCAGCTGCCATCCCTGGAGCGCGGGGATTCACTCGGCAACGAGGACCCAGCGGTGACCACCGCGCGGCTGGAGGCAACGCCCGCCTCGACGCTCTCCGCCCGCGAGCTGGTGGAGTGGCTGGGCGATCCGCATGAGCCCTTGCGGCACCTCGCGCGGCGCCGGCTCCGTGAGCGGAAGGACCCGGAGGCCCTGCTCCTGGCGATGCGCTGGCTGGATGAGCCTCGCGTGCCGCATGCAGCGGAGGAGGCCCGCACGCTGCTGGAGCGCATCGACGTGGAGGACGTCGAGCTCGCGTCCCGAATCCTCGAGGGGACACCCCGCCCGGGCGCCGTGGCGTGGGCCTCGCGCGTGGCGGTCCGCAGAGGCCATGCGGGACTCGTGGAGCGCGTCCGCCTCCTCCTGCGCCACCCGGAGCCCGCGCTGCGACGCGCGGCGCTGTCCGGCCTCGTCTACGACCCGGACAGCCTCGATGAGGTGCTGGAGGCGCTCGAAGACCCGGATGAAACGGTGCGCGAGGAGGTCCTCGCCGCGTGGCAGCGCAGGCCTCCGGCGCAGTCCACCGCGGAGGCCTTCGCCCTGGCGCTGGCGGCCTTCGCGCCTCGTGCCTCCACGGCCCGCGAGCGACGCGCCGTCGCGATGGCGGCCGTGTTCCTGGAGGACGCGGAGCTGCTCTTCCACGCGGCACGCGATGAGGACCCGGCCGTGCGCGCGGTGGCCCTGCGGGCCCTGTCCACGCTGGACCTGCTCACGGAGGCCGAGCGCGAGGAGGCCGCCACACACGAAGACCCGTGGCTCCGCGCCGCGGTGCTCGACGCGGCGTCCGCACCCCGAGCCTGCATGGAGGACCCGGATCCGACCTTGCGCCGGACGGCACTGGAGCTGCTGCGCGCCTGGCGCCGTCACACTGGGGACACAGCGAACCTGCTCACCGCCGTCCTCGCCTGCACCCACGCTCCGGACCCGTGGCTTCGCGCCCGCGCCGCCGAGCTGCTCGCGCCTTCACGCAGCCGCGAAGAGCTCCGTGCCCTCCTCCGCCTGTCACTCGACGCCGCCCCCATGATTCGCGCCGCCGCGGCCTCCTCGCTGGAGTCCTGCGACACGCTCGACGCACTCCTCGACGACCTCCTGCACGGCCCCACGCCGGAGCCCGACGAAGACCTGCGCACCTCTGCCTGGACGTGGCGCCTGCGCCTCGCGGACGCCTCCGCCTTCGACCAGCTCCGCACCGCCCTGCTCGCCAACACCGAGCCCGCGCGCGTCGTCTCGCACCTCGACGCCCTCACGCTCGTCTTCCCCGACGAGCTCCTCGCCTCCGAGCCCGCCCTCGCCCTCCGCCGCCCCACGCGCGCTCCCCAGCAGCGAACACCAGCGCCACCCCGCCCCGCCGTGCCACCTCGCGCCTCCTCGCGCCCGCTCGGCACCACGGGCCTGCACGTCTCGCCCCTCGTCCTCTCCGGCGCGCACCTCACCTCCACCCAGCCCTTCTTCGAGGCGCACGAGGCCGGCCTCACCACCTTCTTCTGGGAGCCGCGCTACGCTGCGCTCACCCAGTTCCTCCAGAACCGCAGACAGCAGCGCAGCGGGCTCGTCGTCGTCGCCGGCAGCTACCACTCGGGCCCTTCCGCCCTCCGGCGCGACGTGGAGTCCGCCCTCCGCCGGCTGCGCACCTCGTGGCTGGACGTCTTCCTCCTCTTCTGGGTCCGCTCCCCCGAGCGCCTCTCCGACGAGGACTTCACCGCCCTGGAGCAGCTGCGCACCGAGGGCAAGCTGCGCGCCTTCGGCTTCTCCACCCACCTTCGCGACCTCGCCCGCGACGCGCTCACCCGCCACCCGTGGCCCGTCGTGATGACCCGCCACAGCGCCGCGCACCCCGGCCCGGAGGCTTCCTTCCTCCCCGAAGCCCACGCGCGCGGCACCGGCGTGCTCACCTTCACCGCCACCTGCTACGGCCGCCTCCTCCAGCCCGCGCCCGGCACGCCCCCCGACGCGGTGCTGCCCACCGCCGTGGACTGCTACCGCTACTCCCTCTCCCAGCCCGGAGTCAGCGCGTGCCTCACCGCACCACGCAGCCGCCGCGAGCTGCACCACAACCTGGAGGTGCTCGCCCGCCCGTACCTGGAGCCGGACGCCCTGCCCGCCATGCGCGTCCACGGTGAGCGCGTGCGCGCCCGGAGCCGCCAGCTGGACAGCCTCGTGCGCCGCGCCCCGGGAGGCCCGCGTGACGCCCTGCTCGCCCTGCTGGAAGAGGACGGGCCGCCCGACGCCGGAGACCTTTCTTCCCCATGAAGGATGTGGTCAGCTTCACCGCGACTCCTGGGGCCGCGTGCAGCCAGCCTTCCGTCCGCGATGTCACGTCGCGGCTGCCTGTGACTCCCATTGAAGGACGAAGCGGCACGAGGTCCGCCTGGCGGGCCTCCCCAGACCTCGTCCGCCTCTGCCGTGCAGGTGGCGGCGGCCCCAGGAGCCTGCAGTCCCCGCGCGCTGTCGGAGCCCTGGAATGGACCTCGTAGGCCTCCTCCTCGAGCTGAAGCCCCTGCTGGCCGACCCCGAGAAGCACTTCGACACCATCGTCGACCTGCTGGAGTCCCACCAGGGCCTCGCCGAGTACGAGGTCGCCCGCTTCTACGTCAGCCGCACCTGGCTGGAGCCCGTCGCGCGCCGCCTCAAGAGCCCCGACCCTCGCGAGCGGCTCCAGGCCGTGCGCCTCATCCCCCTGCTCTTCGCCCGCGCCAGCGCCGCCGGCCAGCTGCGCCGCCGCGTGAAGGACCCGGACTCGCGCGTGTCCGCCCATGCCCGCGCCGCCGTGAAGCGCCTGGGCCTCGCCGACGTCGCCCCGCCCGACCGCCGCGTCGAGCCACCCGACTACGTGGGCTCCTCCGCCGTCGGTGGATGGAACCCCACCGGCTGGAACTTCGGCCTCTTCCCCAGCCTGCGCGGGCCCGTGCGGCGCAAGCCTCCCTCCACCGGCCCCCTGCCCGAGCTCAAGACCCGCGCGGACGTGGCGAAGCTCGTCGGCGTGCCGGTGAAGGAGCTGGACGCGCTCATGCGCCCGGGCGCCGAGGCCGGCTCCGGCTACGTGGAGTTCGACGCGCCCAAGCGCTCCGGCGGCCTCCGCCGCATCTGCGCCCCGCGCCAGAAGCTGAAGACGGCCCAGCGCGCCATCCTCGACGGCATCCTCCAGCACCTGCCCACGCACCCCGCCGTGCACGGCTTCGTCGCCGGGCGCTCCACCGTGACGAACGCAACCCCGCACGTGGGCGCCACGGTGGTGGTGCGCGTGGACGTGGAGGACTTCTTCCCCACCGTGCACTACCGCCGCGTGAAGGGCCTCTTCGAGGCGCACGGCTACGGTGACGAGGTGGCCTCCACGCTCGCCGGCCTCACCACGTGGCGGCCGCGCCTTCCCGACGGCACCGTGGCGTGGCCCGGCGTGCTGCCCCAGGGCGCACCCACGTCGCCCGCCATCGCCAACCTCGTCTGCCGCCGCATGGACGCGCGCCTCACCGCGCTGGCGAAGAAGGCGGGCGCGAAGTACACGCGCTACGCGGACGACCTGTCCTTCTCCTTCCAGCAGCCCCCCGAGCGCCTCGGCCGCTTCCTCTGGTGGGTCAACGCCATCCTCCAGCAGGAGGGCTTCTCGGAGAACGGCGCCAAGCGCCGCGTCATGCGCCAGGGTGGGCGCCAGCGGGTGACGGGCCTCACCGTCAACCAGCAGGTCTCCATCCCCCGCGAGGACCGCCGCCGCTTCAAGGCCATCCTCGCCAACTGCCGCCAGCACGGCGTGGAGTCCCAGGCGCGCGGCCGGCCGGACTTCCCGGCGTGGCTGGAGGGCTATGCCGCCTACGTGCGCATGGTGCACCCGGAGCTGGGGGAGCGCTGGCAGCGCGAGGTGAAGGAGCTGCTCGCGAGATGAGCACGTACGAAGACCTGCTGGAGCGCATCGCCGCCGAGCCCGCCAGCAACGCGGCGCGGCTGGTCTGCGCGGACGTCCTCGCCGAGTCCGACGCCGAGCGCGCCGAGCTCATCCACGCCCAGGTGTCGCTGAGCGAGCGGGTGAACCCCGCGCGCCGGCAGGAGCTCAAGCGCCGCGTGGAGGTGCTGCTGCACACCCGCGGCCCTGGCTGGCTCGAGCCCCTGCTCGACGCACAGGCCCGCGAGCCGCGCTTCCAGCGGGGCTTCGTGGAGGAGCTGGACATCACCGAGGAGCAGCTGGCCGCGCACGGGCAGGCGCTGTTCGCACGCGAGCCGCTGTACCGGCTGTCGGTGCGCACGCGGGACGGACGCGGGCTGACGCTCGCCGCCGCGCAGCCCTGGTTCTCCCGCGTCCGCTGGCTCCGGCTGGAGGGCAAGGGCCTGGCCGCCGAGGTGAAGGCCCTCGCCTCCTCGCCGCAGGTCGCGAAGCTGGAGGGGATGGCGCTGGACGGCGCCGGCACCGAGGCGCTCCAGGCGCTGGCGGGCGCGAAGGCGCTGACGGGCCTGCGCTCCCTCAACCTCTCCAGCACCGACCTGTCCGACGACGCGGTCGCGGTGCTCGCCAGCGGGACGCTGCCGCTGGAGCGCCTCTACCTGTCCGGCACCGGCCTGTCCGACGAGGGCGCCCAGGCGCTGTCGAAGGCGAAGGGGCTGTCCACGCTGAAGGTGCTGGCCCTCAACCGCAACGCCCTCTCCGACGAGGGCGCGCAGGCGCTCGCGAAGAGCAAGGGGCTCAACGCCCTGGAGTGGCTGGAGCTGTCGCGCAACGAGCTCAGCGAGGAGGGCGCGCTCGCGTTCCGCTCCGCCAAGGCGCTGCCGGGCCTGAAGCGCCTGGAGCTGCAGGGCATGGGGCTGGATGACGACACGCTGGGGCCGCTGCGCAAGCGGCTCGGCGCGGGGCTGCGCCTCTGACAGCCCCGCGGCCCCCGCGCTTCAGGGCAGTGACACCGGGCCGGGAAGGGGGCGCTGTCCCATGACGCCCGAGCCGAGCGTGCCGTACAGGTTGCTGCCCCAGCTCAGCACGGGGCCGTCCTCGCGCATCACCACGGAGAAGTCGTTGCCGGCGGACAGCCCCGTCACCCCCTCCAGGCCCTCCACGAGCACGGGCCAGGGCTGGTGCGAGCTGTCGCGGTTGCCCAGCTGGCCGTGCGAGTTGCGGCCCCACGCCCAGACGGCGCCACCCTCCGCCTGCACCGCCAGGGAGTGCCGCGTTCCGGCGGCAATCATCGCCACCGGCTCCAGGCCCGTCACGACGCCCGGCACCGGCCGCGACTTGCCAGCCCCGTTGCCCAGCTGGCCGAAGCTGTTGTCGCCCCACGTCCACACGGCGCCGAAATCGTCCAGCGCCAGGGTGTGGTACGCGCCCGCGCGCACCGCCACCACCTTGCCCAGGTTCACCACCGGCACCTGCGTGAAGCGCGTGGTGGTGGACGCGTCCCCCAGTTGCCCGTAGGCGTTGTGGCCCCACGCCACCAGGGTGCCGTCCGAGAGCAGCGCCAGCGAGTGGTGCTCGCCCGCCGCGACGGCCACTGCGTCCTCGATGCCCTCCACCTGCGAGGGAAGCACCTGCGAGTCGGGGGTGCCGTTGCCGAGCTGCCCGAAGGCGTTGTAGCCCCACGCCCACACCGTGCCGTCCCCACGCACCGCCAGCGAGTGGTAGCTGCCCGCGGCGATGGCCACCACGTTCGACAGCTCGGCCACCTGGACCGGCTCCCCGCGCGAGGTGCTGGTGCCGTCCCCGAGCTGGCCGAAGCCGTTTCCGCCCCACGCCCACAGCGAGCCGTCCTTCTTCAGCGCCAGCGAGTGGTACGCGCCCGAGGACACCTTCCACACCGAGTCCAGTCCCCGCACCGCCGCGGGCGTGGCCCGGCTCACGGTGGTGCCGTCCCCGAGCTGTCCATGGGCGTTGTCGCCCCAGGCGTGCACGGTGTCGTCCCCCAGCAGCACCAGCGCGTGCTGGTGCCACGCGCGCACCTCCCGCACGGGAGGACGAACCTTGGGGGGCACCTGCACCTTCACGTCGCCCGGCTCCAGCCGCGGGCCCGACATCGCGTCCCCGAGCTGCCCATACTCGTGGCTGCCCCAGGAGTAGGCGCTCCCGTCGCGCAGCAGCGCCAGGGAGTGCTGCTCCCCCGCCGCCACCGCCACCACGTTCTTCAAGTCCTCCACGCGCCGGGGCAGCATCAGGCCCGAGCAGGTGCCATCGCCCAGCTGGCCCAGGCTGTTGTCGCCCCAGGCCCACACCGAGCCGTCCGTCCCCAGCGCCAGCCCGTGGAAGGCTCCCGCGGACAGGCTGCTCACGGCCTCCAGCCCCTGCACCCGCGCGGGCACGCTCCGCGCGACGTTGCTGCCGTCGCCGAGCTGGCCCGACTGGTTCTCCCCCCACGCCCACGCCGAGCCATCCATGCGGACCGCCAGCGAGAAGGCCTTGCCCGCGGCCACCGACTGCACCCCCTCCAGCGTCTTCACGCGAAGCGGCGCGGGACGGGAGGTGGTGGTGCCGTCGCCCAGCTGCCCGGACGTGTTGGCGCCCCAGGCCCACAGCCCGCCGTCCTCGCTCACCGCCAGGCCGTGCGTCTCGCCCAGCGCCACCGCCATGATGCCGGCCAGGCCCTTGAGCTGCATGGGCGTGGAGCGGTCCACCCTGCTGCCATCACCGAGCTGCCCGCTCGCGTTGCTGCCCCAGCTCCACACGGAGCCGTCCGCGCGCAGCGCCAGGGACGCGTCCCCGCCCGCCGCCACGGCCACCATCCCCGTCAGCGCCGGCACCACCCCGGGCACCGCGCGCGGGGTGGCGCTGCCATCCCCCAGCTGCCCCCGCTGGTTGGCGCCCCACGCCCACACCGAGCCGTCACAGGCCAGCGCCAGCGTGTGCTGCGCGCCGGTGGCGACGGAGCGGATGCACGGCAGGCCCGGCACGGACACGGGCGCGGAGCGGTGGGCGGTGGAGCCGTCACCGAGCTGCCCGGACCCATTCTGTCCCCAGGCCAGCACCGTGCCGTCGCGGCGCACCAGCAGCGAGTGCGAGCGCGAGGCCGACAGGAGCTCCTCGCGGCCGAAGCCGCGCACCTGCACCGGCAGGGCGCTCCACGCCGCGGCGCCGAGGCCGAGCTGGCCGAAGCGGTTGTAGCCCCACGCGCGCACCGTGCCGTCCTCGCGCAGCGCCAGCACGTGCAGGTAGCTGGCGCACAGCGCCTTCACGCCGGACACGCCCGGCACCACCCCGGGCACCGCGCGCGAGGTGAGCGTGCCGTCGCCGAGCTGGCCATAGGTGTTGGAGCCCCAGGCCCGCAGCGTGCCGTCCGCATGGAGGGCCAGCGAGTGGGCACGTCCGCCGCTGACGACGGCGTTGACCGTCTTCACGCCGTCCAGGCCAACGACCTTCACCGGACGGAAGCGGTCGGTCCACGTCCCGTCGCCCAGCTGGCCCTCGGCGTTGTCGCCCCAGGCCCACACCGAGCCGTCGCCCAGCACCGCCAGCGCGTGCGCGGAGCCCGTCGCCACGCCCGTCACGCCCGCCAGCCCCGCCACCCGCACCGGCACCAGGCGCTGCACGCCGCCGCCATCGCCCAGCTGGCCCTCGAAGCCCTCGCCCCAGGCCCACACCGTGCCGTCACCCTTCAGCGCGAGGGAGAAGTACGTCCCGGCGGCAATCGCCGTCACGCCCGTCAGCCCCGACACACGCACCGGCGTCAGCCGGTCCACCAGGGTGCCGTCGCCCAGCTGCCCCTGCGCGTTGTAGCCCCAGGCCCACACCGTGCCGTCCGTCTTCAGCGCCAGCGTGTGGCTGCCGCCCGCGGCCGTCGCCTTCACCCCCGTCAGCCCCAGCACCGCGGCGGGCATGGCACGGTCCCTCGTGGTGCCGTCGCCCAGCTGGCCGGACGCGTTGCGCCCCCAGCTCCACACCGTGCCGTCCCCCAGCACCGCCAGCGAGTGGTGGCTGGCGGCGGAGACGGAGACCGCGGTGCGCAGCTCCGCCACCCGCACCGCGGCGTGGCGCTCGGTGACGGTGCCGTCGCCCAGCTGGCCGTACGTGTTGCGCCCCCAGGCCCACACCGTGCCGTCCCCCAGCAGCGCCAGCGAGTGGAAGCTGCCCGAGCCGATGGAGCGCACGTTCGCCAGGCGCAGCACCGACTCCGGAGAGAGGTGCCGCTCCGAGCCGCCGTGGCCGAGCTGCCCGACGGTGCCGCTGCCCCAGGACCAGAGCGTCCCGTCCCCGCGCAGCGCCACCGCGTGCTGCGCCCCCGCCGCCAGCTCCGTCACCGCCCCCAGCCCCTGCACCGGCACCGGCGAGGCGCGCTCCTGCGTCGTCCCGTCCCCCAGCTGCCCGGAGGCGTTGGAGCCCCACGCCAGCACGGTGCCCCCGTGGCGCAGCGCCAGCGAGCTGGAGTTCTGCGCGGCGACGGCCTTCACGTCGGTGAGGCCCGCCACCTGCACGGGCGTGGCCTTGTCCGTCCACGTGTCGTCGCCCAGCTGGCCCGAGGAGTTGCCACCCCACGTCCACACCGTCCCGTCCACGCGCAGCGACACCACGTGGTAGGTGCCCGCGGCCACGCTGGTGACGCCGTCGAGCCCGGCCACCCGCACGGGAGCCAGGCGCTGGGCGAAGGTGCCATCACCGAGCTGCCCGGAGCCATTCGCGCCCCACGCCCACACCGTCCCGTCCGTGCGCACCGCCAGCGAGAAGTCGAAGCCGGCCGCGAGCGCCACCACGTGCGTCAGGCCCGGCACCGGCGCCGGGGTGGGCCCCGGCTGCGTGTGGCCCCGGCCCAGCTGCCCGTAGAAGTTGGTGCCCCAGGCCCACACCGTGCCGTCCTTGCGCAGCGCCAGCGAGTGGAAGTCTCCCGCCGCCACCCACACCACCTCCGTCAGCCCCGGCACCTGCTGCGGCGTGGCGCGGTCCGTGGTGGTGCCGTCGCCCAGCTGCCCGGAGGAGTTGCTCCCCCAGGCCCACACCGTGCCGTCCTTGCGCAGCACCAGCGAGTGCGAGTCCCCCGCCGCCACGGACACCCCATCCGTGATTCCCACCACCTGCGTCGCGGCCAGGCGCTGGAAGGACATGTCGCCCCCGCCGAGCTGCCCGACGCTGTTGCCGCCCCACGCCCACAGGGTGCCCGTGGGTGTCAGGTAGAGCGAGTGCTGCGCGCCCGCGGCCACCCGGACCGGCTCGGCCGTGGGCGCGAGGCGCTGGACCTGCTGGGACAGCGAGTCCAGGGAGGCGGTGTCACCGGCGGGCCCCGGCCCCTGGCCGCAGGCGGCCACCAACAGGGCGCCCACCAGCAGCCCCAGCAGGGCTTGGAGTCCCACGTTCGTGTCCTTGCGCATCGGTCTTCCTCCGGGAGTGCGAGCACGTCTGCCAGGACGGAGCGCCGCGATGGGGAAACGGGGCGCCGGTGGCCGTCCGGCGGGCGGGTGTATACGGCGAAACGTCACACGCTTGTATCCCGAGAAGGCCCCCTGGCGCCCCTCCAGGCGGCCACCTGTAATTCATTTACAGAAATCACCCTCGGGTCGTTACAACCCCAGTGTCTCCCCAGCGCCCGTGGGACGTCTTGTCACATGCGCGCGGTACACACTTCTTCACGCGGATTGCGTTGCAGTGCGTCGCGTGTGGGTAAGGATTGGGGGGACCATGGAATCCCCGGTGCGCTTCGTCATCTTCGCCATCGTCAGCGGCCTCATCACGCTGCTGGCCCACATCTACCTGTACCGGCGCCTCTTCGCGGACACCTCCGAGGACCCGCTGTGGCGGCGGATGGGCATGGGGGTGATGGCGGCCCTGGCCGTGCCGCTCGTGCTGTCGTGGTCGGTGACGCGCTTCTTCCCCCTGGACACCACCTTCGCGGTAGCCACCGCCGTGTGGACTTGGATGGGCGCGGCAACGTACCTGCTGTTCGCCTTCTGGGCGCTGGGTGGCGCGCGAAGCGTGGCCGGCTGGGTGAAGCGCTCCCGCCGGGTGGCCCCCGGGGTGGACGTGGCGGCGCCGCAGGTGGGTGAAGCGCCGGTGCTGGCCGCGACAGGCTCGGACGCGGCCCCGCAGGTGCCCGTGCGGGCCCTGGCGCCGGACTCCGACAGCCCGCCAGCGCCGGTGCTGGCCGCGGTGTCGCAGGCCCCTGCCGGCAGGCCCGTGGACCTGGAGCGCCGGCGCTTCCTGTCGCGGGCCACGGCGGGCGGCGCGGTGCTGGCCTCGGGCGGCGTGACGGGCTTCGGCGTGTGGAGCGCCTTCCATCCTCCCGAGGTGACCGAGGTGGCGGTGCGGCTGCCCGGCCTGCCCAGGGCGCTGGACGGCTTCACCCTCGTCCACCTCAGCGACATCCACGTGGGCCCCGTCATCCAGCGCCGCTTCATGGACGAGCTGGTGGCGCGCTGCGACGCCCTGCGTCCGGACCTGGTGTGCATCACCGGCGACCTGGTGGATGGGCAGGTGTCATCGCTGGCGCCCTCGGTGGCCGCGCTGTCCAACCTGAAGGCGCGCCATGGCACGTACTTCGTCACCGGCAATCACGAGTACTACTGGGACCATGCAGCGTGGGCGGATGCGCTGGAGCGCATGGGGGTGCACGTGCTGCGCAACCGCCACGTGCGCATCGGCGACGCGGCGGCCTCGTTCGACCTGGTGGGTGTGGATGACTGGTCCGCGCAGCGCTCGGGCCTCGGGCGGGGGTATGACCTGGACGCCGCAATCGCTGGCAGGGACCCGGAGCGTGCATCCGTGTTGCTGGCGCATCAGCCTTCCAACTGGAGCGTGGCGGCGCAAAAGGGCCTGGGCCTGCAGCTGTCCGGGCATACCCACGGCGGCCAGTTCTTCCCCTTCACCCTGGCGGTGTCCGCCATCTGGCAGCATGACGCGGGCCACTTCTCCCAGGGAGACCGACACCTCTATGTCAGCCGGGGAACAGGCTTCTGGGGGCCGCCGCTGCGAGTCGGCTCGCCGCCGGAGATCGTCAAGGTGACGCTCCTGGCGTGATGTATAGATTGAGCTGGAATGGGCAAGGAACCGGCTCAAAGGGAGATAAAGCAGGAGCGCGCGGCCCGCACGCGCGTGGAAATCCTGGAAGCGGCCATCACCCTCTTCGCGCGCCGGGGCTTCCTCGCCACCACCATGGCGGACCTGGCGCGGGCCATCCGGATGACGCCCGGCGCGCTGTACTGGCACTTCCCCACCAAGGAAGACCTGCTGCTGGCCGCCATCGAGGAGCTGCACCAGCGCTGCCTGCGCGAGTTCGTGGGCCGGTTGACGGAGGCCCGCGCCCTGTCGGCCCGGGAGCAGTTCCACGCCTTCACCGAGCGCACGCAGGAGTTCCTGCGCTGCCACCGCGAGTACGGCATCTTCTTCGCGATGCTGGCGGCCGAGGCGGCGGAGGCGAATGACCGGGTGGCGGACGCCATCCGGGAGAAGCTGGCCCTGTACGCGAAGGTGCTGGAGGGCATCATCCGCCACGGCCAGAAGACGGGCGAGTTCCGCCAGGACGTGGACGCCCTGCACACCGCGCACAGCCTCTTCGGCGGGTACATGGGCGTGCTGGTGCACCAGAACCTCTTCCGCGCCACCCTGAGCTACGACCCGCTCGTGGCCGCGCTGCACCTGCTGGTGACGGCGGGCACCGACGCCCGCTCGGCCCGCGAGTGAGCGGCGCGGCAATCCCTACCATCCATCGCTCGCGCCTGAGGCCTGCTCCAAAAAGAATCGGGCGGCTCCAGACCTCTCAGGAGCCGCCCGACCCATGTCTTTCATGAAGCAGCGCGACTCAGCGTCGCCGCGCGGGCCTCACGGCGCTGGCGGCGGCGGCGCGGTGATGACGTTGGCCGAGCCGGGCGTCGCCGTCGTCGTGTACTTGAAGTCCACCGCGTTGACGTCGGTGTCCGCGTTGTCGGCACCGCGCGAGAGCGAGGCCTCGTAAGACACGGAGGTGAGGTCGACCAGCGTGGTGGTCGCCGCCGCGCCCTCCTGGAAGTTGAACGTCCCCGTCACGTTGTTGATGGTGCCCGTGGAAGCGCCACCGTAGGACAGCGTGTCGACGATGCGCCCCTGTGCGGTGTCGAAGATGGCGACCGCGTCCGGATTGCCGTTCTGGATGCCACTCGAGGGAACCGCCAGCTCCTTCACATTCGCCGAGTTGAGGCCTTCGAGGATGATGGCGGACCCGACGACCAGGTACTGGCCGGGCTCCAGGGAGCCCGCGCTCGCCAGGCTGACACGGGCGTACTCCTTGTTCTGGCCGGCGGCACCGTTGATGAGGACGAGCACCAGGTTCTGCAGCGACAGGGTGTCGTTGGTGGGGTTGTAGAGCTCCACGAACTCCTTCGTGTCCGCGCTGGCCTGGTCGTAGTCCACCTCGTTGATGACCAGGTGGTTGATGGCGGGGCGGTCGGTGACGGTGATGTCCGCCCCCTGCGTCACACCGGCGTAGGACGCGGTCAACCGCGCCTGGCCCAGGGCCTCGCCGGCGGTGAAGGTCACCTGGCCGCTCGTCTGACCCGCGGCGATGCTCACGGTGGCGGAGGAGAGCTCGCCCACGCCCGTGGCCGGCTCCAGCGCCACGCTCACGGTGATGCCTCCCGCCGGCGCCGCGCGGTCCAGCGTCACCGTGAAGGCCTGCGTCGCGGTGAAGAGCACCGTCGCCGTGGCCGGCGTCAGCGTGCTGAGCTTCGGCGGCGGCGGCGTCACCGTGACGTCCACCGAGCGAGTGATGCCGGACAGCGACGCGGACACCTTGCCCGCGCCCCCACCCTCCGCATCCGCGGTGAAGGTGAAGGTCGCCTGCGTCGTGCCCGCCGTCACCGTCACCGTGGCGGGCACGGTGCCGAAGCGCGAGACACCCTGCCCCGGCGTCGCCGCCAGCGCCACCACCGCGTCCCTCGTCGGGGCGCGGTCCAGCGTCAACGTGAACGCCAGCGTGCCACCCGCCGGAACGGGGTCCGTGGAGGCCGGCACCAGGGACACCAGCCGCGGCGCGTTCTGGTCCAGCGTCACCGTGCGACTGGCGCTGCTGTCACCCAGCGTCGCCGTCAGCGTGCCCTCCGTGCCGTCGGCCTCCGGGTCCGCGGTGAAGGTGAACGTCGCCTGCATCGCGTCCGTCGCCACCGCCAGCGCGCCGTTCTCCACGCTGAAGGTGCCGAAGCCCGTCGCCGGGTCCATGCTCAGCGCCACGGTGGTGTTCGCGGGCGCCGGCCGGTCCAGATGCACGGTGAGCGTCACCGTGCCACCGGGCACCATCGTCACCTCGTCGGGGCTGATGCGGCTCACCGCGGGCTGCTCGCTCTGTCCGAGCACCCGCACCGTTGCCGGCAGCGAGGACTCGCCCAGCGTCGCCGTGAGGGTGACGCCGGCGGCCTGCATCCGCGGGTTCAGCTTCACCACCGCGGACGTCTGGCGCGCGGGGATGACGACGCCGCCATCCACCACTTCCAGCGCGGTGGAGTCGCTGGACGTCACCGCCACCGTGACGTCCACCGGGTAGGCGTTGGCCATGGTCACCGTGAGCACCTGCGGGAGCGTGTCGCCCGTGGCGGAGCCCACGCGGATGAAGCCCCCACCGCCGAAGGCCGTCAGCGCCGGCAGCGGCGGCAGCGGAACCACCATGTCGGCCGCGCTCCGGGGCAGCAGCCTGGAGTTGTTGAACGCGTAGGTGAGCACGCCGCGCAGGTTGAGGAAGCGGGTGCCCGCCACCTGCGCGGGATAGTCGAAGGCCTGGTCGTCGACCATCAGGCCGGACGTGGGGGGAGTGCCGTTCGGGTTCTCGTCCACGAAGAACTCGCCGCGGCTGTCCTCGGCACGGGTGGACCAGACGTCACGCACCTCCACCAGCACGCCCTCCAGCGCCGCGGCGCGGGCGCCGCCGGTGCGAACCTCCTCCGTGCGCACCCCCACCGGCTCCGGCAGGGCATTGCCGGAGCTGAGCTTTCTCACCTCCACGTTCGTCAGCTCCAGCAGGCCGAAGTACCGCTCCAGCGTCGCCGAGGTGATGTCCAGCCGGTCACCCACGGCGATTTCCGCCTTCGGGCCGAACACGTAGAGGCCCGAGTGGTCCACGCCCCGCCCCGCGAGCGGCGGGTGCACCTGGACGAAGTACCCGTTGGTGCCGGTGGCGTTCACCGCGGTGACGAGCACGTCGGAGAGCGAGACCTTGGAGTCCAGCAGAGGGACCTCGCCGTTCACCGCGACCTTCAGGTCATAGACGGTGGACGGGCACGGGCCAGCCCCCGGGTTGGGGACGGCGCACGCGTCACACGCGTCACCCACGCCGTCCGCGTCCGCGTCCTCCTGCCGGGGGTTCGTCAGATACGCGCAGTTGTCCCCGGGGCTCAGCATGCCATCCAGGTCGGGGTCCGTCGGGTCAGGGTTGGCACAGGTGCCCTCGGCCTGCTGCGGGCAGCCGTCGCACGTGTCGCCCTTGCCGTCGCTGTCCGTGTCCACCTGGCTCGCGTTGGCCACGAAGGGGCAGTTGTCGCGCCAGGTGGCCACGGTGTCGCGGTCGTCGTCGGACGGGTGGGGCACGGCGCACGCGGTGGCGTTGGCCGCCAGCGGGCACGGGTCACACGCGTCACCCACGCGGTCCGCGTCCGAGTCCGCCTGCGCGCCATTGTCCATGGGGCGCACCGGGTTGAAGATGCCCGGGCAGTTGTCGGTGCTGTCCACGATGCCGTCACCGTCCGCGTCGTCCGTGCGAATCTCGCTCGTGTAGACGGTGGAGCCGTTGCGCGAGGCCAGGTACTGCGCGTTCTCCGAGGCCCGGCGAGGCGCGCACACCGGCTCGTCCTGCGGCGTGCCGCAGGCGAACAGGGGGTAGGCCGTGGCGTTGGCGCTCGTCAGCGACGCCAGCGTCAGCGTCTTGTCGCCCTCCTGCGAGAGGCACAGCGACTTGGACGCGCCGCAGACGTCCAGGGTGTCACACGCCTCGTCGCCGCTCAGCGCGTCCACCAGGGTGCCGTCGCCGTAGAGCGTCTTGCCGCCCCGCAGCGTGAGGACCACGTCCTCCGGGTTGGCGGTGATGACCGCGCGGTGCGGCGACTCCGCGAAGGTGCGCAGCCGGAAGATGGCGATGTCGGCCAGCTTGCCCGGCGCGAGGCGGCCCACCTTCTCGAAGATGTCCGTCAGGTCCGCCGCGTTGGCCGTCACCATGCGCCACAGGTGCGCGTCGGTGAACGTCTTCCCGTAGCGGGTGGCGTTGAGGTAGTCCGCGCACTGCAGCTCGCGCAGCACGTTCATGGAGCCCGACTGGAGCCAGTCGGTGCCCAGGGCAATCCCCACGCCCATCCGATTGGCGGCCGGAACCATGGCCGTGTCGCCGTACAGCGCGACGTTGGAGCGCGGCGACCAGATGAGGCCGGTGCCCCGCGCCGCCATGAGGGCCAGCTCCTTCGCCGTCAGGCCGATGCCGTGGATGACGGCCGTGCGGGGAAACAGCACGTCGGAGCGGCCCTCGGACAGACAGAGGAACTCGTTGAGGCCCGTGTCGGCGAGGCCCTCGGCGATGTGGGGCAGGTAGGCGGCCACCTTCGGCAGCCCCGAGGACGACGGCCTCTCCGAATACCCGCAGCCACTGGCCAGCATCATCCCGCCCGAGTCGCCCAGCGGGAAGGTGTCCGAGTTCGCATAGCCCTCGCCCAGGCCCTCCTGGCGATCCGTCAGCCGGTCATCCACGTTGCGCACCAGCCCCCGCGTCCCGCCCGCGCCCGCCATGGAGGTGGTGCCCGCCAGCAGGTGCCGCAGCTCCTGCCACGCCACGCTGTCCGTGGCAGGCTTGCTGCCCCGGTTGCCGACGCGCGTGTGGCCATTCGCGCCGACGCGCCAGTCATGGCGGTGCTCGAAGCGCTCCTCCGGGTCCTTCGCCACGTAGGGCTTGTCCGGGTAGGTGATGTGCTCGTGCGGGTTGATGAGGCCCGGGGAGATGACGCCCGTGGGGCAGGCCACCTCGGTGGCCTCGGCGGCGCCGGCCGCGGTGGAGCAGTCACACGCGGCGCACTGGATGATGCCCCGCGCGTCCACCAGCACCTGCCCGCCCAGCAGCGTCTCGCCGTCCTTCAGCACCACGCCCGTGAACAGGCGCGCATCGTTGCCCGCCTTCGTCACCGCGCAGGTGGCCCCGTCCGGGAGCGCGGGCGCGCTCGAGGCGGCACAGCGCACCACCGTGTCCGCGCAGTCCGCGCTACAGCCGTCGCCGTCGACGGTGTTGCCGTCGTCACATACCTCCAGGACACCCACGCGCCCGTCGCCACAGCGGGCCAGCGGCGGCGACGTCGTACAGTCCGCCCGGCAGGTGTCGCCATCCGCGGTGTTGCCGTCGTCGCACTGCTCGCCCGCCTCCTGGACGCCGTTGCCACAGCGAATCCCCGGGGGGACGATGAAGCCCGGCTTCTCGACGTTGTCAGAGCATCCAACCTGGGAGAGCAGGACCGCGCCGAGCGCGACCAGTAACACGCGTGGGGACATTCGCATCTCGTGGGTCTCCCGGCGGACGCCGCCAGATAGAAGGTGGCCGGTCCTTGGCACGCGCGAGAGCGTACCCCGTGGAACATTTCAGCGACACCTTACGCCCCAGGTTCGGTGCCCTCCTGCGGACAACAGGGGCACATGTGGCCGCGAGTGCGCCGCCACCGCACGCCAGGTGCGAAGGCGTCGGGCTTCCCACCTTTATATAGAGTCGGTACTTCATGACTCCCCACACGCTGACGAGTCCCGTCTCGCGCTTCCTGGACAGCCACCTGCGGCGGGACGCGCAGGCGCGGGAGCTGTCCGTGGCGCGCTTCATGGCGGGCCTGTCCGGCGCGTCGGTGGTGGTGGCCGCGGCGCTGGGGCCGTCCATCGGCTGGGGGCTGACGCAGGCGCTGATGGGGCTGTCGGCGGTGCTGTGTGTCTACTACACGGTGCTGTGGCGGGTGCTGCGCTCGGGCGCCTTCCACCCGGCCATCCCGTGGATCAACGTGGCCATCGAGGTGAGCATCCCCGCGGTGGTGCTGGCGTTCGACCTGCGCTACCAGGGGCCCATCTACGCGCTCACCGCGCCCACGCTCGTCATCTGGCCGACACTGATTACACTGGCCACGCTGCGCAGCAACCCGCGGCTGGCGCTGGCCGCCGGCATCCTGGTGGCCGCCGAGTACCTGGGCATCTACTTCCTCTTCGTGCGGCCGCTGCTGCCCGAGGAGGTCCTCATCACCCTCTCGCCACGCTTCATCGCCACGCGCGCCTTCTTCTTCGTGGCGGCCGGCGTCTTCACCGCCACGCTGGCGCGCCACTTCCTCCAGCTCACCCGCGGCGCGCTGTCCGCCCTGCGCGAGCAGGAGGTCATGGGCAAGTACGTGCTGCACGAGCGCGTGGGCGCCGGTGGCATGGCGGAGGTGTACCGCGCCACCTACTGCCCCGAGGGCGGCTTCCAGAAGCAGGTGGCCCTCAAGCGCATCCTCCCCTCCTTCACGGACAACGAGGAGTTCGTCACCCTCTTCCGGCAGGAGGCGGAGCTGTGCTCCTCGCTCAACCACCCCAACATCGTCCAGGTGTTTGATTTGGGGCGCCACGGCGGCACCTACTTCCTCGCCATGGAGTTCGTGGACGGCATGCCCCTGAGCAGCCTGGCCCGGGCCCTGGGGCGCCGGCCGCTGCCCCTGGCGGCGGCGACCTTCATCGCCGCGGAGCTGGCCGCCGCGCTGGACTACCTCCACCGGCGCACCGGCCCGGACGGCCAGCCGCTGCGGCTGGTGCACCGCGACGTCAACCCGCCCAACGTGCTGGTGTCCCGCTTCGGCGAGGTGAAGCTGTCGGACTTCGGCATCGCCCGGGGCGCGGCGCGCGCCCAGCTCACCGTGGCCGGCAGCGTGCGCGGCAAGGTGGGCTACATGGCGCCGGAGCAGGCCATGGGCCGCCCCTTCGACGGGCGCGCGGACCTCTTCGCCCTGGGCCTCACCCTGTACGAGGCCCTCACCGGCCGGCGCGCGCTGCAGGGCCAGACGCAGGAAGCGCTGCTGCGCGCCTCGGTGGACCAGACGCCGGAGCCGCCCTCGCGCTTCAACCCGGAGGTGCCCCCCGCGCTGGACGCGGTGGTGATGCGGCTCTTGGAGAAGGACCCGGCGCGGCGCACCGCCAGCGGCGCGGACCTGCGCGCGGAGCTGCTCATGCTGGAAGGCGCGGCCGCGCCCTACCCCCGGGGGCAGGCCGTGCTGGCGCAGGCGGCGCGTGACGCGCTGGAGCAGGCGCGCCGCCCCGAGGAGCCCGCCGCCGAGGACATGCCGGGCCTGCACGAGAGCCGCAAGCTCACCGCGCGGGTGTGAGGCCCAGCGGCCGGGGAGCCGGCGGTGGAAGGCCTGCGCCGCCGCGGCGTCTCGGCTACAAGGTGCCGCACGATTCTTCCCGGGAGCTTCCACCTTGGACGTCGCCGTCCTTACCTTCTCCGGCCTTCCCCAGCTCGAACCCTTCGACAGCCCCCTGCTGCCCGCGCTGCGGGAGCTGGGCCTGGACGCCCGGCCGGTCATCTGGGACGACCCCGCCGTGGACTGGCGCACCGTGCGCGCGGCGGTGGTGCGCTCCACCTGGGACAGCCACCTGCGCCGTGACACCTTCGTCGCCTGGGCGGAGAAGGTGGGCAAGCTCACCCGCCTCTTCAACCCCGCGGAGACGCTGCGCTGGAACACCCACAAGCTCTACCTGCGCGAGCTGGAGGCGAAGGGCGTCCCGGTGACGCCCACCGTCTGGGTGGCGCGCGGGGCCACGCTGGACGTGGACGCGCTGATGCGCGAGCGCGGCTGGGACGCCGTGGTGCTCAAGCCCGCCGTGTCCGCGGGCGCGCTGAAGACGCACATCCTCCCGCGCGCGGAGGCCCGGGCCGCCACCGCGCTGGTGGCGGAGCTGGCCACCGGCTGCGAGGTCATGGTGCAGCCCTACCTGCGCGCCTTCGAGACGGAGGGCGAGCGCAGCTACATCTTCTTCGACGGCGCGCTCAGCCACGCGGTGCACCGGCCACCCACCCTCAAGAGCGCACCGCGCGGCTTCTCCGAGCCCCGCGCCTTCACCCCGGAGGACCGGGCCGAGCTGCGGCTGGCCGAGTCCGTCATGGAGGCCATGGCGCGCCCCCTGCTCTACGCCCGCGTGGACGTGGCCACCGACAACGAGGGCCGCACGCGGCTGCAGGAGGTGGAAGTCACGGAGCCGTGCCTCTTCCTCTCGCTGGACGCGGGGGCACCGGGCCGGCTGGCCCGGGCCATCGCCGCGAAGCTGTGAGGCTGTGAAGCTCGGCGCGCTTCGCTAGGGCTTGCAGGCCTCGGGGTCCGCGTCGCGGAAGGTGCACAGCAGCTTCGGCAGGCGCTTCTTCCAGAAGGCCCAGTCGTGCGGCGCGCCCGGCTCGTTCCAGTGGACCACGCTGTAGCCGCGGCCCTTCAGCGCGGCGAGGAACTGGAGGTTGGACTGGCAGTCGTCGCCCCCCGGCTCGCCATCGCGCGTGCACCCGGTGGTGGGCGAGCCGTGGTCCACATAGAAGCGCACCGGCACCACCGGGTCCGCGGCCGCGCGCACCACCATGGCGTTGCCGTCGTCGCGGTCCACCTCGCCGTCATGCGGCCAGAAGAGCGTGCCGGACTGGGTGCCCACGAAGCCGAACTTCTCCGGGAACTTGAAGCCCGCGTACACGGAGATGAGGCCGCCCAGCGACGCGCCGGCGATGCCGGTGTCCTGCGGCCCCGTCTTCACGCGCAGGGACGACTCCACGCGCGGCATCAGGTCCTTCGCGATGAAGTCCAGGTACTCGTCGCCCAGCGGGGTGGGCCAGCTCGGGTCCTTCTTGGGCGGGAAGCTGTACTGCGCCAGGCGCACGCCCTGGTTGGGCAGCGCCACGAACACGAGCACCGCCGAGTCCTGGGGCCGGGCCGCATAGTGCGCGTCCGCCGCCTCCGCGAAGGACTGGCGGGTGAGGCTCTCGTTGCCGTCGTGGAAGTACATCACCGGCAGCGACGGGCAGGCCTTCCCGTCGTACACCGCGGGCGTGTAGACGAAGACGTCGCGCGCGTCGCCCAGCGTGGTGGAGCGCACGCCGTACCACGCGGTGAGCCGGCCCTTCGTCGCGTCCTGCAGCCCCGGGTAGATGAGCGAGTTGAAGCTGCCCACGTCGTTGTTGTTGATGCCGTCCCACACCACGTGGCGCGCGCCCGGGTCCGGGAAGAAGGTGCTGCCCTTCACCAGCTTGTAGGCCTGAGGGCCCGTGCGCGGCACCACCACCTCCGCCAGGTACAGGTCCGTGTCGCGCACCTGCACCAGCGGCGTGGCCGTCTTGGACCACGCGTTGAAGTCGCCCGCCACGAAGGTGTCCCGCCACTGGTGGCCGCGCAGGAAGAAGGCCACCCGGGCCTCGCTCGCCTTCGCGTCGCTCACCAGCGGCGTGCCGCCCTGCTCCGCCACCGCCGCCACGAAGCGGTCGATGGCGGCAATGCGCTGCTCGCCCGCGGTGGCGCGGGCCATGTCCAGTTGCAGCTCCACCAGCAGCGACACCTGGGCGCCATGCACCGTCGTGGCCCGCTGGCAGGCCCAGGGCTCCACGTCCGGCCCCGCATCCGTCGCGGTGCCCCCGTCGGGGAACGTCTGGGTGAAGGGCGTGGGCGGCTGGTAGTTGAAGCCCGAGTAATCATCACAGGCGGCCCACAGGACCGCGGACAGCACGACGGCGGACAGACGGCGCATCACGTTTCCAGGAGGCAGGACTGCCTTGTTTGGAGGGGCGATCAGCAGGCGCCGCATGGGACCTGCGACAGCATGTGGGCGTGGGTGTACTACAGCCCCCGGCCCGCACGCGAGTGGGGCCCCCCGGCCCGGCCTTCCGCCCACTCGTGGACACGAGGACGGCGCGACGCGCCTTGTGTCCCCACTGTGAGGTGAGGGAGGTTATGGAGTACTCATGGCTCGCGCTCTCCTGCTGTCTCTCCTCGTGCGTCAGCACATGGCACTCAAGGAGAAGTTCCGCGCCAAGTACCCACACCCGTGGCTGGTGTGGGAGGCTGGCGCCTGGAACGTCCCCGAGACTCTGGAGGGCAACGTGGCGGCCACGCGGCTGCCGCTGACGGACCTGAAGGACTGCCTGCCCGCCGGGGACGCCATGTGCTTCGAGCTGGTGGCCATGGCCGAGCGGGGCCCCATGCGGCTGGGCCGCGCCTCGCACAACGCCATGGTCGTCAACGACGCCACGGTGTCCCGCGAGCAGCTCCAGCTCGCCCCCACCCCGGACGGGCAGTGGCAGGTGACGCGCATGCCCGGCTCACGCCCGGTGGCGGTGGAGGGCGTGGCCATGGAGCCGGAGCAGCCCGTCCTGCTGCGCCAGGGCATCCAGCTCCACGTGGGCGACGTGCGCCTCACCTTCCATGACGCGGAGGGCTTCAACGAGCGCATCGGCCGCATCGCCGCCCAGGTGATGGCCCAGGCCGCCATGCCCCGCTGACGGAGGGGCGCCCTGCACCGGACGCGGCGGCGTGCCGCGGCCACGGCGGGACTACCGGGGCCGGCCCACCGTACCCAGGGACGTGGAGCGGGCATCCGGGCCCTGGGTGGCCATGATGACGCCAGTGGTGACGAGCGCCGCCGCGGCTCCCGCGCCGGCCCACACCCACCACTTGCGCGTCCAGGGCTTGGAGACCGCCCCGTGCTGCGTCATGCCCTGGGGCATGGGCTGGCTGAGGGCCTCCGTCGTGCGCACGGACAGCGACTGCTGCTCCGCCTCGCGCTCCGCGCGGCGCCGGGCCGCGGCCTCCGCTTCGGCCTTCGCCGCCTGGGCGCGGGCCTGCTGCACGGCCCTGTCGCGCTCGGCGCGCTCGCGCTCCAGCCGCCGGGACTCCTGCTCCCGCGCCCGCGTCTCCATCTCCGCCACCAGCTCGCGCGCGTCCGGCGCGGAGTCCTCGTCCGGCGCGAGCGCCAGGTAGCGCCGGTAGAAGAAGGCCGCGCGCGAGTACTGCCCCAGCTGCCGGTGGCACTGGGCCATGTTGAAGAGGAAGCCGGGCAGCGGCTTGAGCCGGTAGGCCTCCGTGAAGGACTTCAGCGCGTTGCTGAAGTCGCCCACGTCGTACGCCATGTTGCCCTCGGCGAAGTGCGCGCGCGCCTGGACCTCCGCGTCCGCCGTCTCCGCCCGCGCGGGTTGCGGCAGGCCGAGCAGCAGCAGCCCCAGCAGGGCCAGCACGCCGCCACTACGGAGCGAACGGGTCGATGACCGCATCCCGCACCCCCTTCTTCTTCGACGCCGGCCGCGAGGAGCCCGGCACCTGGCGCGGCGCCGTCTGCGCCTTGGCGAGCGGAAACTCCACCTCCGCATGCGTGTCCAGCTTCACCTCCCGCTCGAGCGGGACGTAGCCGGCCAGCTCCACCCTCAGGCCGATGGGCCCATTGGCCGCGGGCAGCTGCTTCACCATGGGCGTGATGCCCAGCACCTCGCCCGTGTCCGCCCGCTTCACCTGCGCGCCCTCCGGGAAGGAGCGCACCGTGAGCGTGACGGGCCCCTGGATGGCCGACGGGGCCACCGCCGCCACCGCCGAGGCCACCCCGGCCGCGAGGCCGCCGGGCTCGCGCGCGGACTGGAGCCCGTTCCAGGTGAGGATGCCGGACACCAACGCCAGCACCGCCGCGCCCGCGGCCACCACGACGTGGGGGCGCAGCGGCCCCGCCAGCGCGTGCATCCGCTTCGTCGGCCGCTCCGACGCGTCATGCGCCGCCTGCAGGGCAGCGCCCTCCGCGGCCGTCCCCGAGGCGGGCAGCAGCAGCAGCGACGTCGTCACCTCCGCCAGGCTCGCCGGCCGCGCGTCCTGCTCCTTCGCCAGGCAGCGCATGACCAGCGAGGAGAGCTGCGGCGGCAGGGGCTCGCCGGACGGCAGCAGCGCGGGCAGCGGCGGCGGCGGCTGGGTGATGATCTGCACCACCAGCTGGCCGAAGGCCGGGGCCTGGAAGGGCGGCCGCCCGGAGAGCATCTCGTAGAGGATGTTGCCCACCGCGTACACGTCCGAGCGCGCGTCCACCGGCAGCCCCGCGGCCTGCTCCGGCGCCATGTACGCGGGCGTGCCGATGATGGTGCCGTCCATCGTCCCGGTGGTGTTCCCCTCGGACGTGAGGAGCTTCGCCACGCCGAAGTCCAGCACCTTCACGAAGTCCGGCTGACCGGCGCGGTGGATGATGAAGAGGTTGTCCGGCTTGATGTCCCGGTGCACCACGCCCACCTGGTGGGCCGCCCCCAGCGCCGCGCACACCTGCACGGCGATGCGCTGGATGCGCGCGAGCGTCAGCTTCTCCTCCTGCAGCAGCGAGCCCAGGCTCTGCCCGCGCAACAGCTCCATGACGCAGTAGACGTGGCCGCCCTCGCCCTCGTCCACGAAGTCGAAAATCTCCACGATGTGCTCGTGGTTGATTTGGTTGACGGTGCGCGCCTCCTGGAAGAAGCGCTGCACGAAGCCGCTGTCGCGCGCGTGCTCGGGCTTGAGCACCTTGAGCGCCACCTGGCGCCCCAGCCGCGCGTGACGCGCCTGGAACACCCGGCCCATGGACCCCTCTCCGAGGAGCCGCTCGAGCTGGTAGTTCCCCAGCATGGAGCCTTCCTTCAGCTCCTCGCTGGCGCGGTGCACTACGCCACCCACGGCACCCCCGGTACTGGACAGCACGGTCTGTGCGAAGAGGTCATCGGAGCCCATGATGGGAAGAACTTTCCACGATCGCGTCCCGCGGCAACCCTTGCGGGACACTCTGTCTTCCCAGGGACGGCGTAGCTGTCGGCCTGTGAGAATTCGCTACGCCCAGGGGTGACACCACCCCTGTCGCTGCCCTCGGAAGGACACTCCCACTTCCTCCCAGGGCCGTTCGCCAGTGCCCATGCCAGTGCCCCCACCCCACCGGGGGCACTGACCACCAGCGAACACCGGCATGCTCCAATCACCCACACGTCCGGTTGCTCTGGCACGTCCCCGCCTGGCCGTTGGTGCGCGTGCACGCGGTGCCCTGGGGGCAGTCCGCCTGGTCCGAGCAGTCGGCCTGGTTGTTGCCGTCGTTGTCGACGCGGTCGTTGCAGATGGTCTCCTTCTTCGTGCCCGCGTCGCAGATGCAGCCGTTGCCACACGCCTGGTTGTCACAGTCCGTGCGGTCCGCGCAGTCGACGCCGTTGTTGCCGTCGTTGTCGGTGTTGTCGCCGCAGTTGGTCTCCGAGCGGACGCAGTTGGCGAGCCGGCAGCCCCGGCCACACTCGCCGCTGACGCAGTTGGGCTCCGCGCTGCCAGCCCTGCAGTCGATGGCGCCGTCGCCGTCGTCGTCCAGGTTGTTGGAGCAGTTCACCTCCTGGACGGCGCCGCCGATGCACGCCGACACCGTGCCCTGGCCCGAGGGCGTGCTGACAGGCGCGTAGTCGCAGTCCGTGCGGTCCGCGCAGTCGGCGCCTTCGGCGTTGTCGTTGTCGAGCGTGTCGCGGCAGTTCTCCTCCGCGCACACGGACGCCTCGCACCGCGCGGCCGAGTCCGGCTGGCCGGGAGAACACGCCTTCAGGTTGCAGTCCGGGTCCGCGCAGTCGATGAGCGCGTCGTCATCGTTGTTGACGCCATCCGAGCAGTTCGTCTCCACCCGCCGGCCGCCCGTGCAGGTGCAGCCCTCGCCGCAAATCTTGCCACCACACGACAGGGTGTCCGCACAGTCGACCTGGGTGTCGCCGTCGTCGTCCACGCCGTTGCCACAATCCCCCTCCTCGCACGAAGTGCTGCTCCGGCAGAGCAGGCCGTCGCCGCATTCCTTGTCGAGGCAGTTGGAGTCCGCGCAGTTGAGGTCGCCGTCTCCATCCTCGTCCCCGCTGCCGGTCCGACACGCCGTCTCCACCCGCGTGCCGGCGTTGCACACGCAGCCCTCGCCGCAGGCCTGGTTGTCGCAGTTGTCGCGGTCCGCGCAGTCGATGAGCCCGTCGCCGTCCTCGTCCCCGCCGCCGCCGCAGTTGGTCTCCACGCGCGCGCCGTTGCGGCACACGCAGCCCGAGCCGCAGGCCTGGTTGTCGCAGTCCTGGCGGTCCGCGCAGTCGGTGGCGCCGTCGCCCTCGTCGTCCGCGCCGTTGCCGCAGTCCAGCTCGCCGCGCCGGACGCACTCTCCATTGGTGCAGTTCTGCAGGAAGGTGCAGGCCCTGCCGCACTGGCCGCAGTGGCCGGGGTCGGTCTGCAGGTCGAAGTCCTCGTCCACCCGGCCGTCGCAGTCGTCGTCCAGGGTGTTGCACTCTTCTTCGATGGGAATCACCGCGCCGGCGCAGCTGATGTTGCCCGTCCGGTCGCACACGGACCGGCCCGCGCGGCAGGTGCCCACGTCCTGCGTCCCCGGGGGGCCGCCGTAGCAGGCGGCTTCCAGCTCGTCGATGGCGCCGTCACAGTCGTCGTCCACGCCGTTGCACAGCTCGGCCGGGTCCGGCAGACAGCAGTACTTCGGCCCGTCGTTCGGCAGCGCCGTACACAGGTAGCCGTCGCCGCCGCAGTCCGCGTCCGTGGCGCAGGTGTAGGGCACGTCGTTGGGGAACTCCACCTTGCAGCCCGCCGCCCCGGTGAGGAGCAGCACGCCGCACAGGGCACGCAACCACGAATCAAAGGTGTTCATAGGTCTAGAAGCTCCCACCGACGACGAGGTGGAGCGCCGTGGACGCGCCACCGCTCCCGCCCGGCTCCAGCGAAGTAGAAGAGGGCGCCGAGCGCGTGGGGACGATGACCAGCCAGGCCACGCTGCCGGCGGCCACCACGCCGCCACCGGCGATGAGCGCCGTGGCGAGGTTGGCCTGTGACTGCGCGTCCAGCCGCTCCTTGCGGCTCAGGTCGTAGATGCCGTCGCCGTCCGCGTCGCCCGCGCGCTTCTCCACGTCCTTGGCGCCCATCCCCAGCACCACGCCCGCGCCCACCGCCGCCAGGCCCACCAGCGCGGTGTAGAGCGCCGGCCTCTTGAAGATGGACGGCCCGCCCTTGCGGCTGCCCGCCACGCCCGCCACGCCCTCGTCACCCGGGCCCTCGGGCGCCGGGCCGGAAATCTCCAGCCGCACGTCCACCGACTCGGTGGCGCCGGGCTTGAGGTTCAGCGTGCGCGTGAAGGTGCTGTACTCGTCCGCCGACACCTCCAGCTGCTGCGTCCCCGGGGGCAGGCGCGCCTCCACGCTGCCCACGCCGAGGATGCGCTCGCCCACCTTCACCACCGCCTGCGGCACGTTGACGCTCACCTTCAGCACGGCGCGCGGCCGGGCCAGCGCCATCATCCGGTTGGACAGCTTCGTCGCGGCCTCCTTCTGGAAGGCGGCATCGCGCGGGTTGCGCCCCGTCACCACGTCCTCGTGGATGACGCGCTTGTCCCGGTCATACGTCCACGCCCGCAGCGTCCAGCCCGCGTCCTCCAGCGACAGGCGCGCGGTGGTGAGCAGGTCCGCGTCCAGCGACTCCGCCGGCTCGGACAGGCACGCCACCTCCGTGCAGCGCACGGCGGCGTCGTACCCTTCGGCCAGCCGCTCCCGCGTCTCCTGCAGGTTGGCCCCCAGCGACACCATGCCGGAGGACAGCGCGCCGCGCGCCAGCGTCTTCAGCCAGACCTGGGCCTGCTGCGCGCCCGCACGCTCGGGCGTCTCCAGCCCCAGCAGCACGAAGCGCGGCATCAGCGCCGCCTTCGGGTCGTCGTTGCGCAGGTCCAGCCCCATGTCGAGGCCCTCCTGCTCCTGCGGTGTCGATTCGGTGCTGAGGTCCAGCCCCAGCCCGCCTTCCTGGGCCCACGCGGGGTGGGCCAGCAGCGCGAGCGCCAGCAGGGCGACGGAGGGAGCGACGGGAATACGCATGCCCTGGTTCTACCCCGACGCTCCCCACAACGGAATGAGAGTCGCCCGCACGCCACCCTTCCCGCCCTCGAAGGCTGTCAACCGGGTGCGACATGGTCGCCTGCCCTGCGCACGGCGGAGGCGCGGCTCGCTGCCGGAAGCTTGCCGGGCCGGGCCCCGGTCCTCATCTCCCTGTCTAAAGGAGACGAACGACATGGCGGATGGAACGCTCTGGATCCTGGTGGGCAACGCAAGCCGGGCACGGCTCTTCGCGACCGACGCGAAGGCGGAGGGGGATTGGCGCCTCGTCGAGGAGTTCTCGCACGAGGAGAGCCGGGCCAAGGCCTTCGAGCTGCTCAACCAGCCGGACAACCCCAACGCGGGCACCCTCCACGGCCCTCCCCCGGAGAACGAGCCCAACGGCCGCAAGGAGCTGGAGCATGACCGCTTCGCTCGAGAGCTCTCCGGCTTCCTCGACAAGGGACACGACAGCCATTCCTTCGACAAGCTCGTCATCGCCGCACCTCCGGAATTCCTCGGGAGAATCCGACGCTTGCTCAGCTCGCGAGTGAAACAGCGCGTACTCATGGACGTGGATGCCGACTACTCCAACGTGCCGGCGAGGGAGCTGCCTCAGCGAGTGCCCGTGCTCTAGGCAGGGAGGCAGGGCTGACTCGGGGCGCGCGCCGCGCAGTGCTCTGGTATAGGTCGGGAGCCAACCTCCTCGGATGGCTCCCGCCGTCCGAGCCCTGAGTGACATGCCTCTTCCCGTCATTGGCTCCCTCACGTTGCGAGGGCGCCTCACGCTCTACGTCACGCTGCTGTCCGTCATCCCGCTGCTGACGCTCAACTGGCTCCAGACGGGCAGCTCGCGTCGGATGCTGGAGGAGCAGATCCGCGCGTCGCTGCTGCGGGAAGCGGAGGGCGTGAAGGACCTGATGGAGGCGACGCTCGCCGAGCGCGAGTCGAGCGCGCGCAGCTGGGCGGAGGACGTGGTGGTGCGCTCCGCGCTGCGCACCGGCAACACCGAGCCGGCGGATGCCCTGCTCGCGCTGCTCCAGCGCCGCTACCTCACCCTCAACGGCATCGTCCTCTTCAACGACGAGGGCCATGCCGTGTCCGCCAGCACCCCGGCGCTGCGCGACGCGTACGCGGGCCGGCAGGACGAGGTGCTGAGCAGCCACTGGTTCCGCGAGGCGCGGCTCGGCCGCACCACCGGCGAGGGCGTCACCCAGGAGGACCCCATCTTCGGCGTGCGCGTGCTGTCGCTGGCCGTGCCGGTGATGGACCCGACCACGGACCAGCGCCTGGGCGTGCTGATGGCCGCCTTCGACTGGGCCCAGGTGGATCAGCTGGTGCAGCCGGCGCTGGCCCGCGCCCTCCAGCGCTCGCTGACGAGCTTCGCCATGGCGCTGCGGGCCGCGGACGGCACGGTGCTGTACGACTCGCGCGGCGCCGCGGCGCCCGGCAGTGACGAGGGGCTGCTCGCGGTGGCGGCCCTCAACGGCACCACGGTGAAGGACGTGGGCGACGGCTGGAGCTTCGTGGCGCTGGTGGACCCGGCGGAGGCCTACGCACCCGTGGACCGCGAGCGCCGGGTGGCGCTGCTGATGGCGGCTGGCTTCATGCTCGTGGCGGTGCTGGGCGCGTGGCTGCTGTCGCGCAGCATCACCCGGCCCGTGCTGGCCCTGCGCGCGGCGGTGACGCGCATCGTCCGCGAGGGCGACCTCACCCAGGACCTCGACGTGCGGGCGGGCCACGACGAGGTGGGCGAGCTGGCGGGCGCCTTCGGCCAGCTGGTGAAGCAGCTGCGCGAGACGGCGCAGAGCCTGCACCGGGGCACGCGCGTGCTCAGCGAGACGGTGGCCGAGCTGCACCGCGCCTCCGAGCAGCAGGAGCGCAACGTCACGCGCCAGGCCTCCGCCCTCCAGGAGACGCAGGTGACGGCGCAGGAAATCAAGCAGACGTCGCTGCTGGCGGCGGAGAAGGCGGACGACGTGCTCGGCCGCGCCACCCGCGCGGAGGAGGTGGGCCAGTCGGGCGAGCAGGCCATCCGCGACAGCCTCGGCGGCTTCCAGGCGCTGCTGGACCAGTCCAGGCAGCTGACCGGGCGCATGGGCCAGCTCAACGAGCGCACGCAGCAGATTGGCGGCATCACCCAGTCGGTGAAGGACCTGGCCGACCAGTCCAACATGCTGGCGCTCAACGCGGCCATCGAAGCGGCGCGCTCGGGCGAGCACGGCAAGGGCTTTGGCGTGGTGGCGCGGGAGATTCGCAGCCTGGCGGACCAGTCCATCCAGGCCACCGAGCGGGTGCGCGACATCCTCAACGACCTGGGCGCCAACATCCTCTCCACCGCGCGCATGACGGAGGCCGGCCACACGCGCGTGGAGGCGGGCCTGGAGCAGGTGCGCAGCAGCGGCGAGCGCCTGAAGGAATTGGCCACCATCATCCAGGACAACGCGGCCGCGGTGAGGCAGATTGCCGGCGCGGTGGCCCAGCAGAACGCGGGCATCTCGCAAATCTTCAACGCGGTGACCGACATGTCCTCCATGATGAACGACACCCAGCAGGGCCTGGCCGCCACCACGCGGGCGGCGAAGCTCCTGCAGGAAGTGTCCGGGCAGATGCAGGACGTGGCGCGCGCCTACCGCATCTAGGGAGTCAGCATGGCGGCGGTGAAGGCGGTGCTGTTGGATTTGGGCAACGTCCTCGTCTTCCACGACAACGCGCTGCTGTTCGCCCGGCTGGGCGCGCGCGCGGAGCTGGGAGCCTCCGAAGTCTCCCAGCGACTGTCGGGCGCGGGCTGGACGGCGGCCAACCGGGGCGTGCTGGACGCCGAGGCCCTCCGCCAGGACGTGTGCCGCGCGCTGGGCGTGGAGCTGCCCATGGCGGAGTTCGCGCCGCTGTGGAGCAGCCACTTCACGCTGCACGGCGCGGTGCTCCCCCGGGTGGAGGGGCTGGTGGGCCGGGTGCGCCTGGGCCTCGTGTCCAACACCAACGCGCTCCACGCCGCGTACCTCAAGCCCCTGCTGCCCGTGCTGAAGCGCTTCGACGCGGTGGTGATGAGCTGCGAGGTGGGGCACGTGAAGCCGGAGCCGGACATCTTCCGCCTGGCGCTGGAGGGCGTGGGCTGCGCCCCGGACGAGGCCGCCTTCTTCGATGACCTTCCCGAGTTCGTGGACGCCGCCAACGCGCTGGGCCTGCGCGGCCACCTCTTCACCACCGCGGAGGCCTTCGACGCGCAGCTGAAGGGGCTCGGCCTGTGAGGCTGGGCGGCTACGTCCTGCACCGCGACAACCGGGACACGCTGGAGCCGTGTCTGCGCGCCCTCGTGGCCCTCTGCGACGACGTGGTGGCGCTGGACTCCGGCGCCACGGACGGCTCGGCGGATCTGGCGCGCTCGCTGGGGGCGCGCTCGGTGCCGCATGCGTGGCGGGGCTACGGCGCCGCGCGCGAGGCCGCCGTGGCGGCGCTGGCGCCGTGTGACTACGTCTTCTTCCTGGACTCGGACGAGTCGCTGGAGCCCGCGGCGGTGCAGGCGCTGCTCGCGTGGAAGGCGTCCTCTCCCACGGAGGCCGTCTACCGCCTGCCCCGGCGCGACTGGGCGGAGCTGGACGGCCACCGCTTCCTCTTCCGCACCCAGTGGCGCGCGCGCCTGGTGCGCCGGGACAGGGCCGTGTGGCGGCCGGAGCAGATTGTCCACGAGGCGCTGCCGAAGCTGCCCGGCGGCCGGGTGCAGGCGCCCATCGAGCACCGCTTCGCCACGTCCGTGGCGCGCCGCTCCGCCAAGGAGGAGCGCTACGCGCTGCTCTGGGCCCTGCGCGCCCATGCGGAAGCGCGGCGCCTCAAGCCCGTGGGCGTGCAGCGCGTGGCGGCCTGGGCGCGAGACTGCCTGCTGAAGGGCGCGCTGTTTCGCGGCGGCGCGGATGCGTCCCGCCTGGCCTGGGCCGTCGCGGGCTACCACGCCGCGAAGTACGCATACCTCCGCGAGCTGCGCCAGGGCCGCTACCCGGAGCTGGCGCGCGCCTACGCGGAGGGCCGCTACGACGAGCTCTTCACCCGCGTGCGCGAGGGCGCGCTGGGCTGAAGGCTCGCGGAGTCACTCGTACTTCGCGATGGCCTTCTCGTGCCTGCCAGCCTCGGCCCACTTCAGGAAGGACGGCAGCGCGAGCACCGCGTCGCGGTACGCGGCGCCCACCGCGTCCAGCTCCACGCCGTAGGTGACGAAGCGGGTGACGACGGGGGCGTAGAAGGCGTCCGCGATGGAGAAGCGGCCGAAGAGGAACGGGCCGCCCTGGCCGAAGCGCGCGCGGCAGTCGTTCCACAGGACCTGGATGCGGGCGATGTCCTCCGCCACGCCGGGCGCGCGGCCCTGGCCCGGCTTCCGGGCGCGGATGTTCATGTTCATGTTCTGGCGCAGCGCCGTGAAGCTCGAGTGCATCTCCGCGGTGACGGAGCGCGCCACCGCGCGGGCCGTCCGGTCCTCGGGCCACAGCTTCGCCTCCGGGAAGGTCTCCGCCAGGTACTCGCAGATGGCCAGCGAGTCCCAGATGGCCAGCTCCCCGTGCTTCAGCAGCGGCACCTTCCCGCTGGGCGAGTGCCGCAGAATCTTCTCCGTGGTGTCCGGCTCGCCCAGCTGAATCACCACCTCCTGGAACGGCTGCCCGGTGTGGGCCAGCGCCAGGTAGGGACGGAGCGACCAGGACGAGTAGTTCTTCGTACCGACGACGAGCGTGAGCTGGGGCATGGGGCGCACGCTATAACGCCCCCGCCGCCGCGCGTCTCAGTTCGCGGGCCTCGCGGCGCTCCGGCGGCCCAGGAACGAACGCATCCGTGACAGCAGCGGCATCCGGTTGCGCCGCTCCAGCGGGTCGATGCGGTAGACGGCCACCGGCAGGCGGATGTTCTTCATGTCCCCACGCCCCAGCCGCACCGGCGGAGAGGCCAGGCTGCCCTCCACCTGCCGCGCCACCGTCTCGCTGACATAGAGCGTGCCGGGCCGGGCCAGCGCCTCGATGCGGGCCGCCAGGTTGACGCCCTCGCCGAACACGTCCCCGTCGCGGTGCACCACCATGCCCAGGTGCACGCCCACGCGCAGCACCGCGCGGCGCTCGGCGGACACGCCTCCGTTGCGCGACTCCAGCGTGCGCTGCAGTTCCAGCCCGAAGCCCACGGCCGTGGTTCCGCTCTCGAACTCCAGCAGGAAGCCGTCCTCCAGCCGCTTCACCTCGCGGCCGCCATGGCGCGGGAGCAACTCGCGCACCAGCGACGCGTGCTCCTCACGCAATAGCTGTTGTAGCGCCTCGTCGCGCCACGAATGACGGCCCGGGCCTTCGATGCCCGTGAAAAGAATGGCCGACAACGTCCTGGGTTCCGGTGCCTCCACCAGCATCGCGCATCTCCCCTCCCCCCGGCACAGACCGTCTTCCAGCTTACTTCACGACGGGTCCCCGGTCCCAGCCGGGCCCCCCCGTCCCGGCTGGGACCGGGCCCCGGACGGCCCCTCGCCCCGGGAGGCGCGGCCGTTCAGCGGACCTGTCCCCTCCCGGCGCACCCCGGTTCCAGCGGATTCCAGGTGCGACGGGTGGTGGACATTGTGTGAACTCTCCTGCTCGTCTCCATCAGGATAGGTCATCCCTGACGCGACGCACCAACCTCCCGGGGCATCCGTACGTGGGGTGTCCACGGGCGGACTCAGGAGGTGGGGTGGGGTCCACGCCCGGACAGAGGGTACGGCGACTACAGGTCATCGCAGGGCGTGCCCAGCCGCTCGCCGGTGTAGACGCCGAGCTCGTTGTAGATGAGCAGGCGGTTCTCCTCGACGGGGACGGAGCGCAGCTTCTTGCGGTTCTTCTTCTCGACCCACAGCGAGGGCTGCTCACGGTCCAGCACGAGCTGCAGGTCGCCCTTCTTGGTGGAGAAGATTTCGCCCTTCGAGTCGGCGATGACGTTGACCATCTGCTGCGGCTGGAGCCGGCCGCGGGGACCGATGAACACGCGGTAGCCCTTCTGCTCGGACCACGGGGTGCTCCGCTCCACCAGGAAGTAGGTGCCCTTCGTGTCGCGCAGCAGGGCGTACGGCTCGTACTTCTGGGGGCTGGGCGCGTAGGTGGCCTTCAGCAGCAGCTCCCTGGCCTGGTCCGGCGCCACCCGCGTCATCGGAGTGGCGCGCTTGCCGCAGGTGACCTCGCAGGTGTTCGCCTTCGGGTCGGCGCGGACGTACGAGTACGGGCGCAGGCTGAAGCCGCTGTTGTTGACGTTGTCGTTCGCCTCGGGGTCCTCGAAGCGAGGGTCCAGGAAGGCCCCCTTGGGCATCCAGAGGATGTCAGGCACCGGGGGAATGGCGGAGAAGCGGCTGCCGTCCCCGTAATAGAGCTGCAGCTGGCTGGAGTCCTTTTGGGGCGCGGCGACGACGTAGTGCCCCTTCCCGTCGGTACAGACGGAGGTTTTCTCCAGCACCATGCGCTGGCCCAGGTTCTGCCCCTTGCCCCAGGGCGGCTCGACTGCCGCTGCGGCACCGGAGGAGAGGACGACGGCCACGGCGAGGAATCGTGTGAGTGACATGCGCGTGGCGCTCCTAGAGGTTGTCCATGAAGAACTGCTGGTTCTGCTCGGCGCTCGTGCTGGAGGCGCTGGGGGCGATGCTCCAGACCACCGTGTCCGCCTCGATGCGGCCGGAGAAGGCCTCGGCGGCGCGGCAGTCCACGCGCTTCACCTTCGCCTGGACGGTGCGCCGCGCCTCCTCCGAGTCGGAGCACAGCGACGTCAGCGCCTCCAGCGGCGCCGCACAGTAGGAGCCGATGGCCTCCCCGTCATCGAGCAGCTTGTCGGGCATGGCGGTCCAGGTGATGGCCGCCGCCACCGCCGAGCCGCACGCCGCGTTCATGGCCTTCGCCGCCTCGGCGACCTGCCGGTCGTGGTCTCGCGTCCAGAACTTCTTGTCGAAGGCCTCGCCCCTGGCAATCGTGCCGTCCTCGAGCTGGCTCAGGTACAGCTCCTGGACGTCCTCGGACTTCAGGGCGGCGGTGCGCGCCGCGTCGACGGTGACGTGGATGACGCCGTCCTCGAGCAGCCGCGTAATCATGAAGTCGCCCGTCTTGTTCCTGAAGCCCTTGCGCTCCTGGAAGAGGCGCAGGTTCCTGCCGCGCCACCTGGCCCAGAACTCCGTGCCGTTCTCGGTGGCCTTGTGGAGGAGGACCTTCCCGTCATGGTCGTCCCCGGGGACCTGGAACTGGATGAGGAACTGGTTCGACTCCGGAGGCAGCAGCGGGACGACGCTCACCGACTCACCACTCTTCGCGGAGTACACGGTCCCCGGTCCCACGGGGCCGGTACCGGCGCTGGTGGGGCGGGTGCCCCGGGCGCAGCCCAGCGCGACGAACATGACTGTCACTGTCAGCAGGGTTCTCAAGCGTTTCACCTCGGTGTGGGGCTCTGGCGCGTACCGTGTGGCGGCGCTCAGAGCGCGATGTCGTACTGCTTGCAATAGCCGCGCACCCTGACGCGCTCCCAGGCGGGAACGCGCTCCCAGGAGGTGCGGGCGTTGGAGAGGTCCCGCTGGCGGCAATAGGCGCGGGTGAGAATCGAGAAGGAGGTGCCGGTGACCTGGACCCGCTGGCTGCGGCGGACCAGGTGGAGGGCCTCGTCGAGGTCGCCGCGCTCCAGCGCCTTCTCCGCCGCCGAGAGGTCCGCCAGGGCCGCCTCGGGGATGGTGGTGGGCGGCCCCTTCGGCCCCGCGGGGCGTGCGGACCGCGGGCCCTTGTGCGCGGCCTCGGCGCCCGGGGGCGACTCGGGAGTCCGGGCATTGGCCTGCTCGGGGGAAGGCGTGGGCGCGAGCCCGAAAGTCGGTGGGGGCGGCTCCGCGGGCTGTAACACGTCAGGCACGGGCACGGTGCCCGGCCGAGAGGGCTTGTCCTTCGCCACCAGCGCGGTGGGCGCCGCGTGGGCGCCCTCGTCCGCCACCGAGCCCTCAGCGGGAGACGCGGGCTTGGTACCATCACCCACCACCTGCGAGGGGGAAGCGGGCCCGGCTCCATCACCCGCCACTCCCCCCTGCGAGGAGGGGGCGGTGGAAGGCTCCTGCTTCACCACCGGCGGCTGCGTGCCCTGCATCGCTCCGAGCCTCGGCCCCACGACGAGCGCCACGGCGCCGGCCACGACGAGCACGGCCGCGACCACGGCCACCCACCGCGCCGTCGAGCGCGGCTTCACGAGGACGGGCGCGGGCGCGGGCCCCAGAGCAACGCTCCCCTTCCCGCGCAGCACCTGCGTCGGCGGAAGGGCGCTCGGCGCTTCGGCAGCCGCGGGCCTCGCGTCGGCGGGCACGGCCTCCGGGGCGGGCTCTTCCGCTCCCGGCGGGCCCATGGTCGCCGTCGGAACCTCATCGAGGGCCACGTTGAGCACGGGGCGCCTGGCGGAGCCCGCCGAGGGCGAAGAGACCGGAGCCGGTCGCCGCCCGTCCACCGTCGGCGGCTTCGACATGGGCGACTCCGCCCCCGGGCGCTTCGGGCCCACCGTCTCCGCCTGCGACGGGCGCACCGGGAGCGCCGCCACCGGCGCCGTGACGCTGTAGGACGACAGCGTCTGGAGCGGGCTGCCCGTCAGCGCCTCGATGAAGGAGCCCACGTCGGGGAAGCGGTCGTCGGGGCGCTTCTGGAGCGCCCGCTCGACGGCGTCCACGACCTGCTCGGGCACGCCGGGCGCCAGGGCCTCCAGCGGCTGCGGCGGGTCATAGACGATGCGGTAGATGAGCTCCGGCAGGTTGCCGTCCTTGAACGGCAGCTTCCGCGCCAGCATCTCGTAGACCATGCACCCGAACGAGAAGATGTCCGTCCGGGGGTCCACGTCCTGGTTCTTCCCCAGGGCCTGCTCGGGGGCCATGTACTGCGGCGTGCCCAGCAGGATGCCGCCCTGCGTATTCACGCTGTGCGAGTCGAGAATCTTCGAGATGCCGAAGTCGAGCAGCTTCACGTGCTCCATCACCACGCCGCCCACCTCGGTGGGGGACAGGAACACGTTGCCGGGCTTCAAGTCCCGGTGCACCACGCCCGCGCGGTGGGCCGCCTGGAGCGCCGAGCCCATCTGCCGCGCCACGGAGAAGACCTCTTCCAGCGTCAGCGGCCCCTTGCGCATCCGCCGCGACAGCGGCAGCCCGCGCAGGCACTCCATCACCATGTACGGCGAGCCGTCCGGCAGGTTGTCGAAGTCCAGCACCTCGACGATGTTCGGGTGACCCAGCCGGGAGGCAATCTCCGCCTCGCGGCGGAAGCGGACATAGACCTCCTTGCCCAGCCCCCCGTCGTTGCGCAGCACCTTGATGGCGACCTGCCGGCCGGGCAGACGCAGGTGGTTGGCCAGGAACACCGTCCCCATGCCTCCACGACCCAGCACGCCGGCTATCTCGTAGGTCCCTCGCAGGACGGTACCGAGGGGGATGTCACTGGATGCGGAGGAACCCATGGAGAGTCGGCTTTCAACCTCTGAAGCCGATTCTATCCTCTCCCCCCTGACACGCCTTGGCCAGTTGTCCCCCTCCCGGCCCCCAGGCCATGCAGGCCCCGGGGTGCTGGACTTTGAGAAACCGGGGGGTCCGGTGGGACTACCGGACCTCCCAGGTCCACCGGCGCGGACCTACTTCGCGGGGGCGGCGGTGGCGTCGCGGGCGGCGCGCAGCTCCTGCACCACGCGAGTCGCGCCGTAGACGTGCTCCAGGGCGGCGAGGATGCCGTCCCCGTGCACGGCCACCGCGCGGTTCGTCTCCGGCACGTACGCGTAGCGGCCGCCGAGCGAGGGCAGGTTGCCGTCGAAGATGAGCCCCACCACGCGGCCATCGCGGTCCACCATGGGTGAACCGGAGTTGCCGCCGATGATGTCGTTGGTGGTGGCCATGTCGAACGGCGTCTCGGCCGGCACCCGGCCCTGGGCCTTGAGCCACGTGTCCGGCAGCTTGAAGGGGTCCTTGCCGGTGTGGCGCGCGTAGGCGCCGCCGAACGTGGTGAAGGCTGGGACGGGGCGGCTGTTCTCCACCCAGCCCTTCACCTGGCCGGGGTTGAGGCGCAGGGTGAAGGTGGCGTCGGGGTAGCCGGAGGTGCCGTACACCGCCAGGTGCGCCTTCGCGATGCGCTCGCCGTTGCGCTTGAGCACCGACTCCACCGTGTCCTCGTAGCGCTTGCGCACGGCGCGGGCCTCGGCGTCCACCTTGCGGGCGAGGAGGAGCATCGGGTCCTTCGACGCGTCCACCGCCGCCTTGCCGCCCTCCAGCAGCGCCTGGCGCACCTTCACGTCGCCGAGCTTCGTGCCGCGCACCAGGGTGCGCGCCAGGTCGGCGGGGGCCTCGCGGCCGAGGACGCTCTGGACGAACGGGTCATCCGCGCCCAGCGTCTCGCGCAGGCGGTTGAGCCCGAAGGCCAGCAGCGCCTGCTCCAGATCGGTGGCGATGGGGGCGTCGCGCAGCAGCTGCTGGCGCAGCGTGGGCAGCTGGGCCTCGGTGTACTCGCGCAGGCGCTCGGCGTTGGGCCTGGGCTGCTCCTCCGCGGCGCGCACCAGGTTGCGGGCGATGGCGAACAGCTCGCTGGGGTACGCGTCGCCCTGCTCCTTCATGCGGTACTCGGGGAGCATGCGGCGGTAGGCGTCCAGGGCCTGGGCCGTCTCCTCCCACGCGCCCTCGGTGGCGGCCTTCACCTGCGCGTTGGCGGCCACCTTCTTGCGCAGCTCCGCCTCGTCCTGGCGCTTCCTGGCGAGCAGCGCCGGGTCGGCCAGGGCCTGGTGGCGGCCGCGCAGGGACTTCAGCGCGTTCTCCACGCCGCGCAGCCGCGAGCGCGTGGTGCGGTAGCGCTCGGGCGAGGCGCCGGCGAACTCGCGGAGCATGCCGCGAAGCTCGGCGAGCTGGAGCAGGGTGTACGGCAGGGCGACGTCGCGCTGGAACTCCAGCTCGGCGACGGTGGCCTTACGCTCGGTGCCGCCGGGGTGGCCGGAGACGAAGACGAGGTCGCCCTCCTTCGCGCCCTGCTTCGCCCACGGCAGGAAGTGCGGGCTCTTCGCGGGCGCGTCGCCCTGCCACACGCGCAGGAAGGCCACGTCGTAGCCGAAGCGCGGGAAGTTGAAGTTGTCCGGGTCTCCACCGAAGGCGGCCATGGAGAACTCGGGGGCGAAGACGAGGCGCACGTCCTGGAAGCGGCGGTACTGGTAGAGGTGGTACTTGCCGCCGTTGAAGAGCGTCACCACGTCACAGCGCACGTCCGGCGAGGTGGCGCACGCGGACTCCACGGCGGCCATCTCCTTCTTGAGGGCGGTATTGAACGCCGCGCCGGTGAGGCCCCGGGTCGCCGCGTTCATCCGCTCGGTGACGTCGGTCATCTTCTCCAGCTGGTTGGCCTCCACCTTGGGGCAGCGGCGCTCCTCGGAGGGGGCCTTCGCCTGGAAGCCCGCGGCCAGCAGGTCCTGCTTCGGGGAGGACAGGTCCTCGATGCAGCCGCGGATGCAGTGGTGGTTGGTCATCACCAGGCCGTCGGGCGACACGAAGCTGGCGGAGCAGCCTCCGGCCAGGCGCACGGAGCCCAGGCGGACCTTGTCCAGCCACTCCTGCGAGGGCGTGAAGCCGTAGGCCTTCTTCACGGCCTCCACGGGGAAGGCATCGTAGGTCCACATGCCCTCGTCCGCGGCGGCGGGCAGGGAGATGAGCAGGGCGAGTGCGAGGAATCCTCGGTCCACGTGGGGTCGTCCTTCTGGAGTGACTGGGAGTAGGAGTGCCCGTCCTGTACCCGGAACGGGCGCGCGTCAACTTGTGGGGGCGGGACGCATTCCCGGGCGAGGAATCACGCGCCGCGTCAGCTATGGTGTGGGCAATGCCTGTGAAGCACCACATCTACCTCGTCCCCGGCTTCTTCGGTTTCATCAACCTGGGCGAGCTCATCTACTTCGGCCACGCCTACGACTACCTGAAGGCGGAGCTGTCGCGCCGCGGCGTGGACGCGGACGTGGTCATCGTGCTGTCGCACCCCACAGCCTCCATCCGGACGCGGACGGCGGACCTGCTCAAGGCGGTGCAGGAGACGGCGGGCACGGGGGACGGGCCCATCCACCTCATCGGCCACTCGACGGGCGGACTGGACTCGCGGCTGTTCGTGAGTCCCGGGGCGCAGCTGGCGGACGGGCTGGAGCTGGAGCCGTACGCGAAGCGGGTGCGCTCGGTGGTGACGGTGTCCACGCCGCACGCGGGCACGCCGCTGGCCACGTTCTTCATGGGGCTGTTCGGGCAGCGGATATTGAAGCTGCTGTCGCTGTTCACGGTGTACGTGCTGCGCTTCGGGCGGCTGCCGTTGCGGGTGGTGTTCCGCTTCGGCCACGTGCTGGCGCGGGCGGACGACAACCTGGGGTGGAAGCCGACGCTGCTGGACCAGCTGTATGACCAACTGCTGGGGGACTTCTCCTCCGAGCGGCGGGACGCGGTGGCGAAGTTCCTGAGTGACGTGGGCAACGACACCTCGCTGATTCCGCAGCTGACGCCGGAGGGCATCGACCTCTTCAACGCGAGCGCGGTGGACCGGCCGGGGGTGCGGTATGGCTCGGTGGTGACGCAGGCGCGGCCGCCGTCGTTGCGCACGCGGATGTCGGCGGGGTTGGACCCGTACGCGCAGCTGACGCACACCATCTACGCGTTCATGTACGGGCAGACGCAGCGGATGCCACTGACGGCGCTGCCGCCGCACACACCGGCGCAGACGGCGGCGCTGGTGCAGGCGTATGGAGCGCTTCCGGGGCCCACGGCGTGTGATGGCATCGTGCCGACGCGCTCACAGGTCTACGGGCGGGTGCTGTCAGCGGTGCGGGCGGACCACCTGGATGCGATTGGGCACTTCGACCAGCCGGCACACCAGCCGCCGCACGTGGACTGGCTCATCTCCGGCTCCGGCTTCCGCCGGCCCCAGTTCGAGTCCACGTGGAAGAGCATCACCAACTTCCTGATGGAGGACGAGGGGCGCTGACACTCAGGCGGGAGCACCTGGCGCCAGCAGTCGCGTGAGCGCTCGGACCGCCGCACGCAGTCCCGCGGGGCTCGCTCCCGAGAAGCCCAGCACGAGCCCCTGCTCCGCGTTTCGTCCCAGGTACAGCGGTGACAGCCCGCGCGCGCCGAGCCCCTTCGCATCCGCGCGCCGCACCACGTCCGCGTCCCGCGCGCCCCGTCCGAGGAAGGCCGTGACGTGCATGCCCGCATCCGCCGCGCCGGGCCGCAGCCAGCCCTCCGTCTCGCGCCGCAGGGCATCGAGCAGCGCGTCCCGGCGCTCGGCATAGGCCAGCCGCATCTGCCGCAGGTGCGCGGCGTAGTGCCCCGCTTCCATGAAGTGCGCCATCGCCGCCTGGGAGAGCACCGGCGCATGCCCATCCGTGGCGGCGCGTGCGGCGGTGAAGGCGTCCACCAGCCGCTCCGGCACCACGAGGAAGGCGAGCCGCAGCGAGGGAAACATCACCTTGTTGAACGTCCCCGCGTAGAGCACCCGCCCCGCCACATCCAGGCCCTGGATGGCCGCCAGCGGGCGCGTGGCGTAGCGGAACTCGCTGTCGTAGTCGTCCTCCAGCACCCAGGCGCTCGCCGCCCGCGCCCACTCCAGCAGCGCCAGCCGCCGGGACAGGCTCAGCGTCACGCCCAGCGGATACTGGTGCGATGGCGTGACGTAGGCCAGCCGCGCCCGGGGCGCACGTCGGGTGCCCACGTCCACCCGGAGCCCTTCCGCGTCCACCGGCACCGCGTGCACCCGCGCTCCGGCGGACTCGAAGGCAGCACGCGCACCCAGGTAGCCGGGCTCCTCCAGCCACACCGCGTCCCCTTCATCCAGGAGCAGCCGCGCCACCAGGTCCAGCGCCTGCTGCGTGCTGGAGAGCACCAGCACCTGCCGCCACTCGCAGCGCACCCCGCGCGACGTGCCCAGGTGCGCGGCGAGCGCCTCGCGCAGGGGCCGGAAGCCCGCGGGCTCGCCCGCGGTCATCAAGCCGGGCCCCAGCAGCCGGGTCTGCTTCGCCACGGCGCGCGCCCACAGACGCGTGGGGAACAGGTCCAGCGCGGGCAGGCACGGCGTGAAGGGCTGGACGTCCCGGGGCTCGGGGGGCAGCACCTCCCGCGCCAGGACCCGCCCCCGCCGCGACAGCCCCAGCCGCGCCGGTGAGCTGCCGCGGCGCAACAGGTCCGGATTGGTCTCGGAACCGCCCCGATGCAACGGGCCTGGCCTTGCCTCGGAACCGCCGCGCCGCAACAGGTCCGGCCGCGCCACGGAACCCCCACGGCGCACCGGAGCCATGGAGGCCGTCCTCGGCAACCGGGCGTGCTCGGGCAGCGCGACGATGCTGCCGGAGCCCACGCGACGCTCCAGGAACCCCTCCGCGTCGAGCTGTGCGAACGCGCTCTCCACCGTGCCGCGAGACACACCCAGCTCACGTGAGAGCGTGCGGGTGGAGGGCAGCCGGCTGCGCGGCGCAAGCGCACCGGAGAGGATGGACTCCCGCAGCCGTTCGTAGAGCTGCCGGTGAAGGGACGCTCCTGCTCCCGTCTCCGGCTGGAGGAAGGGCAATGACACCCCGGCGGCCCGCTTCGGCATGCCTCCATGAAGCCAGGACCCTCGAATCCCGGCAACCCCTCGCCCGCCATAATGGTCCAGTCCTCCAGCACGGAATGGAGCTATCCGCCGGACCACTCCTGGAGCACATTTTCGTGCGTCGAAGTCACTGGAGGTCTCGTCATGACTGCATCCGCCACCCCGTTCTCCTTCGTCCTCGAAACCCCCGCCGCGACGCCCGAGGAGGCCCGGCGCCACTACCTCGCGAAGCTGTCCGTGGAGACGGACCCGGCGGACGTCCACCTGGACCTGGAGCGCGGCAAGAAGGGCTTCGTCGTGGTGGACGTGCGCACCAAGGAGGCCTGGGCCGAGCGCCACGTGCCCGGTGCGCTCAACCTGCCCGCTCGGACCATCACCGCCGAGACGACGGCGCACCTGAGCAAGGACGACGTCATCATCACCTATTGCTGGGGCCCCGGCTGCAACGGCTCCACCAAGGCCGCCGCGCGCTTCGCCGCCCTGGGGTTCCGCGTGAAGGAGATGATTGGCGGAATCGAATACTGGGTGAAGGAAGGCCACGCCACCGAGGGCACCGCCCCGAAGGGCACGCCCGTGTACCGGCAGCGCGGCGACACCTGACGCGCTCCCGAAAGCCGGGGGCACACCGACGCCGGGGCGGGTCCGGGCACGACCCGCGGCTCACTGTTCGGAAATGTCGGGACATTTCGCGGCCCAAAACCCCCGACATTTCCGAACAGTGAGCTCCGGACCCGAGCCCCGGGCCTCCCGGCGGTCTTCCGAGGCCAGCTCCGGCCGCGACAGCCCGAGCGTCAGTACACGCCAATCAGGTGGATCTGCACGCGGGGGTTGCCCAGGTACTCCTGGAGGCGCCACCGGGTGCGCATCCCGTCGTCACGGATGCCCACGCCTCCGCTCTTGGGCGACTCGGCCCGGGCGAGGGCATCTCGCAGCTGGGACATGGCCCACGCGTCGAAGGTCGGGTCGCCCGAGCCCTCGATGACCTCCAGGTCCAGGAGCTTGCCGTCGCGGGCCTGGCGAACCTCGACGATGGCGGCGAGCGCGAGGATGGGCTCGGTGACATCCACCATGAACATGTTCGCGGCGCGCCCTGCCTCCACGGCGGCCTGGAAGCGGTTGCGCTGCTCCAGGCGGTGGTCGCGCTCCTTGGGCGTGTAGGGGCTGCCCGTCTTGCCGAAGCGCTGGATGGCCTCCACCTGCTCGCGCTTCATCCGCGACGCCAGCACCTTCAGGTCCGGCGGCGGCGGGTTCACCAGCTTCTTCGTGAAGTCCTTCTGCAGCTGCGCGAAGTACGGATGGGGCGACCCGCTCGTCGCTCGCGCCGACGCCAGCGAGTCCTGGGCCCACCCGTCCACGCGCACGCGCGCCTCCTCCGCCTCCCGTGCCGCAAGGGCCTTCGGGTCGGGCTCGGAGCCGGGCACGTTGCGCAGGGTCCGACCGGTGGAAGGAGGCTCCCCTGTCAGCGCCATCCCCTCTCCGAGCATGCCCTCCGGTACGAGCACCAGCCGCTCCGGAGCTGCGCGCGGGGCATCGTCCTTCATGGGCTCCTCGGCGGAAGCCTGGGGCTTCGAAGCCTCCGTCCCGGGTCGCTCGGCGGACGCCTGGGCCTTCGGCTCCTCCGCTCGTGGCGGCGAAGGCCGCTCCGCACGCCGCACCGGTGGAGCACCCGCCTGGTCGGACGGCCGCACCGTCGGTCTGGGGGCAGGCGTGGCCGCGGGCTGCGCGGGTGGAGTGAAGACCTCCAGCTCCACGACCTGCCGCTCCGCCGGCCGGGGAGGCTGGACGGACGGGACCCGCGACAGCGCCCAGAAGAGGGCTGCGTGCAGGAGCACCGAGAGCAGGAGTGTGAGGCCCAGCCGGGAGCGACGCGTCACGTCATCAGCTTGCCTCGCGAGGCGTCCGACGGGAAGCGCCCCGAGCGGCGCGTGTCCACTGGCCTCGCCATCCTGCCTGCCGGGCCTGTCCCCCGGCGGACATGCACTTCCTCCGCGCTCGCGCCGGTGAGCGCGTCCTGACACCCGCGATGATGGAAGCATGAGGGTTCCATGAGGACAGGAGCCGCTCAGGCCCGGATACCCTCCACGTCATGCGCCTTCCCGTGGCCCCATGGGTCCTGCTGCTCCTTCCCGCCGTGGCACTCGGCTCGCAGGTGGAGGGCACGCTGCTCGACGTGAAGGGGCAGGCTCTCGCCGGCACGACGCTGGAAGTGGTCCGCGCACAGGACGGCGAGGTGACCGCACGCCCCAGGTCCGGCCCCGAGGGGCGATTCAGGGTCGAGCTTCCGCCGGGGCGCTACCTCCTGCGAATCCGTCATCCCGAGCGCTGCGCCCCAAGCGCGGCCGACGCGGAGCTGGAGCTGAGGGACGACGAGGACCTCGCCGCGCTCTCCGTCCTCCTGCGGCGCTGTGTCCGCGTCACCGGTCGAGCCTTCGGCCTGGATGGGGCGCCGCTCGCGCGCGGCAAGGTGACGCTGCGGTGGAGGGCCAGCCTGGAGCCACCCCGGACGGCCTCCACGGATGAAGCGGGACGGTTCGTCTTCGAACGAGCTCCGCAGGGGCAGGTCCAGGTCTTCTTGCGAGACGAGGCGGGCGAGGAGCTGCTGTCCCAGACACGGCTGAGCGCACTGCGCGCGCTGGAGGTCCGGGCCCACCGCGTCCTCCGCTTCCTCGTGCGTGGCCCTGGCGGAGCACCGCTACCGGAGGTGGACTTCTCGCTCGTTCCCGAGCCACGGGATGGCGTCACCCTGGAGGCGAAGACGGACGCCCGCGGCCTCGTGGGGCTCCCCGCGCACGCCCAGGGGCGCTACCGGCTGCTGGCGTCCTGGGAGCAGGAGGACCAGTTCCTGCGCTACGTCTGGAAGGACGTCGAGCTGAAGCCCGAGGCCATGGCCACACCGCTGGAGCTGAGCTTCGCGGAGCGGCCGTCCTCCGCCATCCTCTCCGGACGCGTGCGGAAGTCGGACCACCGTCCTGCCGTGAATGCGGAGGTGACCGCACTCCAGTTGTTTCCCTCCTTCCCCCTGGACGACGACTTCCCGCGCGGCACTGCCTATCCACGAGAGAGTGCGACGACCCGCACGGACTCGGAGGGGCGCTTCACGCTGCGGGACCTGCGCCCCGGTGAGTACAGGCTCAGCGTGACGCACCCCGAGGGATTCGGTGAGGTCGAGGCGCTGACGGACGCCCCAGCGGACGTGCTGCTGCCCGCGCTCTGCCCGAAGAGCGTCTCCGGCCGGGTCGTCGACGCGAGCGGCCTCCCTGTCCCGCGCTTCCGGCTCATGAGTCAGCAGGTGGAGGATTCGGAGGGACGCTTCAGGCACGAGCATCTGGGTTGCCACTTCTACGTCGAAGCGAACGGCTTCCAGCCACGGTGGGTCTCCGTGCCCGCGTCTCCACTGGGGCAGGTGGAGGTGCCCGACATCGCGCTCCAGCCCGCCCGAGACCTCGTGGGCCGCCTGCTCCATCCGGATGGGACTCCAGCGACGGCGCGCACCCTCACCGCGACGTGGAGGGGAGAGACGTGGCACGTGGACACGAAGCCCACCGACGCCGCCGGGCGCTTTTCCGTGGGGCCCCTGCCGGTGGACGCGGAGGTGGTGCTGGAGGCGCCAGGGAAGGACCACGTCGCGCGCTTTCGCATCCCACCGGGCAGGCAGGACGCGCTGGCCCTGCGCCTTCCCCGGCTCAGCGCACGCCTGGACGTCCGAGTGCATTCCACGCTGGAGGAGTTCCACGTCACGGCCGAGGGCGCACAGGGGACCTTCAGCGCCTCGGGGAAGCGCTCGGACCGGGTGCTCCTGCGGGTGGCTCCAGGCCGCTACGACGTATGGGTCTCTGGAACGCCGGACCCGAAGGGCGCGCGGGCGGGAGTCCCTCATCGTTTCGCCCCTCAGCAGGTCCACGTCGCAGCGGGAGGCACGGCCACGCTCGCGGCCCATCCGACGCAAGGAGCCGGTGCGCTGCGCGTGGTGCTCGCACGGCCGAGCCACTATGACGACGTCTACGTCTTTCCCGGCGTCCACCCCTGGCCCGACAACCTCGACGCGTTCGGCCCCCGGAAGGGACAGCTGGAGGCGGACACCCCCGTGGACGAGAGCCGGAGCGTCGACGACGCGCCCTGGATTTCCATCATCTTCTACAGGGCCCAGAGTGACTTCACCGGGCTCGCTCCCGGCACGTACACCGTGTTCGCCACCAACTCGTACGGCGGCGACCAGGGGCGCACGGAAGTCTTCCGGAAGGTCGTCGAGGTCGACGGCAGCCAGCGCCGCGTCGTCCTGGTGCGCTTCCATGGCGAGGACTCGCGCCTCGTCCGCTGACTAGAACTTCTTCAGCACCGCGAGGAAGCGCGCGTCGGCGATGTGCTTCCCCTCGAAGTCCTCCAGCCGCACCGGCAACCACTCCCGGGCCTTGTCGCCCTTCTGACGGAGGGCGGCGTCCAGCGACGTGAAGACCTCGGCGGGGGGCTCGCAGATGGCGCGCGCGCCGCCCTTCGCCTTCGCGTGGAAGGTCAGCTCCACCTTGTCCACCAGCACGTTGTAGCGGCCCGGCGGGAAGCGGCGGAAGAGCCACAGCCCCATCGTCAGCTCCGCCACCGTCGCCTGCACGCCCAGGTACACGCCGCCCACGTGGTTGCGCGTGCGCCGCTTGAGCGGCACGGACGCCCGCGTCCTCGCGTCCGACGCCTCCTCCACCTTGAAGCCCATCACCGCCGACAGCGGGATGATGTTCTTCACCGCCACCGTCATCAGCGCATTCGCCGCCGCCGGGGACACCTGGCGCAGCCGTTCCACGAGCTCGAGCGCGAGCATGGGTCCTCTCACCTCCAACGAAGTTGCCGCACTGTAGCGCCAGCGCGGGCCCGTGCACCGTCCTCCACCGTGCGCCAGCCCGCGAAACCGGGTTGCGACTGTAAACGGTGCTGTCCCTGGCCCGGCGCGTGCGGCATAGAGTCCCGCGCGGAGGAGCCATGGGCGCGAGCACAGTGGATGTCGTCATCGTGGGTGCGGGGGTGGCCGGGCTCACCGCCGCGCGCGCCCTGGCGCGGACCGGGGCCTCCGTGGCCGTGCTGGAGGCCCGCGAGCGCGTGGGCGGACGCACCCTCACGCAGCCCCTGGGCGGCGAGCCGGTGGACCTCGGCGGGCAGTGGGTGGGCCCGCACCAGCGGCACGTGCTGCGCCTCGCGGACGAGCTGGGCCTCAAGCGCTTCCCCCAGCATCACCAGGGCACCAAGGTGCTCGAGGTGCGCGGGGAGCGCCGCACCTATCGCGGGCAGGTGCCGTCGCTGCCGCTGCTGTCGCTGCTGGACCTCCAGCGCACCATCTGGAAGCTGGATGGCCTGGCGAAGCGCGTCCCCCGGGAGCGGCCGGACGCCGCGCCGCGCGCCGCCGAGTGGGACGCCCTCACGCTGGAGGAGTGGAAGCAGCGCAACGTGCCCACCTGGGGCGCCCGCGCCGCGCTGGACATCGCCACCCGCGCCGTCTTCGCCGCCGAGCCCTCCGAGCTGTCCTTCCTCCACTTCCTCTTCTACCTCCACTCCAACGCCGGCCTGATGCCCCTCACCACCATCGAAGGTGGCGCCCAGGCCGAGCGCTTCGTCGGCGGCGCCCAGACGCTCAGCCTCCGCATGGCCGCGGAGCTGGGCGCCCGCGTGCACCTCGCCACGCCCGTGCGCGCGGTGCTGCAGGATGCCGCCGGCGTCACCGTCACCGCGGAGGACGGCCGGGTCTGGCGCGCGCGCTACGCCGTGGTGGCCGTGCCGCCCCCGCTTGCCGAGCGCCTCGACTTCGGCGCCACCCTCCCCGCCGCCCGCCGCCGCGCCCATGCCGACCTGCCCATGGGCAGCGTCATCAAGGTGGTGGCCACGTATGACCGGCCCTTCTGGCGCGAATCGGGCTTCTCCGGCGAGGCCGTGAGCGACACCGGCCCCGTGCGCCTGTGCTTCGACGACTGCACGGCCGACGGCCACCATCCCGCCCTCGTGGGCTTCTTCCTCGGCGACACGGCCCGCGCCTGGACGGGGAAGCCCGCCTCGGAGCGCCGCACGGCCGCGCTGGAGTGCTTCGCGCGCTTCTTCGGCCCCCGGGCCCTGAAGCCCCTCGCCATCGTGGACCTGGACTGGATTGCCGAGCCCTGGAGCCGGGGCTGCTACGTGGGCCTGCCCCGCCCCGGCGCCCTCACCGCCATCGGCGACGCGCTGCGGGCCCCGTTCGGCCGTGTCCACTGGGCCGGCACGGAGACCGCCCTGGAGGGCTGCGGCTATATCGACGGCGCCGTGGAGTCCGGCGAGCGAGCGGCCACGGAGCTGTCCGCGCGGCTGGCCGCGCCACCTGTCCGCTCCACCGGGTGAGTCCCGCTGCTGGGCCCGCCCGGCCGCCTTCCAGCCGTCATGGCGTGGATTGGCGTCCCCAGAAGCCGTCCCCACCCTGTGGGAAGCCCTCTGGAGGAGGCAGGACCATGAACTTTCCGAGCCACGTGAATCTCCCCGCCGACGCCCGCGAGGAGCTCATCGATTCCCTCAACACGCTGCTGGCGGATGCCATCGACCTGCACTGGCAGATAAAGCAAGCGCACTGGAACATCCGCGGCAGGCACTTCTACAGCCGCCATGAGCTGTTCGACGAGCTGGCCAAGCATGCGCGCAAGCAGGCCGACGAGTTCGCCGAGCGCGCGGGCACCCTGGGCGGCTACGCCGAGGGCACCATCCGCCTGGCGGCCAAGAACAGCGAGCTGCCCGAGTACGACCTGAACGCGGTGGACGGCGACGCGCACCTGAAGGTCCTGGTGGAGCGCTTCGCCCGCTACGGGGCCAGCATCCGCAACGGCATCCACCGCTCCGAGGAGCTGAACGACCCCGTCACGGCCGACCTGCTCACGCAGTCGCTGGGCGAGGTGGAGCTGGACCTGTGGTTCCTGGAGAGCCACCTGCACGGCGACGTGCGCGCCGGCGTGCGCCGCGGCGGGGACGCTGGCATCGGGGACGACACCTCGGTGCGCCCTCCCAACGCCTGAGTCACCACTGAACGATAGGGCCCGGTGCGGTCGCCGTCGGGCGAGCGCACGGGCCCGCTCCGTCGTATAGAAGGCGTCCTCTGGGGATGGAGGGCCCTCTTTGACTTCACAGACACGGCTGGACGGGAAGGTGTGCCTCATCACCGGCGCTTCTGGCGGCATCGGCCTGGAGGCGGCCAAGGCGCTCGCGCGCCTGGGCGCCACCGTGGTGCTGGTGGGACGGGATGCGGGCCGCACGGAGGCAGCGGTCAGCGCGGTGCGCGCCGCGGCCCCCGAGGCGAAGGTGGAGTGGCTGCGCGCCGACCTCACGTCGCTCCAGTCCGTGCGCGAGCTGGCCGCCGCCTTCCGCGCGCGCTACTCGCGGCTGGACGTGCTGCTGAACAACGCCGGCCTCATCATCGACCGGCGCGAGGTGACGGAGGACGGCCTGGAGGCCACCATGGCCACCAACCACTTCGCGCCCTTCCTGCTGACCAACCTCCTGCTGGATCTGCTGAAGGCGAGCGCGCCCTCGCGCATCATCAACGTGTCGTCCGACGCCCACCTCGCCGGGAAGCTCGACTTCGAGGACCTGCAGAGCGAGCGCGGCTACTTCGGCTTCCGCGTCTACGGCACCTCCAAGCTGGCCAACATCCTGTTCACCCGCGCCCTGGCGAAGCGGCTGGAGGGCACCGGGGTGACGGTGAATGCCCTGCACCCGGGCATGGTGCGCACGGGCTTCGGCCACAACACGAAGGGCTTCTTCCGCCACGTCGTGAAGCTGGGCTCCCCGTTCATGATTACGGCGGAGCAGGGCGCGCGGACGTCCGTCTACCTCGCGTCCTCCCCCGAAGTGCAGTCGGTGTCAGGGCAGTACTTCTACAAACGCCGTCCGAAGAAGCCGTCATCCGCGGCTCGGAATGACGCCCTCGCGGAGCGGCTCTGGCAGGTGAGCGCGCAGCTCACGGGAGTGCAGACATGATTGACCTGTACACGTTCGCGACGCCCAACGGGCGCAAGGTGTCCATCGCGCTGGAGGAAATGGAGCTGCCCTACACCGTCAAGGTGGTGGACATCACCAAGGGCGACCAGTTCAAGCCCGACTACCTGACCATCAACCCGAACAACAAGATTCCGGCCATCGTCGACCATGAGCCGGTGGACCACCGGCCGCTGACCGTCTTCGAGTCGGGCGCCATCCTGCTCTACCTCGCGGAGAAGACGGGCAAGCTCATGCCCTCCAGTCCGCGCGGCAAGACGGAGGTGACGCAGTGGCTGATGTTCCAGATGGGCGGCCTGGGGCCCATGTTCGGGCAGCTCGGCTACTTCACCCGCTTCAGCAAGGCCTACGTCCCCCACGCCATCGAGCGCTACACCAACGAGTCCAAGCGCATCCTCGGGGTGCTGGACGGGCAGCTGGGCAAGGGTGACTTCGTCGCGGGCAAGTTCTCCATCGCGGACTGTGCCATCTACCCGTGGCTGGTCGGCACGCGGGAGTACAACCCGGACCTCTTCCGGGGCCTGCGCTACGTGCCCCAGTACCTGGAGCGCGTAGGCAGCCGTCCTGGCGTGCAGCGCGGCATGAAGGTGCCGGACCTGTCGAAGCGCTAGGGGCCTCGTCGGAGCGGGCGGCTGGGTACGCCCGCTCCGGGTCGTCCGCCCACCAGGCGAGCGGGCTGGGCCGGTCCGGAACCAGGACGGGCGGTGCGTAGCTTGAGGGGCATGATGGAACCGCCTGTCTCCTCGCGTCCTCGGCTGCTCCTGCGCGCACTGGGCCCCGGGCTCGTTGGCGCCACGTCGCTGACCCTCATTCACGAGAGTGCGCGCCGCGTGCTGGCGCATCCTCCGCGCATGGACGTGCTCGGCAAGCGGGCCCTGAAGAAGGGCATCCGCTGGTTCGGCGGCCGGCCCGCGCACGGGGCGCGCCTGCACCGGCAGAGCCTCGCGGGCGACCTGGTGTCCAACAGTCTCTTCTTCTCGCTGGTGGCGATGGGCCGGCCGAAGCGGCCGTACCTGCGCGGGGCGGTGCTCGGGCTGCTCGCGGGGCTGGGCGCGGTGGTGCTGCCCCCGTATCTGGGCCTGGGCAGACGGCCGGCGCGCGCGAAGGCGTCCACGTCGCTGCTCACGGTGGCCTGGTACACGCTGGGCGGGCTGGCGGCGGCACGCGCGACTCAGGGGCTCATCGCCCCCCACCCGACGGTGGAGACTCCCGGACCTGGCTGGTAGGCATCATTGTTGACCCTCCATGGCGACCGACCTCACCCGCCTGCCCCTGCGCGGGCAACAAGGCGCCTTCCACGTGGTCGTCGAGTCTCCTCGGGGCTCGACGGTGAAGCTCAAGTACGACACGGCGCTGAAGGCCTTCTCCATCTCCCGGCCGTTGACTCGCGGGCTGCGCTACCCGTTCGACTGGGGCTTCATTCCCTCCACGCTGGGGCCGGACGGGGACCCGCTGGACGCCATGGTGTACTGGGACGACACGACCTGGCCCGGCGTGGTGCTGCCGAGCCGGGCGCTCGGCGTGCTCCAGGTGGACCAGAAGAAGCGCAACGGCAAGCCGGGCGAGCGCGAGCGCAATGACCGCATCCTGGCCGTGCCGGTGTCCTCCACCCGTGCCGAGCATCTGCAGACCTATCAACAACTGTCCAAGCGTGAGCGGGACGAGCTGGAGCACTTCTTCCTCGCGGCGGTGCACTTCGCGGACAAGGACGCGCGCATCCTCGGCTGGGAGGGCCCGGAGGGCGCGGAGCGGATGCTACGGCAGTACGCGCTCTCGGAGGCATAGATGGCCCAGCCGACGCCCATCCGAGGACTGGGTCCGGACAGCAGGCTGGGAGAGGCGGCGCGACGCATCCTCGCGGGGCGGCTCGCGGACGTGCGCAAGCCGGAGGCTGGCTTCGAGGAGGGCGTGGACGACGAGTCCGTCCACGACATGCGCGTGGCCACGCGGCGCCTGCGCGCGGCGCTCCAGGTGTTCCGCCCGTTGGGAGGCTTGAAGAAGCTGGAGCGCGAGGTGAAGCGCATCCAGGACGCGCTCGGCGGCGTGCGGGACTTGCACGTGCAGGCGGCGTGGCTGGAGGGCACGGGGCGCAAGGCGGTGAAGAAGCCCGAGGCGCGAGAGGGCATCGCGGCGCTGCGCAAGGCGCGGCTGGCGGAGCTGGAGGGCCAGGAGACGCGGCTTCGTGCCGAGCTGGAGCGCTGGGTGGACCGGACGGTGCCCCGGCTGCTGCGGAAGGTGGACTCGCTGGAGGGTGGGCGCCGCTTCGGGGGCCGCCGCGTGCGAGAGCACCTGCGTCAGCGGCTGCGCCGGGTGCAGCAACGGATGGAGACCTATGTGGATGCGCCGGACGCGGCCTCGGCGCACGAGCTGCGGAAGGACCTGAAGAAGCTGCGGTACGAGCTCGAAATCTTCCAGCCCACGTTCCGCCGCACGGTGGGCGCGCTGCTGGAGGTGCTCGTGCCGCTCCAGGACGGACTGGGCGAGCTGCACGACGCGGACGTGAGGCTGGAGCTGTTCGAGCGGCTGGCGGCGGAGGCGAAGCCCCGCGAGCGCAAGGCGGCGCGGGCGCTGCTGCCCCTCATCCGTGAGGAGCGTGCGAAGCGGGCGGCGGAGATTGCTCGGGAACTCCAGCGCTGGCACGCGGAGGAGATTCCGAAGCGCCTGCGCCGGATGTTCGCGTGACGGGAGGCAAGGCGGCGAGACAGTAGACCCGCGTGTCCCACGCGGTAAGGTGGGCGTGTCCACGCAACGCTCGAACGGACTCTGGACGCCCTGCCATGGTGAAGCTGAAGCGACTCAAGATCGAGAAGTTCCGGAACGTGGCCCCGGGGACGGAGCTGCGCTTCCGCGACTCGATGAACGTGTTGCTGGGCAAGAACGGCACTGGAAAGACCACGCTGCTGAACCTGATCGTCTCGCTGCTGCGCTGGGACTTCTCCTCGCTGCTCAATGAGCCGTTCGCACTCGAGTATGAACTGTTGACGCCGAGGAACAGCACGACGGTTCGGCTGCGCAATGAGCCTCGCCCTGCGTTCTCGGGGCTCTCTCACGATAGTCAGCTTTCCACTCAGGAGCTTCTAGCCGGAGCGCTTCTTCCCGCAGGAGACGACTATGAGAGCGCAGGGGAAATCGTACTGGCCAGCAGCAATCTCGAAGCCGAGTACACCATCAAGTTTTCCGGCTCGAAGCTGTCTCTGCGAGGCAAGAAGCTGCACCTCGGATCCATCGATCTCGCTAGGCCCATCGCCGCTGGAGAAGCCTGGATCAACATCGCTGCTGCACTGTTTCAGATTAAGCAACAGAACAAGCTTGATGCTCCGCTGATTTCCATCTTCCTGGACTCAGCTACCAGCATGAGCCCTCCCTCGCTTCAGCGCTTCGATGAGTCTCTCGACTATCTGTATTCCACAACAGGAGATGAGAGAGCCTTCCTTGCAGCGCGCGCTTTTTCTCAAGACGCGCAAGATTCTTTCGACGTCGCTCCCAGAAATGGGGGGCCCAGAGCAGTACACCAGGAGATCCAGCGGCAGCTCCAAAAGACCTCGGATGTTGACGAGGTCCGCGTGCAGAGCAGCGATGCGGGTGCGGAGTTCCTTGGAAAGGCTGTCCAGCTTCTTGGTTTCGAGTCCGCCAAGCTCCGCATCCAGCGCACAGCCCGGCAGACGGAGCCTTCCGAGAGAATCTACTTCGGGAACATCCGATTCGACTTCACCCGGCGCGACCGTTCCGTCATCAATCATCTGCTGCTGAGCTACGGGCAGAAGCGATTGCTGGCCTTCTATTATTACCTCGCCTGCAACCCAGCAACGGTCGTGGCCGACGAACTGGTCAACGGCATGCACCACGAGTGGATTGAAGCCTGCATGGAGGAACTTGGAGGCCGCCAATCCTTCCTGACGAGCCAGAACCCCCTCCTGCTCGACTACCTCGGGTTCGAGTCCGCTGACGAAGTCCTCTCGTCCTTCGTGCTGTGTCGCGCGGAGCCCCAGGGAGAGCGCGACCAACTGCGCTGGGAGAACATGACGCCCGAGGACGCACAGGGCTTCTTCGCCGCCTACCAGGTGGGCATCCAGCACGTCAGCGAGATTCTCCGGACCCGGGGGCTGTGGTGAGCCAGCGTGCTCCGAGTCTGTCGGTCCTGCTGCTGACGGAAGACTCCGGCACCGAGGCCTTCGCCACCTTCCAGAAGCTGGCCAAGGAGCTGCTGAAGCAGGTGGACGCCTATGTCCAGACGCAGCAGGAGCGGCTCGCCTTCGAGCCCGTTCGGAGCAAGGAGGCCCTCCAGGCGCTCCACGCCAACGTCTGGAAGAGCGACAAGCCACGCGACAGGCAGAAGCAGGTGGCGCTGCTCGGCACCCTCGCGACCCAGCTCATGCTCGAGAACGGCTGGGCCCTGTTCCACTTCGATGGGGACCGGTCATGGGCGAACCGAGCTTCCAGCGAGAACGTGGCGAAGTTCCGGGAGCGCGTCTGGGAGAAGGTCCGGCTGCTCATCCGAATGAAGCTGGAGGGGCGGGACACCGAGGCCGGCAGGCCGGTGGTACCCGATGAGCTCGATGAACGCGCCACCCGGCGCATGACGCGCCTCAAGCAGATTGTCCCCTTCTACAGCATCGAGGCCTGGCTCTTTCAGAACACCCAGGAGGCGCTCCGCCTCTGCCATTCGCACTACCAGGGAAGAGACGCGGAGCGCTTCCAACAATGGGAGCAGGACCGGGCAGCGCTGGACGAAGTGCTGAAGCCTAAGGAAGAGGTCTGCCTCGGCGCGAAGCACAACCTGGACCTCGCCTCCCAGGGGTTCCCTTCCCGCGAGGCCCGCTCGGCCGGCAAGTCCTTCGAAGCCGTCGTCCAGTCGCTCGCGCAGGATGAGGAACTGCGCGACGCGCTCAGCCGAACCTACGCCTACGAGTGACCCCAGCACCCCCGGGATGGCTGACGCGTTGGCCCCACTTTCTAGAGTGGGAGCCATGCAAACCAAGAACAGTCTGTCATCTCTAGTGTGGTTCCCTGCCCTGCTCGCTGCTCTCCTGAGCGCTGGGTGCGAATCCGATGCCCCAGCAGCGAGGCCTTCCCCCAACAGCAGCGCGCGCCGGTGGATTGGCCCACTGGTCAGCGTGCCGGGAGGCGACCAATTCCGGACCGTCATCTACTATGGGCCGTGGCAGTGCAACTCCGAGCTGATGACCTACTGCCAACGCAAGTGCGGCGGCATCGGCCACACCCTCCAAGGGTGCATGTGGCTTGCGGACATCAACTTCGATTTCGACGGCCGACTGATGCAGGCAGGAAGTCGGTTTCCCATGACGAACTGCTGTTGCAGCTACGGGACGATCAGCCCCTCGGCCACCAACGCGGCGAGCATGCGATGGAACGACATGCGGGACTCATTCCGCGAAGACTTCGCGAAGCGGTTCGGGCAGTCGCCTGCCGACCCCGATGGCACGCCCTACCAGGGACACCACGTCCACGACCTGTGGCACGGTGGCAACCCTACCGACTGGAACAACATCATCCCCTTCCCTCGGGACCTGCATCAGGACCTGTTCGGGCTCTATAACCAGTGCTACGCGGGCAATCCCCCGTGGAACAGCGCGGGACCAAGGCTCCCCTATGTCAAGTAGACCCGTGCCCATGGAAGCGTTGCTAGAGGAGGTGTCGCGACTCCACTTCCCCAGGCCGCCTGCGACTCATGAGCAGATTGCCGACTTCGAGCAGCGAGTGGGGTGGCGCTTGGACTCTGACCTGCGCGCCTTCTACCTTCACTGTGACGGGGCCGACCTCTTCGACCGATTGGACTTCGCCTTCCGCTTCTATCCGCTGGCGCAGCTTCACCGCGCCCGCGTGGTCCTGCGCAAGAGCGACACCGACGCGGCGGGCCCTGCGTCCTGGTATGCGCTGTGCGAGGTGCGGGACAGCAACTTCATCCTCCTCGACGTAGGTCAACAGCACGAGGGCCGATACCCAATCCGTGACGGCTACAACGAGGCGTTCCCGCACCCGGACTACTGCCGCCAGATTGCGGGCTCGTTCTCGGAGTTTCTCGCGGGCGCGCTCCGCTCAAAAGGGCAGTGGTTCTGGCTCAAGGAGTGAGCGACACGGGAGGGGCCACCTCGCCTTCCTCGGGCGGGGAAGCCACCTCGGGCGGCTTCACGTCCTTCAGCCGCGCGTCGAGCCCCTGGAAGAACCGCTCGATGTTCTCCTCGTTCTTTCCCCAGGCGACCAGCTGGCGCGCCCGGGAGTTCATCTGCACGCGCACCACCCCGGTGCCCGTGTCGAGCACGCTGATGTTCAGGTCCTCCTGCCAGGAGGCCATGCTCGTCGGCGTATACGCCTGGATGATGCCCGGGTCCGGCTTGGCCAGGTTCACCCGCCAGCCCAGCTCCACCACCGTCTCCAACGCCTTGTCGAAGACCATCCGGTGGGAGACCGCATACTCGCGCGGCGCCAGCGGGTCCGACCCTGGCTTACGCCCCACACTGCTCGAGGAAGCACAGCCCACACAGGCGAGCAGCACACCCGCCAGAAGCCATACGCGTCCCATCACTCTGTCTGTCTGCATGTCACCCCTCGGCTACGCGGTGACCTTTTACACCGTCACGCCAACGTCCGACAGAGCCCCTGCGAAAGGCTGGCAGGACAGACACGCCCGCACTTTTCCCGTGCACCTGCACGAATCTCCGACTGCTCCTGTTTTACCGGCCTGATTGATAGACTGCCGCATGCGGGAGCGGGCCGGATGGCCGGCGCGTGGCCCGTGAAGCCACACGCATCGTTTCACCTGGACCTGCCCGAATGTCTCTCATCCCTGCCCGCCGCTCCGCGGCGTCGAGCCCGCTGCGTCTGCTGTGCCTCCTGTCCTCGCTCGGCGTGGCCCCACTGGCCGCCGCCAGCGAGCCAGAGCTCACCGCCACCGTGAACCCGCCGGAGGGCAAGGGCGGAGGGGAGTACGTCCACCGTGAGCTGTACGAGCACCTGACGGAGAGCCAGCGCGAGGAGGTCTGGGCCAACATCCACCGCAACATCCGCGCGCTGGAGGCCGAGGGCCGGCTGGCTCCGCCGACGACGCTGGCCAATGCCTCACTCGCCTGGCCGCTACGTGCCAATGGCATCCCAGACCCGGGCTACCACGGCATCTCCAACTTCGTGGACCACAACCCCAGCTACACGGGCTTCATCCGCGACTTCAACTGCGGCACGCGCTCGTACGACACCTTGAGCGGGTACAACCACACCGGCATCGACATCTACACGTGGCCGTTCTCCTGGCAGAAAATGGACTTCAACCAGGTGCAGGTGGTGGCCGGCGCGCCCGGCACCATCGTGTACCGCTCCGACGGCAACTACGACCGCAACTGCAGCTTCAACAGCGGCAACTGGAATGCCGTCTACGTCCGCCACGCGGATGGCTCCATCGCCTGGTACGGACATCTGAAAAATGGCTCCGTCACGGCCAAGGCCGTGGGTTCCACCGTGGTGCAGGGCGAGGTCCTGGGCGTCGTGGGCAGCTCCGGCAACTCCACCGGGCCGCACCTGCACCTGGAGGTCTACGACTCCACGGGCAAGCTGAATGACCCGTTCCAGGGGCCGTGCAACACCCTGAATGGGAACTCGTGGTGGCTGGCCCAGCGGCCCTACTACGACTCGGCGGTCAACAAGCTGACCACGGGCGGCGCCCCGGCCGTCTTCCCCACGTGCCCCACCCGCGAGACGCCGAACGAGAAGACCGCGTTCCGCTACGGCGAGCCCGTCTACTTCACCACCTACTACCGCGACCAGCTCAACACCCAGACGAGCAGCTACCGCATCGTCCGGCCCAACGGCACCGTCTTCTCCTCGTGGACGCACGCCAGCCCGGCCGCGCACTACTCGTCCTCCTACTGGTACTGGTACTGGAGCAGCTTCGCCCCCACGGGCCCGTCCGGCACCTGGCGCTTCGAGGTGACGTTCAACGGCCAGACGCATGTGAAGACCTTCACGCTGTCGCCGTAGTCACCGGCAGCGTCCTGGACCACGCCTCGCCATGGGGCGTGGTCCAGGAAGACCACCGCCGCTACTGCTGCGGCTGGGGCTGCGGCTGGGGCTGCGGCTGCGCGCCCGGCGAGGACTCACCGCTCTCCGGGGCGGCCGGCGCGGTGGGCTGCACCTGCGACGTCGCCTCGATGCGCACCGCCTGCGGCTCGCCGCTGGCCTGGTCCGTGCGGTAGGAGGCGCGCACCTGGCTGCCCTCCTCGATGTCCCCGGCGCTCGCCTGACGACCATCCACCATCACCTGCGTCTGGGGACCAATCTGCAGTCGCAGCTGGGGCTCGCCACGTGAGCTGAGCAGCAGCTCCTGCTCGCTCGCGGTCAGCACCTCACCGACGACCTGCTGCTCGGAAGCCTGCTGCTGCGCGCCCTGCGCTTGCGCGGGCTGCTGGGCCGGCTGCGCGGGCTGGGGCGCCGGAGCCGCCGCCACCGGCTGCTGCGCCTGCTGCTTGAGCTGCTCGGACTGCGCCTGCGCCTGCTGCTGCGTCTGCTGGTTCTGCTGGGCCAGCTCGTCGGCCTGCTTGCGCTGGGCCTCCAGGGCGCTGGTCTGCGCCTGCTGCGCCTCCTGCTGGGCCTGGACCGTCTGCTGCTGGGCGCTCTGCTGCGTCTGCTGCGCCTGCTGGGACTCCTGGCTCGCCTTGGCTTGGGCCTCCTGAAGCTCCTGCTGCTTCTTCTGCAGCTCGGCCTGGGCGCTGGCCGCTTCCTTCTGCTGCTCGGTGGCGTCCTCCTGCGCCTCGCGCGCCTTGTCGAAGGCACCCTCCGAGCGCTCCTGCGCCTGCTCGACCTGGTCACTCGCGGACGCCTGCCCGCCCGCCTGCTGCGAGCTGCTGCGCTCGCGTTCCTGGCACCCCGTCCCCAGCACCAGCGCCGCGGCGCCAGCCATCAACCACCCCGCGCGAAATTTCATGGAAGTCTCCTGTCGTGAACGTGACAGCGGAAAGATGGAGAGGCGCTTCCTGACGCCAACCCACACCGCATCCAGGGGCACGCCCACCCGCCTACCCAGCGCCCGGCGGCCTCGCTCACGCCGGCCCTCACGACGCCCTACCCTTGAAGGGATTTTGGAGGTAAGGGGCGCCCCCCCATGCGTGCCTGCGGACTCGACTTCGGAACCAGCAACACCGCCGCGGCGCTGCCCGACGGCACGGTGCTGCCCTTGCAGCCCCACACCCAGGAGCCCCGGCTCTTCCGCTCCGTCCTCTTCTTCCCGGAAGACGAGCAGGAAATCTTCGCGGGCGCCGACGCCATCCAGCGCTACCTCGAGGACAACACCGGACGCTTCATCCAGTCCGTGAAGTCCTTCCTCCACTCCAGCTCCTTCCGCGCCACCCAGGTGAAGGGGCGCACGTACACCATCGAGGAGCTGGTGGCCGTGCTGCTGCGCCGCGTGCGCGACGCGGCCGGCGCCCGGATGGGCGGGCCCCCGGACGCCGTCGTCCTGGGCCGCCCCGCCGTCTTCACCCCGGACCCGGAGGCGGACGCCCTGGCCCAGCAGCGCCTGCTGCGCGCCGCCGAGCTCGCCGGCTTCAAGCAGGTGCAGTTCCTCATCGAGCCCATCGCCGCCGCGCTCGCGTACGAGGCCCAGCTCACGAAGGACGAGCTCGTGCTCGTCGCGGACTTCGGCGCCGGCACCACCGACCTCACCCTCATGCGCCTGGGCCCCTCGCGCCGCGGCAACAGCGACCGGCGACCGGACGTGGTGGGCTCCACCGGCGTGCGCATCGGCGGTGACCGCTTCGACGCGGAAATCATGCGCCACAAGCTGCTGCCCCGCTTCGGCGCCGGCTCCACGTACCGGGTGCGCGGCTTCAGCGACAAGCGGCTGCCCATCCCCCAGCACGTCATGGCCAAGCTGCTGTCCTGGCACGAGATGTCCTTCATCCGCGAGAAGTCCACGCAGGAGCTGATGGAGACGATGCTTGAGACGAGCGACCGCAAGGCCGAAATCGAGGCCCTCTACGACCTCGTCATGGACAACCTGGGCTACCGCCTCTTCCGCGCCATCGAAGCGGCCAAGGTGCGCCTGTCCCGCGAGGACGTGGCCACGGTGGACTTCGACGAGGCGCGCATCCAGCTCCACGAGCCCATCACCCGCGCCGAGTTCGAGGCCTTCAGCAAGCCGCTGCTGGACGAGCTGGAACAGTGCACCGAGGGCCTGCTCTCCCGCCACCCCGAGGCGAAGGACATCGACGCGGTGTTCCTCACCGGCGGCTCGTCGCAGATTCCCGCGGTACGCCAGCTCTACGTGACGCGCTTCGGCGAGGCGCGCGTGCGCACGGCGGATGCCTTCACCTCCGTGGCCGAGGGCCTCGGGCGTGCGGCTGCCCACCTGGGCTCCTGAAGAGGAAGCAGCTTGGGCGAGTAGGGGTGGACCCATTAGGCCCCTTTCGCCCCTTGCGTCATCCTGTCCTCAAAAGGGAGGGCCGTCGCGCATGCTCGCGCGGCGGCGGACACAACCACATGGCAGGAGAGATTCTGGGCGCCTACGTCAAGGCGGTGATGAGCTCCATGCTCAGCTCCACCGCGACGCTGCTGTTCCCTCAGCACCGCAAGCGCATCGACGAGATGCAGAACGACGTGTGGTACCCGCTGGACGAGTACGTGCAGATGGTCAACGACCTGCACGCGAAGCTGGGCGACGCCACCATGACGGCCCTGGGCCAGGCGTCCATCACCAAGACGTTCCAGCTCACGAAGGCCGCCGGTCTGGACACCCTGGACAAGGTCTTCAAGGACTTCAGCGTGACGTCGAAGGACGTCGTGCGGAACGGACCTCCCGGAGACGTCGTCCACACCGTGTCCTTCACGAAGGACACGGTGGTGCTGGAGAGCGAGACGCGCCTGCCGCCCTCGCTGCTGATTGGCTACTTCCGCGGGCTGATGTTCGGCTTCGGGAAGGTCGTCACCAACGAGAGCGTCGAGCGCAAGGGCAGCCACGTGCGCTTCACGCTGAAGTACCTGTAGCGCCGCGGGGGCCTACGGGCCCACGTCCACGGAGCGACTGAGCCAGCCCACTCCGTCGCGTCCGTCGCGCGCCACCACCCAGAGGGTGACGCGCTGGGGAGTGCCCGGCGTCTCGTACTTCGACGTCGGGTTTCCCGGCCGGCCGTCCACCGACTCCAGCGAGCGGAACTCCTTCACCTCGCCGTCGCCGGTGGCGAACCAGCTGTAGAAGACCTGCTCCGTGCGCGGGCCCTCCTGCGTCGTGTACGTCTCCGCGCTGCCCTCCGCGAGCACCGGCTGGAGCGTCACCTCCCGCCCCGCCGGCAGCGGACCGGCCAGCGATGCGCCCTCCCAGAGGACGTCCGCCACCGCCGGGTTCTGGTTGGGCGCCGTCGTGGACCGCAGCGTCACGCGGCGCACGCCCCGCTCGGTGCCCTCGGGCGTGCCCGTGCCGTCCGTGGCCTCGTAGCCGACGAAGAGGGGGATGCCCGCCTCCAGCGCCGCGCGCACCGCCGGGTCGTTCAGGTCCGGTGTCCCGCCGCCACCACCGGGGTTGCCCGCCTGCAGGGCCTCCGTCAGCACCGCCTGCACCTCCGGGTCCAGCAGCGACAGCACGCCGTCCACCAGCGGCACGTCGGTGTCCCCGGGGCAGCGGCCGTCATACGGGTTGCCCCGGACGCGGCACAGCGCGTAGCGGACGGTGACGGGCCGGTCGTCCGCCGACACCGCGAGCGCGTTGAATGCCACCGGCTCGGGCAGCGTGGCGCCAGCGGGGTCCAGCACCACCTCGGCGGGCTGGGCCTGGATGGCCAGCACGCGCACGCGGCGGATTTCACTCTGCAGCTCGAAGTCGGTGCCGCACGCGGCCAGCAGCAGGGCCAGGGAGGCCAGGACGGACGTGCGCATGCTCAGAAGCTCCCCTTCGCGCCGAGGACCGGGAGGATGGGCAGGCCCTCGAAGAAGGCGCTCTCGGTGTAGTTGTAGTTGTAGGCGATGCCCTCCACCGCCGGGTTGTTGTACGCGTTCGTCAGGTCCAGGTAGACGTTGAGGGCCCACTTGTCGAAGATGAAGTTCTTGTCCACGCGGATGTCCAGCTGGTTGAAGGACGGCAGCCGCCGCGAGTTCACCGCCGCGTACAGGGGGATGAAGACGTCCGAGCCGTCGTCGCGCACCGAGCCGATGACGGGCGTGTTGGGGTTGCCCGAGGCGAAGCGCATGCGCGCGCCCACCTCCCAGCCCGCCGGCAGCTTGTAGGACGCAATCGCCGTCAGCACGTGCGTCTGGTCGTTGTCGAACAGGCGCCAGCCCGACTCCGGCGTGTCCCGGCGCTCGCTGCGGCTGAGCGTGTAGGAAATCCAGCCGAAGAGCCGGTCCGTCAGCGCGCGGCGCACCAGCACCTCCAGGCCGTAGATGCGGCCCACGCCGCCGTTCTTCAGCCGCTCCGGCACCTGCTCCCCGTCGCGCTCCACCGTGGCGTTCGAGCGGGTGATGAGGCCATCCAGGTCGTTGTAGAAGACCTCGCCGCTGACGAACCACTCCGGCCGCACCTGCCACTCCGCGCCCAGGCCGTACTGGAGCGAGCGCTTCGCCCGCAGGTCCGGGTTGCCGAAGCCCACGCTCGGCTCGTCCTGGACGGGAGGGCCGTGGTAGACGCCCGCGCCGCCCTTGAGCGTCAGCGCCTCCGTGAGCGCATAGCGCACCGCCAGGCGCGGGTTGAGCGTCCGCCGGGGGCGGGTCTGCTCCGTGAAGATGTAGCTCTCGGCGCGCACGCCCGGCACCACCAGCAGGCCCTTCACGGGACGCCAGCGCAGCTCCGTCCACAGCGACGGGAAGTACTGGAGGAAGTCCCCGTCCGTGTCGAGAATCTCCTCGGTGACGGTGGGGTTGGGCGGCTCGCCCTCGCGGGGCGGGGACTGGATGCGCGCGGTGACGCGCGCGAAGCTGCTCGTCACGTCCACACCGCCCGCCCAGGTGAGCGCGTCGCCGAAGGCATACTCCGCCGTGGAGCGCAGATTCACGTCCGTGGAGGCGATGCGCAGGCCGCGCTCGCCCAGGGTGAACTCGATGAGCGTGTTGCCCACCAGGGCATGGGTGTCCAGCGTGAGGGCGTCCGCGCGGTACTGGTGGCGCAGCCGCAGCTGGTTGAAGCCCGTGGTGACGTCCAGGCTGCCGTTGATGGTGGGGTCATTGGCCGTGGGCCGCTCGAACACCAGGCCCAGCCTGTCCCGCGAGGTGATGCCCTGCAGCGTGAAGGTGTGGCGGGACAGCGGCTTCCACACCAGCTTGAGCTGCGCGTCGTAGTAGCGCGGCGCCACCTGGAGGTTGGGCCCGCTGTCGCCCTCCGGCACCAGGCCCAGCACCAGGTCGATGTACGAGCGCCGGCCCGCCACCGCGAAGCCCAGCGTCTCGGTAATCGGCCCCTCGATGACGGCGTTGGACTCGATGAGGTTGACGCCCACGGTCGCGTGGAGGCGGTCCATGCGCGGCTCGCGGCTGCGCACGTTGATGACGCCGCCGGTGAGGTCGCCGAAGTAGGCGGAGAAGTTGCCGGGCAGGTAGTCCACCGCCTCCAGCAGCTCCGAGTTGTAGACGGAGGTCAGCCCGCCGAAGTGGTACAGCAGGGGAATCCGCTGGCCGTCGAGGAAGACGCCGGACTCCTGCGGGCTGGAGCCGCGGATGATGAGCTGGCCGCCGTTGAAGGCGGGCCGCGCCACGCCGGGCAGGTTCTGCACCACCTTCAGCGTGTCGCCCTGGGTGCCGGGGATGCGCTGCACCTCGGCCACCTGGAGGGTCGTCTGGGAGACTTCCTTGCGCTCGCGGTCGCTGCGCACCACCGTCTCGTACGGGCTGAAGATGCGCCGCTGCACGTAGTACGTGGCGCGCGTCTGCTGCCCCTCCGAAATCGTCTCCTTCGTACGGAAGCGGTCGTACCCGCCCACCACCACCAGCACCTCGTGCGTCCCTGTCGGCACGCCCCGGAAGGAGAAGCGCCCCTCCGCGTCCGCGACGGTGGACAGGTCCAGCTCCGGCAGGACGACCTCGGCGCCGTTGAGCGGCTTGCGCGTGCCGCGCTCCAGCGCCTGGCCGCTGAAGTTCACCGGCCCCTCGGGCGTGGCGGCGCCGCCGTCGGCGGCCTCGGGAGGCGGGGCCGGGCGGAAGACGAACTGGTAGGCGTACTGGATGCGCACCGGGGCGGGGACGTTGTCCACCTCGGCGGGGGTGAACTCGAACTGCTTCACCGCCTCCACCGCCGCCTCGTCGAAGCCGTGGCCCGCCGGCTGCGTCACCTCGACATTCGTGACGGCGCCCGTCTCCGAGATGTCGATGAACATCACCACCGTGCCCTCGAGCTGCTGGGCGGCGGCTTCCGGCGGATAGGCCGCCTCCACCTGGCGCGCGAGGACGGGCGGCTTCGTCAGGACGCCCGTGGGCACACCGGCATCCAGGGTGCCGGCGTCGTCAGGAACCTGGGCCAGGGCCCCGGTGGCGACGAGGAGACAGAGGACAGAGGCGAGAGTCTTCATGAGGGGCGCGGTCGGTATACCGCGCCCCCCCGAATGTTGCTGCTACTTGGGCGCCAGCACGATTTCGATACGACGGTTCAGGCTGCGGTTCTCCGGCGAGTCGTTCGCCGCGATGGGCTGGTACTGGCCGTAGCCCGCCGCGGACAGCGCGGTGGGGTCCACGCCGGCGTCCTGGAGCGAGCGCACCACCGCCATGGCGCGCGCCAGGCTCAGCTCCCAGTTGGTGGGGAACTGGCCGCTGCCAATCGGGACGTCGTCCGTGTGGCCCTCCACGCGGATGATCTTCCCCTGCACCGTCTTGAGGGCGTCGGCGATCTTCGCCAGCGCGTCCTCGCCCTCCTTGCCCACGCGCGCGGAGCCGGAGGCGAAGAGGATCTTGTCCTTGAGCTGCACCGTCATCTTGCCCTTGAGCTCGGAGAGCTGGATCTTCCCGTCGGAAATCTCCTGCTTGAGGCTCTGGGCGAGGTTCTCGTACTCGGAGCTCTTCTTCTCCAGCTCCTCCTTCGCCTGAGCCAGCTGCTTGGTGTTTCGCGCCAGCTCCTCGTTGAGCGCGGCCAGCTGCGCGTTCTTCTCCTCCAGCGCGCGGCGCTCGGCCGCGTTGGCCGTGAGACGGGATTCGGAGGTGTTGAGCCGCGCCGTCAGGGCCTGCTTCTCGGCCTCCAGCTCCTTGATTTTCGCCTCGGCGGCCTCACGCGCGCCCTTCTCGTCGTTGAGCCCCTTGGCGAGCTGCTCCGCCTCCAGCGTCTTGGCTTCGAACTTCCCCTTCGAGACGCACCCGGTGGAGAGCGCGACGAGAGCAGCCAGAACCAGCGGTGTCCGCATGTGTGCGTGTCCTCCCGACAGCAGTGAATGGAGGACCAGACTACCGCTCTGTCACAGGCGGGGGCGGTGAATTTTGACCCCCAAGCAACCCGGGCCGGCAGGCGGGCAGGCTGCCCTCAGCGGGGGAAGATGGGGTGGGCGTTGAGCCACACGGAGAAGAGCGCGTCGGCGAAGTGCTTGCCGGGGATGAAGGCCCCGCCGCTGGCGCCGCCGGAAATCTCCAGGCCGGTGTCGGGCACGTAGGTGATGACCAGGTCCTCGCCCTTGCGCACGTCCTTCAGCGACGACAGCAGCACGCCGAGGTTGTCGGCCATGGGCCCCTGGCGCATGTCCGGGTTCTTCTGGAGGTTGTCGCGGAGGCTGCCCACGAGCTGGTCCCGGCTGATGTTGCGCAGGAAGCGGAAGTGGAGGCGCTTGACGGAGTTGGAGGCGATGGCCTCGGACGCGTTGCGCGGCTGCTCCTCCAGGTAGAGGCTCCACACGTAGACCTTGAAGAACAGCCGCTTGTGTAGCGCCATGTGCGTGAGCGCGATGGTGCGCCCCCGCAGCGTCATCGAGTCCGGCATGTTGACGCCGCCCACCTGCTTCTGTCCCGCCTGGGCCGCGCCCGCGACGAGCATCGTGCAGAGCACGAGCCACCGCGCACTTCCCTGCCACGTCTGCTTCCTCATGCGACCGACCCCCGAACCCCCACTCCATCCGGTACCGCGTACGGTGCGCATGGACGGCCCATGCCGCCACCGCCTGAAAGCACGAGGCGTGCGGCAGTGGACGGCGGCGACAGGCGGTGAAGCGCGGCACACCTTGGGTGCCAGAAGGGTGAACACCGGAAACTGGTAACACGACAGGGCGACATTCGCGCCAACTCATCGCAACGGCACCGGCTTCGCACCCCGAAGTGCTGGCGTGGTGTTGAAAACATCCAGTGCCCCGAGGGAGAAGGCGCGCGCGGCGGTCCATGAGGCGCACTCCTCGCGCCCGAGCCGCCGCTCACCCGGGAGAAGGTATGCTTCGCACGTTGCTGGTCCTCGCCGTGGCCGTGGCCGCGGGCTGTGTCACCCAGGAGGAGCCCGCGCCCACCGCGCCGGCCCCCACGCCCACCGACAGCCGCGTCCACACGCGGCCCGACGCGGCGCCACTGAAGGAGAAGGTGTCCCAGCTCAACACCCGGCTGCGCCGGGGAGAGGCACGTCACGTCACGCCACTGCTGGCCGAGCGCGCCAGCGCCCTGGCCGCGCTGATGGACGTGGACGCGGGGGCCGCCCTCGCCCTGGCGCTGCCGGACGCGGTGCGTGGGAGCCTGGCCCGCAAGCACCCCGGCGCCGCGACGCACCTGGAGGAGCGCGGCACCTTCGAGGGCGAGCTGGAGGCCATCGTCGTGGACAGCCCGGGGCGGACGGAGGTGCGCACGGACTACTTCGTGCGAGTGAAGGGCGAGCGGCTCCAGGTGCGCTTCGCCGACGAGGCCTCGCGGGAGCTGCGCAGCGGCCTGCACGTGCGCGTGCGCGGCCTGAAGCTGGGCGCGCGGGTGGCGGCCGAGGACGCGGAGGTGGTGCCGGTGACGTCGGCGCTCTCCGCGACGTCCGCGTGCAGCAGCACGGGCGACCAGCGCACCATCGTCATCCTGGCCACCTTCCCGTTCCAGCCGCAGACGCTCACCCAGGAGCAGGTGCGCGAGGTGTTCTTCTCCACCACGCAGCGCTCGCTGACGCGCTTCTGGAGCGAGGCGTCGCAGGGCCGCACCACCGCCAGCGGCGACGTGGTGGGCTGGTACACGCTGGACCGGGCCTACTCGTGCAACGAGACGGACGCCATGCGCACCGCCGCCCTCGCCGCCGCGAATGCGGACGTGGACTTCCGCCAGTACGACCGCATCTTCATCGTCCACCCGGAGGCCACCGGCACCAACTGCTACTACGGCGGCCTGGGCACGCTGGCCTGCAACACGCAGCCCACGCCGGACGGCACCATCACCGCGTCCACGTCCTGGCTGCGCGCCGAGTACATGGCGCCCAATGACATGGGCGTGGAGCTGGTGACGCACGAGGGCGGCCACAACCTCACCCTGCACCACGCCAACACGCGCGACTTCGGCGCCGAGCCGCTGGGCCCCGTGGGCGCGGCGGGCACCCGCATCGAGTACGGCGACGTGTTCTCCACCATGGGAGACTGGAACCTGGGCCACTACTCCGCGCCGCACAAGGTGCGGCTCGGCTGGCTGGAGCCGGCGGCGCTGGCCACGGTGGACGGCACGGACGGCACCTTCACGCTGTCCCCCATCTCCGGCCCGCTGGGCAGCGGCCTGCAGGCCCTCAAGGTGCGCCGCGGCTTCCACGGTGACGGCTGGCTGTGGGTGGAGGCCCGCCGCCCGGTGGGCGACTACGACGTCACCCTGCCCGAGCAGGTGTTCGGCGGCGCCGTCATCCACTACGAGGACGCGTCCACCGGAACGGCGACGCACCTGCTGGACTTCACGCCGGAGACGGCCTCCTGGAGGGATCCGGCCTTCCTGCCGGGCAGCACCTGGACGGACCCGTACACCAACGTGCGGCTGACGGTGGACGCCTCGACGGCCGCGGGTGTCACGGTGAGCGTCCAGTACGCGCCGGTGCCGTGCGTGAGCGCGTCGCCCACGGTGGCGTTCGACACCTGGTACGACTACTCCACGCCGGGCGGGCAGGTGGAGAGCGGCGTCACCGTCACCAACAACGACACGGTGGGCTGCGCCGCGTCCACGTTCGACCTGGCGACGTCGCTGCCCTCGGGCTGGCCCACGAGCAACCTGCCCGCGAGTATCACCCTGGCGCCGGGCAAGCAGCGCTTCTTCTACTTCACCAAGCACGTGCCGGAGGGGACGCCGTACGCCACGTACACGGTGGACCTCACCGTCACTCGGGGCAGCGAGTCCATCACCGTGGACGACACGCTGGACGTGATTGCGCCGTGTGCGAGGCAGCCCATCCAGGTGTACTTCGACCGGGGCTCGCAGGTCGTCACCGCGGGAGACACCGCCGCGTTCGGCGTGACGGTCATCAACCGCGACTCACGCGCCTGCGGCTGGGGCTACTTCGAGCCCGCCTCCACGCTGCCCGCGGGGTGGACCACCGAGTACGACCAGTTCGGCTTCGACGTCGAGGCCGGCGGCTCCTTCGAGTTCACGATGTACAAGGCGGTGCCGGCGGACGCGCAGGGCACGTATGCGGTGGACGTGCAGTTGCTGCGTGAGGGCTACGAGGTGGAGGCCACCGCCACCGCGTCGGTGGAGGTGAACCCGTGCGTGCGCGCGGTGCCCACGTTCACCGCGCTGCCCGCGACGGTGGACGTGCAGCCCGGCGGCTCGGTGACGTACACGCTGACGCTCACCAACCACGACGCGGCGACGTGCGGCGCGTCCACCTACGACCTGGTGGTGGAGACGGAGCCCTGGGGTGGTGTCCTCTCCACTCCGGCGCTCACCGTCGAGCCCGGGGCCACGGCCACCGCCACGCTGACCGTCACCGCGCCCGTCAACGCCGGTGCCGGCAGCCGCTTCTTCGAGCTGAGCGTGCTGCGGGGAGGCGTGTACGTGCACGGGGCGGAGTTGGAGGCGCGAATCGCCTGCCTGCCCCGTGTGCCCACGGTGGCCTTCAGCCCGGCCGTGAGCACGGTGGAGGCGGGCAAGCCCTTCACCGTCACGATGACGGTGGGCAACGCCGACAACCGCGCGTGCGACACGGGCAGCTTCGCCGTGGGGGCCACGGTGCCGTCGGGCTGGACGTACGCCTTCTCGCAGTCGGTGCTCTCGCTGGCCCCGGGCGCGAGCGGCACGGTGAGCCTCACCGTGACACCGCCGGTGACAGCCACGGCCGGCCGCTACACGCCGAGCGCGGTCGCCGCCCACGCCGGGCTGAGCACCACCGGCACCTTCGCGGTGGACGTCACCCCGCCGCCGCTGAAGGCCACGGTGTCGGTGCCGGCCAGCACGTACAAGCGCAATGCGCTGGTGCCACTGACGACCACGGTGATGCGGGGCACGCTGTCTGCCCAGGCCAGCGTGCGCTTCACGGTCACCCGGCCGGATGGGCTCGCCGAGACGCGCACCGTGGCCACGGACTCCATGGGCAAGGCGGCGTGGAGCTACACCGCGCGCGTGCGGGGCACCCACCAGGTCACCGCCACGGCGACGGCGGGCACGGAGACGGCCACCAGCAACACGGTGGGCTTCTCGGTGCTCTGATGCCCGCACGCGAGACGCCGGGGATACGTGTCCCGGCGCCTTCGCTGTAGGCGCGGCGTCGAGGATACGTGTCCCGGCGCCTTCGCCGTAGCCGCGGCGTCGGGACACGTGCCCGGCACCTTCACCGTAGGCGCGGCGTCAGCGCTGCGGTACCGGCGCGCGGGTTCGCTCACTCTCGGAGCGCCCCCCGGTCAGGCGCGCCGCGAGCGCCTCGCGGTCTTCGAGGAACCAGAGGTGGCTGCCCCGGTTGGACTCGTAGACGAAGCTCCGGAGCGCCTTGCTGCTCTCCACATGGGCGGAGATGTCCCCCAGGATGGCGAGGCGGATGCGGTAGTTGACGAACTTCTGGACGAGCTCGCCAGCCAGGCCCGAGGCGAGCTTGAAGAACGTCTCCCCGAGGCGCTCGACGGGGATGGCGAGCAACTCTGCCCGATGCTCGAAGGCCAGGCTGATGAGGTCGGTGGGGTGCTCGACGCGCGGTCCCTCCGCCGGCAGCTCGAGGACGCGGATACCGCCGAGTTCCTGGGTGTGGAAGGTCATGAGGCTCCTTCAAGGTAGGTGTTGACGAGCTGGAGCAGCCGCGTGGTGTCGGCGAGCGGGCCGGTCAGGATGAGCTTCAAGCGCGCGCGCTCCGGGCTGTAGAGGGTGTCGACACGCAGGGGGCCCTCACCGGGGTCGCGCCCGTTGGCGGCGGCAACCACGCCGTTGGCGATGCGCATGGCAGCCTCGGGAGCGATGGCGTCGATCTCCACGATGCTGGAGACCTCCACGTGGCGGTGGCGACGCACGGGCTCGGGCGCGGAGAGGGGGTGGCCGGTGAGGGCCTCGATGGCCTCGCGGGCAATCCGGTACTGCTTGCCGATGCGCGTGGCCTTCAGCCGGCCATCACGGACGTAGGCGCGGACCGTGCGGACATGCAGGTCCAGAAGGTCCGCGACCTGCTCGGCGGTATAGAAGTCCTGGGACACGCTCCAAAAAATACCCTAAACTACCCTATCAATCCACAATGTTCTCACAAACAGGGAAGAATAGGTCGCTTTTGGGCAATCGACCTGAGCGCGTCCTCTCACGTAGAGGGAAGGTCCAGCACGGGGAGTCGCGTGGGCTTGCGGTGCTGCCGATGGTCGTAGAAGCACTCGGGCCCGAGCACCGTGATGAGCCGCTCCTCGGCGGCATCACCCTCGGGCGTCATTGCCTGGGTGGGTAGCGCGTAGGGCTGCACCAGGACGATCCCATTGCCCAGCTCCTGCCGGGAGCCTGGAGGCAGCGACAGGAGCCGGTCTCCGAACATGCGCACGAACGGAGGGCCAAAGAAGTTGCGCCACATGAGGCCGGTCAGTCCTTCGCTGGGGTCTCGCACGGTGAAGGTCTGCTCGGTGCCGAAGCCATCGGCCGAGGGAATGAACCGCTCCTTCTTCCGATTGAGGTCGTCGCTCAGTCCCGCCTGCGCCAGGGAAGAGCCCACCATTCGCATGACCTCCACCACTTGATTCAAGTGGTCATCCAGCCATCCCGACATGTCCGAATCGTCGACGGTGACGGCCCAGCTGATTTTTCCAACGAATGGGTATGCCGTTCTCCTGGAGGAGGAGATCATCAGAAAGTCTTCCCCCCTGCGGTCAGCAATGCCGATGGTGCAACGCCTGTCAAAGTCGGCAAGAAGGGCGTTGTCGTCGATATGGCCTGCCCCGTCCCCTACGAACGGACCGAAGTATTCATCCCGTGCAGGCTGGAACCAGCGATAGCTCCTGAACGCGAGATGAACGATTTCGCGCACATGCGCTCTGGACGGAGCGCCTGGAGGCAGATGAATGTTCGTTGAAACGTGAAGTGACGTCATTTCAAGACTCAAGGATACAACCGTACGGTCGCGTTTCCCGTGTCGACGAGTTCTTTGAGTTGGTTACGCAATTCCTTGGAAAGCACCGTCTGCCCTTGCTGGTGGCGAGCTGAGCGGAAGAAGACCTCAAGATGACCACCGTACTCCTGCACGTACTCAATCATCGCCTTGAGGTTACCCGTGAACGCCATCTCCGCGCGGGCCTTCACCTCGATGAAGCGGTAGGGCCTGCCCCACACCAGTTCCTCGGGATTACCCACCACCGAGTCCGGGACGAAGCCAGGATCCCTGCTTCCTGGAGGTGGCAACATCATGGCGGTATTCTTCACGTATCCACGTGACTGGAGTACCTGCGCCTCGAACTCGCCACCCCGGCCCTTGTTCTCCAGCACCGTGCGGTACATCCGCTGCCACGTCGAGTCCGGCTCAAAGACGAAGCGTGGATACTTGCCCGGATGGCGGAACTGGTAGTCCACCCACGCCTGCGACAGATGCTCGGGACTGCCTGGCACCAGCCTCACGCCCTCCGCCGTCGCGCGGGAGCCCAGGAGCGGCACGCGTGCTCCGGCCCTCACCGCTTCAGCCACCTCCGCCAGCGGCCCCTGCAGCCGCTGCGTCAGCGCGTGCAGCCACCGCAGCTCCTCGGGCGGAACCTTCTCGCCCTTCCCGGCCCTGCGCAGCAGCCGGTGCACCCGCTCTGCCTCCCCTGGCGCAAGGTGCTGCACCACCCGCTGCAGCACCTGCACCTCTCGCAGCCCGCGCCCGGTGAGCAGCGCCGCGCGCGACGTGTCCAGCGTGGCCGACAGCGCGCTGCCCGACACCACCGGCAGCAGTACCGCCACCGAGCACAGCAGCCGGTCCTCCGCGCTCAACTCGCGTCCCAGGACGCTGAGGCCCGCCACCGCCCCCACCGCGTCCGCAGACTCGCCCGCCACCGGGAGGAGCCCCACCGCCACTTCCAGCAGCAGCTCCTCGACGGGCACCGCTTCTTCGTAGGCGGGCACCCACTCCAACTGGGGAGCCGACGCGTTCCCCAGCTCCAGCGCGGTGGCCAGCGTGCTGCGCCTGGCCAGCAGGTACACCGCCACTTCCTGGGGGCTCTTGCGCGGGAAGTCCGGGTCCTGCGTGTGCGAGTACGCCCAGGCCAGCACAGCAGAGGTGAGTGCGTCCTGTGCCCCCTCGTACAGCGGACTCTCCGTCACCAGCCACTCACGCCCGGCCTTGCGGAAGTGACGCGAGGCCAGCAGCCGGCTGCGCGCCTCGGCCCACCGCCAGTACTCCTCCAGCTTCGCGTCCACGGCCCCGTCGCGCGCCTGGGCCTCACGGCTCCGCTGCACCCGCTCCACCTTGAAGCGCAGGTACACCTCCAGCGGCTCCTCGCGCGCAAGCTGCTCCTCGCCCCGGCCATGCAGCCACGCCAACAACTCCAGCAGGGCCGCTTCCCCGGCACGTCTCTCCGCTTCGGGCACCTGGGGCCGGCGCAGCGCCACCTGCTTCTCACGCACGAAGGCCATGAAGCGGCTCAGCTCGGCGCCGCCCAGGGTTCCGCCGCCGCTGCCGTCCTCTTCCAGCTCCGGCCGGGGAAACGCGGGAGGCGACGCGGAGCGGTAGCGCAGCGGAGCACTCTCCAGCCATTGCTCCAGCCTCTGCCCACCCCAGCCCTGGCACCCGGACAGCACCCACACCATCCACAGCACGCCCAGCCCGCGCGAACTCCGGCCACGCCAGTCCCGCATGGCGCACCTCCTGGTATTTCTAGAAATACCAGAAGACACTGACGCCACGGGCCAGCCACGCCCCGACGCGTGTTCCCGCTACTTCTTCACGCCCGCCGTGCGCTCCAGCAGCGCACCCGCCCAGGTGAGCCCGCTGCCGACGACGCTCAGGACCACCGCGTCGCCCAGCGACGGGTCATCCCAGTGCTCGCTCAGCACGCCCGGCGCCCCCGCGGAGCCCGTGTTCCCACGGACGTGCACGTTGTACCGGTGGCGCGCGTCCGGCACCTCGCAGCGGCGCTGCACGGACTCCAGCATGCGCAGGTTCGCCTGGTGTCCGATGAAGGTGACGTCCCCCTGCCCCTTCGAGGGGTGCCGGGCCAGGTAGCGCGAGCGCAGGTCCTGGAACGTCTCCCCCGTGCGGCGGATGGCGAACTTCTGCACCTCGCCCCCCTGCTGGGTGAAGTGCCCCACCCTGGGGACCCGGACCTTGTCCGCGCCCGCCGGGTCTCCCGCGAGCAGCGTCTCCGTCACCTGCCAGCGCCCCGGGATGCGCGGCGACAGCACCGCCGCCGAGGAGCCGTCTCCCCAGAGCACCGCGCTGGAGCGGTCCGTGTAGTCCACCACGCGCGTGGAGTTGTCCATGTTCACCACCAGCACGTAGTCCGGCAGCCGCTCCGGCCGCATCCCCGTGAGGAAGTGCAGCTGCATGCAGAACGAGGAGCACGCACTCTGCAGGTCCACCGCGGGCGCGTCGACGCCCAGCAGCTGCGCCACCCGGTTGGACTCGGCTGGAATGCACTCGTCCGGGCTGCACCCGCCCGCGACCACCAGGCCGATGTCCGACGGCTTCAGCCCCGCGCGCTCCAGCGCCATCAGCGCCGCCCGCCGCCCCGTCTCCGCGTTGCTGTAGAGGGCCGCCTCCTGCGCCGCGCGCACGTCGCGGTTGCGCGTCTCGCGCAGGTAGTCCAGCGGCAGCACCGTGTGCCGCGTCCGGATGCCCACGCGCTCCAATATCCATGCGTCGTTCGTCTCGAGCCCCAGCTCCTCGAAGAAGGCATTGGTCAGGAGGTTGGGCGGATGGAAGTGACCGAGCGCGTGCAGGAACATGTGAACCCTCTAACTCCGTACCCTGGCAATTCTTTGTCAGCCTCGTGTCACGGTCCTGCCGCCAAGGAGGGCAGCCAGCCGTCCGCACGAGGCCTCCACGCCGCGAGACCGGGCTGCCGCGTCGCGGCAATGGCACTCGTCACGGCAACGCAACGTGTTAACCCCGCCAGGGCCTGGTGGGCATACGCTGCCCGCCATCCAGGGATGAAAGTTGGAGTCACCCGCGCAAGGAATGTGAACATGACCTCCACGACACGGGATGGGTCGCTCGGTCTCTTCTTCCCCCAGTGGCAGGGAGCCGGAGAGGTCCCCGCGCTGGAGACGGGAGCGCGGCGGCTGCGCGCCCGGCTCGACGGCACGGGCCCCTGGCTGGAGGTGGAGGTTCCCTCCCTGCACCCCCTGCGCCGGGAGGACGGACTGTGGGGACGGGGCGAGCTGCTCGGCCAGCTCGGCGCGGCCCGGCGGCTGCTGGAGACGGCACGTCCCGCGCGCGTGCTCACGATTGGAGGTGACTGCGGCGTGGAGGTGGCGCCCGTCACCTACCTCAACGCCCGGCTCGGCGGGGACCTGGCCGTGGTGTGGTTCGACGCGCACGCGGACCTGAACACGCCTGACAGCTCGCCCAGCGGCATGTTCCACGGCATGCCGCTGCGCGTGCTGCTGGGCGAGGGAGACGCCGCCTTCGTCGAGGGCGCAAGGCCCCACCTGCAACCCCGGCAGGTCTTCCTCGCGGGCGTGCGCGAGCTGGACCCGCCCGAGGCCGACTTCATCCGCGCGCACGCGCTGCGCCGCTTCACGCCCGCGGAGCTGGTGTCTCGCCCGGAGGCCCTGGCGCAGGCCCTGCGCGAAGAGGGCTTCCACCATGTCTACGTCCACATGGACCTGGACGTCACCGACCCGGGTGAGCTGCCGGACGTGGCCTGCCCGACGCCCCACGGGCTCGCGCTGGCCACGCTCGTCTCCCAGGTCCGCGCCCTGCGCGAGACGCTCACCCTGGTCGGCGCGAGCATCGTCGAGTACGCGCCAGCGGAGGCGGGAGCCTCGCGCGAAGCCGTGCTCGACGGACTCGTCGACGAGGTGCGCACCCTGCTGGGCTGAGCGTGGGTGTACGGGAAACCCGCATGAAGTCGACCAGTAGATAGAAAGCACCTTCCGTCTGGACTCCAGCCGATTCCCACGCGGCGGGTAGCGCGGCCACGGCGCGTTGTAGAGTGCGGCCATGACCGCCTCCGCCGCGTCCCGGGTCCACTTCCGTACCTGCAATCTCTGCGAGGCCATGTGTGGCCTGCGCATCGAGCTGGAAGGCAACCGCATCACCTCCATCCGGGGTGACGAGGAGGACCCGTTCAGCCGGGGCCACATCTGTCCCAAGGCCCTGGCCCTCCAGGACCTCCACGAGGACCCGGACCGGCTGCGCCACCCCATGCGCCGCACCGCGAGCGGCTGGGAGCGCGTCTCCTGGGACGACGCGCTCGACGAGACGGCCCGCCGCATCCACGCGATTCAAACGGAGCACGGCCGCGACGCGGTGGCCGCGTACCTGGGCAACCCCAACGTCCACAACCTGGGCAGCATCATGTTCGGGCCCCAGTTCCTGCGGGCGCTGCGCACGCGCAACCGCTACTCCGCGACATCGGTGGACCAGCTCCCCCACCAGCTCGTCGCCTACCTCATGTTCGGCCACCAGCTGCTGGTGCCCATCCCCGACATCGACCGCACGCGGTACATGCTGGTGATGGGCGCCAACCCGCTGGCCTCCAACGGCAGCCTGATGACGGCGCCGGACGTGCGCACCCGCCTGCGCGCCATCCAGCAGCGGGGCGGCCGCGTCGTCGTCGTCGACCCGCGCCGCACGGAGACGGCCCGCATCGCCGACTCGCATGTCTTCATCCGCCCCGGCACGGACGCGCTCCTGCTGCTCGCCCTGCTGCACGTGGCCCTGGTGGAGGGCACACCCCGCCCCGGGCACCTCGCCGCGCACGTGGACGGCCTGGACACCGTGCGCGCGCTGGCCCGGGACTTCACGCCCGAGCGCGTGGCCCCGCACACCGGCGTGCCGGCGGACGTGGTGCGCGGCATCGCCCGCGACTTCCTCGCCGCGGAAGGCGCCGTCTGCTACGGCCGCATGGGCCTGTCCACGCAGCCGTTCGGCTCGCTGTGCCAGTGGCTCATCAACGTCCTCAACACGGTGACGGGCAACCTGGACCACGAGGGCGGCGCCATGTTCACCCAGCCCGCCTTCGACATCGTCGGCGGCCCGAAGGCGCTGGGGATTGGCCGCGGCAGCATCGGCCGGTGGAAGAGCCGGGTGCGCGGGCTGCCCGAGTTCGGCGGCGAGCTGCCCTCGGCCGTGCTCGCGGAGGAGATGCTCACCCCGGGCGACGGCCGCATCCGCGCGCTCATCACCTCGGCGGGCAACCCCGTGCTGTCCACCCCCAATGGCGCGCAGCTGGACAAGGCGCTGGGCGGGCTGGACTTCATGGTGAGCATCGACCCGTACCTCAACGAGACGACGCGCCACGCCCACCTCATCCTCCCGCCCGTGTCGCCGCTGGAGCGAAGCCACTACGACATCGCCTTCCACGCGCTGGCGGTGCGCAACACGGCGAAGTACTCGCCGGCCCTCTTCGAGCCCGGGCCCGACGGGCGCCACGACTGGCAGATATTCCTGGCGCTCCAGCACCGGCTGGAGACGCTGCGCAAGGGCCGGCCGTCCGTGCGCTCCCTGCTGAAGTACCAGGCCGTGTCACGACTGGGCCCCGAGCGGGTGCTGGACCTGGGCCTGCGGCTCGGGCCGCACGGCGCCCGCTTCCACCCGCTGAAGCAGGGCCTCACCCTGAAGAAGCTGCGCGAGGCCCCGCACGGCGTGGACCTGGGCCCGCTGAAGCCCTGCCTGCTCCAGCGCCTCCAGACGAAGGACCGCCGTGTGAACCTGGCGCCGGAGCCCCTGGTGGCCGACGTGAAGAGGCTGGCGGAGGCCTTCCCGGCGGCGGGAGCGCACGAGGTGCGGGACGGCGAGCTGCTGCTCATCGGCCGGCGCCACCTGCGCGACAACAACTCCTGGATGCACAACGTGTCCGGCCTCGTGAAGGGCAAGCCGCGCTGCACGCTGATGATGCACCCGGAGGACGCGGCGCGGCGCGGCCTCGCGGACGGCGCGGAGGTCACCATCACCTCGCGCGTGGGCGCGGTAACGGTGCCCGTCTCGGTGACGAACGACGTCATGCCCGGCGTGGTGAGCCTGCCGCATGGCTACGGGCACGGCCGGCAGGGCACGCGCCTCGCCGTCGCCGGCGAGCATGCTGGCGCCAGCATCAACGACCTCACGGATGACAAGGCGCTGGACGTGCTCAGCGGCAACGCCGCCTTCAGTGGGACTCCGGTGCAGGTGCGGCCCGCCGCTAGCGCCTCCGCCACCCCGGCGGCCTGAGCCTCTCCGGCTGCACGTGCGACGCCGCCCTCAATGGGTGGCGGTCGCGACCGGCCGCGCGGGCACCCGCCACACCAGGGGCGTGAGCGCGCCCGTCACCACGAAAAGCAGCTGCACCACGTGCCCCAGCAGCGCCACCGACATGGCGCGAGCGGCCGTGGTGTCCAGCACGCCCGCCGCCAGGGCGAAGGCGCCGTCGCTCACCCCCACCTGCCCCGGCACCAGCGAGCCCACCGCCAGCGCGCACAGGTAGAGGCCCTGCGAGAAGAGGGCCTGCACCACCGAGGTGTCGATGCCCACCGCATGCGTCAGCACCGCGTACTGCGCCACCTGCAGCACCCGGCTGCCCAGGAAGGCCAGCGAGGGACGCCAGGGCAGCAGCGAGCCGCACCGCGCCGAGGCCTGGAACTGCTCCGCGTGCGGCGCCCAGCGGCGGCAGCGGCGCAGCAGCCACGCCCCGGGCCGCTTCGCGCGCATGCACGCGCGCACGCCCGCCGACAGCGCCACCAGCAACACCCCGTGCGCCAGCATGGCCAGCGTGAAGAGGGACGGTCCCGTCAGCAGGTAGGACGCGAGGGCACACGGAAAGGAGATGAGCCCCCCCGCGGCCAGCGAGGCCGACTGTGACGTGGCCGCCGCCGCCGTGGCCGTGCCGCCGCCCATGTGAGGCGCGAGGAGCGCGGCCTTCGTTGCCTCCGCCGCGGCCCGGCCCGCGGGCGCCATGCTGGACACCGCCGTGCCAATCAGCTGCCCGCGCGCGAGGACGGAGAAGGGAACCCGCGCGGCCGCCGCTCCGTAGGAGAAGCGCGTGGCCAGCGCATCCATGCACTGCCGGCCCAGCTCCAGCAGCACCACCCAGGGCAGCCACGCCGCGGCTTCCACCAGCACGCCGCCCAGCTCCCGCGGGCCCGCCTTGCGCACCAGCAGCACCAGCATGCCCAGCCCCGCCACCGCGAAGACGGGCCGGAGCAAGCCCGCGCACCGCTTGCGCCACGCGCCCGGCGCGGCCGCCACCGACGGCGCCGCTGCCACCGGAGCCCCCACCTCCGAGGCACCCACCACGGGAGCATTCACCGCCGAAGCCGCCGCGGACGGTGCGGCGCGCCCCAGAGCGGCGGGCACCGGCTGGCCCAGGGACACCTCCCCATGCACGTTGCTCACCCCGCCCCTCCTCGCCGCCCGGACCGAAGACAAAGCTGGGCAGTGTGATCGCCGCTGGCGAGGGCGGACTGTCCGTGGGCGGCACCTGCTCGCCCGTCGCGTCCGCCGGTGGACACCCACCCGTGTCCCACACCTCCCCCAGGGAGGAGTTTCGCGGTGCAGAAGTGCCTGCCTGCACGCTCGGCTCCCGGGCCGAAGGCCGCTAGGGTGGCGCCCGCATTCCAATGCGGACACGGAGCGACGCATGAAAGCAGTGCGGTTCTCGACCTTCGGACAGCCGTTGAAGGTGGTGGAAGTGGTGGAGGAGCCCGACGCGGAGCTGAAGGCGGGCGAGGCGCGGCTCGAGGTACTGGCCACGCCCATCAATCCCTCCGACGTGCTCACCCTCACCGGACAGTACGGCCAGCTCCCGAAGCTGCCGGCGGTGCCCGGCAACGAGGGCGTGGGCCGGGTGGTGGAGGTGAAGGACTCCACCGCCGTGCGCGTGGGCGACCTCGTGTTCCTCCCGCTGGGCGCGGGCACCTGGCGCACCCACGTCGTCACACCCGCGGACGGGCTGATGCCGGTGCCCCCGGGCACCGACGTGCAGCAGGCGTCCATGATGTTCATCAACCCGCCCACCGCCGACATCCTCCTGCGCGACTTCGTCACGCTGCAGCCCGGGGAGTGGGTGCTCCAGAACGCCGGCAACTCGGCGGTGGGGCGCTACGTCATCTCCCTGGCGAAGCTGGCCGGGTACAAGACGGTGAGCGTGGTCCGCCGCGAGGAGCTGGCACCCGAGCTGACCGCGCTGGGCGCGGACGTGGTGCTGGTGGACTCCGACAAGCTCCCCGAGCAGGTGCGCGCGGCGACGGGCGGCGCGAAGGTGCGGCTGGCCCTGGACGCGGTGGGTGGCGACGGCACGATGCGGCTGGGTGACTCGCTCGCCCCCGGTGGCATGGTGGTGAACTACGGCGTCATGAGCGGCAAGGGCCCCAAGCTGTCCGCGGCGGCCACCATCTTCAAGGACATCACCCTGCGCGGCTTCTGGCTCGTCCTCTGGATGAAGCGCACGCCGCGCGACGCCCAGCGCGCCGTCTTCGGCCGGCTCGCGAAGCTGATGGCGGAGGGCCAGCTGAAGACACCCGTGGAAGGCACCTTCCCCCTGGAGAACATCCAGGACGCCCTGGCGCGCGCCATGGAGGGCGGCCGCGCCGGCAAGGTCCTCCTCACGCCCAACGGAAAGGTCTGAGCCATGAAGCGCGTCGAAGGCAAGGTGGCGCTGGTGACGGGAGGCGTGGGCGGGCTGGGCAGCGCGGCGGCGAAGCTGCTGGCCCGCGAGGGCGCGAAGGTGGTGGTGACGGACCGCAAGGAGCGCGAGGCGGAGGGGCTCGCGCTGGCCGCGTCCCTGGGCGAGGGCGCGGGCCTCTTCCTCCCGCTGGACGTCACCCGGGAGGCCGACTGGGCGAGCGCGATGGAGCGCACGCTCGCGCACTTCGGACGCCTGGACGTGCTGGTGAACAACGCCGGCATGGGCATCCCCAAGGACATCGAGTCCATCTCCCTGCAGGAGTGGCGCCTCGTCCACGCCGTCAACCTGGACGGCGTGTTCCTGGGCTGCCAGTACGGCATCAAGGCCATGCGTCAGTGCGGGGCGAAGGGCTCCATCATCAACGTGTCGTCGGTGGCGGGCCTGCAGGGCGTGCCGACGATTGTCGCGTACGGCTCGGCCAAGGGCGCGGTGCGGCTGCTGTCCAAGTCGGTGGCCCTGCACTGCGCGCACAAGGGCTATGGCATCCGCTGCAACTCCATCCACCCCACGTTCATCGAGACGAACATGGTGGCGGAGCTGGCCAACTCCAGCGGCAACCCGGAGAAGGCGCGGGCGCACATGGCGCGCACCATTCCCCTGGGCCACCTGGGTGAGCCGGACGACTTCGCCTATGCCGTGCTCTACCTCGCCTCGGACGAGTCGAAGCTGATGACGGGCTCGGAGTTCGTCCTCGACGGGGGTGCCACCGCGCAGTGAGCGGGGGCGGCGTGCACCGGGAGGTCGGGCGACGCCCCGCCCTCCCCTCTGACCGGCGGCCGGACATGCGAGGGTGTCCGCGTCAGGGCCGCCCAGGCGCCCTACCGTTGATGGCCATGAGCCTCCTCACTCTCCCCACGAAGCTGGACTCCTGGCTCTGCTCGAGCCGGATGGCCGTCCCCCTCCTGATGCCCGTGACGTACTGGGGCCTGGGCAGGCCCCGCCGTCGCGCACGTGTACTCGCGTTCAGCCCCGTGCTGCTGGGCCTGTGCTCCCTCGGCCTGCTCGGCTGGAGGGCGGCACGGGCGCAGGGGGCCCCGCTGAAGAAGCAGGCCCCGCGCCGGCCCACCGGCCCCTTCCACTTCACCTGGCAGATGTCGGAGGACTTCACCGCGTCCGCGGCGTCCGGGCACTGAAGGCCCGCCGGCTCAGGCCAGCAGCCCCTGGAGCAGCACCTCCAGCTCCTCGGGCTTGAAGGGCTTGAGCAGCCGCGGGTTCTTCACCCGCTCGAGGAAGCTGCGTGTCTCCATCGTGAAGACCCCGCCCGTCATGAAGATGATGCGGCGGGCCATGTCGGGCGCCTCCGCTTCCACGGCTTCATAGAGCTGCTGGCCGGTCAGCTCCGGCATCATCAGGTCACAGATGATGACATCCAGGGGCGGTCCGTTCCGGATGCGGTCCACCGCCACCCGGGGATACCCGCACTCCTCCACGTCGTGGTCATCCTCGAGCATCATCGCCAGCGTCGACAGGAACATCGGCTCATCGTCCACGATGAGGATGCGCGCCCGCCGGACACGCGCCGGAGCGGGAACGGACTTCGAGGCAGCCGCGGCGGGCCTCGGGGCGGAAGCGGGATGTGCCGCCGGCAGCCGGACGCGGAAGCGCGAGCCCCGCCCCGTCTCGCTCTCCACGGACAGCTCTCCCCCCATCCGCGTCACCAGGCTGTGGCTGATGCTGAGCCCCAGCCCCAGCCCCTTCGGCCCGGTGGTGAAGAAGGGGTCGAAGATGCGGCCCAGCCGCTCCGGAGGAATGCCACCGCCGGTGTCGTGGACCTCCACCACCACCATGCCCTCCTCGCTCCGGGTGACGAGTCGAATCTCGTTCCGGTCCGCCGCGCCCTCGGGAATCGCGCGCGCCGCGTTCACCAGCAGGTTGAGGAACACCTGCCCCAGGCGCCCCTCGCTCGCCAGCACCGGAGGCACCTCCGCGTAGTCCCGCACGAGCCGCGCGCGGTGACGGAACTCCGCCTGGGCCATCCGGGAGGAGAGGTCCAGCACCTCGCGCACGTCCAGCCGCGCCTGGCGCTCCTCCTCCACGCGGGAGAAGGCATTCAGGTCCTTCACGATGGAGCGGATGCGCTCGGCCCCCGTCACCGCATCCATCAGCAACTCCCGGAGCTCGCCCTCCGCCTCCGTGTCCAGCGGGTCCTCCAGCCGCAGCCGCATCAGCTCCAGGGCCTGGATGACGAAGGCCAGCGGGTTGTTCAGCTCGTGCCCCACCCCGGCCGCCAGCGTCCCCAGGGAGGCCAGCCGCTCGGACAGCTCCAGGCGGGCCTGGGTCTCCCGGAGCTGGGTGACGTCGAGCAGCGCCATCCGGCACACGCGCGCGTCGCCCGGCCCGCTGCCCTGGAACGGCCTGCTGTGCAGCCGGGCGTCCACCCGGGCACCGGCGATGCGCAGCCGCAGCTCCAGGGTGCCCTCGCCTCCCTCCACCAGACAGCGGCGCACGTGCTGCAGGAAGGGGCTCGCGTCCTGCGGCTCCACGAAGGGCAGGAAGGGCTGGCCCAGCAGCGCCGACCGCTCGCGCCGCAGCAGCGCCGCGGCCGTCAGGTTCATCTCCTGGATGCAGGCCCGGCTGTCCAGGCTGACATACGCCACGGGGGCGAAGTCATAGAGGTCCACGTAGCGGTGGTGGGACTGCTCCAGCGCCTGCTGCGCATCCCGCAGCGCGCGGTTCTGCATCTCCACTTCTATCTGATGGCGCCGCAGGTCCTGAACCACCCGCTGCAGCTCATCACGGGCCGCCAGCACCGGCTCCAGCTGCTCCAGTGCGCGGATCAACTCCGCCTTGGACATCTCCGCGAACTCACTCATCCACCCCCCGGGGTATGTCCATGTTCAAGGATGTACCACCCCCCTCCCCCCCGGGCCAGCCAGCCCCCGGCGCTCCCTCGGGCTACGTCCTTCCCGTGACATCCTCGAGGGACAGGAGGATGCGGCCCTTGCGGAGCGGCTCGCCCAGCAGCCCGCGGGCATTGAGGAGCATGCGCCGCGTCCCGATGTGCTCGAAGGCGTGCTCGACGAAGAAGTCTCGCAGCTGCAAATCCCTGGGGAGGATGTCCTCCAGCAGCTCGCGCAGCCGTGGGATGTCCCACTGCCCGTTGCCCAGCTCGTATACCTGCCGTCCCACCGTCTGCTCCGGCGTCACCTGGAATGCCTCGTAGAAGGAGGGGCTGGCGGAGAGCACGCGCAGCGAGGCGTCCAGGAGCAGGAAGGGCTCACGCAGCGTGTCCAGGATGGCGGCGCTCAGCTCCCGCTCCTGCTGCGCCTCGTCCAGGCCGCGCTTGAGCCGGTCGATGTCCACCAGCGTCATCACCGCGCCGTCGATGCGGTGGTCCGTCGTCTTGTAGGGGCGCAGCCGGAGCTGGAACCAGCGGCCGTCCGCGTCCTGCACCTCCCGCTCGATGCCGGTGAGCGTCTCCGTCACCTGCGTGACGGCCTCGCCCAGGTCGGCGGGGAACAGCGGGGACGCGAAGTCCCGCAGGGAGCGCCCCAGGTCCGCCACGGACAGCTTCAGCACCGCCTCCGCCATGGGCGTGAAGCGGCGGATGCGCAGGTCGCTCCCCAGCATCACGGTGGCGATGTGGCTGCTGCCCAGCAGGTTGATGAGGTCGCTGTTGACCTGGCTCAGCTCCACGTTGCGGCTCTCCAGCTCCTCGTTGACGGTGGTCAGCTCCTCGTTGGTGGCCTGCAGCTCCTCCTTGGCCGTCTCCAGCTCCTCGTTGGTGCTCTGCAGCTCCTCGTTGGAGGAGTGGGCCTCCTCGTTGGCGGCGCGCAGCTCCTCGTGCGCGGACTCCTGCTCATCCAGCAGGGCCCGCAGGTGCTCGCGCGTGGCCGCCAGCTCCTCGCCCAGCTGCCGCACCTCCAGCGTGCTCTTCTTCGGGCCCCGGCCCCGCGGCGACCGCGAGGCGGCGGGCCGCGGCTCGTGCGCCTCCTCGAAGAGGATGAGGAAGGTGCGCTGGCGGCCGTGAGCCGTGGCCCGCAGCGGGCGCACGTCCAGGTGGACGTACCGCTCCTGCCCGCCGTCCACCAACCGGATGCGCTCCCGGCGCACCCGGCCGCCCTGCCGCTTCGCCTGGCTCACCGCGGCTCGCAGCTCCAGCGCCAGCTCCTCGCGCGCCATCTTCAGCAGCTGGAGGCTCGCCGCGCCGGGGAGGGGTTCCAGGTAGGGCCCCGTGTGGCCGCGGAAGTGAATGATTTCCAGCTCGTCGTTGATGATGACGCCGGGCGGCCCGTACTGGGCGAGGACGATGCGGTCCGACTCCCGCTGCGGGTCGGACGCCAGCAGCGCGGGCTCGCGCGGCGGTGCGCCCTCCCCTGGCCTGAGGGCCGGTGACTCCAGGGGGGGGAGGAAGAGGCCCGGCCGGTGCGCCACGCTCTTCTTCCGGTAGAACTTGTGCCGGTTGTCGCGCAGGGAGAAGAGGTCGGCCGCGGAGCCCACCGACTCCGAGGCGCCGAGCACCAGGAAGCCCCGGGGGTTGAGCGCGTAGTGGAGCGTGCTGAGGACCTTCCGCTGCAGCGCCGGCCCCAGGTAGATGAGGACGTTGCGGCAGCTGACCAGGTCCATGCGTGAGAAGGGCGGGTCGCCCACCAGGTCCTGCCGGGCGAAGATGCACAGGCCGCGCACCCGCTTGGAGACCTGGTAGCCACCGTCCGTCTTGACGAAGTAGCGGCGGAGGCGCTCGGGCGACACGTGGTCGGCGAGCGTCTCGGGGTAGAGCCCCGCGCGGGCCCGCTCGATGGCCGGCTCGCTCAGGTCCGTGCCGAACAGCTGGATGCCGGGGAGTGACGCCTCGCTGGACAGGGCCTCCAGGAAGCAGATGGCCACCGAGTAGGCCTCTTCGCCCGTGGCGCAGCCCGGAACCCAGATGCGCAAGGGGGCTCCGGGGACGCGCTGGCTGAGCAGCTCGGGGATGACGTCGCGCTGGAGCGCCTGGAACGTCTCCGGGTCCCGGAAGAAGCTCGTCACGTGGATGAGCAGGTCCTGCCGGAGCGCGTCCAGCTCCTCGGGGTGCTCCTGCAGCCAGGCGACGTAGTCGGGGAGCCGGTCCATCCGGCACTGCGCCATCCTCCGCGCAATGCGGCGGTGGATGGTGGTGGGCTTGTACTGCGAGAAGTCCACGCCGCTGACGTTCTTCAGCAGGTGGAAGATGTGCCCCATCGCCTCGGGGTCACCGGAGAAGTCCGACTCGGGGGAGGCGGCGGGCTGCGTGGCCCCCAGGCGGACGCCCATCAGGGAGAGCGTCCGCGCGAGCTCCTTCGGCGGCAGCGCGCGGCGGGCGGCGCCTGCGGCGAGGGCGCTCTGGGGCATCCCCGCGAAGCGGGCGGAGTCCGGGGCCTGCACCAGGGTGGTGCCCCCGGCGGCCTGGATGGCCAGCAGCCCCCGCGTTCCATCCGTGCCCGTGCCCGAGAGGATGACGCCCACGGCGCGGGGGCCCAGCTCCTGCGCGAGCGAGCTGAGGAACCGGTCGATGACCCTGCGCCCGCCGGCCTCGGAGGACAGCGTCGAGAGCCGCAGCGTCCCGCCCTTCCACGTGGGGAGCACCGCGGGAGGGATGACGTAGACATGGTCGGGCTCGAGCCGCTGGCCCTCGAGCGCCTGGACGACGGGCATGGACGAGGACCGCGCGAGCAGGGACGTCAGGTTGCTCTCATGGTCGGGGGACAGGTGCTGCAGCAGCACGAATGCCATTCCCGTGACGGGTGACAGGTGCTGCAGCAGCTCCCGGAAGGCCTCCAGGCCTCCCGCGGACGCGCCGATGCCCACCACGGGCAGGCTGCCGACGAAGCCGGGCCGCGGCGACGGAGCCCTGACAGGCGACTTGCGGGCCCGCTTCTTCACTGGTTTCCGGCTGCTCAAACGGCACTCCTCGAACGGTGCGCCCGGCAGCAGGGTCCAGCCCGTCCACGGCGCAGCGTCTTCTACCTCGAACCGGACACGCAACCCCGGGAGTCCGTCGGGCGCCGTCGCGGGCCCCGGTGGAGCGCCCGGCTCACTCCGGTGGACGTGCCACGCGCAGCGCCCCGGCGGCCAGCAAGGTCGCCACCGCCTCCGCCGGAGCCCCCGGCAGCGCCCCCGCGGCGTCCAGGGGCGTCACCCCGTCGCAGGCCTCGAAGGCTCGCGCCTCGTCGCAGGTCGCCGGGCGCCACAGCCCCGCCACTCCCGGGGCCACGAGCACCGGGTGCTCCGGCTCCCCGGGCACGGGGAGCGCCCTGCCCGTCAGCACCGCCGCGAGCACGTCCTGCGGTGACGCCTGGAACGGGACGCATGCGGCGGCGGGGTGACGCTCCAGCACGAGGCCCGGCACGCCCTCCGGTGCGCCCCCTTCCCCCGCGGGCGCCGCCAGCTTGAGCGTCCAGAGCGCGTGCTCCAGCTCCGCCAGCGACTTCACGTGGGGCAGCGTCACGGTGCGCGCGACGTACGCCAGGAAGGCCAGCCCCTCCGCGATGAAGAAGAGGGTGAAGCAGGGCACGGCGCGCAGGTAGTCGCGGAGCACCTCCTCCTGGCTTCCCCGCAGCGCCATCAGCGTCAGCCGCGCCGACCGCTGCACTCTCAGGTCTCGCCACCAACGGGGCACGTCCGAAGTCAGCGCGAAGCCGGGCGTGTGCACCACCTCGCGCAGCCAGCGGCGCTCCTCGTCCTTCAGCGGTCGCTCCTCCAGCGACGCCAGCACTCCCTCCACGCCCCGCCCCGACGAGCGCGCCTCCACCAGCTGCCCGAGCGCGGCCTGCCAGTCACGCAGCCCCATGCCGCCCCGCCTTTCCCGCCAGCGCCGGATGCAGGCGCCACAGGGACCGGGCTCGCTCCAGCTGCTGGAGCACCGTGTCCGGGCTCAGCCGCGCCTCCTCCAGCAGCTCATAGCTGATGCCCGCGAGGTGCGGCGCGCGCGGCACCAGCCACTCCAGCAGCTCCCACACCGGCTCCGGCACCACCTGGCTGTGCACGTCCATCAGGAAGCCGTCGTGGGTGTCTCCCCCGGCGACGTGCACCTGCACCACGCGGTCCAGCCGCAGCCGGCCCAGGGCCTCGAGCGCGTCGAAGCCGTGGTTCACCGCGTTGCAGTGCAGGTTGTAGAGGTCCAGCAGCAGCCCGCAGCCGGAGCGCTCGACGAAGTCATTGAGGAAGGCCACCTCGTCGCGGCCCCCATCCGAGGGCAGCCCGGGCAGGTACCACGTCAGGTTCTCCAGCAGGAAGGGCACCCCGTAGCGCCTCGCCAGCGCCTCGCCGCGAGGCACGAGCAGCTCCAGCGCCTCCTCCGTGAAGGGCAGCGGCAGTGGCGTGCCCACGTTCAGCTCGCCTCCGGGCCCATCCACCGTGAGGAAGCCCAGGTGCTCGCTGTGCCAGAAGAAGGGGCGCAGCTCCCGCACCGTGTCCAGCAGCTCCAGGTACGCCGCGTTCCACCCGCGCGCCGAGCCGATGGACAGCCCGAGCCCGTGGACGACGACGGGCACGCCCTCGGTGTCGCGCAGCATCTGCTCCAGCCGCGCGGGCTGTGGGACGAGCCGGCGCGTGCCGCCCTCCACCTGCTCGTGGCAGAGGATGTCCGGACTGAGCTCCAGGTAGTCCACCGCGCCCCGGCTCGCCTCGACGGCGGGCGCGCCAGGGATGTACGTCAGCCCCACGCCCAGCCGGCGCGGCGGGACGAAGTCACCAGCTCTCCAGGTCGATTCCATCCCGCCGGCCCTGGTCGCTCAGAAGTTCTGGGCGCCGAAGTCCTCGATGAGGGTGATGGGCTCCTGCACATCGCCCAGGTACCCGGTGTTGAGGATCAGCTCGCGGATGATGCCGCGGTCCTTGAGGATGCCCCCCAGGCCGCAGTTGGGGCAGCCGCTCGGCTTGATGATTTCGTCGAGCGCCGCGTGGAGCTGGGCCAGCGTCGGCGGCGCCTTGGAGGGGAAGACCACCTTCGCCTTCACGGCCGCGACCGGAAGCTCGACGGGCTTGCCACACAGGCCGGCGGTGGCGGCCTCCGCCTTGCCCACGGTGGCGGCCAGGCCCGCGGCGACGGTGCCGGTGACCACGGTCTTCATGAAGTTACGGCGGTCCGCCGAGGGCGCGCCCTCGGGCTTCTCGTCATGCGTGTCCATGTTGTTCCTCGTGGGTGTGACGGTGGGGTACGTCGGGAGCGGCCCGGGTCCACCGGTTGGAAATCCGTCCCAGTCGTTGAACGGCGGCCCCGCGTTTCCTTCCCCATGGCCGATGAAATGACGCTTCCGCGCATGCGAGCGGAGGCTTCAGCTCAGGCTCTCGAGGGACACTCACGAGAGACGCCGCGGCGCCTCATCGAGAGGGTGTTGCCCAGGCAGCGACACCGCTTTCGCGAGTCAAGCCACCGGATGATTCAGAAAGACTTCACACCACCGCGCCAGTCCAGACACCAGCAGGCGATGCACCGCCTGCTGGCCTTCCCCAGGACTACAGGGTCTGCATCGTCTCCGTACACATGTACACGCACTCGGGATAGATGGGACCGCAACCACGGGGACCGCCGCGAACCTTGGTCTTGAGCTTCATGTGTTTCCCCTTTTGATTGGAACAACGACAGCGCTGCTCTCGAGCACAGGCTTCGTGCGCCCAAGAGTGCTGCCATAGTAACGGAGTTTTACACTCAGTCAAGTTCAGCTTAACTAAAGCAGTAGAATCAAAGTTGTACGGGGTTTGCATCAGCCAGCACGCCACGATTGCACGCAGGTTGAAGCGGGCGAGGTCGGCGCGAGACTCGGGGAGCCTCCAGCGCGTCCCTCGGGAAAGGGCACCCCACTGCGGGGCGCCAGCAGGCAATGTCCTGCCTGCCGGCGGTCCTGCGACTACAGGATGATCTGGGACTCTTCGCAGTAGATCACGCAGGTGAGGACCGGACCACAGCCACGGGGACCGCCACGAACCTTGGTCTTGAGCTTCATGTGTTTACTCCTCCTGGTGGGGAACAGCAGTACTGCATCTCTCACGGTGCAAGCCTCACGCACCGAGAGTCCGCGCACATTAATGGGACTGCTAGCCCTGTCAAGTAGCGCTTCAATTTGGTAACCGGGCTACAACTGCTCTCAATACCCGATGGGTCACCTACACCGGGGCTGCCAGGGAGTATTGAGAGGGGTTCCGCCGGCCTCAGGGGCGGACGCGAATCACAAGCTTGCCGAAGGGCCCGCGGTCCAGATGTTCGAGCGCGGCGGGGAGCTCGCTGAGAGGGTAGCTGGCGTCGATGACAGGCTTCAGCGCCAGCTGGTCGACGGCACGCACCAGGCTCTCCAGGCCGCGCCGGTGGCCCACGAGGATGCCCTGGATGACGCCAAACGTCTGGAGCATTGGCAGCACCGGGAAGCGACTCTCGAAGCCTTCCAGCACGCCAATCAGCGAGATGCGTCCGTGGGATGCCAGGGCGTTCGCCGAGCGGGCCAGGTTGTCACCGCCCACCAGCTCCAGGATGTGGTCGGCGCCCTGCCCCTGCGTGAGCTCGAGCACCGCCTTGTCCCAGTCGGGCGTGTGACGCCGGTGGATGCCGTGCGCCGCGCCCAGCGCCCGGGCGCGCGCGAGCTTGCCCTCGTCACCGGAGAGCACGATGACCTTCGCGCCCATGGCGCTGGCGAGCTGGACGGCGAACAGGGACACGCCGCCCGTGCCCTGGGTCACCACCGTCTGGCCCGGCCGCAGCGCGCCCAGCTCCACCAGCGACGTCCAGGCCGTGAGGCCGGCGCAGGGCAGCGTGCTCGCCTGCGCGTCATCCAGCGTCCGCGGTGAGTCGACCAGCCAGCGCTCGGGCATGGCCACGTACTCGGCCAGCACGCCGGGGGCGTTGCCGCCGAGGCTGCGCACGGTTCCCCTCGGAGGCACGGGGCCCTCCACCCAGTCGGTCTGGAAGTTGGCGATGACGCGCGCCCCTTCCTTGAAGTGGCGGACCTCGGCGCCCGTGGCGACGACCTCGCCCGCCATGTCGGAGGCCGGGGTGAAGGGCTGGTGCGCGCTCGTATAGCCGCCACCGTCCAGGAAGAGCTTCTCGCGGTAGTTGAGGGACACGGCCGAGACGCGGACCAGCACCTCGTCCGGCCCCGGCCGGGGAACCTCCACGTCCGCCAGCTCCAGCCCCTTCCGGCCCCCCTGCCGCAGCTGCCACCGCTTCATCGTGCCGCTCATCGTCGTCTCCATCGTCGTGCGTGAAAGAAGCAGGGGGGATATACGGACGACGTGTAGTCGCCAGTGACGACAGTTTGTCGAATCACTGGCGACTTCCAGGCACCAATCGGAGCAACCGCCATGACGGACCGCCTCAGTGGAGTCCTCGCCTTCGTGCAGGCCGCGGAGGCTGGCAGCTTCGCGCTCGCGGCCGAGCGCATGGGGCTGTCGCGCTCGGCCATCGGGAAGAGCATCTCCCGGCTGGAGGAGCGGCTGGAGACGCGCCTGTTCCAGCGCACCACGCGCCGGCAGAGCCTCACCGAGGATGGGCAGTCGTTCTACGAGCGCTGCGTGCGCGCGCTGGCGGAGCTGGAGGCCGCCGAGGCCGCGCTGGACTCCGGCCGGCGCGCGCCCACCGGCCGCCTGCGGGTGAGTGCGTCGGTGATGGTTGGCCGGCACTGCGTCGCGCCGCTGCTGTGGGAGCTGACGCGCCAGCATCCCGGCCTGCAGCTGGAGATGGCCTTCAGCGACCGCGTGGTGGACCTCGTCGAGGACGGCTTCGACCTGGCCATCCGCGTCGCGCCCCTCGCCGACCAGGCGGGCCTGACGGCCCGCCGGCTGGGAGTGCAGTCCATGGTGGTCTGCGCCTCACCGGGCTATCTGGCGCGGCACGGCGCCCCGAAGTCCCTCGACGAGCTGGTGACCCACGAGGCCATCGCCTACGGGCGCAACGGTGTGGGCAAGCCCTGGCGGTTTCCGGATGGCCAGGGCGGCGAGCGACTCGTGTCCGTCCCGGCCCGCCTGCGCTTCGACGACGTGGAGGCCATCGCCGACGCCGCGGTGGGAGGCGCCGGGCTCGCGTGGCTGCCGTGCTGGCTCATCGCGGAGCACCTGCGCGAGGGCCGGCTCGTCGAGGTCCTGAAGGACGCGCCCCGCTACGGCAATGAAATCTACGCCGTGTGGCCGCAGAGCAAGCACCTGCCCTCGAAGGTGCGCGCGGCCATCGACCTCCTCGTGGCGCGCATCCCCGAGCGGCTGTCGGGCGCGGCCAGCAGGAGCAAGGCGCCCGCGTCCGCGCCGGTAGCACCGAAGCGCCCCGCACGCGGAGCGGTCCGGCGGAGGCCCCGGAGCTGACCTACCCGCCCTCTCCCCGCTGGCGACGGCGGAACTCCTCCACCTTCGCCTTGTTGCCGCAGCCCGACATGGAGCACCAGCGCCGCTGCCCGGAGCGAGAGGTGTCCACGAAGAGGAGCGCGCAGCCCTCGCCCTCGCAGTTGCGGATGCGCTCCGCCAGCGGGCCGCCCAATAGCTCCACGCCGTCCCGCGCCACCGCCGCCAGCAGTGAGCGCACGCCTCCGCTCGTCCACGTCAGCCCCTCGGGGCCCAGCTGCGGCGCCGGAGGCGGCTCCGCCGCCCACCGGTTCACCAGCGCCCTGTCTCTGAAGTCGAGGTCCTCGTCGCGCAGGCGGGCCACCGCCAGCCGGTAGAGGGCCTCGCGAAGCTCGCGCGCCTGCCGCAGCTCCTCCGCCGTGGGCTTCGGGTCCTTCGGCGCCAGCCCGGCGGCCACGAGCCAGCGGCCCAGGTCCTGCGGCGTCTCCAGCAGGTCCTTCGGCTCGGCCTTGAGCCGGGCGGCCAGCGACGCCGGCAGGTCCAGCGACAGCCGGCCCGAGCGGAACTTGAACCCGTCCCGCAGCTCACCCTCCTGAGGTCTTCGAGGTGCCATGACGCTCCGCAAGAAAGCATGAAACCGGGTTGACAGGTTACGGAACTTCAACCATACCCCCCTTCTGTAACCTGTTCATGCGGTTACGGGATTCCATCCGTCACGGAAGGCGCACCCATGCAACTGGAAGGCAGGAAGGTGATTGTCGTTGGGGCTGGCTCGGGCATCGGGCGGGGCGTGGCCGTCGCGGCTTCGCGAGCGGGCGCCAGCGTGGTGCTGGCGGGCCGCAGGCGGGAGACGCTGGAGGCCACCGCCGACTTGATGAATGGCCCCCGCGAGGTGCGCGTCCTCGACGCCTCGGTGGAAGCGGAGGTGGCGGCCTTCTTCGCGGCGGTGGGCGCCTTCGACCACCTGGTGAGCACCGTCAGTCAGGGCGCCGTCGGCCCCCTCACCGGGCTGGGTGCAGCGGCCATCGAGCGGGCCTTCGCCGCCAAGCTCTGGGCGCCCATCTTCCTGGTGAAGCACGCCGCTCCGCGCGTCTCTCCCGAGGGCTCGTTCACCTTCTTCTCCGGCTTCCGCGCGTGGAAGCCCGCCGTGGGCACGGCCATCACCAGTCTGGTCAATGGCGGCCTGGAGGCCTTCACCAAGGCCATGGCGGTGGAGCTGGCGCCGGTGCGGCTCAATGCCATCTCGCCGGGCGTGGTGGACTCGGGCTCCTTCTGGGACCGGCTCAGCGCCGAGGCCCGCGAGCGGCTCTTCGCGGACTACGCCAGCAGGGCCCCCGCCCGCCGCGTGGGCAAGACGGAGGACCTGGCCGCTGCCACCCTCTTCGCCATGACCAACCCCTTCCTCACCGGCACCGTCCTCTCCGTGGACGGCGGTGGGCTGCTGATGTGAGAGGACGAACCCCCATGAATCGAGTCCATATGCGTGCGCTCGCTGCCGTGTCCCTGCTGCTCCTGGCTGTACTCCCCTCCTCGAGCGAGGCGGTCGCCCGGCAGAAGTCCTTCAAGGAGCAGCTCGTGGGGACCTGGACGCTCGTCCTGGTCGACAACGTGCTCCCGGATGGCAAGCGCGTGCAGTTGTACGGCGCCGAGCCCCAGGGCCTCCTCATGTTCGATGGCCAGGGTCGCTACTCCATCCAGATTCTGCGCGCGGGCCGCACCCGGTTCGCGTCCAGCGACAAGAACCAGGGCACGCCGGAGGAGAACCAGGCCACCGTGCGGGGAGCCAACTCCCACTTCGGCCGGTACTCGGTGGACGAGGCGGAGCGCACCATCACCTTCCACATCGACCACGCCTCGTTCCCGAACTGGGAGGGAACGGAGCAGCGGCGCACCTTCACGCTGACGGACGACGAGCTGAAGTACACCGTCCCCGCGCCGACGACCGGGGGAACAGGCGCCGTCGGCGAGGTGAAGTGGCGGCGCGCGGTGACACCCGCGAGCCGGTAGCCGCGTTCAAAGGCGGGCACGGCAGGTGGGCCCGGCCACGTTCGACGTCGAGCGCCGGACGCGCCCCCCGCGCTCAGCGGGGACGCTTGCTCTCCTGGAACGTCACCTCCAGCGGCACTTCCTTCCCCTCGCGGAGGACCACGGCGCGCACCGTCTCGCCGGGCTTCGCGCTGTTGAGCACGAACATCAGGTCCTCCACGCCGCCAATCCCGTGCTTGCCCAGCCGCACCAGGATGTCACCGCGCTTCATGCCCGCCTGGTCCGCCGCGCCCCCGGCGCGCACGCCCGCGAGCAACATCCCCTTCTGTCCCTGGGGCGGACCCGCGTAGTCCGGCACGGTGCCGAGCGAGGCGTTGAAGCTGCGCATGTCCCCGCGCGGCGCCGGTGAGGGCACCTTGCGGTAGGTGAGCGCCGCCTTCCCATCCAGCGCCAGCGCGACGTCCGAGACGATGCCCGCCACCCGCGCCGTGCCCGCCACGTTGAGGCCGTCCACCGTGTCCGTGGGCTTGTGGTAGTCCGAGTGGGCCCCGGTGAAGAAGTGCAGCACCGGGACGCCCGCCGCATAGAACGGCGAGTGGTCGCTCGGGCCGTAGCCGTCGCCGCTGGCGCTGCACGACACCCGGGCCTTGTCACAGGCGGCGGTGACGAGCGGGCCCCACTCCGAGGCGGACTCGGCCCCCAGCACCGTCAGCCCGCCCGAGCGAAGCCGGCCCACCATGTCCAGGTTCAGCATGGCGGCAATGCCCTTCATCCCGGCGTCGCCCCGCTGCCGCGTGAAGTGCGTGGACCCGAGCACCCCCGTCTCCTCGCCAGAGAAGGCCACGAACAGCACGTCGCGCTTGAGCTGGCCCCGCTGCTCCGCGAGGGTGCGCGCAATCTCCAGCAGGCCGGCCACGCCCGACGCGTTGTCGTCCGCGCCGACGTGCGGCTCGTGCCGGTCCGGCGCCAGCGAGTTGCGCCCGCCGAAGCCCAGGTGGTCATAGTGCGCGCCGATGACGATGGCGCCCGGCGCCTTGCCCTCCCCGGCCTCCAGCAGCCCCGCCACGTTGAAGGCGTCGCGCTGCTCGGGCTCGAGCTTCACCGCGATGCGCCCCTCCACGCGCTTGCGCTGCGTCAGCGGCCCCATCAGCGGCTCCATCACCGAGCGCTTCACCACCACCACGGGGAGGCCCGCGTCGCCGTGGCCCTCGGGAGCGAGGCCGGGCAGCGACGCCTCGGGCGGCGGGCTCCAGTCCTTCACCGCGGGCGTAGGTGCTTCCGGCCAGTCCACGACGATGAGCGCCTTCGCGCCCCGCTGCGCCGCCACCCACGCCTTGTAGCGGAGGTCACCGAAGCGCCGCTGCTTGTCCGTGTCCGCGAAGGTGGCCGAGTCCGGCACGAAGCGCCGCACCACGACCAGCTTCCCCTTCACCGACAGCTTCGCGTAGTCGTCCACCTTCAGGGACGGCTCCACGATGCCGTAGCCGGCGAACACCAGCGGCCCCTCGGCCACGCCCTGCGAGGAGAACCCGAGCACCGTGAACGCGTCCGCCGGCACCACCGTGCCCCCGAGCGTCACCTGCGTCCCGGCGCCGGCCTTCACAGCCGTCGTCACCGGGAACACCTGCCGGTAGGTGCCACCGTCTCCCGCGGGCTTCAGGCCCAGCTCCTGGAAGCGCGTCTCGATGAACCTCCCCGCCGCCTCCAGGCCCGGGGTGTCGATGCCGCGCCCGTCGCGCTCCGGCGCGGCAAGGAAGGTGGCGTCCCGCTTGATGCGCTCCGTGGCCGTCTCAGGGGCGGCGGCGGGCTTCGCGTCCTCCACCCAGCGCGCGAGGAAGACGTTGGTGTCGTTGCGGCCCGGCGCCGTGGCGCGGTTGCTGGAGAACACCAGCCACTTCCCGTCCGGGGAGAACATGGGGAAGCCGTCGAAGCCTGGGGCGTGGGTGATGCGCTCCAGGTTGGAGCCGTCCACGTCCACCGCCCAGATGTCGAACTCGCGCCCCTTGGGGTCGCCATGGTTCGACGAGAAGAGGATGCGCCGGCCGTTGGGGTGGAAGAAGGGCGCGAAGGCGGCGGCGTTGAGCCACGTCACCTGCCGCGCCTCCGAGCCGTCCGCGTTGGCCACGTACAGCTCCAGCTTCGTGGGCCGCACCAGGCCCTTGTCCAGCAGCGCCTTGTAGTCGTCCTGCTCCTTGCCGGGCCGGGGCCGCGAGGCGCGCCAGACAATCTTCGTGCAGTCTGCGTTGAAGAACGCGCCGCCGTCATAGCCGGGCGTGTGCGTCAGCCGCCGCACGTTCTTCCCGTCCCGGTCCATGCGGTACAGCTCCAGGTCTCCATCCCGCACGGAGGTGAAGATGATGGAGCCGTCCTTCGCGCAGACGGTGCCCTCCGCGTCGTAGCCGGGCGACGCCGTCAGATGCGTCAGCACACCGTCCGCGCCCGACTTGAAGATGTCGTAGGTGTCGTAGAGGGCCCAGACGTAGCCCATGGAGTGGTCGGGGCGCGGCGGGCACGCGTCGCCACCCAGGTGCGTGGACGCGTAGATGACCTCCTGGTCTCCCGGGAGGAAGTGCGCGCACGTGGTGGCGCCCTGCCCGGTCGACACCGGAGTCAGCGCGGGCTTCGCCTCCTGCGCGTCGACGGCCATGCGGAAGATGCGGTCACACCCCATGCCCTCCAGCCGGGCCTGGAGGGACAGCTGCCGGCCGTCGAAGGACCAGTAGGCCTCCGCGTTCTCTCCTCCGAAGGTGAGCTGCCGGAGGTCGGCCAGCCGCACCTCCTGGGGGAGCGCGGGCGCGGTGGGCGCCGAGGCGGGAGCAGCGACCTCCGGAGCGGGCGCCGTGCCCGACGGGGTTGCACAGGAGACGAGGGCGAGAAATGGGAGGAGGCAACGCTTCATGGAAGAGACCATCGCAAAGCCTCCCCTCCAGCTCAATTGAAGTCGGGTGGATGGTGCAACTCCGCCCCCGCCCCGTGCCGCTACTGCCGGAGCAGCTCCACGCTGTCCATGTGGATGAAGCTGGCGCCGTTCGCCGCGGGAGCCCGGGAGTGGAAGCCCACTTCCAGGAAGCCACCCGTGACGGAGATGCTCGGCGTCTCGACCTGCGTCCACCCGCCATACGTGCCCAGCAGGGTGAAGACCGGCGGGCAGCCACCGCACGTCTGCACCTGGAGGCGGGCGAACTCGAAGTCTCCGCCCTTCCGCACCCAGGCGCGGACCTTGTAGTTGCCGGGAGCCAGGCCGGAGACGGCCTGGTACGTCCACGCCTCGAACGGCGCCGTGCGCCAGTGCGTCAGGTGGTACGCGCCCGCCTGCGCGCCATTGTACGTCTCGCTGAAGGCCGCCGCCGTGCCGTTGGGGGACCACGTCGCCCAGCCCGTCATCCCGGACTCGAAGCCGGGGTTGGTGAGGGGGATGCTGGTGGGCGTGGAGCCCCCGCCGTTGAGGATGTTCGCCGCCTGGGTGACCTGGAGCGAGACGAGGTACGAGAAGGCCTGGTCCAGCTCGGCCTGCTTCGCCGCGTTGCCCGCGTACTGCTTGCGCTGCTGGTACAGCGTGTTGATGAGCTCCAGCTCGCGCTGCGAGTAGGGCACGCCCAGCTTCTGCTGCAGCGTGGTGAGGAAGCCGTAGCCGAACTCGCGCGTCGGCTCGAGCATGGTGCCCTCGCCATAGTCATTCCACGTGGCGAGCTGGATGTGATTGACGCTGCCGCTGTTCTTCGCCAGGTCCAGCGTCTGCCCGAAGCTGCTCAGGCCGTTGTGCGGCAGGCTCCAGGTGGGGCCGCCCCAGCCGCCCGCGCTGTAGAAGGTATGGAAGCCCGGGTACGCCACGCCGAGCTTCAGGGGCACCGGGTGGTTGTTGTAGAAGTGATTCAGGCCCGCGGTGAAGTCCGAGTAGATCCACGCATACTCACCGCTCGCGTTGCCGCCCGCCTCCGGGGACTCGTACCAGAGCGTCAGGAAGGTGGGCTTCGGCGACAGCGGCGCGAAGAGGTTGCTCCACTCGGCGGGCGACTGGAAGGTCTGCGGGCCGAACACGAGCAGCAGCGGCGCGTTGTTGACCTTGATGTGGTTGCCCTGGGGGAAGTACTGGTTCTTCAGCGCGTTGATGTCGTTCTGCGCCGCCGCGAGCTTGTTGGAGATGAAGCCCGCGTCGAAGGCGAGCTTGATGTTGTGGTCCTCGTAGACGAGCGCGAAGTCCAGGCCCACCGCCGCCGTGCGGGCGATGAGGGCGTCGGCGTTCTGCCGGTTCTTCGCGTAGTCCCAGGCATTCACCGTCCCCGGCCAGTCGACGAGGACGCCATCCACGCCCGCGTACTTCATCAGCAACAACTGGTACTCGATGACGTCCTTGTCGCCGGACGCATAGGGCCCGATGAGCGGGTAGTAGTGGGAGGCAATCTGCCGCCGGCCCGAGCCGTCCACGACGTTGGGGTTCTGGTTCGCCATCGTCCAGTGGATGCCCCAGGCGCCATTGCCCGAGGACGCGGGCGTCTCGAACCAGGGCATGACGTGGGCGTAGACCTTCTTGCCCACCGTCTTCGGAACGCGCACGGGCGCCGCCGCCGGAGCACGGGACGTCCCCGCCTCGTCCGGAGACCTGCTTTCTTCGGGTGTTGGAGGATTACACCCGACAAGGAACGCGAGGGCTCCAGCCATGCCCAGCCACAACAGACGACGACGCCTCATGAATGGCTCCAGTGGACTGCGAGGACACGACAAACCTACTTTGTTCGGATATCGTACTTTCCCCGTCCAATGACAACCCGGGTTGTCGGGGCGTCGCCCGCTGGACGAGACTCCCGCCCGCCAACTCCCGGGAGGGCTGGATGGGCATCGCCGAGCGCAAGGCCGCGAAGCAGTTCGAGGAGACGCACTACCCGAAGCTCAAGAAGGACCTGGACGCCGCCGCGCGCTTCGAGGTGACGGTGGAGGTCGACTGGGCCAGCCTCGCCGCGGAGGGCTACGAGCACCTCTACGAGGAGGCGTGGCCCAAGGTGTACTTCGCGCCGCTCATCGGAGCGCTGCGCGCCATCTGCCAGGATGACCTGGGCCGCGAGTCGCTCCAGGGCTCGCTCCGGCGCGTCGTCATCCGCAACAGCGCCGGCAACTCCTCCGCGTCCAGCGTCGCCCGCTTCCAGGACGGCGTGCTCACCCTGGACCACGAGCCGGTCACCAACGTGGACGAGGTGGAGGACCGCCAGCAGGCCATCCAGCAGGCGCTGGAGTCCGCGCCCACGCCCGCCAATGTCTACGCCGAGGACCTGCTGCGCGCCTTCACCGACTCCGGGGCCAAGGGCCTGGACGCGGTGCTGCACGCGGCGCTCAGCATGGCCGGCCGCCAGGAGGCGGGCATCCCCCTGGTGCTCCCCCGGCTGACGCTCTCGCTGCGCAGCGGGCGCGCCGTGTCCGGCTTCGTGAAGGACATCCTGGAGGACCGCCGCGAGGGCCGCGCCGTGCTGCTCTACCAGCCCCGAGAGAGCGACACCCCCTACGATGACGCGGTCATCATCCCCGTGGGCACCATCGAGACGGTGACCGTCCATGACGTGCCCGCCTTCGGCGCCCTCAAGCGCGACGCGGTGCCGGTCCCCTCGCTGCTCCAGCTGAAGCGCCAGTTGGCGGCGCTGGAGGCCCGCGTGCGCGCCGCCACGGAGACGGCCCTCGTCGTGGGGCTCGCCCCCGGAATCAACGCGGGGAGCGCCGACGAGCTGCGCGCCCTCGCCTTCCTCGCGGAGCGCACGCGTGAGGTGCTGGATGCCCTGGTGAAGGACGACGTCGGCCGGGCGGCCCTGCGCGAGAAGGTGAAGCGCATCCACCTGCGCACCGACAGGCACCCCGCCGTGTCGCTCACGGAGGGGACGCTGGAGCTGGTGAACGGCCGCCGCCCCCTGGACTGGTATCCCCGCCAGGAGCTGGAGACGGCGGTGCAGAACGCCCTGTAGCCCCGGTGTGCCGGGCCGCCGGTTTCATGGAAACATGCCGTCCCCATGAGCCGGCCCTGCCCCATCTGCCAGACGAAGACGAACACGACGCTGCGCACCACCCGGGTCCACGGTGTCCAGGTGGACACCTGTGACACCTGCAAGGGCCACTGGCTGGAGCACGGCGAGCTGGAGCGGCTGACCTCGGCCTGGAAGTCGGAAGCACTGTGGGACGCGCTGGCCCAGGCGCCCCGGCGCTGCCCCCACTCCCGACACCATGTCGCCGCGGACCGCACCCACTGCGGGCTGTGTGGCGCGCAGACCGTGGGCTGTCCCACCTGCGGCGAGCGCCTCTCCCAGGTGCGGATGGAGGTCTGCGCGGTGGACGTCTGCGGGCAGTGTCACGGCCTCTGGCTGGATGCGAACGAGCTCACCCTCCTCAGCCGTGCACCGAAGAGCTCGCTCCGTCCCCTGGTGGGCGGCGTGGCGGTGGCCGCCGCCACCGCGGCCGCCCTGGCCGCTTCCCAGGCGGCCGCTGGCGGTCCGGACCCGGTGCGCTCCCAGCTCCGGGACTCGGGGCTGGAGGTGGTGGGAGCCGTGACGGAGACCGCCGTGGAGGTGGTGGCCGAGGTCACGCTGGAGGTCATCGTCGACAACGCCGGCACCGTCGTCGACGTGGTGGTGGACGGGGCCTCCACCGTGGGCTCGGCGGTCGGCGAGGCCATGGGGGTGGTGCTCGCGGGCCTCTTCGAAATCTTCAGCTGATTTCCTAGGGAGCCACAGTATCCCCTATGCTCTTGCACGCAGTCCGCGAGGACCGGCCGGACCATTCTCGGAGAAGGCTGATGAGGCACAGCGTGAGCGCGAATGACACTCCCTCGGAACGTCGCCGGTTTCCCCGGCTGGCCGCGCCGCTGTACGCCCGGCCCGCGAGACTGAGGCGCGTGGAGAAGCAGCAGGTGCTGGACGCCAGCCTCGGCGGCATCCGCATCTACTCCGACGACCTCTACGCGGATAACAGCCCCCTGGAGCTGGACCTGTTCCTCAAGGACGGCACCTCGCTGCGGTGCCACGCACGCGTGGCGTGGACGAAGAAGCTGCCCGCCGGCGAGGTGGCCCGCTTCGAGGTGGGGCTCGCCTTCACCGACGTGGAGCCCGACGTCCTGGACCAGCTCAAGACGGTGCTCGTCCCCGAGGACGAGGGCAGCCCGGACTCGCCGTAGCCGCCCCCGTCCCGGAGCCCACCAGGTTCTTCACCAGCTCATCCCGCTCCCGGGACTGAGCGCGCCAAGATATCGTCTGGATGGAGTTGATAGGCTGGGGCCATGAACCTCGCGCCCCATCCCTTCACCCTGCGCCAGCTCCAATATGTCGTGGCGGTGGCGGACCTGCTCAGCTTCCGGAAGGCCGCGGAGCGGTGCCATGTGTCCCAGCCGTCGCTGAGCGCGCAGGTTGCCCAGCTCGAGGGCGTGCTGGGGGTGCAGCTGTTCGAGCGCGACCGGCGGCGCGTGTTGTTGACCACGGTGGGAATGGAGCTGGTCGAACGTGCGAGACGGCTGCTGGTGGAGGTGGACGCGCTGATGGAGGCGGCCCGGCGGGCGGGCGACCCGCTCAGCGGCACGCTGCGGCTGGGGGTCATCCCCACCGTGTCGCCCTACCTGCTGCCCGCGGTGACGCCCACGCTGCGAAAGCGCTTCCCGCAGCTCACCCTGCGCTGGCTGGAGGACAAGACGGAGGCGCTCGCCCGCGAGCTGGAGCGCGGAGTCCTGGACGGCGCGCTGGTGGCCCTGGAGGCGGAGCTGGGCGACGTGGAGTCGGCGGTGCTCGCGGATGACCCGTTCTTTCTCGTCACGCCGAAGGACCACCCGCTCGGCCAGAAGAAGGGGGACGTCCTTCCCTCCGAGCTGCGGGGGGAGGACGTGCTGCTGCTGGACGAGGGGCACTGCTTCCGGGAGCAGGCGCTGGCGCTGTGTGCGAAGGCCCGCGCGCACGAGCTGGAGTTCCGCGCGACGAGCTTCCCCACCCTCACGCAGATGATTGCCTCGGGCGCCGGCGTCACCCTGCTGCCCGCGCTGGCCGTCTCCACCGAGGCGAAGCGCTCGGACCTGCGGGTGCGCCCCTTCGCCGCCCCGGCGCCCAAGCGGACGCTCGCCCTCATCTGGAGGAAGCGCTCGCCCTTCCGGGACGCGCTCCAGGAGGTGGCCGGGGCCATGCGCGAGGCCTGGCCCCGGAGGTAGCGGGCGGGCGCCTCAGCCGAGCAGGCGGTGGAGGCTGAGGTCCAGCCGGCTGCTCACGAGGCCCAGCAGGCTCTCCAGCTCCGGGGCCTCCAGCCGCATCCGGCTGGCGAGCTCCGTGCGGGTGAGCTTCATCAGCCGCTCGCGGGCATGGGCCACCTGCCGCTGCATGCCGGAGCGCGACTCCCCGTACAGCGCGGCGAGCCGGTCCAGGGTGAAGCCATGGAGGTGGTGCAGCCGCAGCAGCGCGCGCTCGCGCTCCGGCATCGCCGCCAGCACGGAGCGGAGCACGTCCACCAGCAGCTCGCGCGAGTCCTTGCGCAGCAGCTCGTTCTCCGGGTCCCCGGTGGAGAGCATCCGCGCGAGCGCCTCGGGCGGCTCGTCGAACAGCTCCTGGCGGCCGTCCCGGCTGGCCAGCTCGCCGGCGATGCGCGCGGCGGTGATGCGCACCCAGGCCACCAGCGGGCCCCGGCCGGAGTAGTCCGCGATGCGCGGCGGCGCCTCGCCCCGGGCCATCAGCAGCCGCGCGCGGAGCACCTGCAGCACCTCGTCCACGGTGGCGCGGGGCAGCGGGCCCAGCCGCGAGGGCACCTTCCGGAGGACATGCTGGTCGAAGGCGAGCAGCGCCTGCGGGGTGCCCGCCGCGCAGGCGCACGCGAGGTACAGGTCCGCGCCGTGCAGCTGGCGCAGCACGTCCTCCGTCGCCTCGGCGGGGAGGTGCCGGGCCACGTGGCGCAGGAAGTCCTCCACCGGCAGTGGCACCGTGGGCCACGCGGCCCGGGCCGCCGTCAGGTGCCCTTCCAGCAGCGCCTCCAGCTCCGGCACCGCGTCCACCCGGGGCCGCAGCTCCAGCGGGACATAGGCGCGCAGCAGCGCGGTCAGCGAGTTCCGTTCCGGTGTCGTGCTCATCTCACGCCCTCCCGCCGCAGCCAGGCCCGCACCTGCTCCAGCTCCGGGCGGGCGCGGATGCCCAGGGCCTCATAGCGCGAGCGGGCCTCCTGGCCCAGGACGAGAGCGCGCTCGCGCTCCGGCGGCTGGAGCGCCATCAATGCCCGGGCCAGCACGAAGGTGGCCCAGGCCGTGTCCATCCGCTCGCTGATGGAGCTGGCCAGCCGCTCGCGCGCGCGTTCGGCGAGCGGCACGGCCTTCTCCGGAAGGCGCAGCGCCACGTAGGCCTCCGCGACGCAGGTCTGGCTCCGGGCGGACTCCATCGAGTCCGGCCCATCGGCGCGCTCGTTGAACTCCAGGGCGCGCTGGCAGTACCCGAGCGCCTCCCGGGGCGCCCCCGCGCGCAGGGCCAGGGCGGCCAGGGGCGACAGCGGGATGACCGAGTTGCCCTTCCCGGGGCCATGCGCCTTCTCCAGGATGGCCTGCACCCGCAGCAGGTCACGCCGCGCTTCGGAGTAGTGCCCCACACGCTCGTGGACGTACGCGCGGTAGAGGAGCGCCGTGGCGCTGCGCGGCGAGTCCGGGCCCAGCGAGCGCTGGAAGCGCTCCAGGGCGTCCTGGAGCTGCGCGAGGGCTTCCTCGATTCTGTCCTCGTCACCGGACAGCCGGGCCAGGTTCGCGAGCGTGACGGCCGTACTGGGGTGGTCGGGTCCATAGGCCCGCTCGAAGATGGCGTAGGCCCGCTCGAAGTGCTCCCGGGCCTCCCGCAGGCGGCCCTGGGTCCTGTACCACGCGCCCAGGTTGCTGAGCGGGACCGCCAGGGACCTGTGCTCCGGTGTCCCGCTGCTGTCGTGGAGGGCGATGGAGCGGCGAAAGCCCGCCAGCGCCTCTTCGGTCCGGCCCAGCTCCTCCAGCACGATGGCGAGGCCGTTGATGCTGCTGACGAGCTCGGGGTGGTCGACGCCCAGGTGGCGCTCGCGCAGCTCGAGCGCCTGCCGGTGCAGCTCCGCCGACTCGGAATACCGCCTGAGGCGGTAGCGGACCCGGGCGAGGTTGTAGATGAAGTCGGCGGTGCGCAGGCTGTCCGCGCCATGCGTACGGCGCGCCAGCTCCAGGCCCCGGCGGGCCTCCTCGTCCGCCTCGGTGTACCGGCCCTGCTGCAGGCGCACCATGGTCAGCCGGTGGTGCAGGTCCGCGGCGATGGCGGGGAAGCGCTCGCGCCCCAGCCGCTGCACCGCGGCCTCTGCGTGGCGGACGATGCGCTCCGCATCCGCGGGGCGGGAGAGCAGGTCCCCCACCACCCAGAGCAGGAAGTTCCAGGTGCGCGCCACCGTCTCGTCGTCGCGTCCGGCCTCGGCGGCCCACAGCGCCCGGTAGAGGATGTCCTCCGCCTCCTTCGCCTTGTCGCCCTGGGCATGGAGCTGCCCGTGGACGAGGAGCACCTCCGCCTCCAGCGGCCGGTAGTCCAGGCCCTTGATTTCCTCCAGGAGCGCCGACGTGCGCTGGATGCCCTCGGTGAAGCGGGCCGCGGCGAGCTGGGCCTGGGCCTCCGACAGCGCGCGCCGCGCGGCGTCCACCCGGGGCTTGAGCGCATCCGGTGGCTGCGGGCGCGTGGAGAGCGCCGGGGCGTCGATGCAGCTGGCGAGCCCCTCCAGCGACGCGGTGAGCTGCTGGGCGTTGCGCACCGTCTGCCCGTCCGCGTGCGCCAGCACGTCGGTGACCGCGGCCAGCTGCCACAGCCGCGAGTCCAGGCACGCCGTCGTCTGCCAGGCGGCGCTGGTGGGAGTGCTGTGGCCCTTGAGGCAGGCCTCGACGCGCAGCTCGCGCCACCGGGAGGCATGCGCGTCCAGCGTCGCGGAGACCTTCTCCCAGGCGACGGACGCGTACGGCGCCCCCGTGGCGAGGAAGGCCGCGCGCACCCGCTCCCGCTGCGTGGAGCCCCAGGCCACGCCGAGCCGCTCCGCCTCCTGCTCACAGCGCGCCTCGCTCCGATGCGCCATGCCGTACGCCACCACCGCCCCCAGCGCGCTCGCGGCGGTGGCCAGCACCGCCACGCGGGCCCACGTGCGGCGGGGGGGCGGCGTGAGCGCCGCGAGCAGACCCTCCATGGAGGGGAAGCGGTCCTCCGGGCGGGGCTGGAGCCCCCGCACCACCGCGCGCCGTACCCAGGCGGGCACCTTCGTGTCCCGGCCCGCCGGGCGCACCCGGCCCTCGAGCGCGGCGCGCGTCACCGCCTCCAGGCTGTCGCCCGCGAAGGGCCGCACGCGGTAGAGCGCCTCGTGGAGCGCCACGCAGAAGCTGAACTGGTCCGACAGCGCGTCCGCCCTCCGGCCCTCCACCAGCTCCGGGGCCATGTACGCCGGCGTGCCCAGCAGCATGCCCGTGCGCGTCAGCGGGCTGGACAGCGGACTGGTCGGCGTCGGCCCTGGCTCCCGCGCGCTCCGTGAGGCCGTGGGGCCCGCGCGGTTGAGGGGCCGGGCCATGCCGAAGTCCGTCACCCGCGCCCGCCCGTCCCGGCCGACGAGGACGTTGGTGGGCTTGAAGTCGCGGTGCACCAGCCCCGCCGCGTGCGCCGCCGCCAGCCCCTGCCCCGCCTCGCGAAAGACGCGCAGCACCTCCTGCCAGGAGCGGGGCTGCTTCAGCCACTCCGCCAGCGTGGTGCCGTCCACCAGCTCCATGGCCAGGAAGACCGCGTCCCCGTGCCGGCCCACGTCATGGACGCCGACGACGTGGGTGTCCGAGAGGCGCGCCAGCGCCTGCGCCTCCAGCACCAGCCGCAGCCGCAGCTCCTCCACCTGCCGGCCTTCCGGGTGGAGCACCTTGAGCGCCACCTGCCGGTCCAGCTCCGGGTCATAGGCCGCGTACACCACGCCCATGGCCCCGGCACCGATGCGCTCCAGCACCACGTAGCGCGACAGCGTGGCGCCTCGCTCCAGCGGCGCGGAGGCCGCGGTGGCGCACGCCTCCACCCCGGACAGGATGGAGTCGCCGCCGCCCGCCGCCAGCACCCGCTGACAGTCGGTGCACGCCTCCACATGCGTCAGCACCCGGGCCCGCTGCTCCTCCGGCAGCACTCCCGCCAGGAGGTCCGTCAGCGTGGTCTCACCCGGGCACATCGCCATACCGTAACAAGCGTACCAGGGTTCCGGGATTCCCCGACCCCGCCGTTGGGAGGGGGCCGTCCACCGCTGCCGCACAAATCCAGCCACAGCCCAGCGCGGTCAGCCAGCGCGCGGCCGCGGGCTAGATGCTCCAGCAGGCGGCGTACGCGTCGCCCTTGCAGAAGGCGTCCGCCGTGCTCCGGCACTGCCCGTAGGCAATCTGGCCCGCCGCGTAGACCAGCCACGGGCCGTTGGCGGTGCACTTGAAGGTGCAGCGGCGCCCGCCCTCTTCCCAGGTCTCACAGAGGGCCTGTTCCGACGAGCCGAGCGATTCGTCCACGACGGGGAGCTCCTCCTCGGGCAGGCCACCACACGCGGAGAGGAGACCACCGAAGGCGAGGCTGATGAGCAGGGTCTTCATGTTCATGGGAGCTGTCCTTGAAATGGTGTGTGTGGGAGGACTGCCGTGAATCAGAGCCTGCTCCAGCAGACGCTGTAGGCCTCGTGGCCGCACCTCGACCTCGCGTACTCGCGACACTCGCCGTAGGGGACGGAGCCGTAGGCGGCGAAGCGGTAGGGGTCTCCCGGGTCACACTTATAGGTGCAGTACCGCCCACCCTCCTCCCAGCTCTCACAGACGGCCTGCTCCGCCGTGCCGAGCGCCTGGTCCGCGGTGCCGTCCACGAGCTCGTCGGGAGCGCCGCCACAGGCGGAGAGAAGCCCTCCCAGCGCCATGCTGAAAATCACGACCTTCATGTTCACGGGGGTGTCCTTGGCTGGTGCCGGCGACATGCACGGCACCACGCCATTGAAGCAAACCTGCACGTATTGCTGATATCGCGGCTTTTACTTATCTGTCTGGTTTGTATACATGGCGCGAGACATTGAGCTCGGGGGCCGGGTGCCTCAATGTGTCAGCGATGACGACAGCCGGGCACCTGGAGACACAGCGAGCAGGACGCGCAGGGCTGGCGCGGCTCGCGTTCGAGCGCGTGGGAGCTCGCACCGTGGTGCGCACCGCGCTGGCGCACAGCCCGCTGCGGCTGCTCACCCCGCGCAACCACGGCCACGCCGCCTGGGCGTACACCAGCTCGCTGGGCGGCGGGCTGGTGGATGGGGACCACGTGTCGCTGGAGGTGGACGTGGCCCCGGGCGCGTCGGCGCTGGTGTCCACGCAGGGGGCCAACCGCGTCTACCGCTCCCCCCGGGGCTGCCGCAGCGAGCTGACGGCGCGCGTGGAGGAAGGCGCGCTGCTCGCCGTGGTGCCGGACCCCACCGTGTGTTTCACCGAGGCGCGGTATGCCCAGACGCTGGACGTGCGGCTGGCGCCGGGCGCCTCGCTCGTGCTCGTGGACCCGGTGACGTCCGGCCGTGACGCCAGCGGCGAGCGCTGGGCCTTCTCGCACTACACCTCCACCCTGCGCGTCAGCGTGGGCGGCCGCGCCCTGGTGGACGAGCGCTGGCTGCTGGACCCCACGCATGGGCCGCTCGCCGAGCGCCTGGGCCGCTTCAACGCGCTGGCCTCCGTGCTGCTGGTGGGCCCGGCGCTGGCGACCGCTCGCGAGGCCCTGGCCGCACAGGTGGCCGCGCTGCCCGTCTCCTCACGCGCGGCGCTCATCCCCTCCGTCAGCCCGCTGGGCGGCGGCGGCCTGCTGCTGCGTGCCGCCGCCGTCTCCGTGGAGGAGCTGCTGCGCACCACCCGCGCCTGGCTGTCATTCCTGCCGCCGCTGCTCGGCGACGACCCGTGGGCGCGGCGGGTGTGAGCCTCAGAGCGGCGTGGCCCAGCGGGTGAACGCGTCGCTCTTGAAGCGGTGCAGGTAGGGGCTGTTCGCCTGATTCACCAGGACGAGCTCGCTCTCATCGTCGAGGATGCCCACCACCAGGACGCTGGCCATGTTCCAGTTGTCCCCGGTGGAGAAGATGTCCGGCTGGCCCGAGGTGAACTGGATGCTGAACTCGTGCAGCCGGCTGAGCACGACGCCCGTGGGCATCAGGATGTCCACGGTGCGCGAGGACCAGTTGGGCCACTCCGCGGCGTTGTTCAGGTGGCCTCCCGCGCTGAGCACCTCGCCGTAGGCATTCTCATACTTGAGGGCGGCCACGGCGCGGCTCGCCTGGCGCAGGTTGTCATCCGCGGTGAGGATGGTGATGCGCAGCTTGGTGATTTGACGGTCGCCGTCACCCGCGCTCGCGGTACCGGGCGTCAGCGCGAGGAAGGTCACGGCCAGGGCGGCCCCCAGGGTCGCGAGGGCGCGCCGGGAGACTCCATTCAAGAAACGGGTTCCAGTCATGTTGTCAGCTCTTTCGTTGTGGGTCGGGCTCGGAAGGAACACGACAGCCGCGCCACCCAGCCGGCGCGAGCTGGCGGCAAGGTGTCTTGAAGGCCCCGGCGTGAACACTGCCAATCTTCTTGCACTGCCCCCGCCGTGAGGGCCGCGCGATACCCGCGCGCATGGCAAGACACGCGACACTCCTCCTGGTCATCGTGTTGTCGTGGAGCACGGCCGTCGACGCCGCGCCTCCGGAGGGTTTCGGCACGCGGCCCGAGGACCTGCGCATGAAGCTGGTCACCTTCGGTCCCGGGCCGGACGTGCACCACCTCTTCGGCCACAGCGCGCTGTGGGTCGAGGACACGCGGCTGGGCGCGAGCTTCCTCTATGGCTACGGCATGTCGTCCTTCGGGCGGGGCGCGGCCTTCGAGTTCCTCGTGAAGCAGCCGACCTTCTGGGCGGGACGGGTGCCGGTGCAGTCCGCGTTCTTCCTCTACCGGGAGCAGGACCGCTCCATCTCCGTGCAGGAGCTGGACCTCACCGTGGAGCAGCGGCGGCGACTCCTGGCCCGGCTGCAGCACGACGTGCGGCCCGAGCACCGCGAGTACCGGTACCACCCCACCGAGGCCAACTGCGCGACGAGGCTGCGGGATGCCCTCGACGAGGCGCTCGACGGGGCACTGCGAAGTGCCGCCACCGGCCCGGCCCGCCTCACCCCTCGTGAGCACCTGCGGCGGCATGCCTGGCGGGCTCCGGGAGTGGACCTGATGCTGGGCCTCTGGCTCAACGCCACCGTGGATGTGCCGGTGACGCGCTGGCAGGAGGTCTTCACGCCGGTGGAGCTGGCGCGGCTGGTCGCGGACGTCACCCTCGCGGAGGGGGCGGACGGCCGCGTGCGACTGGTGGGCCGGCGGTACGACGAGCACCTGTCACGCGCGGGCCCTGTTCCCGAGGTGCCGGTCTCCACCGTGAGGCGCGAGCTGCTCATCGGCACGACGCTCGCTGTGATGGCGGTGCTGCTCGCGGCCCTGCGCAGGTGCCGGGGCTCCCGGTGGGTGCGTGTCCTCTTCGGGCTGTGTCATGCGCTGGTCGGCGTGACGCTCGGCACCGTGGGGCTGGCCGGGTTCGTGCTCCGGCTCCTCTCCGAGCACCCCGCCCTGCGTCCTGAGGTCGGCCTGCTGCTGGCGAATCCCCTCACCTTCGCGTTGCTGCCGCTCGGCCTCGCGATGGCGCTCGGAATTGGCGGTGCGGAGCAGCAGGCCCGCCGCTGTGTGGCCGTGCTCTGCGCCGGCACGCTGCTCGCGCTGGTGCTCCAGCTCCTGCCCGTCACCGGCGCAGTCAGTCAGGTGCCACTGTCGCTGCCGCTCGCCGCCAACCTCGGCCTCGGCGTGGCGCACGGGTTGCTGCTCCGCCGGGCCGCCAGCGCCACCGTGTCCCTCCACGCGCGGCTCCAGCGCACCTGAGGCATGCAACTACCACTGGGTCATGCATGGCCCGCTGGGAGTCATCGTAAGGGCGGAAGGAACGTTCCTTTCAGGCTCGGGGGATGGCCAGGGCAGGCCGCTGCGTGGAAGGAACGCTCATTCCGGGCTTGGGGTGGCGGGCCTGGCAGGCCGCTGCGCGGAAGGAACGTTCCTTTCAGGCTCGGGGGATGGCCAGGGCAGGCCGCTGCGTGGAAGGAACGCTCATTCCGGGCTTGGGGTGGCGGGCCTGGCAGGCCGCTGCGCGGAAGGAACGCTCATTCCGGGCTCGGGATGGCGGGCCTGGCAGGCCGCTGCGCGGAAGGAACGCTCATTCCGGGCTCGGGCCCTCAGGGCAGTGTCATGGAGCGGCGCGAGTGCCGCGCGTGCTGCCTCAGCCGCCAGCGGGCAGCAGCACCTCCACCCGGGCTCCGCCTCCGGGCAGGCTGGACGCATGCAGCGTCCCTCCGCTCGCCTCGACGAGCCCGCCCACGAGCATCATCCCCAGTCCGGACCCGCCCGGCTTCGTCGTGACGGCGCGGGGCCTCGCTCCGTCCAGCAGCTCCGCCCTGAAGCCGGGGCCGTCGTCGCTCACGCGCAGCAGCACCTGCCCAAGGTCCACGCCGGGCTCCACGCTCGCCCGGACGGTGCTCGCCCCGCGCCGTCCGTCCCCCTCGCAGGCATTCACCAGCAGGTTGGTCACCACGTGGGCCAGGCCCCGCTCTCCGCCGACGACACGGGCGAGCAGGCCCTCCCGTCCGCCCGGCGACTCCGCCCCGACGACGATGCGCACGTGGGAGAAGCGCGTCTGGACCACGTCCGCCACATGGCGCAGCGTGGAGACGACGTCCACCGACTCGGCCGCACCCGCCATCGCCAGCTCACCCAGTGCGCGCGACTTCACGCTGGCCACGAACTCCTCCAGCTCGCGCAGGTCCGTCGTGAGCGCCTGGGCATGCCGTGCACACGCGGGGCTCCCTGGCTCACGGAGGATGAGGTCCGTGCGCAGCCGCGCCGCGGACAGGAGCGTCCGCACGTCGTGGTGCTCCCGCAGCAGCTGACCCAGGTGCCTGCGGGTCCGCTCCCCGCGTGCGCTCTCACAACCGGCCTGGAGCACCAGCCGCCGGGCGACCCCGCAGGCCAGGGTGGCCACCGCGCCCGCGCTGCCCATGAAGATGAGGAGCAGCGCCACCTCGGACGCGCCATAGGTGACGTGGCGGGCATTGAGGCGCAGGTCCAGCACGGCGAGCCCCACCATCAGCAGCAGGTTGGTGGCCGTGCCCACCCAGGCCGCGCGCGGGGACAGCCGCAGCGCGGTGATGAAGATGACCGCGATGGCGGCGGCCGGGTCCGGCATTCGCAACAGGCCCGTGTAGTGCGGGCCATGCCAGAGCAGCGTGGACAGCAGCGAGGCATGGGCGAACACCGCGTCCAGCACGGCGGAGGCGACCAGCAGCCGGGGACCGAACTGGCGCCGCCGCGCGGCCCCCAGCGCGAGCCCCGACGCGAGGATGCCCACCAGCAGCACGGGCAGCTGCAGCAGCGCCGCCGGGACACCGCCCTCCGCGTGGATGCCGCCCAGCGCGAGGAACCGCGCCAGGATGAGCGCGCAGAACACGATGCGGGCCGCGCTCACCAGCGCCTCGCCCTCGTTGGAGGCGTCGGTCAGCACCCGCCGGGCAATCGCCTCGGGCGAGGCCGGCGGTTCGGGTCTGGACATGGGTGGTAGCCTGTGAGGCGTGGAAAGAGTTCGACATCTTCTGCTGGTGGAGGACTCGGAGAGCCTGGCGCGCGTGCTGGAGGACGCGCTGCGCTCTCGCGCCGAGCGCATCTCGCATGCCCCCACCCTGGCCAGCGCGCGCCAGCTGCTGCGCGACGAGCCGCCGGACGCCGTCATCCTGGACGTCAGCCTGCCGGACGGAACCAGCGACAGCCTCCTGGTGGACCTGCAGGCGGTGGAGCCGCTGCCGCATGTCATCGCCATCAGCGGCAGCGCCACCGCGGAGCAGGCCTTCCGGCTGGCGGCCGGAGGCGTCCGGGCCTTCGTCCCCAAGCCGCTGGACCTCGCGAGGCTGGAGGCGGTGTGGCAGGAGACGCTGTCGCGCCCGCCGGACCTGATACACGCGCTGCGGGCCAGCACCGGGCAGGTGCCGCTGCGTGACCTGGAGAGCGTCGTCCGCGCCACCCTGGTGGACGAGGCCCTGGCGAAGTCCCAGGGCAGCGTGCGCGGCGCGGCGAAGCTGCTGCGCATCTCCCGCCAGCTCCTCCAGCACATCCTCAACGCCCGGAAGTGAAGTCGCGCGGCCCGTCATGGCCCTGCGTCCCCACTTCAAGCGCCATACCAGGAACGTGCTGGCCTCATGGCCGAGCGCCCACGCCCCGCGCCTGTGGGCTGGGAGGCAACACGGGCACAGCGGGGTAGCCCTGGGGGCAACAGCCACGACGAAGGCACGCTCCCTGCCGTCGCCTCCAGGTGCTGAACATGAATCCCGGCTCACCCTGGCAGCGCTTGACGCGGCGCGCTAGCGTATGGGTGTGCACCTCGCTCCCCGAGACGTCGACAAGCTGCTGCTACACCAGGCCGGCTTCCTCGCGCAGAAGCGCCTCGCGCGAGGGGTGCGGCTCAACTACCCGGAGGCGGTGGCGCTCATCGCCACGCAGCTCTTGGAGTTCATCCGCGACGGCCGGGGCGTGGCCGAGCTGATGGACCTGGGCCGCCGCCTCCTGGGCCGCGCGCAGGTGATGGAGGGCGTGCCGGAGCTGCTGGCGGAGGTGCAGGTGGAGGGCACCTTCCCGGACGGCTCCAAGCTGGTGACGGTGCACCACCCGGTGGTGGCCGAGCACGGAGACCTGGAGCTGGCGCTGTACGGCAGCTTCCTCCCGGTGCCCCCGCTGGAGCGCTTCAGCAAGCCCGCGCCCACGCAAGAGGGCCCGCCGGGCGAGGTGCGCGTGCAGCCGGGCGAGGTGCTGCTCAACGAGGGCCGCGACACCGTGTCCCTCCGGGTGACGCACCGGGGAGACCGGCCCATCCAGGTGGGCAGCCACTACCCCTTCTTCGAGACGAACCGCGCGCTGGTGTTCGACCGGGCGAAGGCCTACGGCAAGCGCCTGGACATCCCCGCCGGCACGGCGGTGCGCTTCGAGCCGGGGGAGCGCAAGACGGTGCAGCTGGTCGCCATCGCCGGGGAGCAGGTGGTGCGCGGCGGCAACGCGCTGGGCAGCGGGAAGGTGTCACCCGAGGGGCTCGCGCGCGCCATGGAGGCGGTGCGGGCGCAGGGCTTCGGTCACGAGGAGGAGGGCTCATGAGCCGGAAGATGGACCGCCGCCACTACGCGGACATGTTCGGCCCCACCACGGGCGACCGGGTGCGGCTGGGCGACACGGGGCTGTGGGCCGAGGTGGAGCGCGACGCCACCGTCTACGGTGACGAGTGCAAGTTCGGCGGCGGCAAGGTGCTGCGCGAGGGCATGGGCCAGCAGGCCGGCGTGGGCGACGCCCAGGCGCTCGACTGCGTCATCACCAACGCGCTCATCCTCGACTGGACGGGCATCTACAAGGCGGACATCGGCATCAAGCACGGGCGCATCGCCGGCATCGGCAAGGCGGGCAACCCGGACGTCATGGCCGGCGTCACCCCCGGCATGGTGGTGGGCGTCACCACGGAAGCCATTGCCGGCGAGGGGCTCATCGTCACCGCGGGCGGGCTGGACACGCACATCCACTTCATCTGCCCGCAGCAGGCGGACGAGGCGCTGGCCAGCGGAATCACCACGTGGGTGGGCGGCGGCACCGGCCCGGCCACGGGCACCAAGGCCACCACGTGTACGCCGGGCGCGTGGAACCTCCAGCGGATGCTCCAGGCCACGGACACGCTTCCGCTCAACATCGGCCTCACGGGCAAGGGCAACACGTCCCTGCCGCACGGGCTGCTCGACCAGATTCGCGCGGGCGCCATCGGCCTGAAGCTGCACGAGGACTGGGGCACCACGCCGGCCGCCATCGACACCTGCCTCACCGTGGCCGAGGGCGAGGACGTCCAGGTCACCATCCACACGGACACGCTGAACGAGTCCGGCTACGTGGACGACTCGCTGGCGGCGTTCAAGGGCCGCACCATCCACACGTACCACTCGGAGGGCGCGGGCGGCGGGCATGCGCCGGACATCATCCGCGTGTGCGGTGAGGCGAATGTCCTGCCCAGCTCCACCAACCCCACGCGCCCGTACACGGTGAACACGCTGGATGAGCACCTGGACATGCTCATGGTGTGTCACCACCTGGACCGGGAGATTCCCGAGGACGTGGCCTTCGCGGAGAGCCGCATCCGCGGGGAGACCATCGCCGCGGAGGACATCCTTCACGACCTGGGCGCCATCAGCATCATGTCCTCGGACAGCCAGGCCATGGGCCGGGTGGGCGAGGTCATCTGCCGCACGTGGCAGACGGCACACAAGCTGCGCGAGCAGCGCGGGCGGCTGCGCGAGGAGCGCGGGGACAACGACAACCTCCGCATCCGCCGCTACGTGGCGAAGTACACCATCAACCCCGCCATCGCCCACGGGCTGTCGCACGAAGTGGGCTCGGTGGAGGTGGGCAAGCTGGCGGACCTGGTGCTGTGGCGCCCGGCCTTCTTCGGCCTGCGCCCCGAGCTGGTCATCAAGGGCGGCTTCATCGCCTGGGGGCAGATGGGCGACGCCAACGCGTCCATCCCCACGCCGCAGCCGTACCTCATGCGCCCCATGTTCGGCGCCAGGGGCCGGGCGCTCGGGGCCACCAGCCTCGCGTTCGTCTCCGGGCGCGCGCTGGCGGAGGGGACGTTGCGAGACCTGGGGCTCACCAAGCGGCTGTCGGCGGTGAGCCGGTGCCGGGGGCTGGGCAAGGCGGACATGCGGCTCAACGACGCGATGCCCGTCATCACCGTGGACCCGGAGACATACGAGGTCCGCGCCGACGGTGAGCTGCTGCGCTGCGAGCCCGCGAGCCGGCTCCCCCTGGCCCAGCTCTACTCGCTGTTCTGAGGCGATGACGATGGGCTCCACGTGGAAGGTGCTCCAGCTGGCGGACTCGGCCTTTCCCACCGGGGGCTTCGCGCACTCGGGTGGGCTGGAGGCGGCGGTGCAGCAGGGCGAGGTGCGCGGCGCCGCGGAGCTGCGGCGCTTCGTGCGCGAGCTGCTGTGGCAGGCGGGCCACGGCGGGCTGCCGCTGGTGGGCGCGGCGCACCGCGAGCCCTCCTCCCTGCCCGTGCTGGACGCGCGCACGGAGGCGTTCCTCTCCAACCACGTGGCCAACCGCGCCAGCCGCACCCAGGGCCGTGCCTTCCTGGACACCTGCGCGCGCATCTTCCCCGGGCCGGTGACGCCTTTGCGCGAGGCCGCCCGGGCGGACGGGCTGCGCTTCCACCATGCCCCCCTGTTCGGCGCCGTGCTGCGCGCCCTGGACGTGGCGCTGCCGGACGCGCAGCAGCTCTTCCTGTCCCTCACGCTGAGGGGCACGCTGTCGGCCGCGGTGCGGCTGGGCATCGTCGGCACGCACGAGTCGCACCAGCTCCAGCACCAGGCCACGCCCCTGCTGGACGCCGTCCTGGAGCAGTGCGCCGGCCTGGGCGTGGACGCGCTGGCGCAGCCCTCTCCCCTGTTGGACCTGCTCAGCTCCACGCACGACCGGCTCTATTCGAGACTCTTCCTGTCCTGAGGTGACGCGCATGCACGACGACCACCGTGGCCACGGCCATGACGACGACCACGACCATGAGCACGAGGAGTGGGACCACCCCGGGCACTTCCACGAGCGCGAGGAGCCCCAGCAGCGCGACTACAAGGCGCGCGCCTTCACCATCGGCATCGGCGGGCCGGTGGGCAGCGGGAAGACGGCGCTGGTGCTGGCGCTGTGCCGCAAGCTGCGAGACCGCGTCCGGCTGGGCGTGGTGACCAACGACATCTTCACCAAGGAGGACGCCGAGTTCCTGGTGCGCAACCAGGCGCTGTCCCCCGAGCGCATCAAGGCAGTGGAGACGGGCGGCTGCCCCCACGCGGCCATCCGAGAGGATATCAGCCACAACCTGATGGCGCTCGAGCAGCTCATGGAGGAGCTGGGGCCGGAGCTGCTCATCGTGGAGAGCGGCGGCGACAACCTGGCCGCGCAGTACAGCCGCGAGCTGGCGGACTACACCGTCTACGTCATCGACGTGGCCGGCGGGGACAAGGTGCCGCGCAAGGGCGGGCCCGGAATCACCCAGTCGGACCTGCTCATCATCAACAAGACGGACCTGGCCCCACACGTGGGCGCGGACCTGGGCGTCATGGAGCGCGACGCGAAGAAGATGCGCGGAGACGGGCCCTTCGTCTTCACCCAGGTGACGAAGGGCGTGGGCCTGGACGCGGTGGTGGAGCACCTGCTCGGCGCGTGGAGGCAGCGCACCGGCGCCCGCGCGTCCTGAGTGGCCCCGGGCAGGGGTCCATGAGAGAGCCGGCCGCACCGGCCCGGGCCTCTCCCGCCGTGGTGGGACGGCCCCCTCAGTCGAGCGGCAGGAAGTCCGGCCGGGACGCGCTCTTCGACATGGGCCCGGTTGGCCCATCATTGAGCACGCACTCACCGGCGATGGGCTCGGAGATGTCACAGCCCGACTTGGGGTTGCCCCAGCGGCGGGTGATGTTCAGCCAGGAAAGGCTTCCGCCGAAGGTGCCCGCCGCCTGCCAGTCGAAGGGCACCAGCGCGGCCCACGTGTCCCAGGCCATGCCGCGGCCGGTGTCGTCAGCCAGGAAGTCCCCGTTGGGCAGGTTCCGGTAGATGTGCCGGGCCGCGTCCGCATAGACGCCATGCGAGCCCAGCGCCGAGTAGAGCTCCGGGCGCCAGCCTGTCAGTCCCAGGGCCTTGTCTCCGAAGGTGAAGGTCTGCCCGCTGGCATGCTGGCTCAGATAGACCTGTGCCGGACGTCCCTCCACGAAGCGCACCGTCGCGTGCTCCCAGTCTCCCACGTGGTTGCCAAAGGTGGAGTAGCCCCCCACGCAGCCCCAGGGCGAGTACCAGCCAATGCACACGCGCTTGCCATTATTGTAGGGGTAGAACATCCAATACACCACGTCGGTGGTGCTCGTCGGCGCGCCATTCACGGTCCGGGTGATGATTTCCGCATAGACAGGCACGGGCGCCTGGTTTGGCCGCTGTCCGTCCAGGAACTGCGGGTCCGTGCACGAATCACAGCCCAGCGCCTGATTCGTCACCAGGAAGTCTCCGTCCGCGTGCACGTTGGCGAGGTGGAGCTCGGTGGATGACGGGAAGTAGGACTCGTTCGGGTGCAGCCACACCCGAGGGGCAAAGGCCGCGGCCGTCTCGGCGCTCACCGGCAGCCCCTTCAGCTCCGGGTTGGCCGTCGCGCTCTTGTTGAGGGCCCAGTACCGACTGCCGCCGGTGTCCGAGTGGCTCGGCCGCGCGACGAAGGTGGACGCGGTCAGCCCGCGATGGTCCAGGGGCTTCGCCTGCCAGAGGCCCACGTCGTGGTCCGCGCCGGAGCCGCTATCGTTCCACACGCCGGCGGGAGTGGCCGCGAGCACGTACTCGCTCTTGAGGCAGCGGATGAGCTCGGTCGAGGGCTTGCCGTAGCCCAGCACCGCCACCGAGCCCAGGCAGGTGTAGCCCGCGGGTGCCACCGGCTCCCAGAAGGAGCCGTCGTGCGTCCCGCCCGAGCCCCAATCACTCCACACCCAGGTGTAGTCCGCGGGCCGCGCCAGCAGGTCGCCGTCCCCCTGCACCACGAGCGCCGTCATGGGGGCGGGCCCACCCCCGCCGTTGGGCATGGCGACGTCGCCCAGGGAGTAATAGCCCGGGGACTGGCTGAGGTTGGGACGCCAGATGGAGACATCGGACGAGGCCCCGGTGCCACTGTCGTCGTAGACCCATTGGAACGTGTTCACGGGCTTCACGTGCAGGCGCTGGGCGAAGCGCAGGGGCACCTTGTCGGACGCCAGCGTGAAGTCCGCGACCTGCCCGGCGGCGTACGTCGCCGCGACGAGCTTGTACGTCCCCGGCACCAGGGACACGGACAGGCGCGAGTTGAGGTTTCCGGCGCTGTCATCGTCCTGCGCGAGCACGTTGCCACTCGCGTCGAGCAGGTAGAGGTACGCGTCCACGGAGGCGGTGAGGGTGAAGGTCACCGTGGCCGTCGGGCCCGTGTGGTCCACGAAGAACGTCCGGTTGCCCGCATGCGCGGGGTTCCGTCCCCCGGAGCCGAGCCAGCGGCCATACACGCTGTTGCCCTGGAGCCCCGCCTCCAGGGCGCGGTCCTCGTCGCGGAGGTCACCAGGGTCCGTCAGGTCCATCGTGCCGCCACAACCCACCGCGCTCGCCGCGAGCGACAGCAGCGCGAGCGTGCGTGAGGAAATGAGACGTCCAGTTCGCATACGGGCCCCTTCGTGTTCCAGCGTGAGCGCGCAGGATGCCCGGGATGTGCGCGACGGGACAGGTGGGGCGCGCCTCCTTCCGTCACGTGGTGACTGCCACCACCGGCTTGAGGACGTAGCGGCCGTACGCCACGAAGGCGAGCAGCACCCCCATCACGAGCGCCCAGGTCATCGGGTTCTCGGGCGCAATCTTCGTCGAATGACTCGCGTACAGCGCGGCGAGCGCGAACGTCTCGAGCGTGAGCACCGCGGCCGCGTGCGCGGTGAGATTGGGCATCCACTTCAACGCCGCCGGAACAATCAGCAGCACGCCACCGGCAATCTCGAGGAAGCCGAGCGCCCGCCAGGCCGCGTGGGGGACCTCGTTGAACTGGCTCGCGAGCTGCTGGAACGAGAACGCCTTGTAGAACCCACCTGCGACGAACAGCAGCGCGAGGACGGCCTGAAGAATCCAGAAGACGATGTTCATATGGGGTGACTCCGTGGTCAGGCCTTGAGGGCCGGGTTGTCATTGTCGGGAGAAGGCGGAGCAGCGCCGCCCGACGCCTTCTCGAGCGCCTTGGCGAGCTTTCCGTGCATCATCTTCCAGCCGTACTCGGCGCCGTGGAACGCCTGGTCCTCCTTGAAGCCGGAGTGCTCGAAGTGCACGCGCGTGCCATCGCCATCGGCTTCGAGGCGGTAGCGGACGCGCGTATCCAGCCAGCCGTCGCCAACGACCCACGTGAACTCGAGCTCGGACGGAGGAGCGCACCGGAGCACCTCGCAGTGCACGACGAGTCCATCGAATCTGGCCCGCGGGTCCGGAGGCACGCGGAACGTGAAGCGATGCCCGACGCGTGGCTCGAAGTCGTTCGGGTACATCCAGTCGGCGAGCGCCTCGCTGTTCGCGAGCGCGCGCCACACCGTGGCGGGCGACTGGGTGAACTTCAGCTCCCGTCGGATTGTCTTCGTCGTCATTGCTCGTTGCCCTTGTCGAGGTGCCGCCGCAGGCGGGTGAAGTTGTCGTCCCAGAACCGCTCGTAGTGAGCAATCCAGTCGCGCACCGGCTCCAGTCGCTCCGGCACGAGGCGGTACCGCCGCTCCCTGCCATGCCGTTGCTCGGTGACGAGGCCCGCATCGAGCAGCACGCGCAGGTGCTGGGACACCGCCGGGCGGCTCATCTCGAAGTTCTCGGCGATGGAGTTCACCGGGCGGTCGCCGTCGACCAACAGGTCGAGCATGCGGCGCCGCGCCGGATGGCTGATTGCTCCGAACACCCCGGGCTCCGTGTGCATCATCGTGCGCCAATAATGCGTAAGGAGGTGCTTACCTGTCAAGCGGAGAGAAGAAAGAGGTGCACGCCCGCACCGTGACCGCCGCTCGCGTCCCATCGGGGACGTCAGGTTCAAGTCGTGGGGATGTTTTCAGGATTCCCATGGATGGAGAGTCCTGATTCAACGGACCGCGTGCAGGCAAAACTCAGAGGACACGCGATGGCGAAGAAGACCTTTCACGGCTCCTGTCACTGCGGCGCAGTTGCCTTCACGGCGGAGCTCGACCTCGCGCAGGGAACGCGTCGCTGCAACTGCTCCATCTGCACGAAGGCGCGGGCCTGGTTCGCGATTGTGAAAGCCGATGAACTGACCATCCAGAAAGGCGAGGACCACCTGGCTGATTACAGCTGGACCCCGCCCGGTGGCCCCAAGGTCCATCTCCACTACCGGTTCTGCAAGACCTGCGGCATTCGCGCATTTGCCCGGGGAGAGCAGGAAGACCTCGGCGGCACCTTCTATGCCGTAGCCATCTCCGCGCTCGACGATATCGAGGGCGACATCGACCAGCTCGCCAGCTCCATCACCTATGTCGATGGGCGCCACGACGAGTACAGCAAGGCGCCGGCCGACACGCGCCTCATGTGACTGCGAGAGGTCCAGGGGCCCGGCCTTCGGAAGGCAGCAGCGCCAGGGCGGTCAGGCAGCAGGCGCTTCGGCGGCGGCGTGCACGGCTACCACGCGCTGGAGGGCACCTTCCCGGGCGGCCGCAGCTTCTCCGGCCGCGCGGCGGTCCGGGCCGCCGCGGGCGGCGTGTAGCGCTCCGGCTCAGGCCTCCGCGCGGATGGGCCACGGCGTGGGGCGGGTGCCCGCCATCCAGTTGTCGTGCCGCCCGTCCCAGTACCCGTAGGTGAGCAGGCCCGGGTCCACGTCCTCCAGCGCGTTGACGTTGATGGAGACGAACTCGCCGCCCAGCGAGGGCACGTCGCCCGCTCCGAAGCACAGCACGCCGCAGTGCTTGCAGAAGGCGCGGTAGTTCGGGCTGTCTCCGCGCCGGTACTCGCTCAGGTGCTCCTGGCCCTTCACCAGCCGGAAGGCGGAGGGCTTCAGGGTGACGCCCGCCCCGCCGTACTTCGTGCAGATGGAGCAGTTGCAGCGGCTGGCGCCGGCCAGGTCCACGGTGGCCTCGTAGGCCACGGCGCCGCACAGGCAGTTGCCGTGGTAGGTGCGCAGGCCGCTCTGGCCAGCGGTCGTCTTCGAAGCGTCGGTCTGGGTCATGGTGGGCTCTCCGGTGCCGCGTTGAGGCAACGCACCCCTTATCCGCCCTGTCCGTGACAGCCTTATGTCAGGTTTGTCCGCCGCGGGGCAGGCGCCTCCATGTAGACTGCCTGGGTCGAGGATGTCGCCGGAGGGGACACCGCCATGGAAATGCGTATGGGCGGGGGCCAGAACCCCGACATGGAGCCCGAGCTCGACACCCCATGGCTCGACTCGGTGTTGCGGCGTACCGCGCGGCGCCTTGCCAGGCCACGCTATGGGAGCGCCCTCAAGGTCATCAACCACCTGCCCTGGGTGGAGCCGTACGGCGGAATGATGGACCTGGTGCTCCTCACCTTTCGGCCCGACCTCGAGCCCGCGGCCCGCGCCTACTATGAGGGCCGGGGCCCCACGCTCGCAGACATCCTCGCGCCCAAGGAGGTGAAGGCGTTGGACCGCACACTGGAGGAAGCGGTCCGCCAGCTCGCGTACGTCTACAACACCCTCCGGCGCCAGGCGCAGCGCAGCAAGCTGTCCCAGACGGCCGTGCTCGACTGGGTGGTCCAGCAGGTGGGCCTGCGGATACCGCCTTCCTCCTCGTCTTCCGGCTAGCTCTGCAGGGCCTCCGTGCGGCCCTGCCGGGCGTTGACGGCCTCAATCACCTGCGCGGGAGGAATGACGCCCTTGCGCCCGAGGATGACGGCGGTGGACTCGCCCTCCGCCACCACCTTGCCCTTCGAGATGAACTGGTGCGTCGCGTAGAAGTACTTGTCGTCCCAGCGCGAAATCGTCATGGACACCGAGTACTTCTGGAACGGCGAGAGCGACTTCTTGTAGTCCATGGTGTGGCGCACGATGATGGGTGCCCACTTGTTCTTCAGCATCAGCGCCAGCAGCCCCGTGCGGATGAACAGGTCGACGCGGGTCAAATCACAGATGGTCAGGAACCTGCCGTTGTTCATGTGCAGGTTCAGGTCCAGGTCATTGAGCAGCACGCGCTGCTCGAGCGTGCTCACCAGTGCCTCCACGCGCATCTGCGGCTTCCAAAGCGAGGAGACCATGACCCACAACAGCCTGAGATAGAGATTCATGTGCTTCGCGCTGCTCCTGAAGGAAGAACGAGATGAGGCGGGACGGCGGATAGTAACAAAGCCCTGAAGACCACCGGTACATGAACCCCAGGTGCCCACCGTGCGGCGTGAGCTCCAGCCGGACGTGCTCGCGCAGCTCGCGCGCGGCGGGGAGCGTGTCGCGCGCCACCAGCGGGTCATCCTCGGCGTTGAGGATGAGGAAGGGCGTCTCGATTCGGGAGAGGAACTGCCGGCTGCTGCAGCGCTGGTAGTAGTCCTCGGCGTCCTCGAAGCCGTGCAGGGGCGCGGTGAAGACGTCGTCGAAGTCGCGGATGCTGCGCAGCCCCTTCAGCGCGCCCAGGCGCGAGGTGTACTCCGGCAGGTGGGCCTTGAGCCGCGCCACGCGCTGGTAGGAGCGCAGCACCCGGAGCTGGTAGAGCTGGTTGATGCCCTCGCACGCGCGCCGGGCCGTGCTGGACAGGGAGAACGTCAGCGACACCGCCGCCGCGGCCGACAGGTGGCTGGCGTGCCCCGTCTCCGCGAGGTAGCGAATCACCATGCTGCCGCCCAGGGAGAAGCCCACCGCGTACAGCGGCGTGTGCGGCTCCCGCGCGTGCAGGAAGGCGACAAGCCACGCGAGGTGCTCGGTGAAGCCCGCGTGGTAGAACTGCGCGCGCCGGTTGGGCACGGCGCCGCCCCGGTGGCACAGCACGGCCGCGCGCAGGCCCCGCTGGGACAGCTCCCACAGCAGGCTGCGGATATAGGTGGCGCTCGGGGTGCCCTGCATGCCCGGCAGCAGGATGAACAGCGGCCCCGTCCCCTCGCGGTTCAGCCAGTGCACGTCCGCGAAGTCGCCGTCCGGCAGCTCGTGCCGGACGTGCTCGGAGGCGACGTCGTAGCGGCGCGGGTCCAGGTGCGGCACGACGGTCTGCACGTGCGAGTGCCGCAGCCACCAGGGGGCCTGGAAGTCGCCCGGGCGCTCAGCCACGGACGGCCTCGGCCGGAGCGGGCGCGTCGTCGGGCAGGGGCATGCCGATGCGGGCCATGACCTCCAGGTCCTTCGCCGTCAGCGCGCGCGTGCGGCGGCGCACGTAGTCCGCGCCCAGCACCAGGTTGAAGTTCGACACACCGCCGTAGCGGTGGTGCAGGAAGTGGTTGCGGTAGATGGCGCGGCCGTAGCGCGTGCGCAGCAGCCATGCCAGCCACCGGGGGGCCGTGCGCTGGCCCTCTTCGAAGGGCCGGTGCAGGTACGGGTGGACGAAGTGGCTCATGAAGGGCGGCAGCAGGAGCGTCACGCAGCCGGCCAGGAAGCCGATGGGCTCGAGCGTGAAGTAGAACACCGGGAAGAAGATGACGAGCGGCGAGACGAAGACGAACGCGCCCTCGCCGTGCAGCTTCGTGGCGTAGGCGCCCTGGATGATGGTGCGCCCGTGCTTGCCGCGCTGGAGCAGCTCCTCGGTGAGCTTCTGCTTCTCCTCCTCGCTCCGGAACTGCGTGACGTGGTCGTTCCGGAACGTCCTCACGTGGTGGATGGTGTGGTGGGAGTAGTGGGTGTTGATGAGGGGCCGGAACAGCCACGGCACGCGGGACCAGAAGCGCACCGCCTTGGGGCGCGCGTCAGACACGTACTCGTGCATGAAGGACTCGATGTAGGAGGAGATGACGTATCCCAGCGCGAGTCCCAGGAGTACCTGGATGAAGTCGGACATTTTCAGTGCTCCTCGCCGGAGAGGGTGAGCAGGCCGTCCATCCGGCCCGCGGGCGCGGTGGACGGGGCCGTCAGGAGCGCGCTCGCGCTCCGGGGTGGGGTGGGGGGAAAGCCGGTCATCCGGCCCGCGGCCTCGTCGTAGACCTTGAGGCGGAAGGCTCGCAGCGACTCCAGGGCGCCCAGGCGCACGCCCTCGCCGCCCAGGCCGTGCTGCTCCATGTAGCCGCGCAGCAGGTAGCCGGGCACCTGGGGCCTCAGGTGGTGGACGTGGTGCAGGTTGATGGCCCCGAAGGTCCACTCGAGCACGCGTGGCAGCATCAGGTAGCTGCTCCCCTTCAGCGCCGAGTCCCGCAGGGACCACCGCGCACGGGGCACCCAGTAGGGCTGCTCGAGCTGGTGCTGGACGAAGAAGAGCCAGATGCCGAGCCCCGCGGCCACCTGGGTGACGACCAGGTGCACGACGAGCCACCGGGGCCAGTCACCGAAGGCGAGGAACGCGAGGTGCAGGGCCACGAGCCCCAGGTTCGTCACGGCGATGGAGCGGCGCTCCGGCCTGCGCTCCTTCGCGACGATGCCGGGCAGGCGGAAGCGCAGCAGGAACTGGAAGACAGGCCCCACGCCCAGCAGGACGGCGGGGTGACGGTACAGGCGGTAGCGCAGGCGCGCGGCGGGCTTCAGCGCGCGGTACTCGTCGGCGGTCATCGTCACGATGTCCCCCGTGCCCCGCCGCTCCAGGTCCCCGCTGGTGCTGTGGTGGACCAGGTGCATGGCCCGCCAGTACGCGTGGGGCGCCAGCGTCAGCAGCCCCAGCACCGTCCCCACCCGGTCATTCGTCGCGGGGCGGCGGAACAGCGAGCGGTGCGAGCAGTCGTGCTGGAGGATGAAGACCCGGACCAGCGCGACGCCCGCGAGCACCGCCAACGCGAGCCCCCCTGTCAGGGATGACGCGAGGCAGAGGTAGCTCGCCCCCAGCAGCAGCAGGTAGGCGCCCACCGTCCCCAGGACCTGGACCACGCTGCGAGAAGTCCTGGGTTGCCAGCTGCGTGTGTCGGCAGGAAGGGTGATGTCGGATGAAAGATGAGGTGTCATGGCTGTCTCGACGCGGCGTGTCGGCCCCCCTGGACCATTGAATTCTCTTTTTCCCGACATAACCGGGCGTGACGCGATGCGGCAAGGACTTCCTGGGTTGGAGAGAGAGCATGGAGTGCTGGAAGGCCCCGCGGCGGGAGTACGCGCGCGACGCACCGTGCTCCACGCTCACCGCCCTCCCCCCGCCTCGGGCGTCATGAGCACGAGCCGGGCCTGGAGAACGGCACGCGTCAGCACCAACCCGCGAGGAGGCGTCCGGCCGTGGCGAGCCGTGCTTCCTCAAGCTTGCCGGTGATGACCCCGGTCAGGTGGCGCCATTCAGCCCTGCTACTCCCGTCCAGGAACGCGAGGACCCCACACGATGCCCCGCTTCTTTGAACTCACGAGAGACAAGGCCATGTGGGCGCGCTTCAAGGGAGACTTCGACGCTGCCCACAAGTGGCACCTGCCCGGCGTGAGGTGCGACACCTGCGGAGTCACGTGGGGAAGTTCAGGTCACCAGTATCCGGGAGTCGACCTGTCGTACCTGACGGAGCGAGAGAGTTTCCGTTCCAGACCGGTCTCTGTCGCGGAGTTCGAGCGACTTCGGGAGCTTGTGCGTCCCCTGGCGCCTCCGAACGCGAAGCTTCCACCCGGCACGAGCCTGGGGGCGCTGGCAGGTACGGCCTCCGGGAAGTTCGGCCCTTTCACCTCCCAGGATGACATCCTGTGGCTTGTGCACAGGGATGCACTGGAGCACCTGCAGGCGGAAGGTGTGCGCGGACTGCTCGGCTGCCGCACGGAGCTGCGATTTCGCAGCAAGGACGCACCAGAGTTGCTGGAGCTTCAGGTGGAGCCGCACGGCCGGCTGCACCCGGACTGCCTTCCCCCAGACCTGCCACCGCCTTGCGCCACCTGTGACCGGCAAGCCTTCCGGCTGCCAGATGACCCCATCCTGGACGCAGCGACCCTGCCCACGGACCTGGACCTGTTCCGGGTGGGCAACTTCGCCACGGTGATGATTGGCACCGAGCGGCTCATGGAGGCCTTACGCCGCCTCAAGTTGGACGGCATCACCTTCAGAGAGCTGCCTACGCGCTAGCCCTACTGTGTCACAAAGCTCGTCCCCCCCTCGGAAACCGACGTGCGGGCAGAGCTGTTCAATCAGGGCGTCTCCGCGAGGAAGCAAGACGTTGGTGACACCGCAGGAATGGTGGCCTGAGCCAAACAAGGCGGTCAGCGCAAGGCCCGGCTCCACGGCCCGAGCCTCGCGAGAGGAGCCCGTGACTCAGTCCTCCGCGGTGGCCCCCTGCGGGTCCTTTTCAACTGACCTGGGAGGAGGCAGGCTGCACTGGAACGGCATACATCGTCACCGAAAGCCTGGGAAGCATCCTCCCCGCACCACGACTTGTCTTTGTTGTCACCGGGGATGCTCCGAATACATACAAGGTCCGACCAGACACGCTAACGCGAGTCGTCGTTAACGTGCTCTCGGCGCGGCTGTCGGATGGGGCCTGCTTCGACTACTCGGTGCCACGACGGGCACAAGGGTTTCTTGCCGCTCTCGTTCGTCAAGCCACTCCGCCCGATGTGAGCTTCGTTCCGCCGCTCCATGTGTCCGCCGATTGATATGGACCGACTGGATGGTGCCGGGCCGAAGACCATGGGGCCGGTAACGCGAAGAGGCCCGACCCCGGTGGGTTCCTGGCCCGGGCTCCTCGAGTGCCAGCCTGCGCGGCTCAGGGGCTGGGGTTGACGATGCGTCCCATGAAGAGGACCGCCTGGGTGTCCACGTCCTCGATGAGGAAGAGGAAGGGGCGGTCCACGACGAGCTCCGGCGGCATCGACACCGGTACCATGCCGATGGCCGTGGCGGCGGCGGCCTCCGTGCCCTTCTCGTCCACGGCCACGAACGCCTTGTGCTCGGCCGACTGGATGGCCAGTGCCTCCTCCTTCGTCATCCCCGACATGTCCGAGGCGCCGGTGAAGGCATCCACCAGCCCGAGCGCCTTCAGCGGCTCCACCAGCGAGAGCCGCGTCTCCACCCGGAACTTCGGCATCCGGAGGTAGAAGCGGTCCCTCTCCAGCTTCGAGCGGACCTCGGAGAGGAAGCTCGCCGAGAGCCGCGACTCCACCTCCGTGAACCGGCCGCTGTCCGGAATGACGAGCAGCATGCGGAACGACTGGCCCGAGTACGCCAGCGCGAGGGCCTCATAGCCGTCGCCCTTTCCGTACGAGAGGAGCCCGTCCGCGCCCCCCATCATCTGGACCTGCTGCTGGCTCCCGTCCAGGCGGTAGAACGGGGCGCTGCGCGTCCCACCCTCGGTGAATGGCACCGCCCACGCGCCCTTGAAGTAGAGCGCGTTGGCCATCACCAGGCTCGTGTCCGGCGTCACCGAGCCCTCCGGGAGCAAACCCTGGATGCGGCCCTCCGTCAGGTCCTTCACCCAGCCGTTGATGCGGGAGCGGATGGACTCGGACTCGGTCGAGAAGTCCACCACGCGCATCCCCGCCCCGTAGTTGACGGCGAGCGTGTCCAGGAAGGCAGGCTCGAACGTGCGTCCCTTCTGGCCCCAGAGGGCATTCACCACCCGCAGCGTGGGCGGCGAGCCCGGCTGGTTCGGGTGCTCGGCGCGGTCATGGAGCTTCAGGTCGAGCGCGTTCAGCGCCGGGTGGAAGCGGTCCTGCGACACGAAGCGCAGCGCCTGCGCCATCTGCGCCTCGGTGTTGCCCCGGGCGCCCGCGTACGTCATGCCGAAGGCCTGGGTGATGCTGTACGGCGAGAAGAAGAGGTTCTCCCCCGGACGCGTGCTCAGCCGGTACAGGGCCGCGCCGAAGTCGGTGTTGCCCGCGACGACGGCGGCCAGGTCCTCGGCCGCGACGTTCGGCGAGCGCGCCCGCTGCAGGTCCGAGGCGACGAGCTCTCCCGGCGGCTCGGGGAACGACTGCTCATCTTTGTCCTCGGAGGAACACCCCGCCAGCAGCAGCAGGGCGGTGAGGATGCGAGGACTCCAGCTCCAGGAAGGACGTGCGGTCATGGCGTGCTCCATTCGAGTGCGCGCCGTCAGAGCAAGGCGCGTGCACACCGGGGAGGCGAATGACTTCGCGGGGTTGGGACGCCCGCGGACGCCGGGGGCCTCGGATTTCCGTGGGTCCTCGTCGGAGAACCCTCAGACGGCGCCTGGAGCGTCTCGTCGGAACGCGCGGGCGTCGCGGTGGGACGCGCGTCCCCTGCCCTGGAGGGCACCCTCCCCCGGACACAGGCAGGTGGTACGTGCGGTGCAGTGGTCTCGGACGTCTGTCCCCCCACCAGACGGAGAGCCCCCCGTGCTGACCATCCGCGACCCCCAGCTCCAGGCCCTGGCGCTGGACGTCCAGCTCCGCAACCCGCGCCCCTTCCTCGACCACCTGCACCAGCACCACCCGGAGTGGGTGGCGGCGCAAGGCGAGGAGGAGGCGCTGGCGGTGGTCCGCGGTGCCGTGCGCAGGGCCCATGGCTACGCGCTCTCATCCACGCGCGACGTCTGCCGGCTCCTCGACCTGGTCGTCATCTTCGGCCCGGACTGGAGCGGCGACGAGCACGCCTGGCTGCACCAGTCACTCGTGGGGGCCACGCCGGCGACCTCCTCGCGCAGGCTGGAGCGACTCCTCCAGCAGGCGATGTACCGCCTCGAAGAGGCCAGGCCCTGAGGGACGCGCCATGAACCTCGACAACGCCACGCCCGTCTCCCCCGCGCTGAAGGCGCTCGCGAAGTCCGCGGAGGGCGGCACCGCGAAGGACGAGCCGGCCGTCGAGCCCTGCCCCTACGCCAAGGAGAAGAAGAAGCCACTGCGCTTCATGCTCTGGCACCTCCACCAGCTCGGCGGAGGCTTCCATCGCCCCACCGCGCGTCCCGACGTGGCCATCGAGGCCTATGCGACGCTCGTGCACCGGCTGAAGGTCGACGTCTGCATCCTCCCCGGGCTCACCCGAACCGTGGGCACGCGGGCCGCCGTCGCGAAGACCGACCTCGCGGGCCGCGCGCAGCTCGTCATGGAGGACGCGGTGGAGGACACCGGGCCCCAGGAGGTGCTGCGCATCCTCCAGCAACTGAAGGCCCTGGACCCCGCGGGAGGCTGGCAGGCGCGGTTCCTGACGTCCGACGCGGACGGGAAGTACGTCTACCTCTCCGACAGCACCACGTGCGTCCTCCACCGCGGCGCGGACGGCGTCACCCTCTCCAAGCTGGACGTCGTCGACTCCGGCCGCGCCCCCTCGCTCGGCCTGACGGGGAAGCTCGTGTGCGCGACGTTCCAGTCGAAGGCCCATGTCGCGGAGCCCTTCCACGTGATGGCCCCGCTCGGCGCCATCCGCGAGCGCGACCTCACCGAGGAGCGCGGACGCGCGCTTCCCGACGAGGCCCCGAAGGCGACCCGCACCGCGCCGGAGACGTCGCTGGTGGCCCTCTCCGCGCCGAAGGACCTCCTGTCGGACCGGGCGGCCTTCAACCGGTTCCGCTCGGAGATGGAGGCCCTCTACCAGCTTCCGCCCCAGGAGGGCTCGGTGCTGCGCGACGACCCCTGGAAGTCGATTCCAGAGACGCAGGCAGGCCTGCTCGCCAACTTCGCCGCCGTGGCGCTCGACAACGTGCTCCTCCAGAACGAGCACATGCACTGGGAGGCAATGGAGCTTCCCAGGCATCCGGAGAACCTGAAAGAGGTGGCGGGCGCCCTCGCGGACACGCTGCTGCCCTGCTTCGCCGCGGCCGACGCACCGCCCCTCGTCGAGGAGCTGCGGGTGGTGGACCTCGTGCGCGCCGCGCTCCCCGCGCAGAGCCTGGGCGAGCTGGACCCCGAGGGCAAGGCGCCTGGCGACGCCTCCCTTCCCACCGAGGACTCGCTGCTCGTAGCGCTGCGAGAGCGCTTCCACGCGGGCACCGAGCGCCCGACGCGGGAAGAAAAGCCCGTCAACGCGCTGGCGGAGTGCCGCTACTTCAGCGCCGCGCTCTCCACCCACTGGCCCGTCGTCGCGCAGCTGCGCTGGCCCTGACCCCTCACCCGACTCCGAGAACCATGGCCCAGTACAAGGCAAGCAAGCGGAAGTGGTACGAGGAGAAGTTCCTGCTCCCGTGGCCCGCGGAGAACGGCGACGCGAAGGCCAGCCTCGTGGTGGAGGAGATTGGCCAGGTGGCCGGCCTGGACGTCCACCTCACCGTTTTCAAGTCCACCTGGACCTACCGCTTCCAGCACCATCACGGCCTGGAGACCATCTTCGACCGCATCTTCGGAAGCGGCACCGGTGGCGTCCACGTCACGCTGGAGCTGCCGGGGGAAGGCGGCCAGCCGAGCACGCAGGGCATCCACTGCTACATCGGCGGGCCGAACCAGGGACGCACTGACGAAGAGCGCGTGGCGCTGGAGGCGCTGCTCGAAGAGCAGGTGACTCGGCTGAAGGGCATCATCCAGACCGCCCTGAACGAGTTCGACGAGTTCGTCTGGGAGGGCTGCGACGACCCGGATGATGCCTTCGCCTTCCTGGCCTGTGACACCCGCCACGACGGCTTCGAGCTGCTCGCCCGCATCATGTCCGCGCGGCACGGCATGAAGGTGGTGTACCCGGCGCAGTCGGACCTCGCCCTCCTCTGGGCGACGCCCTCGCTGCATCCCATGCAGGCGCTGCAGAACTGCCACCAGCGCCTGATTCGCGACTCCGTGCGGGGACTGGGCACGGACGAGGCCTCGGCGAAAGAGTCCGTGGAGATGGGGAAGTACTTCTACTTCACCGCGACCCCCCCGAAGGCCATGGGGCTGGCCAAGGACGCACCCGCGGACACGCCGACGCTGCTCGAGGAGCTGGAGAGCACCCTCGACAAGCTGGAGCGCGAGCTGCCCACGCTTCCCAAGGAGGCCGCCCCCCCGCATCTGGAGAAGGTCAACGAGCAGCTCTGGAGCCTGCGGAAGGCCTTCGACAAGAAGGCCTCGGAGGCGGACGCGGCCACGGCCGTCGAGCTCAAGAAGCGGGCGAAGTGGTACCCCCTGCTCGCGGACGCGGAGCGACAGCTCAAGGGCTTCAAGAAGCAGATGGAGGCCGCCGCCCTGGACGCTGAGCCCGCGGAGAAGCTGGAGGAGGTCCGGGCCCGGCTCGCCCGCGCGCAGCGCAACCTCTCCCTGGCGCATGCCGGCATGTGCAGCATCCAGAACTTCCACACCATCGAGCCGTTCTATCTCTTCCGGCTCCTGGTGAAGTTCCAGGTGCAGTCGAAGACGCCCATCCCGCCCGCCGACCGCACGAAGCTCAGCAGCTCGCTGACGGGCGGCCTGCACAACAGCCCCCACATGGCCTGGCTCTTCACCTGGCTGCGGGACAGGCTGGTGGTGCTGGACGCGGCGCTCCGCAAGGCCTGCCCGAAGAAGGGGCCCGTCTCCAAGCAGTGGCCCGACGGCGAGCCGGCGGTGGTCTTCTATCTCAAGGGCGGCCGCGCGGCGAAGTACCTCCAGGACCGCGCCACGGAGGGAGAGAACGACTGGGACACGAACATCGTCATCAATCCCAACCTCAAGGCGGGCGACTGGTACCGGACCTTCCTCGCGGTGCACAACACGGTGCTCGCCTTCCTGGAGGAGTCCAAGCGGCTGTTCGCCGTCCGCGTCCATCAGCGCGATGCCTACGAGGGGATGACGAAGGCCCTCACGGCGCTGGACAAGGCCGAGCAGGACCAGCGCGCCAAGGACCAGGAGAAGGCCAGGGCAAAGAAGGACGAGCACGAAGCCCAGCTGATGCCGGATCTCCAGGAAGACGACGTCCACGTCTCCGATGAGGACGAGCGCCTCTATGAGCAGGCCGTGAAGCAGCTCAAGGCCCTGGCCCTCTCGGACCGCCTGCGCAACGAGGAGACGGGCTCCCTGCTGGAGGAGCTGGAGAAGGAGAACCTCAAGGCGGAGCTCATCGACATCGGAATCCCCCGCCGGGACACCGTGGAGGCCTTCGAGCAATGGTTCAACGTCTGCCCCCGAGTCATCGTCCGCGGCGACGTCCCCATCCCCGGGCACCTCTATTACCTCGCGGAGTTCGTGACGATGATTCGCGAGGCCTTCATGGACAAGAGCATCTCCATCCGGAAGATTCCCATCCGCGTGGAGCGCCTGCTGGAGGTCCTCCTCATGGCGTCCGCCGACCTCGACCGGTTGATTGGCGAGGAGAAGGAGCACGTGCCGCAGATGCTGGCTCCCTCGCTGGCCGAGGTGGGAAAGCTCCCGCTGCACCTGAAGCGGCTGCTCACCCTCCTCGTCAAGCAGCTCGCGGACGCATACGAGCTGGCGGAGGACCCCGGCCTGGCGAAGTGCTTCGACACGACGTTCAAGGCGGCGCTGCCCCAGCGTGCGGCCAAGGCGAAGTACCCCAAGTCCCTGACTGACTCGATTGCCGCGTACGCGCCCTACGGCAGCAACGCGAAGAACAAGGAGGTGGCGGATGCGATTGGCTTCGTCCAATGGATGGCGGAGACCTACGGCACCCACCTCAAGGAGGAGCGGGCCCGCTTCATCCAGGAGCAGCGCAAGTGGTTCGTCCACTTCATCAAGGCCATCTACACCGGCTCCATCTTCGCGCTGGGAGAGGACCTCCAGGTGCAGTTCGCCGTGAGCGGCGCCTTCGCGGCGCAGCTGCACGCGAAGTACGCGCGGTTCGAGCGGCTGGAGGAGCTGGAGCCCGTGAAGCGGGTGGACATCAAGCTCTTCTGCACGCCCGGGACGAAGCCGGGCGCCACGGTGGACGCGGCCGCCGTGCTGGAGCTCATCGAGCCCATCATCTCCACGTACCTCCAGAACACCGCGACCAAGGCACCGCACTACCACGTCGTCCGCGGGGCCCCGGGGACGCTCTACTTCCAGTGGCCGGAGGCGGTGAAGTTCGCGGAGGGCATGGAGTACCAGCCCATCGTGATGAAGCTCTCCGTGGAGGCGTGCGAGGAGAGCTGGCCCCAGCTGGCCTTCATCCAGGGGCTGCCCGTCCTCGGGCTGCGAGACCTCATCTGGGAGTACAAGCGTCGCGCGGGGCACGTGGAGGAGACGTTCACCCAGCGCTCGCTGAAGACGGCCATCGACGCGCTGATGGACATCCTGACGCGCTTCGAGAGCCCCAGCTCGGAAGAGGCGTGGAGCCCCACCCAGCCAGCCGTCGTCGAGTCGGAGGTCTCACCCGACGACGACGACAAGGACGACGCCGACGCCGAAGAGCTTCCGTGGACGACCGTGGAGGTGCCGAGGCTGGACTTCATCCCGCAGCAGAAGGCCAACTGGTGCTGGGCGGCCACCAGCCTGATGATGCGGAAGTTCTACCTGAAGGACACGAGCACGCTCGAGGACGTGGTGCGCGAGGTCCATCCCGGGCTGGAGGACGAGCAGAGCTCGCTCCGGCTCGCCCGGCTCAAGCCCCAGGGACAGGTGGAGGGGCGCATCCTCTCGTGGGAGGAAATCAAGGCGCAGCTCGATGCGAAGAAGCCCTTCATCATCGCCAGGGGTGGTCACTACTGGGCCTGCTACGGCTACCAGGAGCGGCGTGCGGAGAAGCGGCTGCTCTACTGGGACCCGCTCCCCCCGGAGACCGGGGCCAAGAGCCAGATGACCTACGCGCAGTATCAAGCGCACATGCTGGCCGGTGGCGCGACGGCCCAGGCCTTCGAAATCCAACCGTGGAAGGTGCTCATCCCCCTCCAGATAGACGAGAAGAGCTACCAGCAGGGCAGCCAGAAGATGTACCTGCGCCCGGTGCAGAACCGGCTCCGCGTCGCCAGCTCGGAGCTGCGCGTCCGGCATGCACGCAACTCGGTCGGCGGCGTGGGCGCCGTCATCCAGACGCTCCGGTTCAGGGGCCTGCCCGCGGAGTTCGAGTGGGACATGAAGGTCGCCGAGGAACACTGGGCCGTGGACACACAGCGCATGTCCGTCGTGCTGGAGGTCGAGGCGACGCTGTCGCAGGAGCAGCGCCCCGTGCTGGCCGGAACGACCCAGCTCTCCGTGGGCATCGAGAAGCCCTCGTAGCGGGAGGCCCCACGGACCACGCGCCGTTCTCCTGAATGCTCAGTCGATGGTCACCAGGACGAACTTGTTGTTGATGTCCCGGTCCACGGGGGTGACGACCTTGCCCGAGCCCACCGAGGTGCGCAGCAGGTTGAGGCGATTGTGCTCCACCAGCACCCACTCGCGGCCGGGCCGCATGGCCAGGTTGCGCATGCGCGTGCTGGCGTCGCTGCTGCGGTACTGCTCCACCGTGTTGCTCGAGTAGAACGTCTCGCCGCGCCAGTTCATCATGTACGCGACGATGGGCTCGTCCGCCTTGCGCTGCGCGTAGTACCGCCAGAACAGGTCGCGCTGCGTCCAGTGGTGGGACAGGTCCACCCAGTGGCTCCAGTTGAACCAGAGGGCCACGCCCGCCGCCAGCGCCCAGAAGGTGCCGAACAGCATCACCCGCGCGCGCAGCAGCGAGGCCACCACCGCCATGGCGCCGGCCACCGCGAAGGTGAAGCCCAGGGTGCTCTTGATGTTGACGGGCTCCGACAGTGCCCGCAGCACCGAGTCCTCCGCCACCGGCGCGCGGAAGCCGAGCACCGCCAGCGCCACGCCCGCCACCGCGACGAGCCCCGCCACCGTCCGCGGCGAGGAGCGCCCCTGCGTGCCCGGCCGCGTGGACTGCCAGCCGAGGAAGCCGGCCACGCCCGAAAGCGCGAGCCCCAGCAGCGCCGACGCCGACACCTGCGCCTGCGACGCCACCGCGCCCAGCGTGGCCACACCCGCGAGCAGGACGCCCAGCGCCACCGCGCGCGAGCCCGGTGAGGCCTTGTCCTTCGCGCGCGGCGAGAAGGCGTCGAAGGAGAGGTAGATGCCGAAGGCCAGCAGCACCAGCGTCACCAGGTCGCCCGTCCACAGCGGGCGCGAGGAGAAGAAGGCGATGGGCTTGGTCACCAGGTCGTGCGGGTAGGCCCGGTCGTAGTTGAAGACGAACAGGTCGGTGAAGTGCTTCGGGTTGTCCGACAGGTCCTTGCCCACGAGGATGAAGAGGACGAGGCCGAAGATGAGGCTCACCGCGTGGGCGGAGATGCCCTCCTCCCACAGCCGGTCCGCGAAGAGGGCCAGCAGGATGGCCAGGCCCGGCAGCACCGGGAAGACGTAGTGGTGGAACTTCGTGGCGCTGGAGGCCAGCAACCAGAAGGAGAAGGCCACCCACAGCACGGCGATGACGGCCAGGTGGTCCGCCTTCTTCTCCGAGCGCAGCTTGAGCCGCGCGACGACGGCGAAGGCGCCGGGCAGCAGGGCCACCCAGGGGAAGATGGCGTAGCCGCCCTGCTCGATGAAGTAGATGAACGTGCCGCCCGGCGTGGTGGTGTACACGCCCGCGGTGAGGCGGTTGAGGTGGTCGTGGACGAAGAAGCGGTACCAGAAGAGCTTGCCCTCGTCGTCCACGCTCTCGAAGAGCGACAGGGTGACGTACCAGGGCGCGGCCACCGCGAAGAAGACGAGGATGCCCGTGCCCAGGTGCATCCGGAACATCTGCCCCCAGAGCACCGGCATCGGCTGGCGGCCCTCGCGCACGTCCTTGCGGAAGGCGCGGCGCGTCAGCCACTTGAGGTGGGACTCCAGGCTGGCGCCGTCCCAGGGGATGACGGCCAGCGCCGCGTAGAGCACCAGGATGACGGCGGGCAGGCCCACGCCCAGCAGGCCCTTGGCCAGCGTGCCCAGGCCGGCGAAGAAGTAGAAGCCGTACCACCACGCGGAGCGGTGCTTCGTCGTCTCATCCAGCTGGCCGATGAGCGCGCACGCCATGGCGCAGATGAGCGTGGTGACGAAGGGCGTGTCCGTCACCGTCTGCCGGGTGAGCAGGAAGTACAGCGGCATGGTGGCCAGGATGAAGCCGGTGGCCAGGCCCGCGCGCCGGTTCACCACCCGCGACACGGCCAGCGACAGCAGCGCCACCGCGGCGATGCTCAGCAGGGCGAAGGGCACGCGCATGCCCCACTCGGTGAACAGGCCCAGCGCGCCGTCGGTGCGCACGGTGCCCACCACCTGCATGCCCAGCGCCTGCATCCACATGGTCAGCGGCGGCTTGGAGAAGAAATACGCGCCTTCCCAGAAGGGGTACACGTAGTCGCGGCGCTCGATCATCATCCGAGCCACCTCGCCGTAGTGCGTCTCCCAGCAGTCCCACAGCCCCACCGCCCCCAGGTAGGGCAGGAAGAGCAGGGCCGCGAAGCCGGCCGTGGAGAGCACGACGCGGGTGCTGGACGGCAGCGCCAGCCAGCGCTGGGCCCACTTCGTCGAGAAGGTCTCCTTCCCGAGAACGGCCTCGGAGAAGGTCTGCGCCTGCTGTTCGCCTTCGCTCGCCACGAGTGGAAGCTCCTTGAGTCGTTTCGGGCGCCAGTCCCGTGCCAGCCGCGGACATATATCCCCGCCGTCCCCCTCGGTCGACCTTCCTGGGTTGGCCCCCGCGCCGGGGGCCAACCTCATACATGCGGTGGGCAACCCCGCGGATGGTGACAAGGAGTGGAGCAACGGGTCATGGACTGTCGTCTCGAGCCGCGGGGCCCGAGGTGGCAGGGCGTTCCCGAGTCATCGCGGGGAGGTAACACGCGCCCTTGTATTCAACGCCGTCCCAGTCATCACAATCCTTCACGTCCACGGGCAGCTTCCTCCAACAAGCGCCGTTGATGGCGACCTGCACCTTGCCGGGACAGCGGCCTTTGGCGTTCGGGCGCCGCTGCCCTGGAAAGGGTTTCGGGGGCAGCTCCTGCGCGATGGAGGCCCACACGGAGGGGGCTCGCTCGGGCTCCACCGGCGCCATCAGCGCGGAGTCCCCGAGGGCCACGGCGCCGCCATCCCTGGACTCTTCCTCCTCCGCGAGGTGAGCCACCGCGGGCTCCTCGGAGGGACTCCCCCTCAGCAGCCCTCCGGCGCTCAGCGCCAGGGCGCCTGCGAGGCCGGCGGCCGCGAGCCGGGGCCACCTCGCCACGCGAGGAGGGGGCCGCACCGTGACGCGCTGGGGAGGGGGAAAGAGGCCCGCGGGTCGCGGCTCTTCTCCCGTGAAGAGAGGCACGTCCGCCTCGTGTCCCGCGTTGCGTGCTGCCTGCTCCAGCGCTTCGGCCACCTCCCGCGCGCTCCCTCGCGCTTCGGGGTGGGGCGAGAGCAGCCGGGCCACCAGCGCGCTCAGCTCCGCACTGCAGCGGGGGTTGCAGACTCGCGCCGTCCAATGCGCCAGCTCCTCGGGGCGCCAGAGCCAGGCATCGTCATCCATCGGGTGCGCCGACGGGGGGTACTTCTCGGTGACCAGGCGATAGGCGGTGACACCCAGGGCGAAGAGGTCATCCGCGGGCCCCGGCGCATATGCGACGGCCGGGGGTTTGCGGGCGCGGAGGAAGAAGCGCCACGCCTCGGGCGAGCGGTAGGGCGGGGTGCCGGGTGGAAAGGGGTGCGAGGTGAGCGTGGCGGCCCCCAGATGGTGTCCAGAGCCGAAGTCCAGCAGGAAGGGCTGAGCGTCCGTGCTCCGGACGCGGATGTTGTCGCCCTTCACGTCGCGGTGGAGGCCTCCGGCCGCATGGGTGGCTTCCAGCGCTCGGGCCAGCTGAGCCAGAAGCCGAAGCACCTGCCGTGAAGACGGGCGCCAGGCCTGGGCCCACGCATAGAGCGACGGGCCTTCCACCCACTCCATGACGAGCCAGGCGTAGGAGACGCCCTCGCGCGGCTGCCAGTCGCCATGGTCCAGCAGGCGGGGGACAGCGGGGTGGCGCAGGCGGAAGAGCAGCTCGGCCTCACGGAGGAAGCGCGCATCCCCCGGGTGCAGGGCCAGCTTGAGGGCCACGACGCCTGGAGTCCCGTCCACGCGCTGGGCCTGGTAGACGACGCCATTGGTGCCCCGGCCGCGCTGCTCCAGCAGACACCACGGGCCGATGCGCGTCCCCGGGGGCAGGTTGGCCGGATTGAGGTGGTCAGACTCCATGAGGTCCCTCGTGAGGCGGTCCGCTCCGCGCACGCGGAGACTACTCGCGAGGTAGTCGGACTCCAACGCCATCCAGCAGGTGGACGACTGCCCTCCACTCCAGAATGACGTGGGGAATCCTGAGCGCCACAGGTGAAAGCGCATGCTTCACCACCGCCGCAGGTAGCTGCCCCCACTCATGGAGACGAGCGCGCACTGTGAGGACAGCCTGAGCAGGAGGGTGCCCCAGAGGGCTGCACGGCCTGTCCACCGCCCTGGCGTTCAGCCCAGGCGCCATCCGCCAGCGGCCCTCCCCGGTCCCTCGGACCTGCCTGGTTTCATCCAGGCGAGAGACACCTCCAAGGAGGGGGGAGGCTGGCTCGAACCTGTTTCGGAGACTCCGTCGTGACGCGGCCGGCGGCAAGCCACGACCGCGCCCCGGTTCGACCGCCACCGGGGCGCGGCCCCGGCCGCTAGGGTGCCGCCAGGAGGGCGACGTCGCAGGCGGTGAGCTCTCGGCTGTAGGTCCGGACATCGTCGAACGAAGCCGGGATGCTGAAGAAGCCGCCCAGGCAGGACGGCAGGCTGCGGCCGATGCGGAACGGGTTCTCGCCGGTGAGGTCCGTCGGCGCAGCGCTGGTCGAGGCGCCGACCTGCACGCCGTCGATGTACATCTTGAGCGAGGTCCCGCCGCGGGTATAGACGACCTGGTGCCAGCTGCCGTTGTTGAGCGGCGTCGGAAAGACGTTGAAGCCCGCGCCGTTCGTGCCTGCCGCGTCCTCGTAGATTTCGAGCGACGTGGTGGAGTCGCCGTTGAGCCTTCCCGAGAGATAGTTGCCTGCGCTCCCCACCACCCGGTTCCCGATGAGATCGCCGTTGCCACTGCTGTTGAAGGTCGTCTTCAGCCAGTAGCTCACGGTGAACGGGCCCGTCCCGAATTGCCCGGGCGCGAGGCCGAAGTCGACGTGGGCGTTGAGGTCGCACTGCCCGGTGGGCGTGAGCGTGACTGCCCCGGAGCCGTCGAAGCTGACCGTCCGCGACGCCGAGCTGCCCAGCGTTCCGTCCGACGTGCCCGCCGAGTCCAGGGCCGTGCTGCCGCCGGCCTCGTCGAAGGTCCACCGGTGGGCCAGGTTGCTGGTCGTGTCGCCGACGAGCGGGCCGCCGGTGCAGACCCCGCCCTGGCAGGTGTCCGGCTGGGTGCAGGCGTTGCCGTCGGTGCACGCCGTGCCGTCGGGCGCCACCGGATTGGAGCACTGCCCGGTCGACGGATTACAGGTGCCCGCGGTGTGGCACGCGTCGAGGGGCACACAGACCACGCCCGCGCAGAGGTCTGGCTGGCAGGTGCCGTTCAGGCAGATGGAGCCGGCGCAGCAGGGCACCGTCGCGCCGCACGGCGCGTTCGTGGGCAGACAGCCCTGACCCTGGCACGTGGGGTCGTAGAGGGGGGAGCTCGGGTCGGTGCTGGTGACGTAGTCTCCGGGGTGACCCGCATGCCCGTCGATGCACCCCTGCTCGCTGATCCTGAGGATCTTGTAGGGATTGGTGGCCGAGCCGGTGGCGTGACAGAGCTGTACCCTGCCATTGACCTCGAAGTACTCACATTGCTCTTCCGTCAGAGCGGAGTCGGTCGTTTCGAGGGGCTCGTCGTGTGAGTCGGTGGACGTCGCGACGCAGCTCATGGCCACGGCGCCCGCTGCCAGAGAGCTCAGGAAAAACATGGAAAGACGGCTTGATAGGAATGAAATGAAGCTGCGCATGGATATCCTGACAAGTGAGTAATGGGGAATGCAGTGCTGGCGTAGCACTGCAGAGCACTTGTCATTCGCGGCGCTCCATCAGAGCGGTGAGGCCCGCCCATGCTGGAGTGTGGCTGGTGTTGCAACCAGAGTGAGCGCCTGGATCACAAGGCCAGAGTCAGGGTACCTGCCGGCCTCTAGTATGGCTTCGCATTCCCGAGGGAAAACGTGCACTGTCAATTTGTGCATCTCGGGCACGCCCGCAGGGGCAGGCTGACGCTGCGTAGCTCCGCCAGACCTGCGGCGGAGACGAGGACCCGTCCTACGAGGAGAGCGCGTCCGGCCAGTTCATCCGCGAGGGTAGAGAAAATGACAATCACGCAAGAACTGTATGCATTGGAGGGATGACAGGAGTGCGCAGTTCGCACGTGGATTCCTCGAACGCTTTCTGCCCGAACGGAAGAGTCTCCACGCGGGCTTTTCCGTCCCGGAGAACGCTGATGCGCCCAGGGTGACATTCCAGACCGAAGACGAGATTCTGGCGTATCTGGAGGCTCCCCCGGTGAGCCCCATGGCTTGTATTGGAGCGAGAGGGAACCGGGCTCTTCTCGCCAGGCGATGCTGTTCTACACGCGAGATGGGAAGGTGATTTTCGGGCTCGCGGAGCTCGCCGAAGACGCGGCTGAGCGGCTGCGAGAGCTGGCACGTTTCGTCGGGGCCTATGACACACTCATGAGCTCCGAAGAGCGCCCGCCCGACACCGCACGCGAGTTCGTTGGGCTCTGCCGGCGAAGCAGGTCATGAAATCCTGACTCAAGACGCGGATGACTCCTGCCTGACAAGGTGAAGCCCCAGGGGGGAAGGACAGTCCCGTGCGGCCATGCGGTGACAGCGCCCCACGCCCAAGGCCGTCCGGGACATGCCACGGGCAGGCTCCCGGGAGGGCTGACTCGAGACCTGGAGGGAGCCCGCATCGCCCGAACCCTCGGGGGGCCTTCCGGCCTCTTGCGCGCCGTGGTCCCGGTGACCTGCCCGGTCGTCCGCCGTCGGCATGTCAGCCCCACCCGGTAGGAAGGTCCTGGCGGAAGGAACGTTCCTTCCGGCGGCGGGTCGGTCCGGCAGGGGGTGGGCAGCGGCGCGGTCCGAAGCCATGACGGCGGGAGAGGCCCTGCCAGCAGCTCACGAGGCTCCGGCGTTCGGGCGCTCGATGAATGCCGGGCCCCGTGGCGTTCTTCGATGCGGCCCTCCCAGGACGAGCACACCGTACTCGAGAGCCCAGCTCGCCGACGTGCAGCTGCTCGGCGTCCTCGAAGTCCTCCTCCGTCAGGTCGAAGAAGGTGACGGTGCCGCTTCCGTGGGCCTGGACGACAGCGCCGAGGTCCTCGAAGGTGACGTCTTCGTTGCCCCAGGTGCGCACCCGCGTGACGCCGGGCATCGCGCGCAACCGCTCCTCCACCGCGTGGAGCTCCCGGTAGCGCAAGGGCCCCCAGACGCCCAGGACGAAGCTGAGGAAGCAGGGGGCCAGGGTCACACCAGGGCCAGCCCCCCCGCGAGCACCCGGGCCCGGCCCCGAGAGGCTGTCGGCAGGTTGGAATCCGGGGCGGGTGGCACGACGTCCATGCCCCCCGACCCCTAGGCGGGCTGGCGCGCCGTCGCACCTGGACGCGTAAACCGTGCCAGCCGCGAAACTCGACACCGCGCCTTTTCGTGCGCTACCATTACAAAAGTTCAATGGTGGCGGATGTCTCGGAAGAGGCAACACGACAAAGAACTCTGGGGCTCCCAGAGGGGGAACGGCACATGTGTCAGCGGCTCTGTGGAAATCACTCGGTCCATGACGGCGAACCAGCGAAGGCGGGCTCCTCCCGTCGCGGGTTCCTGGTGGCGGGGGCTTCAGCCCTCGGTGCAGCGGCAGTCTCGTCCATTGCCACGCCGGCGCAGGCCGCGCCCGGGCAGGAGGAGCTGTCCCGGGAGGGCGGCGCCGGCGACCGCGGCATGCCCGCGGAGACGGGGGCTTCGCACCGGCGCTACCTCATCAAGGGCGGCGCGGTTCTCAGCATGGACCCGGCCGTGGGGGACTTCGCCCGGGGCGACGTCCTCATCGAGGGCAGGAAGATTGTGGCGGTCGGCCCCCACCTGCACGCTCCGGGGGCCGCGGTCATCGACGCCGCGGGCATGATTGTCATGCCTGGGTTCGTAGATACCCACCACCATCAGTACCAGACGGCGCTGCGGAACTTCCTGGCCGACGGCCTGCTGTTCAACGACGGCCTGCCGCACGGTCAGAAGAACTACCTCGACTACATCCACTCCACGATTACCCCCGTCTACCGGCCGCAGGACGTCTTCATCGCGGAGCTCGTCTCGTCGCTCAGCCAGCTGGACGCCGGGGTGACCACGGTCGTCGACACGTCGCAGGTGGGCCACTCTCCGGAGCACACCGAAGCCGTCATCCAGGGGCTCCAGGAAGCGGGCCGCCGCGCGGTCTTCGTGTACTCCCCGGGCGTGGGCCCCCGCAGCATCTTCCCGAATGACCTCTCGCGGCTCCAGCGCCGCTACTTCTCCTCCACCGAGCAGCTGCTGACCCTGGCCATGGGCGGAGAGGTGTTCGACCCCGCCTTCCGGACCTACTGGGCCCTCGCGCGCCAGCATGGCCTGGCCATCGTGTCCCACCTGGTGGGCAGCCTCGGCCAGCGCACGCTCGTGGAGCAGCTCGCGAGTGAGGGCCTGCTCGGGCCCGACATCGAGTTCATCCACGCCACCGGCCTCTCGGAGGACTCCTGGAAGGCGATGGCCGACTCGGGGGTCACCCTCTCGGTCGCGGCCCCCATCGAGATGACCATGCGGCATGGCCTGCCACCGCTCCAGACGGCGCTGGACCATGGCATCCAGCCCTCGCTCAGCGTGGACGTCGAGTGCACGATGACCGCGGACTTCTTCACCCAGATGCGGAGCGTCTTCACGCTGCAGCGGGCGCTCATCAACGAGCGTGCGCTCAACGGCGAGACGAACCTGCCCGAGCTCCTCAAGAGCCGCGATGTCATCCGCTTCGCCACCGTCGAGGGGGCCCGGGTCGCCCGGCTCTCGCACAAGATTGGCTCGCTGACGCCGGGCAAGGAGGCCGACATCGTCCTGCTGCGGGCGGACGCCATCAACGTGGCCCCGCTCAACAACGTGCCGGGCGCCGTCGTGACGATGATGGAGCGCAGCAACGTGGACACCGTCATCGTCGCGGGAAGGGTGCGCAAGTGGCGAGGCGCCCTGGTCGGCGTGAACTGGCCCCACCTGCGCGCCAACCTCGAGGCGTCCAGGGACTTCATCTTCCGGGCCGCGGGAATCCAGCGCGAGCTCTTCTGAGGGTGTCGCTCAGCGCGGCGCCTCGCGCCGCTGCCACGCCAGGACTTCCTCCAGCTCCGGGCGGGCCAGGAGGCCCAGGGCCTTGAAGCGGCTCCGGGCCTCCTCCGCCAGGGCGGCCGCGCGGGCAGGGTCCGGAGGCTTCAGCGCCCGCTGCAGCCGGGCCAGGACGAAGGTCTGCCACGCCGTGTCCATGCCCTCGAAGGAGGAGGTGCCCAGACGCGCGCGAGCGCGCTCGACGAGCGGCAGGGCCCTGTCCGGCTCGCGCAGGAGGAGCCAGGCCTCGCCCAGGCAGCCCTCGTCCTTGGCGGTGGCCACCGTGCCCGTGCCCTGGACGCGCTGGTGCACCTCCAGGGCGCGCTTGCAGCGCGCGAGCGCCTGCCGTGGCGCCTCCGCGCGCAGGTCCACCATCCCCAGCCGCCAGAGCACATCCCCCGCCAGGCCGCTGTCGGCGCCCTCGGTCTTCTCCGCGAGGGCCAGCAACCGGAGCAGGTCGCGCCGCGCGTCCTCGAGGCGCCCCATCCGGACGTAGGTCATGGAGCGGTACCACAGCACCAGCGCGATGCGCGGCGAGTCCGGCCCCAGGGTGCGCTCGAAGCGGGCCAGGGCCTCGCGGTAGTGCTCGAGGGCTTCGTCGGTGCGGTCCGCGTCTCCCAGGAGCAGCGCCAGGCACGCCAGCGCATGAGCCGACATGGGGTGATTCAAGCCGTGCCCCTGCTCGGCGAGCTGCAGCGCCTGCTTCTGGAGCGCCGTCGCCTCCTCCGTCCGGCCCAGGGAGCGCAGCTGCATGGCCAGGTTGGAGAGCAGCGGCGAGCGCGTGTACACCGGAAACTCGGAGGCCTCGTGGATGGCGATGGCCCGGCGCAGGGTGGAGATGGACTCGTCCGCCTTGCCCATGAACTCGTAGATGGGCGCGAGGTTGTTGAGGCTGGAGATGAGGTCCGGGTGGTCCTCTCCCAGGTGGTGCTCGCGCAGGGCAATGGCCTGGATCTGCAGCTCCATCGCCTCCGGGTACTTCCGCAGCCGGTAGCGGGCCTTGCTGAGCATGGTGAGGAAGTTGGACATCTCCAGGCTGTCCGGGGCGTAGGCCCTGCGCGCCAGCTCCAATCCCCGCGTGACCTCCGCCTCCGCCTCGACGTACTTCCCCTGCTCCAGCAGCACCGTCGTCAGCTGCAGGTGGAGGATGGCGGCGATGGCCGGGAAGCGCTCGCGCCCCAGGCGGTCCAGGGTGGCCTGGGCGTGCTGGACGATGCGCTCCACGTCCTCGCCGCGCGCGAGCTGCACGCCCACCACATAGAGGAGGTAGCTCCACGCACGCGCCACCGTCTCGTCGTCGCGCCCGGCCTCGGCGGCGAAGATGGCCTTGTACAGGGTGGCCTCCGCCTCCTTCGGCTTGCCGTCCGTCGACTGGAGCTCGCCGTGGGCGAGCAGCACCTCCGCTTCGAGGGGCTTGTAGTCCAGGTCCCGGAGTTCCTCGGGGAGGGCGGTCGTAATCCGGAGCGCCTCGCCAATCCGCCCTCCCACGCGCAAGGCCTTGACGTCCGCCAGCTTGCGCCGGGCCGCGTCCACGCGGGGCCGGAGCGCGTCCGGCGGCTGCGGGCGGGTGGACAGCTCCGGCGCATCCCGGCAGGTCCCCAGCCCCTCGAGCGACGAGGTGAGCTTCCCCGCGTTGCGCACCGTCTGCGCATCCGCCTTCTTCAGCACGTCCGTCACGGCGGCCAGCTGCCACAGCCGCGCATCGAGACACGCCGCCGTCTGCCACGCGGTGCTCTCCGGCTGCTCGTGGGACATCACACACGCCTCGGTGCGCAGCGCGCGCCACTGCGACGCGTGCGCGTCCAGGTTCCCCGCCACCTTCTCAAAGACCTCCGCCGCGGCCGGCGCTCCCGTGGCGAGGAAGGCCGCGCGCACCTGCTCCCGCCGCGCCCTCCCCCACGCACCCTCGAGCTTCTCCGCTTCCTGCTCGCAGCGCGCCTCGGTCCGGTGCGCCAGCGGCCACACCACCGCGGCGCCCACTACGCTCGCGACCCCGGCCAGCGCCGTCACCCTCACCCACAACCGTCGGGGCGGAAGCGCCAGCGCCGCCAGCAGCGGCTCCATGGAGGCATAGCGCTCCTCGGGACGTGGCTTCAGTCCGCGCAGCACCGCGCGCCTCACCCAGGCGGGCACCTTCGTGCCTGGAGGCGCCGGACGCACGCGCCCCTCCAGTGCGGCACGGGCCACCTCCTCCAGGCTGCCTCCCTCGAAGGGGCGCACGCCGTAGAGCGCTTCATGCAGCGCCACACAGAAGCTGAACTGGTCCGACAGCGCGTCCGCCCTCCGCCCGGTGAGCAGCTCCGGCGCCATGTACGCGGGCGTGCCCAGCAGTGCGCCGGTCCGCGTGAGCGGAGAGATCGGCGGACTGGCCGTGGACGCGGGCAGGTCCAATCCCATTCGAGGCGTGGCGCCGGGCGCCCGGTTGAGGGGGCGCGCCATGCCGAAGTCCGTCACGCGCGCGCGCCCGTCCTTCCCGACGAGGACGTTGGCCGGCTTGATGTCGCGGTGCACCAGCCCCGCCGCGTGCGCCGCCGCCAGCCCCCTTCCCACCTCGGTGAAGACTCGCAGCACCTCCTGCCAGGTGCGCGGCGTCTTCAGCCACTCCGCCAGCGTGACGCCCTCCACCAGCTCCATCGCCAGGAAGACGCAGTCTCCATGCTGGCCCACGTCGAACGCCGAGACGACGTTGGCGTGCGACAGGCGCGCCAGGGACTGCGCCTCCTGCACCAGCCTCAGCCTCAGCTCCTCCACCTGCCGGCTCTCCGGGCGCAGCACCTTCAGCGCCACCTGCCGGTCCAGCTCCGGGTCATACGCCGCGTACACCACTCCCATGGCCCCGGCGCCGATGCGCTCCAGCACTACGTAGCGGCCCAGCGTGGCACCGCGCTCCAGCGGCGCGGGGGCGGACAGCTCCGCCTGGAAGGACGTGGAGTCCTCGCGGGCCGCCGCCAACACGCGCTGGCAGTCCGCACAGCGCTCGACGTGCGCCAGGACGGCGCTGCGCTGCTCCTGGGGAAGCACTCCCGCCAGCAACTCACTCAGCGTCGTCTCGCCCGGGCACATCGTCATACCGTGGCAAACGTATCAGGGCTCTCTTCTTCACCGGGCTCCTGCGCTTCAAACAAGCGGGACCTGTTCACCGCTGACGCAGAAATCCAGGCGGTGCCCCGTCACGAGGCCATGACGGGTCAGGGCTTCGTTCAGTGCCTCACCCTGGACAGCTCAGGGAGCTCGCCGCTGCCACGCCACGACCTGCTCCAGCTCCGGACGGGCCATGACGCCCAGGGCCTTGAAGCGACTCCGGGCCTCCTCGGCCATGGCGGCCGCGCGAGCGCGGTCTGGAGGGTTCAGCGCCCGCAGCGTCCGGGCCAGGACGAAGGTGTACCAGGCCGTTTCCATGGCCTCCAGGGAGGAGGTGCCCAGGCGCGCGCGGGCGCGCTCGACGAGCGGCAGGGCCTTGTCCGGCTCGCCCAGGAGAAGCCAGGCCTCTGCCAGGCAGCCCTCGTCCCTGGCGGTGTCCATGGTGCCCGCGCCCTGGACGCGCTCGTGCAGCGCCAGGGAGCGCTGGCAGCGCGCGAGCGCCTGCCGTGGCGCGCCCGTGCGCAGGTCCACCGACGCCAGCCGCCAGAGCACCGATGCCTCCAGACCGCTGCCGGAGCCCTGGCGCGCCTCAGCGAAGGCCTGTAACCGGAGCAGGTCGCGTCGCGCGTCTTCGAAGCGCCCCATCCGGATGTAGGCCGTGGAGCGGTACCACAGCACCGGCTCGATGCGCGGCGAGTCCGGTCCCAGGCTGCGCTCGAGGTGGACCAGGGCCTCGCGGTAGAGTCCGAGAGCTTCCTCGAGGTGGTCCGCGTCGGCGAGCAACTCCCCCAGGGCCGCCAGCGCCAGGGCCGACTCGGGGTGGTCCCGTCCATGCTTCTGCTCGACGAGGGCGAGCGCCCGCTTCCGGAGCGCCGTCGCCTCTTCGAGCTGGCCCAGGTTCCGCAGCCGCGTGGCCAGGTTGGCGAACAGGGGCGAGCGTGTGTACTCCGGCAACTCGGAAGCCTCGTGGAGGGCGATGGCCCGGCGAAGGGCGGCGATGGCCTCGTCCGCCTTGCCCATGACTTCATGGATGGAACCGAGGCTGTTGAGGCCGCCGATGAGGTCTGGGTGGTCCTTCCCCAGGTGGTGCTCGCGCAGCGCGAGCGCCTGGAGCTGCAGCTCCAGCGCCGCCGGGTACTTCCGCAGGCGGAAGCGGGCCATGCCGAGCGTGCCGAGGAAGTCGGCCATGCGCAGGCTGTCCGGGGCGTAGGCCCTGCGCGCCACTTCCAACCCCCGCGTGATTTCCGCCTCCGCCTCGACGTACTTCCCCTGCGCCAGCAGCACCTGCGTCAGCCGCAGGTGCTGCTCCGCGGCAATGGCCGGGAAGCGCTCGCGCCCCAGGCGGTCCACGGCGGCCTGGGCGTGCTGGACGATGCGCTCCACGTCCTCGCCGCGCGCGAGCCGCACGCCCACCAGCCAGATGAGGTAGTTCCACGCGCGCGCCACCGTCTCGTCGTCGCGCCCGGCTTCGGCGGCGAAGACGGCCTTGTAGAGGGTGGCCTCGGCCTCCTTGAGCTTGCCATCCATCGACTGGAGCCTGCCGTGGGCGAACAGCACCTCCGCTTCGAGGGGCTTGTAGTCCAGGCCCTGGAGGTCCTCGATGAGGGCGGTCGTGAGCCGGAGTCCCTCGGCGTACTGGCCCCCCGCGTTCCGGGCGTCGGCGTCCGCCAGCTTGCGCCGGGCCGCGTCCACGCGGGGCCGGAGCGCGTCCGGCGGCTGCGGCCGGCTGGTCAGCTCCGGTGCATCCCGGCATACCCCCAGTCCCTCGAGCGACGAGGTGAGCTGCCCCGCGTTGCGCACCGTCTGCGCATCCGCCTTCTTCAGCACGTCTGTCACGGCGGCCAGCTGCCACAGCCGCGCATCGAGACACGCCGCCGTCTGCCACGCGGTGCTCTCCGGCTGCTCGTGGGACATCACGCACGCCTCGGTGCGCAGCGTGCGCCACTGCGACGCGTGCGCGTCCAGGTTCCCCGCCACCTTCTCAAAGACCTCCGCCGCGGCCGGCGCTCCCGTGGCGAGGAAGGCCACGCGCACCTGCTCCCGCCGCGCCTGCCCCCATGCGCCCTCCAGCTTCTGCGCTTCCTGCTCGCAGCGCGCCTCGGTCCGGTACGCCAGCGGCCACACCACCGCGGCGCCCACTACGCTCGCGACCCCGGCCAGCGCCGTCACCCTCACCCACAACCGTCGGGGCGGAAGCGCCAGCGCCGCCAGCAGCGGCTCCATGGAGGCATAGCGCTCCTCGGGACGTGGCTTCAGTCCGCGCAGCACCGCGCGCCTCACCCAGGCGGGCACCTTCGTGCCTGGAGGCGCCGGACGCACGCGCCCCTCCAGTGCGGCACGGGCCACCTCCTCCAGGCTGCCTCCCTCGAAGGGGCGCACGCCGTAGAGCGCTTCATGCAGCGCCACACAGAAGCTGAACTGGTCCGACAGCGCATCCGCCCTGCGCCCGGTGAGCAGCTCCGGCGCCATGTACGCGGGCGTGCCCAGCAGCGCGCCGGTTCGCGTCAGGGGCGTGACGGGCGGGCTGACCGCGGACGCGGGCAGCTCCAGCCCCATTCGAGGCGTGGCGCCGGGCGCCCGGTTGAGGGGCCGCGCCATGCCGAAGTCCGTCACGCGCGCGCGCCCGTCCTTCCCGACGAGGACGTTGGCCGGCTTGATGTCGCGGTGCACCAACCCCGCCGCGTGCGCCGCCGCCAGCCCCCTTCCCACCTCGGTGAAGACTCGCAGCACCTCCTGCCAGGTGCGCGGCGTCTTCAGCCACTCCGCCAGCGTGACACCCTCCACCAGCTCCATCGCCAGGAAGACGCAGTCTCCATGCTGGCCCACGTCGAACGCCGAGACGACGTTGGCGTGCGACAGGCGCGCCAGGGACTGCGCCTCCTGCACCAGCCTCAGCCTCAGCTCCTCCACCTGCCGGCTCTCCGGGCGCAGCACCTTCAGCGCCACCTGCCGGTCCAGCTCCGGGTCATACGCCGCGTACACCACTCCCATGGCCCCGGCGCCGATGCGCTCCAGCACCACGTAGCGCCCCAGCGTGGCACCGCGCTCCAGCGGCGCGGGGGCGGACAGCTCCGCCTGGAAGGACGTGGAGTCCTCGCGGGCCGCCGCCAACACGCGCTGGCAGTCCGCACAGCGCTCGACGTGCGCCAGGACGGCGCTGCGCTGCTCCTGGGGAAGCACTCCCGCCAGCAACTCACTCAGCGTCGTCTCGCCCGGGCACATCGTCATTACCGCGGCAAGCGTACCAGGGTTCCAATCCCAGGCTTCAGACAGGCCGCATGAGCCACGAGGGGCGCAGCACCGTCCAGCCTGGAGCCTGGGCCCGGCGTTCCTTCCTCGATGGCCGCCGAGCGGCGTCCTGCCGCGTCAGGCCGTCACTGTCGCCTCGGCGATACAGCGAGCCGCTCCCGAGGCGTCGCAGCCATTGAGCCCCGCGCCCCACGCGGCGTTGGCCTCCAGCAACGCCCAGCCCCGCCCCTCCACGAGCGCGACATCCAGCACGCACGTGCGCGGCAGCGGCGCCATGCGCGCGATGTCGGCGAGGAAGGCCTCGGCCTCCGTCACAGAGGCCTCCCCCTCATACAACGCACAGGTACGCACGCGCCCGTCGAGCACCCAGGCCCGGACCTCCGCTCGCAGCGAGACGACTTCCGACGACAGCACAGGGGTCTCCGGCGCCAGCCCCCGGCACTCCTCCGCGAGTGCCTCCGGCCCCGGCCACACGGCGGCGCGGAACACCTTGGGCACCAGCGGCTTGATGAAGCGGGGGAACGTCTCCGCTGCCACCTGCTCCAACGTGGCGCCTCGCACCTCGCGCTTCACCCACGCAGGGTCCACCTTCAGCAGCAAGTCGTCCGGTGGAGACACGAGCGACAGGCCCAGCTTCTGCGCCAGCACCAGGCAGAAGGTGTCGTTGCCGTACAGGCGCACCCTCTCGCGGTCCACGGCGGGCGGGCTCCAGAAGCGCCCCAGCCTCAGCACCTCGCCGCCCTGCGCCTCCCACGCGCGGGCGACGGTGTCGCGCTCCGGATCCGCCTTCTCGGGGATGAGCAGGGTGAGCCCATGGAACATGCCGGGCACCCTATACGACCTGACATGCTCACGTTTGAAGCCGCCAACGCGCCGCTCGAGGCCGCGGGGCAGCAGGGCTGGGAGCTCGTCACGGGGCCACCAGAAGGAGTCGCTCGGAGCGGGCCCGAGGCCTCAGTTAGACTGACGCGGTGAGCGATGCCCTGAATGACCTCCTCGCCCGCGCGTGCACGGCCTTCGAGCAGCGCGAGGAGGAAGACGCGCTGCGGTTCCTGCTGCCCGTCTGGCGGGAGACGCGCGCGGAGCGCATCGCCGTGCTCGTGGACCGGCTGTCCGCCCTGCTCACCGCGCGTCCGGCTCCCCGGGACTACAGCCACGTGTCGACCGGCATGGAGCTGCTGCGGCCCTGGGACCTTCCCAAGAAGCTCGGAGGGCTCTTGCAGACCGCGCGGAGTGGCCGTGCCGCGGAGCTGGCGAGCCAGCTCGACGCCTTCCGCCGCTGGCCCGCGGACCCGCGACTGACACCCGCGCTGCTGGACATCGCGCGGCTGCCCGTCGCCCAGGAGGAGCCGGCCTGCAACGCGCTGGGCAGCCTCTTCATGTCCCTGAGGGACTCCCGGGCCGTCGAAGAGCTCCATGCGCTGTGCGCCGAGCTGGGCTCCGAGAACCGCCTGGCCCAGCAGCTGCTCACCGTCATCCAGCGGACCCGCGCAAAGGAGGCGGCCGCGCTGAGCCCGGAGGCGCTGGCGCGGTGTGAAGCGCTGGACCTGGCCATCGACGCCCTGGAGACGGCCACGACGAACAGCGCGCCCGTCCGGGAGTCACTCCTGGCGCGCATCCATGCCCACCCGGAGGACGTGGACGCGCGGCTCGTGCTGGCCGACCTCTTGATGGACATGGGAGATCCGCTGGGCGAGTTCATCATGTTGCAGTGCTCACCCCAGCCCGACCCGAACCGTGTCGAAGCGCTGCTGACGGAGCACCGGGCCGAGTGGCAGGCCCCGCTGGGGCCCTCCGTCGAGACCCGGTACACCCGCTTCGAGCGGGGCTTCCCCGTGGCCGTGCGGGTGAGGGGCACCCGGACGGGGCCCCCGCCGCCTCCGCCTGGACCGGCCTGGAGCACCGTGGAGTCCATCGACTGGAGCTGGGAGGGCTCCCCGGAGGCAGCAACCTGGCTCGCGCACCCGCACCTGCGGCACGTGACCCAGCTGCGGGGCGTCTGGGCCTCGCTCGGAGAGCGGTTGGGCGCGTACCCGCTGCCGGTGCGGCAATTGGAGCTGCAGGGGCAGCTCGCCCCGTGGGTTCCCGACGTGTTCCGCTCGCTTTCGGCCCTGCCCGACCTGAGCCAGGTCGAGATTGACGAGGCGGAGGCCGCGGACGTGAGCCTGTGCGCGACCTCGCCCCTGGCCCGGCGCCTGGAGCGCTTCGAGGCGCGCGTGAGGAAGGCCTGGACCCTGGTGGCGACACCTCCGGGAGAGGTCCAGGTCGAAGTGCTGCGAATGAGAGTGCAGCAGCATCCGTACCCGACCCAGCGCGTGATGCCGGAGCTGAACGCGCAGCGGGTCGGAGAGCTCCTGGGAGCGATTCGCGCGGCGGCGGGCTTCGGTGGCCGCGTGTTGCGCCTGCATGCCCCGCATCCGCTGGAGGAGCAGGACGCCCATCAGCTGGAGCGCGCCGGGGCCGGCTACAAGCGCGTCGAGTGGGTGTGAGCCAGTAGCTCGGAGCGGGTGACGGCCTGCCTGGGACTCCGGGCAGCGGACATGCATTCCTCCAGGGTGTCACTCAGCTCGGGCGCTCGCGCCGCTGCCGCGCCACGGCCTGCGCCGGTTTCGACTCGTACCCCGGCGCCTACCCGAGCAGCTCTGACAGGGGCCCCTCGGCGATTCGCGTCGGACCTTCCGCCCCGAAGGTGTTGAAGCCGGCATCGCCCGAGGCGTGGCCCAGGGTGTTGAACAGGTTGGACACCTGGCGATTCCGCGCCTTGCCGTCGGCCGGGTACACCACCGTCCGCCCATCCGTCTTCAGCCCCAGCGCATTGCCGCCGAGGACGAGCTTGGGCCACTCCCGCCCCTCCGAGTGGTGCTGCTCGCCATTGTCGGACATCAGGACAATCACCGTGTGGTCCAGCATCGAGCCGGACGCGCCGACCTCCGGCGTCGCCGCCAGCGCGCGGGCCAGCTTCGCCACCAGGGCCACGTGCTTCCGGGTGACCGCCGCGATGCCGGTCCAGTTGCCCGCGTTGTCGATGCCGTGCTGAAGGTCATGCCGCCCGACGCTCGCGATGCTCGCGTCATAGGCCACGTCGAAGCCCGAGGTCCCCGCCGCCAGCACCACCAGGTTCGTCAGGCCGCCCAGCAGCGCGGTGGTGGCAATCTCGAACTGCGCCTCCAGCCACTTGAGGGAGTCGGGCGGAGTGCTGCTTCCCTGGAGCAGCGGGTTCACGGACGGATGGGGAGGCAGCAGCGGCGTCACCTGCGCCGCCATGCCCTGCAGCTGCGACTCCCGCGCACGCAGCGCTTCGAGCGAAGCCAGGTACCGCTCCAGCTTCGCGCGCTCGGGGGAGTTGCCCTTGAAGGTCCCGAGCGCGGCCTTCGCGTCGTCGCGGGCGAAGTCGAAGAGCATCCGGCGCTCCTGCCCCACCGCCGAGCCAGCCGAGAGCGTGCCGAAGATGGTGTTGTACGCGAGCATCGGGTTCACCAGCACGCCCGCGGGCTTGCGCGGACCGTACGCGCACGTCTCGTAGACGATGGAGGTGCGCGCGGAGCTGGTGCCCAGGCGGATGGCGTCGAAGGGCGCGGTGCGCTTGAGCCTCGGCGCCAGCACCGCGTCGAGGGTGGCCGCCGAGCCATTCACCGCGCAGCTCAGCGCCCCCGTTCCCGAGGAGTGCCCACCACCCGCAATCGTCGACGACAGCCCGAGCAACACCGCCGCCCGGTTCTCGAGGGACGGCGCTCCGCTGCCACCCGCGAGCGGCCCCAGGCACAGCGCGCTGGAGAGGCCATCGCCCGGGCGGACCAGCGCCGTCTCGGGATACACGTCGAGGAAGTTGTGCCGGGTGCCTACCCGCGAGCCGAGCGCCGCGCGAGTCCCACTGGACAGGAAGGCCTCGGGATAGATGCCATTGCACTCCAGCACCAGCACCAGCCGCATGGGCTTCGCCGCCGTCTGGGCGAGCGCCTCGCGGTAGAGCGGCGCGAAGAGCCCGGCGGCCACGGCGGACTTGAGCAGCGCGCGTCGGGTCAGCATGCTCATTCTCCCTGCGCCGGCTCGCGGCGCGTCGTCCAGGTGTCGCTGGTCATCAGGGCCCTGAGCAGGGCCTTGAACGAGCCCTGATTCGCATCGTAGGCCTGCTCCATCCGCACCAGCGTGCAGGCGTCGCTCGGGTTCTCGTCGCGGCCCATGAAGTAGCGGAAGACCTGCCGGACGAAGCAGCGCTTCACGTAGCCCGAGGCGGCGAGCTTCTCGCTGAGCTCCACGGCATCCCGCACGGGGCCATTCAATGCCGGGTCCGGCAGGTCGCTCAACGTCGCCTTCCCGTCCGGAGCCATCCAGCCACCGTCGGGGGCATGGTCCTTCGTCCGCAGGTAGCCGGCGTGGTTGTAGATTTCGAACGGGTAGCCCAGCGGGTTCATCAGCGAGTGGCAGCCCTGGCACTCACTCCCGCCAGTCGCCTCTTCCAGGCGCGCTCGCGCGTTCTTGTCCGGCGCATGAGGCCCCACCTGCGCCCGCACGCGCACCGAGCTGAGCGGGGGGACATAGCCGCAGAGCAGGTTCTCCCGCACCCACTTGCCCCGGTGGACCGCGGACGGGTCGTCCTCGAAGTTTCCGCCATGCGAGGCCAGCCAGGCCGGGTGGGTGAGCACTCCGGCGCGCTCGTTCTCCGGCAGCATCCGCCAGCGCGCCTCGCGGGTCGCGGCAAGCTCCGCGGCGGTGCCGTAGGGCTGGCCCGTGTACCGCGTGGCGTTGCCGTCGAAGCCCGTGTCCTGCGTCGCCGCGAGGTAGTACCGCCGGGAGGTCAGCAGCGTCTCCAGCACCGCGACGTCAGCCACCACCGCGCGCGCGACGAAGTCGTCCATCTGCTGAATCAGCGTCGACTCGTCGCCGTAGTAGCCGGAGAGCAGGTTGTCCCAGGCCGCGGCCTGCGCCCGGTAGCCACTCAGCTCCCCATCGTCGAAGGCGCTGGTCGCCTCCGGACGCTCCTTGAAGATGGCCTCCACCTCCGTGTAGCCCAGCCACTGGCGGAAGAAGTTCGCCACGCCATCGGCGAGCCAGTACTCGCCCCTGCGAGGACGCTCCGCCTCACCGAAGTCCTGGACCAGGTCGAAGCGGGTGCCATCCACACCGCCGACATGCTGGTCAATCAACGCGCCCACGACCTGCGGCGAGCGAATCCCTCCGTCGCGCGCCGCGTCCGCGATGTCTCCGTAGTGGCCCTTGGAGGAGGCGGAGGTGTCGGGCCACCGCCAGGTGGGGACCGCGCCCGGGGCACGCTCTCCCAGCGCATAGGTGAGCTGCTGCGCGAGCTCCCACTCACCCAGCTCGACCCGGCCGTTGCCGAGCGGTGTGCCCAGCTCCTCGCGGAAGAGCGCGCCGGTCATCAAGGTCGCCGCGGTGACGACGCGCGAGAGGCTGTGGGTCCGCACGCCCTCGCCTCCACCGGAGGGCTCCTGCGCGAGCACTGACTGGGTGAAGGCGGCCAGCCGGTCCAGCTCGTCCGCGCGGGCCGGCCGGTACATCACGCCCCGCTCCAGCAGGGTGGCCAGGTAGTTGCGGATGCAGGAGGCGCTCGGCTGCGCCTGCTCCCACATGCAGCGCAAGGACGCGTCCTCCCGGAGCAGGTCGAGCCGGTTCGAGCCGGTGTAGGGCCCGGCCCACGTCGCGCCGTACTCGTCCACGATGGGGAGGATGATCTCCACCATGGACTCATCCACCGTGTCGTCGGCGGCGTAGCTGCCGAAGGCGGAGCGTGGATTCGCGTCGAGCGGGTTGTCGTAGAAGCTGAAGCCCGTCCAGCCGCGCGTCACGGCGCCGCCCACGTTGCGGGTCCACTGCCACCGGTTGATGCGGCGAAGGCGCGTGGGAGCGTCCGAGACGGCCCCGCGGCAGGCAAAGAGCTCCTCCTGGGGAATCAGGTTCGGCGGGAGGGCGGTGTCGACGACTCCGCCGTCAGCAGGAGGGACTCCGCCATCCGAGGCGCCTCCATCCGGGGTGCCCGGCCCCTTCACGGAACCCGAGCACGCGCCGAGCACCAACAGGACTCCGGTGACGCCAGCCCGCACTCCGCGACGACGAGCGCTCATTCCGCGTTCCTCCTGAGGGAAGAGCCTACCGCCAGAAGCGGACTGAAGCGACGGAGGTTTCCTCCACGGCGAGCGCGTGGAGGAAACCCTCACCGCGCGCTACCGCTGGCGGATGGCGCGGACCTCGACGGCGATGGGCGCGTCCGGGGTGGAGCGGAGGATGCGCTCGCAGGTCGCCCCCGTGAAGAGCACGCCCTTGTCCGTCAGCTGCCAGGTGTCATCACCTGAGGCCATGGACTCTTCCTCGACGTAGACGACGACGAGCTTCGGGTCCGAAGGAAGCTGGGCGGGGTTCAGCTCAACGAGGCAGGGCACTCCCGGGAGGAGTGCACTGCTGATGGTCTCCAGGGCCTGGGCCAGCTCCGCCTGGTTGCCGGCCTGGAAGTAGCCGCGGCTGCACAGGTTGGTGGCGGGGTCGCAGGGGTCATTGGGGCCGCACGAGGTCTGCCCGGGCGCGCAGGTCCGGGCGAACTGGCCGGCCCGCGCCATGCCCTCCAGCACCGCGGGCCCGTTGCCCGCCCCCGTCTCCTTGCCGAAGCCGATGACGATGGTGGTGATGTCCTTGTCCTTCAGCTCCCGCACGGCCGTCACCGAGGCATCCATGTCCATGCAGCCGAGCTTCTCCGCCGCGCCCGCGCACGCGGTATTGCCCAGGGTGCACTTGCACAGCGTCGGGTCGTTGACGCCCGAGTTGACGTTCTGCGGGTTGCAGTTGGGGATGCCGTCCGTGAGGAGGATGACGTAGTCGTCGCGGTCCTCCGACTGGAGGGCCTCCAGCGAGCCCACGAACTGCAGGCTCAGGCTGGTGGGCGTGCCGCCCTCGGGCTGGCCGCTACCGGCGTTGGGAATGCTCTGGAGGATGCCGTTGATGTCATTCGCATGCGAGAGCAGCGAGGCGTCATCCTCGGCGCTCGGCAGCGGCTTGCGCACCGAGAGCTCGGTGGAGGGCCGGCAGAAGGGGACGATACCGCGCTCCCCGCGAGGCTCGGGATAGGTGGTCAGGCCGAAGCGGACATGGGAACCGCTGGCGGAGAGAAAGCTCGGCACGGCGCCCTGCAGCTCCGTCCAGCGGGTGGGGCAGACGGCCGGGTTGCACGGCACCGAGGTGCCGCAGACGACCATGTCGCCCCGGTCCTCCACGAGGCAGTCCGGATCATTGGTGTCCACCGGATCCGTCATCGAGCCAGAGACGTCCACGAGCATCATGATGTTCGGCTTGAGCTTGCGCGCGGAGATGGTCTCTTCCCGCGTCGTCTGGGTGATGGCGAGCGGCTCCACCGGCTCGAAGTCGTACGTCTGGCAGCTCGTGATGAGGACGCTGAGCGCGAGGGTGCTCGCGCGAGTCAATCTGGCTCGCATGGGAGAATTCCTTCCGATGGATGAGGCCCCGTCCCCAGCGTATGCGCCCGGCTCGCCTGCAACCAGCACCACTTGCACGGTGGCGCCTGTCCATTCAGCGTCACCGGCACATTACAGTAGCAATCCGCATATGAGCCACGGCCGGAGGCCTGGATGGCACCCCCGGCCGCTGCTCGGACCCGATGTGGGACTTCAGTGCCCCGGGACTTCGGGCCCGGTGGTGGGAAGCTCCACGGGCGCCGGCGCCGCCTTCCTCAGCTCCAGCCGGCGGATGACGATGTAGAAGATGGGCGTCAGCACCAGGCCGAAGAGCGTCACGCCCAGCATGCCGGCGAGCACCGCGATGCCCATAGCCTGGCGCATCTCCGCGCCCGCGCCGGTGGCCGTGGCCAGCGGCACCACGCCCATGATGAAGGCCACCGACGTCATCAGGATGGGCCGCAGCCGCAGCCGGCACGCCTCGAGCGCCGCCTGCACCACGCCCATGCCCTCGTCCTCCTTCGCGCGGGCGAACTCGACGATGAGGATGGCGTTCTTCGCCGCCAGGCCGATGAGCACCACGAGGCCAATCTGCGTGAAGATGTTGTTGTCCCCGCCCGTGAGCCACACGCCGGCAATCGCGCTCAACAGCGCCATGGGCACCGTGAGCAGCACCGCCAGCGGCAGCGTCCAGCTGTTGTACTGCGCCGCGAGGAAGAGGAAGGCCAGCAGGATGGCCAGCGGGAACACCAGCAGCCCCGCCTTGCCGGCGAGCTTCTCCTGGTAGGTGAGGTCGGTCCACTCGAAGGTCATCCCCGCGGGCAGCGTCTCCGCCGCCACGCGCTCCATGACGGCCACCGCCTGGCCCGTGCTGACCCCCAGGTTGGCCACGCCACTGAGGTCCGCGGACGGGTAGCCGTTGTAGCGCGTCACCATGTCCGGGCCGAAGGCGGGCTTCACGTCCACCAGCGAGGCCAGCGGCACCATGCCGCCCTGCTGGTTGCGGACCTGGAGCCGGCCGATGTCCTCCGGCTGCATGCGGTGCGCCGCGTCCGCCTGGACGTTCACCTGGTACGTGCGCCCGAAGCGGTTGAAGTCGTTGACGTAGAGCGAGCCCAGGTGGATTTGCAGCGTGTCGAAGACCTCGCCGAGCGGCACGCCCTGCGTCTTCGCCTTCACCCGGTCCACGTCCAGCGCGAGCTGGGGCACGTTGACCTCGAAGCCCGACATCAGCCCTCCGAGCTCCGGCTCTTTGGAGGCGCGCTGCACCAGGGCCTGCGTCGCCGCGTAGAGCGCCTCCGGCCCGTGGCCGGCGCGGTCCTCCACCTGGAGCTTGAAGCCCGCCAGCGCGCCCATGCCCGGCACCGGGGGTGGTGGGAAGACGGCCGCGAAGCCCTCCTGGATGGTGCTGAACTTCGCCTGGAGCCGCGCGGCGATGGCGTCCGCCGACAGCTCCGGTGAGCCGCGCTTCTCGAAGGTGTCGAGGATGGGGAAGAGCACGGCCGAGTTGGGCGAGGCGGCGAAGCCGTTGATGGACATGCCCGGGAAGGCCACCACGCTGGCCACGCCCGGCTCGGACAGCGCCAGCTCCGACATCCTCCGCACCACGTCCGCCGTCCTGTCCAGCGAGGCGGCCGGCGGGAGCTGGGCGATGCCCACCAGGTAGTACTTGTCCTGCATGGGCACGAAGCCCGAGGGCACGCGCGCGAAGCCGCCCCACGTCAGCAGGAGCAGGCCGCCGTAGACGACGAGCACCATGGCGCTGACGCGCACCAGCCGCTTCACCGTGGTGACGTACCGCTCCGAGGCCCGGTCGAAGAAGCGGTTGAAGGGCCGGAAGAGCCAGCGCCCCAGCGCCCAGTCCATGAAGCGCGTGAGGCCGTCCTGCTTGCCATGGTGGCCGCGCAGCAGCACGCCCGCCAGCGCCGGGCTCAGGGTGAGTGAGTTGAAGGCCGAGAGCACCGTGGAGATGGCGATGGTGAGCGCGAACTGGCGGTAGAACTCACCGGTGAGCCCGCCCAGGAAGGCCGTGGGCACGAAGACGGCCGCGAGCACCGAGGTGATGGCGATGATGGGGCCCGTCACCTCCGTCATGGCCCGCCGGGCCGCTTCCTTCGGCGTGGCCCCCAGCGCGATGTGCCGCTCCACGTTCTCCACCACGACGATGGCGTCATCCACCACGATGCCGATGGAGAGCACCAGGCCGAAGAGGGAGAGCGTGTTGAGCGAGAAGCCCAGCAGGTGCATCGCCGCCGCCGTGCCCACCAGCGACACCGGCACCGCCGCCAGCGGGATGATGGACGCGCGCCACGTCTGGAGGAACAGCACCACCACCAGCACCACCAGGAGCACCGCCTCCAGCAGCGTGGTGATGACGCTCTTGATGGAGGCCCTCACGAAGAACGTCGGGTCATAGGCAATCTGGTGCTCCATGCCCTGGGGGAAGGCGTGGCTGAGCTCCTGCATCCGCGCGCGCACCGCGGCGGACACGTCCAGCGCGTTGGAGCCGGAGGCCTGGATGATGCCGATGGCCACCGCCGGCTTGCCGTCCAGCATGGCCCGGACCGCGTAGTTGTTGGAGCCCAGCTCCACCCGGCCCACGTCGCGCAGGCGCGTCACCTGCCCGCCGTCGCCCACCTTGACGACGATGTCGCGGAACTGCTCCTCGTCCGCGAGGCGCCCCTGCGCGGTGACGGTGATCTGGAACGCGGAGCGGGTGTCCGGCTGCTGGCCGATGGTGCCCGCGGCCACCTGCACGTTCTGCTCGCGGATGGCGTTCACCACGTCGCTGGCGGTGAGCCGGCGCGAGGCGAGCTGCTGCGGGTCCAGCCACACGCGCATGCTGTACTCGCCCGCGCCCCACACCTGCACGGCGCCCACGCCGGGGATGCGCTGGAGCGAGTCCTTCACCTGGAGCATCGCGTAGTTGGAGAGGAAGAGCGGGTCGTGCTTCCCCTCCGGTGAGACGAGGTGCACCACCATCAGGATGTCCGGGGCGTTCTTCTCGGTGAGCACGCCCAGCCGCTGCGTCTCCGCGGGCAGGCGCGGCAGCGCGCGCGCCACCCGGTTCTGCACCTGCACCTGCGCGACGTCGGCGTCCGTGCCCTGGGTGAAGGTCACTGTCACCGACACCCGGCCGTCACTGGACGCCTGCGAGGACATGTAGAGCATGCCCTCCACACCGTTGATCTCCTGCTCCAGCGGCGCGGCCACCGTCTCGGCCGTCACCCGGGGGTTGGCGCCGGGGTAGGCCGCGCTCACCACCACGGTGGGCGGCGAGACGGCGGGGTACTCACTCAAGGGGAGCTGCACCAGCGCGAGCCCGCCCGTGAGGAGCAGGAGCACGGACAGCACGACGGCGAAGATGGGCCGGTCGACGAAGAAGTGGGTGAACTTCATGGACGTGCGCCTTCCTGGGACTGCGCCATGGCCACCAGCTTCGGCGCCACCTTCGCGCCGGGCCGGGCCAGGCCCTTGAGGACGATGCGCTCACCGGGGGCGAGCCCCTTGCGCACCGTGCGCAGGCTGCCCTCGCTGGCGCCCAGCTCCACGCGCCGCTGCTCCAGCGACTGGTCCGGGCGGACCACGAGCACGTAGCGGCCCTGCTGGTCCGTACCCACCGCCTGGTCGTCGATGAGGACCGTGGGCTTCGCCGCGCCCGTCTCCAGCCTCACGCGCGCGAAGAGGCCCGCGGTGAGCTTGCCGTCCGGGTTGGAGAGCACCGCGCGGGCGCGGGCCGTGCCGGTGCCGGTGTCCACCTGGTTGGCGAGGAAGTCCAGCCGGGCCTCGCGCGCGAAGCCGTCCTCGCCCAGCAGGGCCACGCGGACGGGCACGGGGTGGACGCGGCCGTCGGCCTGGCGGCCGTTGGGGCCCGCGTGCGCGAAGCGCAGGTAGGTGGGCTCGTCCACGTCGAAGTAGACGTAGAAGGGGTCCACCGAGACGATGGTGGTGAGCAGCGTCGCCCCGGCGGTGCCGCCGCTGACGAGGTTGCCCGCGGTGACGAGCGCCTGCCCCACCCTGCCGCTGATGGGGGCGCGGACCTTCGTGTCGTCGAGGTCTATCTGCGCCGTGCGCACGGCGGCCCGGGCGGACTCGACGCGGGCGCGGCTCCCCGCGCGCTCGGCCTTCAGGCCGTCGAAGTCGCTGGGGGAGATGGCCTGCTGCGCGAGGAGGCGCTCACCCCGCTCGAAGCGGCTGTCGGCCAGGGCGCTCTGCTCCTCGGCCTGCCGCAGGTCCGCCTGGGCGCGGGCGAGCGCGGCCTCATAGGTGCGGGCGTCGAGCTGGAAGAGCACCTGCCCCGCCTTGACGAAGCCGCCCTCGGAGAAGCGGACGGAGTCGATGTAGCCGCCGACGCGGGGCCGCAGCTCCACGCTCTGCACGGCCGCGAGCGTCCCGGTGAACTCCGCGCTCTCCGAGACGGAGCGCGTGACGACCTCGGCCACCGTGACCTCGGGGAGCGCCATGGCGGCGCCTCCCGGGCCCGCGGCGCCACTGCCCTCGCTCGAATCACGGGCGAGGACGAAACCTCCGACCACCAGGGGCGCGACTAGGGCCGTCCCCACCAACGCACGTCTCAGCTTCATGAATGACTCCTCTTCAGGGGCCGGGCAGCACGAAGCCGCTCGCGTCGCCGCGAGTGCGCGTCCATGCCATCCCGAAAGGTTCGGGACGGAGCAGGGCTCCGCCAAAGCTCCGCCGTCGGAGCACGGGGGTGTCCGGGGGAGCTGCAAGATGTAGGGGAAGGGCCGTGGCCCGGAGCGCTCGAGGCCTCGCGGGACTCAGGTCATGCTGCGTTGCGAGCTACAACATGGGCGCCCCTGGAGCGCGACGGCGGACGCGACGGACAGAAGGGGGTGTGAACCGGCCATGAAATGAAACATGGCGGGTTACTAATACCCCTGCCGCAAATACCGCAACGCAATTTGCAGTTTCGAATCCCCTACCCTCACCGCGTGCACCAGCAGCCGGAGATTGCATCAACAGCGGCCGGTGCTCCGGTGGGGCGGTACCTGGGTGTGACGGTGTGGCCGAGCGCAGGTCCTTAGGGGGCGTACGATTCTTCCGTCCGCCCGCGCCCGTGCCGCTACAGCGCGTGGCGCTCGAGCCAGCCGCGGATGGCGCTGGCGATTTGCTCCGGCGCGTCCTCGGGCGCATGGTGTCCCGCCGGGCCGAGCGGGACGATTTCGAGCGCCTGGAACGTGCTTCGCGCCCACTCGACGAGCTTCGGCGCGCTCAGCCCGGTGTCGCCGAAGGTCAGCAGGAGCGTCGGCTTCGCGGGTGTGCGCGAGAACCACTCGTCGTAGCGCTCGATGACCGCGACGACGTCGGCGGGCTCGCCGTCGATGGGGATTTCACGGGGCCACTGCAACAGCGGGCGTCGCGACGCCGGGTCCGGATACGGGGCGTAGTACACCGCGCGGTCGCGCTCCGCGAGGCCACTCTTGACGCCGTTCGCGAGTGACAGCGCGAGGAACTCGTTCTGCTCTAGCACCTGCTGCTCGCCCACGCCCGGCGTGCGCAGGGCCCGGAAGAGCTGCTCGCCCCGCGGCGGCCAGTCGCTCCAGTGCATCGGCCGGAGGAACGTCTCGAACACGACCACGCCGCGCACGCGGTCCGGGTGCCGCCGCGCCCAGTCCAGCGCGAGGACCCCGCCCCAGTCGTAGCCGACCAGCACCACGTCGCGCAGGTCCATCGCCTCGAACCATGCATCGAGGTACCGCGCGTGGTCCGCGAAGCGATAGGGAAGGTCGGGCTTGCCCGAGCTGCCCATCCCGATGAGGTCGGGCGCGAGGCACCGGCTCCGGTCCGCGAGCCGCGGAATCACGTTGCGCCACACATGCGAGGACGTGGGGTTGCCGTGCAGGAACACGATGGGCGAGCCCGTCCCGGCCTCGCGGTACGAGATGAACGAGTCGAGGACCTTGACGGTACGGGCCGTGGACACAGGAGCGCTCCGGGGAAGCAGCGGGGTGGAGGAATGGCACGCGACGAGCGCGCCAGCGATGAGCCAGCCGAGCAAGCGTTTCATGCCCACAGCATGCGTCCCGGGATACCTCCCTCGCCGTGATGATTCGTGAGGGCTATGCTCACCAGCCGTGAGCATTCAAATCGCATCCCTCGACCTCAACCTCCTCCTGATGCTCCACACCGTCCTCTCCGAGCGCAGCGTGGTGCGCGCGGCCGAGCGGCTCCATGTCACGCCGTCGGCGGTCAGCAATGGCCTCGCACGCCTGCGCTCCGCGCTCGGAGACCCGCTCGTGACGCGCAAGGGTCGTGGCATCGTCCCCACGCCGCGCGCCACCGCGCTCGCGCCCGCCATCGCGCGTGGCCTGCGCGAGCTGGAATCGGCCATCCACGAAGTCCCGTTCGACCCGACGCACTGCACGCGCACCTTCACCCTCGCCGTGGCCGATGCGGGGCAGCTGACCTGGGTGCCGCGCATCGCCGCCTCGATGACCGTGGAGCTGCCGAACGCGCGCCTCTCCGTGGTGGGCATCGCCTCGCTCGTCTCGCTCGGCGACCTCGCCTCGTCCCACATCGACCTGCACATCGGCCTCGCCGGACGGGGCGCGGGCCTGCACGTCGAGCCATTGCTGGAGGAGCGCACCGTCCTCGTGGCTCGCACCGCCCACCCCGTGCTCGGCAAGCGCGTCTCGGCGCGCGCGCTCGGCACGCTCCGGCACGTCGGCGTGGAGATGGTGCCGGGCAAGGGCTTCCGCGACCTCGTCGGCGCCGCGTACGCGCGCGCGGGCATCCCCCGCGAGGTCGCGATGACGGTGCCCTCGTTCACAGCAGCCGCCGCCGTCGTGGCCGCGACCGACTTCGTCGCGACCCTGCCGGAGTCGCTCCTCGCCGCGCAGGGCGCGTCCCTGGGCGTGCGCGCCGTCAACGCTCCGTTCCCCGCGCACACCGTCAAGCTGGCGCTGTGCTGGCACGAGCGGACCCATGCCGACCCCGCGGCGCAGGCCTTTCGCGGGCTCGTCCGCCGTGCCGTCCTGACAGCGCGCCAGGCCTGAAGCGCGGCGGTGGCTGGCGACATCGGCCCCTGGTGGGATTCCACGATTCGTCCCCGTGCTCCCCTGCCCGCCCTCCTGTCTGCGGTGGGTGGCCCCTGGTCAGGCTGGGCTGGCCGCCCCACCTTGGAGTGCATGAGCCCGTTCGAGGACGAGCAGGACGTGCCGCCTGCCCTGCTGGAGGGCATCCGAGCCGCCGCGCTCCCAGTCACCGGACACCCCGCGGACCTGGAGCCGCTCATCGAGGCCATGGCGGATGCCCGCTTCGTCCTCCTCGGCGAGGCCACCCACGGCACCCACGAGTTCTACAAGGCTCGCGCCGCCATCACCCGCCGCCTCATCGCCCACCATGGCTTCACCGCCGTCGCCGTGGAGGCGGACTGGCCGGATGCCCTGCGCGTCAACGCCTTCGTCCAGGGCGACGGCCGCGACACGAGCGCCAATGGCGCCCTGGGGGACTTCCAGCGCTTTCCCCGGTGGATGTGGCGCAACCGGGAGATAGAAGAGCTGGTCACCTGGATGCGCGCCCACAACGCCTCCCTCCCCCGGGAGAAGCGCGCGGGCTTCTACGGGCTGGACCTCTACAGCCTCCATGCCTCCATGCGCGCCGTCGTGGCCTACTTGGAATCGGTGGACCCCGACGCCGCCCAGCGCGCCCGCGAGCGCTACGCCTGCATCGAGCACTTCGGTGAGGAGCCCCAGGTCTATGGCCGGGCCGCCGCCTACGGTGACTCGGACACCTGTGAGAAGGCGGTGCGCGCGCAGCTCGAGGAGCTGCAGCGGCGCCCGCCGCTGAAGGGCGCGGACGAGGACGCGCGCTTCTTCGCCGAGCAGAACGCCCGGCTCGCCGTCAACGCGGAGGCCTACTACCGCTCCATGTACGCCGGCAGGCACGAGAGCTGGAACCTGCGCGACACGCACATGGCGGACACCGTGGACGCGCTCGCCGCGCACCTGTCCCGCCAGGGCCGGCAGTCACGCATCATCATCTGGGCCCACAACTCGCACCTGGGTGATGCCCGCGCCACGCACCTGGGCGACCAGGGCGAGCTGAACCTGGGCCAGCTCATGCGCGAGCGCCACGGCGACACGGCCTACAACCTGGGCTTCACCACGTACACCGGCGTCGTCATCGCCGCGCACGAGTGGGACGAGCCCGGCCTGCGCCGCCGCATCCAGCCCGCCATGCCCGGCAGCTACGAGCACCTCTTCCACGAAGTGGGCCTGCCCGCCTTCCTCCTGCGGATGAAGGACCTGGGCGAGGCGGCCGGCGGCCTGCGCGAGCGCCGGCTGGAGCGCGCCATCGGCGTGGTGTACGCCCCACGCACCGAGCGCTGGAGCCACTACTTCCACGCGGACCTGGCGGAGCAGTTCGACGCAGTGCTGCACTACGACGAGACGCGCGCCCTGCGTCCCCTCGACGCCGACTCCGGCCACGAGGAGGAGGACGCGCCCGATACCTACCCGTTCGGCTTGTGAGGAGCGGGGTGGGAGCCACGACCCGGGTCCGACCCCATGGGCCGTGGCATCCCCACTCCATTCCTCTCCCGAGCGGGCTACTGCTTTGCCTTGCCGTCCTTCCCCGCCGCCTTCGTCTTCTCGAACGCCGCGATGCGCTTCACCACGTCGTCCATCAAGTCGTTGGGCACCGGCACGGACAGGTTGTACTGGGCAATCTTCCAGGCGTTGCCCTCCTTCACCAGCACGCCGCTGCCCCGGGAAGGCCCCAGGTTGGGCGTGTCCAGCGTCTCGTCGAACCAGGCCAGCGCGCCGTCCTTCGACAAGGTGATGTGGCGGGTGACGGCCTTGAAGCTCCACGCCTTGCCCTTGGCGAAGTACGGCTTGGACCAGGCGCGGAACTCGTCGCGCGTCCAGCGCTCGGTGGCGTCGGTGCCCATGAAGACGGCGTCGGCGGTGAAGTGGCCGAAGTAGCGCGGCTCGTCCGCCGCGGCGGCGGCCTTGTGCCAGTCATCCAGCACGGCGGCGACAGCGGCCTTCGGGTCGGCGGCGGTTCCACCCGCGGGGGCAGCGGCAAGCACCAGGAGCAACAGGGAGACGGTCGTCACGCGGAGAGACCTCGTCAGCAAGAGGGTTCGCGGTATGAAGCGGCACGGCCCGCCCCCCGTCAAGGCGGCGGTGCGAATCGAAAGGTGGGACTTGCATGGTCCTCGAGAGCTTCCTGGTGGGTGAGGGCAACGTGCCCACCGTGCTGCTGCACGGCTTCCTCGGCACGGGGCGCAACCTGCGCACCCTGGCGACGGCGTGGAGCGCGGCGGACCCGAGCCGCCGCTTCCTGCTGCCGGACCTCACCGGCCATGGCGCCTCGCCCGCGCTGCCGCCGGGCGCCGACCTCTACACCCTGGCTCGCGACGTGGTGGACACCGCGCGCGCGAAGGGCTTCACCGGGCCGTTCGACTGGGTGGGGCACTCGCTGGGCGGGCGGGTGTCGCTCGCCGGCAGCCTCCATGTCCCCGAGGCCGTGAAGAGCGTGACGCTGCTGGACATCACCCCGGGGCCGGTGCCGGGGGACTTGTCCGACAGCGGCAAGGTGCTGGGCATCCTGCTCCAGGCGCCGCCGCGCGCGGAGAGCCGCCGGGCCATGCGCGCGGAGCTCACCGGGCGGAAGCTGTCCGAGCACCTGTCGGACTGGCTGTTGATGAACCTCGTCACCGAGCCGGACGGCGTGCGCTGGCGGTTCGACCGGCAGGCGCTGGCGGAGCTGCACTCGCGCGTCAACGGCACGGACCTGTGGGCCGCGCTGGAGCGCAAGGACGCTCCGCCCATGCGCTGCATCCGGGGCGGGCGCAGCAAGTACGTGCCGGACTCGGACGCGGACCGCATGGTCGCCGCCGGGTGCCCCGTGGCCACGCTGCCGGACGCCGGCCACTTCGTCCACGTGGACGCGGCGCAGGCGCTGCTGGAGTGGCTGCTGCAGCGGGCGTAAGAGGCCGGAGGGCGCGGGCCGCGAAGGGCCTCGCGATGCACACAGCGCGACGGGACACGGGAGCAAGTCATGGGTGGAAAGAACAAGCCGCCCGCCCTCGGAGGGCTCGCCGCGGCCTTCCAGAAGGCGGGCCTCGCCTCGAAGGAACAGGCCGAGCGCATCGAGGCCGAGAAGCAGGCGCGAGACAGGCAGTCCCACCTCGCCTCGCAGGGCCTTGCCGCGCCTGGCGCCAAGAGCGGTGGCAGCTACCGGGAGCAGGTGGCCGCGATGAACGCCTGGTTCGCCGAGCTGCTGCGCCGAGAGCCGGACGCCGGTGCCCGTGTCTTCGGAGGGCGCACCGAAGCGGTATCCCTCGTGGGCAAGCAGGCGACGCTCCCGGAGCTCGAGGCCGCCGAGAAGGCGCTGGGCGTCAAGCTGCCTCCGTCCTTCGCGGAGTTCCTCCTGGAGCTCGGCTCGGTCTCCTTCCTCAATCCGTGGGACGACGCCACGACGGCCGTGGGACGGCTGGCCGCCGCGAGCGCCTCGCTCGAAGCGGAGGTGGCGCTGACGGCCGAGCGCTTCATCCGGGCCGTCGCCCAGGACGGCACCTCGCTCGACCCGGGCGCACCGCGACGGCTGCTGCACGTGGCCGACCACGAGAACGGCGAGGCGGTCTTCGCCCTCTGCGCCCGGCGGACTGCCGCGGGAGAGGCCCCCGTGTTCCTGCGCCGCCACGACGAGCCCGACGAGCTCTACGACGCCTCCTCCGACTTCCGGGAGTGGTTCCGCGAGCGCCTGGCCCGGCTCCAGGACGAGCTCCAACTGCGGCTCAAGAAGGGCGTGCCCCTCTGACGCTCAGATGCGCACGCCGAGCAGCAGCCCCGGCCACATCCGCGTCGCGTCCGGCTTGCTCCCCAGCTTCCACTGGGGGAACAAGGACAGGTCCTTCTGCTCGTCCTCGGGGGCGAGGTGGTAGAAGTTGAGGGTGACTCCCGCGATGAGGGCGAAGCGCCGCCTCAGCTCCCACCCCACCATGGCCCGCAGCCGGCTCAGGGAGCCTTCTTCCTCTGCAGCGAACAGCTGGGTGGCGACATCCACGTCCAGGTAGAACCGGTCATCTTCAGTCAGAGGGAAGTGCACGCCCAGCCCCGCCATCGTGAAGGTCTCCAGGGAGCCGTCCGACAGACGCAGTCCCTCGATGGCCAGCACATAGACGGAGCGACTGCCGTACTTGAGGCTCACGGAGAGCGGAGCGGTGTCGTCCGCGGACACCTCGAAGGCGAAGCGTCCCTTGCGCACGATGCTCAGGATGCCGATGGGCACCGAGACGTCATCCGCGATGTTGATGAGCCCCAGCTGCACGCCGCGCACGCGCGTGGCCACGTTGATGAGCCCCAGCTGCAGGCCCGACACGTCCCCGGAGATGTTGATGAGCCCCAGCTGTGTCCCGGCGAGCCGCTCCGACAGGTTGATTCCCGCGGCCAGCTGGAGGCCCGTCATTCCGGCGGCGGCGCGATTCGCCGTGCTGCTGAGCTGGACGCCCGTGAAGTCACCCTCCGCCATGTTGAAGACGGCGGACACCTGGGCCCCCGTTCCACCGCCGTAGGCCAGGTTGCCGCCGATGGCGCCCTGCAGTCCCAGCACCTCACCTCCGGCGACGTTGGCGATGCCCGACAGCTGCACGCCCTCCATCGTCCCGTCCACCCAGCCCACGCCGCCCGCCGCGCCCAGGCCCCGGAGCTGGAGCGAGCGCACCGCCAGCGCGCCCACCGCCACGTGGTTGAGGCCGCTGCCTCCCCAGAGCGCGGTGCTGGAGAGTGGCGGCACCAGCGAGAGGTTGAAGGGCACGGTGGGCGCATCCACGCTGGCGGCCTGGGCGTCCGTCACCTCGGCCATCGGCTCGGCGCCCTCGCCGCCTCGCGCCGCCGTGCGGGTGAGCGTCACCGGGACGAAGTGCTCCGCGCGCAGCTCCGCGCCGCCTTTGGCGGAGACGGCCAGCTCGGCCTCGAAGCGCTGCGTGGGGCGCTCCAGGACGAAGTGGTAGCGGCCCGCCTCCAGGCCCAGCGCGAGCCGCCGGCCTCCGGGCTTCTGGAGCTCCGCGACGAGCTGGTTGCCCCAGTCGCGCACGAAGAGGCGGCCCTGCACGTCCGCCGCCACGGTGAGGCGCGCGGTGCCCGCGCGCAGGTCCGTCAGCACCAGGTCTCCGCTGCCCGCGAGCTGGATGTCATAGGCCGCGTGCTGCGGCCCACCCTGGGAGCGCTCGGTGCGCGCGAGCGTCTCGTGGAAGGCGAACTGGTAGGCCTCGTTCAGCGTGACGCGCCCGTCGGCGCTGACGTCCGCCGCGCCCCTCAGGCCCGTGACGAGGAAGTGCGTGAAGAAGGACGCGCCGATGCTGTCCGACTCCTGCGCCACCTCGTCCGCGGAGCTGGACGCGAGGTAGGCGTGGCCGCGCACCTGTGACGCGGTGTCCGTGAGGAAGGCGGGCCGGCGCACGCCGCCCTTGTAGCGGGTGAGCGCGCCGGAGCCGCACGAGTCGAGGATGGCGATGCGCACGTCCACCGGCACCGCGCTCAAGCTCTTCCGGAGGTCGTCGTAGGAGAGACGCTCGCCTCGCGGCAGCAGCCCCTCTCCGTCCGAGTGGCCCGAGTAGTAGAGCACCAGCTCGCGCCGCACGCCCGACGTGGACGCGTCCTCGACGAGGAACTTCATCCGCTCCAGGGCCTTGAGCAGCGCGCTCCGGTCCGCCTCCAGCAGCAGCACCCGGTCCGCCACCGCCACGCCGCCGAGTTCTTCCAGCACGCGCGACATCGCCAGCGCGTCCGAGCCCGCGTAGCGCAGCCGCTCGCGCCCCGGGCCGCCCTCGCTGGAGCCGACGATGAGGGCGAAGCGGCGCAGCGTCGGCGCCGGTTCATCGGTAGGAGCTTGCACCTGCGCCGCAGGCGCGGCGGTGGGAGCGGAGACCGCCTCCGGCGTTCGAGGGGCCGTGGCCTCCGGCTTCGGCGCGGCGGAGCCGGGAGCCACTGCCTCCGGGGCGTACGGCCCCACCTGCCCTGGGTTCGGCCCGGAGGCGCGCGCGACGGCCGCCACCTTCGGTACTCCCGGGCTCGCGGCCTCCGCGCCCGGCACGCACCATGGCCCCAGCCAGACGGCGGCCAGCAGCAGGCCGGCCACACGTCCCCACTCCCCCGCTGTGGTGCGCATCATCATCCGCATCCTGCTCCGTACCGGCCCCGGCCCGACCTCACGTGAGCGCCGGATGCATACCGCGTTTGGCCGCCCCCTTGCGAGCCGCGCTCAGGGACTCCAGCGCGCCCGCCGCACCTGCCAGGAGCTGCCGCCCCGCCCGTCCCGCACCACGGCCCAGAACGTCACCTCCTGCGCCGTCGCGTCCTCGGGCGGCTCCCACTCCGTGCGGTGCTTGCCCAGCTGGCCGCCGAAGTCCGCGCCACCTGTCACCTGCCCGGCGAACTCGCCCAGCGTGGTGTGCCAGGAAATCTCCCAGGCCTCCTTCAGCGTCACCGCGTCCAGCCGCAGGCCCGGCACCACGTACGTCTCCTGGAGCGCCGTCACGTCGTCCACCGTCACCACGAAGGGGCCCTTGCCGCGCAGCTCCAGAACCTCGCCCTCCGGCCACGGCGCGTCGTCCACCCGGAGGCCCGGAATCTGCGGCTGCACGTTGGCCGTCATGCCCTCCACCACCGGGCACCAGAAGACCATCAGCTTCTGCGCGTAGACCTCCTCGTCGCCCGCCACCACGTGGAGCACCAGCGGCATGCGGATGCCACCCAGCCCCTTGTAGGGGTCCTTCTCCTGCACGCGCTCCAGCAGCAGCGTGTCCTCGGCCAGCGTCGCCGCGCCGGGGCGGATGGAGAGCGTCAGCTCTCCCTCGGTCGCCGTGCCCTCCGACAGCAGCACGCGGTTGGCCTCGTCCGAGCACGTGCTGTCGTCCGTGTCCGCACACGCCCACAGCTCGTACTGGATGGGGCGCCCGCCGCCCTTGGGGTCCACCAGCAGCGCGCGGTACGTCACCGGCGCCGCCAGGGCCTCCAGCGCCTCCGGCGTGCGCTCGCAGCTGGGCGCCATCAGCTCGGGGCTCTCCGTGGAGATGCCCAGCACCCGGAAGTCATACACCTTCGAAGGCTGGTCCTCGGGGTCGACACAGGCGACCACGCTCAGCGCCAGCAGGAGGCCGCCATACTTGAGCAGGGCCTTCATGTCAGAAGCTTCCTTTCACGCCCACCACGGGGAGGATGGGGATGCCCGGGATCTCGTACTCGTTGCGCTCCCGGTAATCGTTGAAGGTGAACTCGACGTTCTCGGCGTTGTAGAGGTTCTGCACGTCGAGATACGCCGTCAGCGTCCAGCTCTGGAACTGCCAGCTCTTGTCCACGCGCACGTCCAGCTGGTGGAAGCCCGCCGTCCGCGCGGACGCGTAGGGGCCCCAGGTGGGGTCGTAGCCGTTGCGGTCCGACTGGTACAAATCGTACCGGTGCAGCAGCGGCGTCGTCGGCCGGCCGGTGGTGTAGCGGAAGCGCCCGCCCAGCTCCCAGCCGTTGCCCAGCACGTAGCCGGTCACCAGCGTGAGGATGTGCGTCTGGTCCCACGGGCTGAGGCCGTACGTCTCATCGGTGTCGTTGAAGCCGCCGCCACCGCCGAAGCCGCCGTCCACCGCGGGCTTGCGCCCCGCTCGGCCGTCCTCGGCGTGGCTGAAGGTGTACGACAGCCAGCCGGAAATCTTGTCCGTCGCCGAGGCCCGGTTCTTCTTCACCATCAGCTCCACGCCATACGCGCGGCCGATGCCATCGTTGGAGTAGCGCTCCTGGTAGAAGCCCCCCTCCGTCCTCGTGACGACCTGCCCGGGGGCGACGACGTTCTTGAAGCGGCGGTTGAAGAAGCCCGTCACGTCCACGTTGAACACGTCGGTGAGGCGGTGCTCCACGCCGAGGCTCGTCTGGAAGGCGCGCTGGTACACCAGGTCCGGCGTGCCGTAGGGCTCCACGATGAAGCGGAACGTCTCCGGCGCCTGGCTGTAGAGGCCGAGCGAGCCCTTGAGGCTGGTGCGCTCGGTGGCCGTGAAGCGGACCCACAGGCGCGGGTCCAGCGCGAGGTTCTGCGTGTCACCCACCAGCTGGAGGTTGCCGCGCAGGCCCGGAGTGAAGGTGAACTTGCCCAGCTTCAGGTCCGCCTCCACGAAGAGCGCGCCGTCGAAGGAGCCGAGCCCCACCTTCTCCTTCACCAACTCGCCCACCGACTCGGCGCCCGGGAAGGGCACGTACTCGATGCCCTCGGGCGCGGGGAACTCCACGTCGTAGGTCTCCCGCTCGTAGACGAGGTCCAGGCCCGTGCGCACCGTGAGCGTGGGGGACAGCTCCAGGCCCAGCACCTCGCGCGCGCCCACGGAGTACTGCCGGCCGTCCTGCTTCGCGGTGCCGAACTCGAAGTTGGAGAAGTCCAGGCCCACGTACGGCGTGAAGACGGAGGTGAGGTTGCCCTTGCGGTACGTCCAGTCACCCTTCAGCCGGTGGAAGGTCGTCTGCGTGTCCAGCGAGATGTCCGTGTCCGCCTCGTCGCCAGACGTCACCACGCGGAGCTGGTCGTCGCTGCCGAAGGCCATGATGTAGCCGCTGCTGCGCGCGCCACCCGCCTGGGCCTGGGCCTCCTCCTCGGAGGCGGCCCCGCGCTTGGCGCCGAAGTCCACGCGCAGCTGGTAGTCCCAGTAGCGCGGCACCACGGAGAGCGTGCTGCCCTCCGTCTTGGGCAGGAACAGGGGCAGCAGCGTGTCGACGTACGAGCGGCGCGCGGCGGCGGCCACGCTGATGCCGTCGGTGATGGGCGACTCCAGGAAGAAGCCCGCGTCCAGCACGTCCACCTTCACCGAGCCGTGCAGCGTGTCCGCGGCGCCCTTGCGCGTGCCCACCTCGACGATGCCGCCCACCGCGCGGCCGTACTGGCTGCCGTAGCCACCCGGGTAGAAGTCGAGCTGGTCGATGAACTCGGAGTTCACCACCGAGGGGCCGCCGAGCAGGTGGAAGAGGATGGGGATGCGGACCCCGTCCATCATCGTCGCCGTCTGGCCCGGGTTGGAGCCGCGCACCAGCAGCTCGCCGGAGATGAAGGGCGCGCGCGCCACGCCGGGCAGCGCCTGGATGACGCGGATGGGGTCGCCGAAAGTCCCCGGCGTCTTCTGCGCCTCCTCGCGCGTTATCGTGCGGCGGACCACTTCCTTCTTCGGCCGCTCGGAGCGCACCACCGTCTCCAGCGCGCCGCCCGCGGGAGCGAGGTAGAAGTTCACCTCCGTCGTCTCGTTCTCCTTGAGCTGCTCCTTCGTCTGGTAGAGCTGGTGGCCGGACGCCACCACACGCACCGCGCACTCCCCCGGAGGAACCACGAGGGTGAAGCGGCCCTCCGCGTCGGACACCGCCTCGGGCGCCTCCGGGTCGTCACCGCAGCGCACGGTGGCGCCGGCCACGCGCGAGCGGCTGCCACGCGAGATGAGCTGGCCGGTGAGGGTGGCCTGCTTCGCCTCGACCTCGGCCTGGGCCTGCGCTTCGGGCTCGACGGGCGGAGCGGTGAGGGTGAAGTGGTAGACGTACTCCACCTGCACCGGCGCGGGCACGCCGTCCACCTCCGCCGGGGAGAACTTGAACTGGCGCACGGCGGCCTGCGCGGCCTCGTCGAAGCCGTGGCCCACGAGCTCCGTGGGCTGCACGTCCGACACCGTGCCGTCCTCGGCGATGGTGATGATGAGGCGCACGGAGGCGGTGAGGCCCTGCGTGAGCGCGTCAGGGGGATACTGCGCCTCCACCTGCTGCACCAGCTCCGGGGGCTTCGTAATCGTGGGTTGCGCCTGCGCGGGTGCGGCCTCCGCGGGAGGCGTGCTGGCCGGGGGCGCCTCCTGGGCGAGCGCGGGGGTCGCCAGCAGGAGCGAGGCCGCGGCGAGGGCGCTTCGGGTTTTCAATTTCGAGGACATGGCGGACGCGAGCATACGGGGTGTTGGGGTGTTCCACCTCCCAGCGGGGAGGGGGAGCGTCAATCGAGCAGGAACGTGTAGGAGTACTTCATCTCCGTAGAGACGGGCTCGCCGGCCTTGAGGGCGGGACGGAAGCGGAAGCGGAGGATGGCGTTGCGCGCCGCCTCGTTGAGGCCATGGCCGGGCCCATTGAGCACCCTGGCGGCCACCACCTTTCCCTCCAGGTCCACGGTGATGGACAGCGTCACCGTGCCCTCGATGCCCGCCCGGCGCGCCTCGTCCGGGTAGGGAATCTTCACCTCGTTGGCCAGCTCCGGCTCCCGGTCCACCTGGTAGATGGGCGTGTACTTCGGCGCGCTGTACGCCCTCACCTCCTGGGGCGCCTTCGCCTTGTCCGCCGTGCGGCCGTAGAGCGTGTTGCCCACCGGCGCCGCGAAGCTGCCCGCGCTGGTGGTGGAGGACATCGTCATGCCCACCACCAGTGGCGTCGGCTTCGCGGCCGGAGGGGGCGTCTCGTTGGGCGGAGGCGGCGCGTCCACCGGCGGAGGTGGTAGCGGCCTGGGCGCCTCGGCCACCTTGATGGGCGGAGGCTTCACGCGCACCTTGGGCGGCGGAGGTGGCTCGGGCTTCGGCTCCTCCACCACGGGCGGCGGCGGAGGCGGCTTCTGCACCTCCACCATGACGAGCTCCACTGGCCGCTGCACCGTGGGCCGCTGGGCGGGCCGCAGGTGCAGCATCGCCAGTCCCAGCCCGTGCAGCGTGAGCGAGCCGACCACGAAGCCCACCAGCAGCCCATTGCCACCGCGCCTGGGCGGCTCCCACGCCCTGTCGTCGAGCACCATCTCACTCATGGGTTCGCGTCAGCCCCGCGGCGCGGTGGGCGCGACGTCCTTTTCGATATTGAGGGCGAACTTCGCGATGCCCTGGCCCTTCACCACGTCGATGAGCTTCATGACGCGGCCGTAGGGAATGGACTGGTCGGCGCTGATGATGGCGCGGGTGTCCTTGTCCTTGGCCACCTGCTCGGCGACCTTCGCGGACAGCTCCGCCTCGCTCAGCTCGGTGCCGTCGAAGAAGAGCTTGCCGTCCTTGTCGAGCACCACGTTGACCAGGCCCTGCACGGTTTCGCCCCCGTTGGCGGCGCGAGGCAGGTCCACCTCCACCGTCTCGCGGACGATGAAGTTGGCGGTCACCATGAAGATGATGAGCAGCACCAGCACGATGTCCACCAGCGGGGTGACGTTGATGCCGGTGATTTCCTCTTCGTTGTCCTGCGCGCTACCGGCCATGGTTCGGCACCTCGGCACGCAGGCTGCCCACGAGCGCGTGGCCCAGCGCGTTGGCGCGGCTGGTGAGCGTCTTGAGCTGGCGGTTGAAGATGTTGAAGGCCACCACCGCCGGAATCGCGACGGCGAGGCCCACGGCCGTGGCCACCAGCGCCTCGGAGATGCCGGCCATGACGGTCTGCTGCATCGCCGCGCCCTTGGCGCCCATCTTCCCCAGGTCGTTGAAGGCCTTGATGATGCCGAGCACCGTGCCGAACAGGCCGATGAACGGGGCGTTGTTGCCCAGCGTGCCCAGGAACGACAGGAAGCGCTCGTACTGCGGACGCTCGCGCGCCATGGTGGAGGCAATCACCTGCTCCACCGAGTCGGCGCCCTGGGAGGACGAGGCGAGGGCCTCGCGGATTACGGCGGCCTCCATGCCCTTGCGGCCCTGGATGGCCACCCGCACCGCCTCCAGCTCACCGCGTGCCAGCCGTACCGCGAGCCCCTCCGAGTCCGGCAGCCGGTTGCGGGCGAAGTACACCGTCCGCTCCAGCATGATGGCGATGGAGAGCACCGACAGGCACACCAGCACCCACAGCACCCACTCGGCGGAGGTGAGCGTCACCCCGAGCAGCTTGCTGCTGAGCCAACCCAGACCCTCGGTGTGCGCCTGGGCGAAGACAGCGATGGACGACATGGTTTTCTTCCCCTCTGGAAACTCGTTGGCGCGAAGGGAACACCGCCGCCCATTTGATGTGTCACCCGAAAAGCACTCAGCCCTTCTTTCCGCCCTTCGGCTCCGCGGCCTGGATGAGCTCCAGGTGCCGCTGGTCCTCGGGCGTGAGACGTGCGTCGGTGTAGGCGGGGTCGGGCTGGTACCAGGACTCCTGGGTGAAGAAGTCCTGGAGGTCCTTCGCCTGGAAGACGCGGCCGTGGCGGGCGTACACGGCGTTGCGCAAGAGGCGCAGCTGCGCGGGGGTCAGCAGCGCCAGCGCCTCCTTCGGCAGCGTCCCCTGGAGTGAGCGGATGGCGGCGCCCATCACCAGGCGCTGGCCGTAGGGACACGCCAGGCGCTTGCGCGCGTCCGCGAGCTTCACTCCCGGCGGCAGTGGCCAGAGCTGCTCCAACGTCACGTCCTCCAGGGCCAGCTCGGAGATGACGGGGTACTGCTCGCAGTACTGATAGAGCGCGCGGGTGAAGGCGGCCGCGTCCCCATCCGCCGCCGACACCAGCGTGTCCCAGAGGGGCGCGCGACCCGCCGACGCCATGACGGGGCGGACCTTCGCCCGCACCCCGGCGTCCCGGTAGGACTGCGAGGCGAGCAATAGATTCACCGCTCCCCTGGCCAGTGCCTTGTCGTTCGCCGCGGCCACCAGCCCGTCCACGCCGAGCCGGAAGGACTCGGCCGTCTGGTCTCCCTGCTTCACGTTCTTGAAGGAGAGCCCGCGCAGGCAGCTCAGCGCGTCCTCGCGGCTGGGGCGGCCCTCCTCGCACCGTGCCACCTCCTCGGGTGTGGCCGTACCCAGGAGGACTCGTGGGTAGAGGTCGTTGTCGCAGAGACAACCTCCCGCTTCGACACGCGGGGCCGCGAGCAGGAGTGCGAGCACGGCGAGACAGCCGAGGGGACCGGTGGGCGATTTCATGTCGCGCGAACGATAGCCTACGCTCCCCGCAGGAGACTTCCCCCTTGTCCTTCCTGCTCTACCCCTCACGGGAGCGCACCCTCTTCCACGACGGTGCGCCGCTGCTGTGGCAGCTCGGCCCCTATGTGGGGCTCTTCCAGCGGCCGGAGCTCGGGACGACGGGGGCCCTGCTCGCGCGGCGCGTGGACCCGGACGGCACCGAGCACGACAACGTCCTCATCCACCAGCTCCCCACCGGCTCGACGGCCAGTGAGAGCGCGGCCACCGTCTTCCAGGAGGAGTGGCGGCTGGCCACGCTCCTGTCACATCCCCACATCCTCCGCACGCTGGACACGTGGCTGGACGTACCGCCGGAGCCCGCGCGGGGAGCGCCCCGGCCCCTCTTCTTCCAGCTGGTCACCGAGTACGTCCCGGGCGAGACGCTCTCCACCGTGCTCGCCATGCTGGAGGCGAAGGGCGCGCGCATGCCCGTGCCCGTGGCGCTGTCCGTGGCCGCGCGCGTGGCGCAGGGGCTGCACGCCGCGCACGAGGCCCGCGACGCGGAGGGACGGCAGCTGGAGGTGCTGCACCGGGACGTCGCCCCCGCCCACGTGCTGCTGACGTACGACGGCGACGTGAAGCTGTCCGGCTTCGGCATCGCCTCCACCGCCGTGCGGCTGATGCACGGCCCCATCTTCAAGCACGTGGGCTCGCAGCCGCCGGAGACCCAGCGCAAGGGCCGCGTGCTGGGAGACCGGCGCGTGGACGTCTACGCGCTGGGGGTGACGCTCTACGAGGCACTCACCGGCGTGGACCCGTTCCGCCGCCCGCTGGACTTCGACTCGCTGAAGGCCGCGCAGACCGGGGACGCGCCGCCGCCGAGCCGCCACCGGCCGGACCTGCCCGCCACCGTGGACTCGGTGGTGATGCGCGCCATGGCGCCCCGGCCCGAGGACCGCTACCCCACCGCCGCCGACTTCGCGCACGCCATGGAGGCACTGCGCTCCGCCTTCGGTCCGGGAGACGAGCGCGAGGAGCTGGCCGCGCTGCTGCGAGAGCTCTCTGGTGACGAGCGCATCCGCGCGCGGACGCACGTGCCCTCGCTGCCGGAGCTGCGGGCCCGGGCCGCCGCAGCCGCCGCGCTGGACGCGCTTCCGCCCGCGTCCGAGCAGGAGCCCGAGGCCGGGGCGACCTCTGCGAAGCCGACGCCGGGGACGCGATTCATCCCGCACTCGCGGCTGCTGCTGCTCTGCGCGGGCGCCGTGCTGTTCCTCGTATCCGCCGTGGTGGCGCGCGTGGCGAAGTCGCGCGAGTCCTTCGTGGAGGAGGTCGCGCAGGTGGCCCGGAGCGGGCAGGCGCGCGCCGCCTCGTGCCTGTCGGGGGGCGCGCGCGAGCGGGTGCCCGTGCAGCTCGTCCTCGACGGACAGGGGCGGGCGGAGGCGAAGGTGGCAGGCCCGCTGGCCGGCACGGTGACGGCCCGCTGCATCGAGGAGGCACTGGCGACGCTGCCCTACCCTCGCAAGCGCGGGCTGCTGCCCGTCACGGTGGAGGTGGCGACCGGCGGGCCGTGAGGCTCACGCCAGGCGCTCTCCCCGGCCGAAGGTTCCCGCGCCGAAGTAGGTGCCCACCAGGGAGCCCGACGTCCCCTCGTCCCTCCTCGCCACGGCGGGCGCCTTGGCTCCCGTGACGGCCTCCACCGCCTTCTTGAAGATGAGCGGCAGGGCCGCGCCGGTGATGAGGTACTGGCGCGCGGGGATGTCTCCCTCCCCCGCGAACCACAGGTACACGGCCACGCCCGCGCCGATAATCATCAGGCCGGTGACAATCCAGTAGGGCACGGACTTGATGAGCCGCTTGTAGCGCTCGGTCGCCAGGTGCTCTCGCAGGCTGTACCAGTGCAGCAGTTCCTGGAGCGCGCTGCCCAGCGCTCCGATGAGGATGATTTCCACGGCGCTCATGAAGGTCTCCCGGTCTCCAGGTGGCTGGAGCGGGCCGCCCGCGGATGTGACGCGGGCGCTGTCAGGACGGGGGAGCGAGCAGGCCAGGGCTCAGGTGCCGCTGGAGGGCGTGCCCTGCTTCTCCACCCGGGTGAGCAGGCCGGTGAGCCCCTCGAAGGTGGCGTTGCCCACCTGGTGCAGGCCGAAGCCCCAGAGGAAGGCCGTCATCCCCGCGCCGAAGCCGCCCCACGTCGGTGAGAAGACGTTGAGGAGCTGGAGGCCCAGCGCCACCGCGACGCTGGTGAGCAGCAGCAGCATGACCAGCTCCACCAGCCACATGTGGCGCGCGGCCGGCAGCGGCATCCCCTCCAGCTCGCCCAGCACGGGCGCCGCCAGGGGTGAGTCCGGGAGCGAGGGGATGCTGCCGCCCGTGGGGGTGCTGGGCGCGGGCTCCGCCGGTACCCTGATGCCTTCCGTGTGCTGGGCGAGGAACTCCATCGTGGCGGCGGCGGTCTGCGGCTGGCTCGGGTAGCTCTGGAGGGCCGCTCGCGCCCGCTCGTACCGTCGCGTCACCTCGGCAAGGGACTCGACTTCCAGCGCCGCCAGCGCGTCGTCCAGCAGGGAGCGGATGGCGTCCAGCTCCTTGAGCTGGTGCGGCTGCGGCGTCCCGGTCCGCGCGGTCTGCACCTCGGTCCGCAGTTGGAGGAGGCGCTGGCGCAGCCAGGCCGTCTGGCTCCGCTCGAGCGCATCCCGTGCCTCGCCGTACTTCCTCGCCGCCTCGTGCGGAGCCTCCGCCCCGAGCGCCTCCAGCGCCTCGCCCAGCTTCGCGTCGACGCCGTCCAGCGCGGTGCGCTGCTCGTCCGTGGTGGCCGCCTTGCGCTCCGCCTGCACCTCGGTGCGCAGCTCCTTGATGAGCCGGCGCACGTAGATGGCGTGAGCGCCCTGGTACAGGCGGAAGGCCTCGTCCACGCTGGTGCCCGCGCGCGCCCGGGCCTGGCGCAGCCGCTCCTTGAGGTCCGTGGTGAGCTCCTTCCACTCGTCCGTGGAGAAGCCGCGAGGCCGTGGGCCCGCGATGGCCGTGGCCAGCTCCTCGCACAGGATGTCGAAGTAGGAGCTCCGGGCCACGTCCACCTGGCCGCGCGCCGTCGCCACGTCCTGCTGCGCGAGCCCGTCGAGGAAGCCCTGGAGCAGGGGCAGCAGCTCGTGCTTGAGGCGGAAGCCCAGGGCGTCATCCTCACCGCGCTGCTTCGCCAGCGCGCGCGCCTGCGCCTGGATGTCCTGGAGCCGCGCCTTCAGCCCGGCCCGCGCCAGCCCGACGACGTCCAGCTCGCGCACCGCCTTGAGCCGCTCGTCGAGCTGCTCCGTTGGAGTGGCCTCGCTGCGCAGGGCCTTGTCCACCTCGGCGAGCAGCCGGGTGGCCTCCTCCGACTGCACATCCTTCGGCAGCGCCTGGAACTTCCGGTGGACGTCGCACCACGCCTCGTAGAGCCGCAGCCGCGGCTCCACCGCCGCCAGCTCCGCGTCTCCCACGCGAATGCCGCGCACCGGCCTGCGAATCTCCGACACCAGCGTGTCAATCTGCCGGCGCACCACGAGGCCCAGCTCCTTCGCCTCCGCGCCCTTGCCCGCCATGAGCGCCTGGGCCCGCTCACGCAGGGCCAGCGCCCGATGCAGCCGCTGCGCCCGGGGACGGATGCGCTGCGTGTACAGCCGCACCGCGTACGACGACAGCGCCCCCATGGCGATGAGCATCGCGCCCCACAGCCACGGCGTGCGCACCCAGACGGTGAAGGCCTGCTCCACCGGGGCCCCCGAGGGCACCGCCAGCCGCACCGTGCCGGTGTACTCGCCCGGCCCGTCCAGCCCCCGCAGCCGCAGCACCACCGCGCCGCTGCCATGGGCCTCCACCGGGATGCCCCCGTCGAGCGTAATCGCCTCCAGGCTGCCGCCGCCCGGTAGCGCGCGCTCCAGCTCGAAGTGCGCGCCCTCGTACTGGGGCTGGATGAGGGCCGCCCCCAGGTCCGGCGCCTTGCGCTGGAGCTGGAGCAGCTGGGGCGCGGACAGCCGGCCGCCCACGCCCGCCGTCTCCTTGAAGGGCAGCCTCACGGTGGCGTCCACGGGACTCCAGCCCCAGCCCGACGAGGCCACCGCCGGGGACGTGGCGACGAACTGCACCGCGGGCACCGCCTGCACGCGCGTGACGGTGAGGGACACCGTCTCCCGCCCGCCCGCGTGCACCAGCACCACCAGCCCCGTGTAGTCCCCGGCCGCCGGCAGCTTCCCGGACACCTCGAGGTGCAGCGGCTGGCGCGTGGAGATGGGCGCGGTGGCACCGCCTTCGGTCGTCCCTCGCAGCGTCGTCACCAGCGGCACCTGCACGCCGTCCTGGGACTGGAGCGGGTCCACCAGCACCGTCACCCCGCCGGGCAGCGCGTCCTCCACGCCACCGTCCGGCCCGGCCCCGGGCAGCAGGTCCACGCGCAGCTCGCGCTGGAAGTCCTCCGACGGCGTGCGCAGCTTCACCTCGTTGCTGGCGGTGGCGCCGGCCACGCGCAGCCGAGGCTGGGCCCGGGCGGCCTCCCACGGCGCGGTGAGCAGCACGGCCAGGGCCAGGCTCGCGAGGCCCGCGCCACGACGAAGGACGGCGGAACGGGAGGAAGCGGGGTTCATCCACCGACGATAACAGGCACGCCCCACGGCTCCAGTTAGCGCCTCACGTCCAGCCCAGCAGGGCCAGCATCTGCCGGGACAGGCTGGCGCGGATGGTGTCGGTGGGGATGCCCTCGTTGTGGCCCCGCGAGGACGGCATGCGCGGGCCGCCGCTGTGGTGCAGCGCGGCCAGCCGCAGGTCCTGGGTGAAGCAGGGCGCGCCGGAGGAGCCCGGCCCCGTGCAGGCCCGGTACGTCACGCGCGTGCGCGCCGGGTTGACGCCCAGGAACTCGTCGAGCGCGACGCTCATGGGCCGGCCCTCCGGGTGCTGGACGATGAGCACGAGGCTGCCGGGCGAGAAGGGCGCGTGCGTCTCGGGCAGCTCCAGCCAGCCTCGGGGCTCGCCGTCCACCAGGGCCTCGCCAGGCGCCGCTTCCACCTGGAGGAAGGCGTAGTCCAGCTCGTTCACGTTGGCGTCGCGCGGCCGGGGGTGCATCAGGTCCGCGGGGCTGTAGGGGCTGTGCGCCAGACATTTCGTCACCCGGTACACCGTGCCCGGCTGGAGCAGCGTCCGGTCCGGCAGCACCTTGTGGTCGAAGCGCACGCGCAGCGACTCCAGCAGCTTGTTCTCGATGACGTGGAAGTTGGTGAGGACGACATTCGGGGCGACGAGGAAGCCGGTGCCCAGGGACGCGCCCACCTGGGGCTCCACGCGGCACACCTGTCGTTCGATGGACGCCAGGCGCCTGCGCCACGCGTCCGGCCCGCCGCCGTCGTCCCGCTTCGGGCCGAAGATGCGCTCCAGGCTGCCGCGCGGGATGCTGCGCTGGACGGACGCGAGGTACGCCAGCACGAAGCGGTGCAGCCGGGGGTGGCGGGGCAGGGCCTCATGGGCGCCCTTCACCAGCTCGCGAATCCACCCCTCCGCCTCGGCCCGGCGGACGAGGGCGAAGACGCGCTCGCGGGCCGTGCCGGAGGGAACCAGCGGCTCCAGCTCGCGTTGACGGGTGGACACCACCACCCGGCGCAGGTCCTCGGCCGAGGGGAAGGCGCTGGTCAGCACCTTCAGCAGCTCGTCTCTCTCCGCGCCGTCGAGCTCCATGGTGTCACCCGCAATGAAGCCACCCACGAGACGGGCCGGCCTCGCGACGCACGCCAAAACCTCCCGCGTCCGGCGGGGGATTCCCATCGGACCCCGGGGCCTGCCCTCGATTCACGAACCCGGACGACGCCGAATGGACATTTAATCCTCGGCATCTGTTCGCGGCAGTGGCCCCGAGGGCAGGAGTACGGCGGGACACCGGTTCAGCGCACCGCCCATATCGTGGGAGGTACGTAGGAAACGAGGTCCGGGCGAGAGAGGACCTTCAGCGACGAGGCCCCACCCCGCAGCGTGCCTGCCAGCGTGGGGATGACGCGCAAGCGCGCCTGGAAGGGCTCGCCCGCGCCCCGGGGTGGGAGCTGCAGCGTGACGGCGCCGTCCTCGGAGTCCCAGGACGTCACCTTGCCCTCCGCCACCAGCGCATCCAGGCTGGCCGGGTCCACCTGCACGCCCGCGGGCAGCCCGTGCCGCAGCTCCAGCGCGAGGCCGGAGGGGGTGGACGCCTGCAGCACCACCTCCGCCGGCTGTCCCACCTTCGCCTCCGTGGGGCCCGTCACCGCCAGCTCCAGCCCGCCCTGCGACTCGGCCTTCCACGGCACCGCCGCGGCCAGCGCCAGCGAGAAGCCCAGCCCTGGCACGGCGGGCTCCGCGCGCACCGTCCACGTGTGCGCCCCGCCCGAGCCCGCGGCCGGAGCCTCCAGCGCCAGCAGCTCGCGCAGCGCCTTCGCGTCGAAGGTGCCCTCGGTGACGACCTGGCCGTCGCGCTCCAGCACCACGCGGACGCTGGCGGGCAGCGGCTCCCGGAAGAGGGCCACCACCGCCCGCAGCGCCAGGCGGTTGGCGCGCCCGCTGCCCCAGCCCGAGGCCGGCTGGTAGCCCGCGAGCAGCGAGGCGCCCAGGTCCGCCAGCGGCGCCTGCGCGTCACCCTCCAGCGCCAGCACCGCCAGCGCGGTGGCCTCCGCCTCCGAGGGCGTGCTGCCGCTGGCGTCCACCACGCCGGCCTCTACCGGCAGGTACGCCGCGCCCGCCTCGCGCGACTTCACCGCGCCGCGCACCTGGGCGCGCAGGTCGTCGCGCAGCGTGCCCGTCACCGCGCCGCTCGCCACCAGCGCCGCCGCGGTGTAGCCGTCCGTCACGTGCGAGCGGTTGCGCTCCAGCGCCCCCGTGGCCCGCGCGGAGAAGAGGGCCGCCCGGCGCTTGCCCTCCGGCGTGCCCACCGCCGCGTTCACCGCCTGCGTGCAGTCCGCGGTGGCCACCAGCAGCCGCTGCAGCGTCCAGCCGTCTCCGCCCTGGCAGGTGCCGTCCGGCAGCTGCGCCGCCGCCACCGTCGCGGCCAGGCGCTCGCCCAGGCGGGCCAGCACGGGGTTGTTCGGGTGCGCCAGCGCGCCCTCCGCCAGCAGCGCCGCCGTGGCCACGTCCGGCGCCCGGCCCGCGCGCAGCGCGCGCTGCGTGGCCTGGGAGAGCGCGGTGCGCACCGCCTCCACGTCCACGCCGCCCTCCACCGGCTGGGGCGCCGCCTCGCGCCGCTTCGCCGAGGTGAGCGTCTTCAGCGCCTCCGCCGACTGCGTCTCTCCCAGCGCGGCCAGCAGCTCCGACGCGCGGCCGGCGAGCAGCAGCGCGTAGGCCACGTCCCCCGTGCCCTCTCGCGCGCCCGCGGAGGTCAGCTCCGAGCGCAGCACGCCCAGCGCCCCGGGGTACACGAGCAGCCGCACGCGCTCACTGCCCGGCTGCGCATCCACAGGACCGGTCAGGGACAGCGAGCGGGGCGCCGCCAGCGTGCCCCCGCGCGACTGGGCCACCGGCCGCCCGGTGGGCCACACGTCGAAGTCCCGCACCACCGCGTCCGCGCTGCCCAGCGTCGCGCGCACGGCCACCGGACCCGGCCCCTCCACCTTCACCGTCACGTACTCCACCACGCTGCCCCGCGCGGGCACCCGCACCGTGCGGCTGCCGCCCTCCACGGTGGCGCCCTGGGCCTCCACCTTCAGCGCCGTCTCCACGGCGGACTCCGTCGTGTTCACCACCTGCACCGGCAGCCGCGCCGAGTCCCCCGCGCGCAGGAAGGGCGGCAGCACCGGGTCCACGTAGGTGGGCAGCGTGCCCGCGAAGCCCGTCACCGCGCCCGCCTGCGCTCCCGAGCGCGAGTGCGCCAGCGCCAGCACCCGCCACCGGGTGAGCCGGTCCGGCACGCGCACCGGCACCGTCGCCGCGCCCGACGCGTCCGTCACCACCAGCGGCTCGAAGAGGAACGTCTCCGGGAACCAGGACCGGCTCGGCGCCGCCTCCCTTGCCGCGTCAGCGTTGCTATCGACCTCCGCGCCTCCACCGCCCCGGCCCTTCTTGAGCGTGGAGCGCAGGCGTGGCGCCTCCATGCCCCCGCTCCCACCCTCCATCCCCGGGGCCATTGCGGCCGTCGGGGCCGGCACCGCGTCCATCTCCGCCTGGGCGTCCGCCGACCCGACGCTGTCGTCGCCGAAGTTCTTCAACGACTTGCGCATCAGCTGGGGCTCCGACTCCCCCGCCAGCGCACTCGCCGACGCGCCGAAGGCGGACCGGGCAGTGTCGCCCGCGAACAACATCAAGAAGGCCAGGAGGAAGAACCCTGACAGGAGGCCCACGACACCCGCGATGATTGTGCGCTTCATGGCGCCTCCCGGGCGACCCACGCGTTCCAGTTCTCCACGTCTTCCGGCAGCCGCGTCCCGCTCGCCACCACCGACCGGGGGTCGGTGAGGCCCAGCAGGTCCTGGGGCAGCCGGGACAGCCTCAGCCGGCGGCCGAAGGCGTCCGTCACCTTCTCGCCGCGCTTCTCACAGGCGGCCAGCGCGCCCTCCCACAGCTTCGCCATGCCCGCGGGGTCCAGCGTCTCACCCTCGGGCGCCTTCTCTTCCCACTGGCGCACCTGGGTGTGCAGCTCCGCGAGCACCGCGTAGAAGGGCTCGGTCAGCTCCGCGTCCGGCGCGAAGGGGCTCGTCGCGTTCACCGACACCCGCGGCTCCGCGTCCTCGCGCTGGGGCACGGCGCTGACGCGCAGCAGGGCCGCGGCGGCCGCGTTGGAGCCGCGGATGCGCCCCATGGCCAGCGCCTGTCCGTCCAGCACGCCGAAGGCGGGCGTGGCCACCGTGGGCGAGGGCCTCACGCTGCCCAGCGAGTCACCGCCCGGCAGCGGCGCGAGCTGCGCCAGCGTCTCGTCCACGCCGAACAGGCCCACCGCCGCCGGGCCGTCCTGGCCGTCCACCCGCGTGCGCAGCTGGAGGCGGGCCAGCTCGCCGGGCGCGTACGCCGGCTTCTCCGGTGACACCTCCACGGACAGCTGCGCGCGCGGCGCCACGTACACCCGCGCCATCGCGCTCCCCCACTGGGCCTCGGCCCAGCCCTCGAAGTCCGCCGGCAGCGTGAAGCGCGCCGCGCCCTTCTCCACCTTCGACTCCAGCCGCGTCCCGCCCGCCTGGAGCACCAGCTCCTTGGGCAGCTGGCCCGTGAAGCCCGGGCCGCGCATCAGGTCGATGCGCACCTCGTCCCCCGCGCGCGCCAGCACCGGCGTGGCCCGCAGGCGCATGTCCGGCAGCTGGGCCGGGCGCAGCACCAGCTTCGTCTTCCCCACATCCTTGCCGGCGCTCACCTCCAGCTCGTAACCCAGGAAGGTGGTGGCCATGGCCGGGCCGTCCTCTTCGTCGCTGGCACCCGCCGGGTAGGCGGTGAAGCGCACCACGCCCAGGGCCTCGCTGCGCTCCACCTTCTCCATGGACGCGGGCAGCCGCAGCCCCACGAAGCGCGCCTGGATGCACGGCAGCACCGAGGCGGGCAGCGCGTCCTCCTGCTTCGGCAGGGACACCCACGACGTGGACACCTCCAGGCCCTTTGCCCCCAGCTTCCAGCTCAGCGCCGCGGGCAGCGGGGCCTCCTGCTCCACGTTCCGGGGCAGGCACACCCGCGCGTCACGCGCGGCCGTGGCCAGCACGCCCGTCAGCGGCCCGCCGTTGCCGATGACCGTCTCCACCTCCAGCTCCAGCCGGGGCAGGCCGGGGTCGATGACCTCCAGCGCCAGCTGCAGCACGCGCTCACGTCCGGGCGCCAGCGCACGGGTGCGCAGCACCGAGGCCAGGCACGCGCCCAGCGCCCCGTCCGCGCCCACCACGTCCGCCACCGCGCCGCCCGCGCCCACGCGCAGCCCCAGCGTCACCTCCGCGGAGCCGTCGTCCGGCTCGACGAAGCGCGCGCACGGGAAGAGCGATGGCAGCCAGCGCTCCACCGCGAGCTGGTCCTGCAGCGACGCCTCCGAGTCCTCGTCCAGCACGTCCTTCAGCCCGCCCAGCGCCACGGGAGGCGGAGGCGGCGGCCGGCGCACCGGCATGGGGGGAACCACCACGTTGACGGGCGGCCCCGGGTCCAGCTGGAAGGCCGCCACGCCGTCCTCGTCCGTCACCGCGCGCACGCCCTCGTCGCGCGCATCCCACGCGCGCTTCACCGTCAGCTCCGTGCCGGGCAGCACCCGGCCGTCCGCGGTGGTGGCGCGCAGGTACATGCGGTTGCTGAAGCCCGCCACCAGCCCGTCCTCCAGCTCCGTCACGGGGGAGACGGCGATGGCGTCCTCGGTGAGAAGCAACGACACCCCGCCTCCCACGCGGTCTCCCGCGCCGTCCTTCGCCGCCACGCTGGCGGTGAGCTGCGCGGTGCCGCGCAGGTCCGCGGGGATGCGCGGCAGCACCACCCGGAAGCGCCCGGCGGCGTCCGTGCGCGTGCGCTCCGGCAGCCCGCCGTCCTCCATCCACTCCAGCGGCGGAGGCCAGGCCCCCGAGTGGCCCCAGTCCAGCTCCACCTCCGCGCCCGCCACCGGCGCGCCCGAGGCGTACACCACCTGTCCCTCCACCTCCGGCGTCTCACCTGCGCGCCAGAAGGGCCGCGGGCTGCTGGCCTCCACGCGGAAGCGCGGCAGCGTGAAGGGCTCCACCTTGAAGGTGGCCTGCATCGAGGCGGCGCCGCTGGACCAGGCCACCGTCCACGTCCCCGTGGGCGCACCCTTGTCCAGCGGGAAGCTCCCGGCCACCACGCCCCAGGGGCCCGCCGGCGCGCGCTCCTCCAGCACCACCTCTCCGGACGGGTCCTTCAAGAGCCACGTGCCGGGCCGGCCATCCAGCGGCGACAAGTCCTTCGCACGCAGCACCACCGCGCGGAAGCGCACCTCGTTGCCCGGCTCGTACAGCGGCCGGTCCGTCAGCACGTGCACGCGCGCGGGCGCATATAAAGGTAGCGGCGCGTCCACCGAGTCCGTGCCCAGCGGCGTGGAGACGCGGGCGCGCAGCGTGTAGTCGCCGTCCGGCACCTGGGGCAGCGAGACGCGGGCCTGCAGCGTGTCGGCGTCATCGCGCGTCCAGGGGAGCTCCTTGTCCGGCGTGAGGGGCGTCTCCTTCCCGTCCGCGTCCACGAGGAACAGCTCCGCGAAGCCGCGCGTCACGCGCCCCTGCATCATCCCGTCGAAGCGCGGGTCCGGCGCATGCGCCTGGGCCCACACGGAGACGGGGCCGGAGATGCCTCGCGACAGGCCGTGGGCGTTCAGCCCCACCGTCTGACGGAACGCCCCGTCCGGGCAGCGCGGCACCTTCACCCCGCGCAGCACGCGGGCGGACAGGCACACGTCCCAGGAGGCCACGGCCAGTGCGCCTCCCACGAGGAACACGGCGAGCCCCCCGGCCAGCAGCCGGCGGCGAAAACGGTTGGTCATGCATCCTCCCCTGGCCCGCACTCTATGTCGGGAAGCCGGTCCTCTGCCGAGCCCCCGGTTTCCGGGCCCGAGGGGCGGTGCGCTAGGGTGGCCGCCCCGCCTGCCTGCCCACCCCACCATGCCCTCGCCGACGCCCAAGCCCCGCCTGCCCCAGGACGCCCTGCCCTCCCGGCTGGAGGCGCTGCTGGAGTCCCTCACGGACCGCCACCTGGCGGACCGGCTGGAGCGCGTGCACCGCGCGGCGGCCGTGGCCATCGACCGGCTGGGGCACCTGAGCATCGCGAAGTACGAGCCCACCTCGGTGGAGCCGGACGGCGGCGCGGACCTGTCGCTGTGGGAGACGATGGCGCCCGCCATCGGCGACACGGTGGTGGGCGTCAACCAGCTCGTCACCGCCATCCACCACGAATTTCCGCCCCCCGCGCGCGCCGCCAGTGGGGACGCGGGATGGGCCCCGCCCCCGGCCAGCTCGGACGAGCGGCTGGCGCAGGAGGTGGAGGCGGTGCTGCACGCCAGCGCCGAGCGGCTGGCGAAGCGCGTGGGGGAGCTGGGCCAGCAGATGCGCCGCCCGGAGGTGGTGAGCGACAGGTGGACGCTGATGGCGGAGCTGCAGTCGTTCCGCGCCGACTTCCGCGTGCGCATCGGCGAGCTCGTCTACCTCACCTCGGCAGCCTTCGCGGACGTGCGCCGCGAGGAAGTGGTGCCCGGCTACGTCCACCAGGTGGGCGCGCGGGCGGCGCTGCGCGCGGCGGCGGCGGACCTGCGCCGCTCCCTGCAGGGCCGCCTGGAGCGCGCGGCGAAGGCGGAGCCCTCCGCGCGGCCGGCGCTGGTGAAGCAGGTCGCGGAGAGCCTGTCAGCCTTCAGCTCCCTGTCCGCCTCGGTGGCGTTGCGCACGCCGCAGAAGCGCCAGGTGCTGGAGCTGCGCGCACGGCTGCTGGAGACGGCGGCCCGGCCGGAGCTGCCGCTGGACGCGCTGACGGGCCTGGTGGAACCCTTCCTCGCGGCGCTGGACGCGGACATGGAGGACGTCACGCGCACCTGGCTCACCGTGCATGACCGCGCGGTGTGGGCGGCGTGCGGCGTGAAGCTGGAGCAGGCGGACATGCACCTGGCGCTCGGCTCCCAGGGAGCGGCGCGGGTGCTGGCGGAGGCCGTGGAGGCCGCGGGCGCGCTGTACGGGCGCTCGGTCCCCTTCGACGGCTTCCTGCGCAAGGCGCGTCAGGAGGCCGCCGAGGGCCTGGACGAGGCAGGGGCGCGGGAGCTGCTCACGCGCTTCCGGGAGCGGCTCGCGGCCCTGCCGTTCAGCTGACTACTCCTTCTTGGTGCCCTCGGCGGGCAGCGCCGGGGCCTGGGGCCTGGGCGGGGTGACGCGCAGCGAGGCGAAGCGGGCCGCGAGCGTCTCCGGCGTCAGCTCCTCCTGCTCCTGCTTGGGGCTGGAGACCCAGGCGAAGTCGGCGGGGACCTTGCCGCCGCCCTGGCTGGAGTAGCCAATCATGTCCGGGAACTGCTTGGACCAGCGGCCGGCCGGGTCCGGCTCCTTGGTAATGGCCTGCCTGTTGGTGCGGTGGAGGAAGGGCTTGGGTGCGTCGCTCATGGTCCGAACTTCTCCGAAAAGCGCCTTCATGGGTAGAGGGAAGCCACGGCCACCGCGCCCGCAGGCCCGGTCCCCCTTCACGCCTGCATCAGAGGACTCAGGCCGCCCGCCGGGTCCGCTTGCGCCGCGCAGCCGTCACGGGTGGCAGCACCCGGGGCCCCAGGGCGAAGACCGCCGCGAAGTAGCGGGCCTGGGCCTCGCTGCCATACCGATAGCGCCGGGATTCCCCCTCCCGCGTCACCTCCACACTCCACCCGCGCTTGTCGTGGTGGAGCTCCACCTGTCCCACGTCACCCATACCGACCCCTTCCACCCTCATTCCCCCCGTCCCTTGAAATCCCCGTGCCAACGCAACGTCGTGGGCCCACCGGGTTGGGATGTCAGGCAGTCAGCAGTCGGTGTCAGGCCGGTAAGGATTGCAGGGAGGCCTGCCTGCCTGCCTGGTGTGGAGAGTCGCCGTGGAAGCGGGCGCGCGGTGCATGTACCCGGGTACACCCCCGGGTCTGCTTGTGCCCCGCGAATCCTGCGTTAACTCAAAGGCATGACTCACTTCGAGAGCAGCACCGGCGAGCGGTTCGCCGAATTCGTCCTTCCCGACGGCTGCGTGCTCTGCGGCGGAGAGGTGACTGTGCGCGCGTCGCAGGCAGGCGCGCACAGCTACTGTCCGCAGTGCCACTGGCTGTCCAAGCCGAACATGCGCGTGCATGACAACAGCGTGGAGCTGTCGTTCGCCACCTCGGCGCTCGCGTAGTTCACCCACGTCGCGGGTGGCGCGGAGCCTTCCGCCACCCGCCCTCCGAGCCTTCTGACAGCCTCCGCTCCGGCCCGCGACTCAGTGCGGGCCGTGAGCGCCGCTGTCGGTCCCCGTCGCGAGCGCGGCGGAGTCGGCCTCATCCTGACGGTCCTCCTCGTCCCAGGCACGGCCGTCCTGGTAGCCCCACTCATCGATGTCGACCTGGTAGGCGACCTGCGACAGCAGCCGGCCGCGGCAGAGCTTCTGCTGCCAGTTGCCCTCCGCCACGGAGCCGCTCGCGCGAGACAGCAGCTCCTGCATCAGCCACTCGGGGACGATGTCGCGGTCCGCCGGGTAGGCGAAGCGGAAGAGCATCAGGTGGGCGAGCAGCACCTCCCAGTACCGGTCGAAGCGCGCGAGCAGCCTCGGCCAGTCGAAGCTCTTGCCCGTCTTGAGCAGGAGGTGGGTGAGCTCGTGGCCGTCGAAGCGCTCGCGCTCCAGGACGAAGGCCTTGCTCCAGAAGATTTCTTCCGCCGGGGGCACCTTGCACGCGCAGCCCAGCAACTGCGCGGGGACGGCGTGCTCGAACCAGCCGTCGTCGACGATGGTGATGCCGTTGCCGGACGCGAAGATGATGTCGACGAGGTAGTCGTCCCAGAAGGCTTTGTGGAGCCAGCCGTGGACGTTGCTCTCGGTGGTCCACCCGTTCTGGGCGAACACCTCGAGCGCCCTGTCCGCATCCGCTTTGCGGATGAACAGGTCCAGGTCCTTCGTGTCGCGGTAGATGCCCGCGTAGTGGGCGAACGCGTATGCGCCGCCGACCAGGAAGGGGATGCCTGCATCAGAGAGTAACTGGATGGCGTAGGCGCGTGCGCCCAGCTCGGCGACAGGTCGCCGGACCTCCATCCGCCGCGGGTCCCCCCCGGGTGCTCCCGAGGCCTTCGGTGGTTGCTCAGCCATGGGCCAAAGATAGGAGGCAGGTGCCTGCACGACAGCGGTACGGCCGCGCACCGGCACGCAGGGCAGGCAGGCGGGCCTGGGGCGTGTCCGCGGTCACACATCTCGCGACGCGCCACGCTCCCGCGACAAGAGCTGTCCACCGCTGGATGTTTTCTGCCGCTCGCGCCGATGCTGGGGCGCTCGGCCATACGGGCCGTGCGCGTTCGAGGGGAGTCGCGATGAGAAGAACCGCAGCGTGGAGATGGACCGGAGTGCTCGCGGCGGGGCTGGTGGCCTGCGGCGGCGAGCCTGGAGTCAGGGAGCCCGGCGAGGACGCGCCGCTCGCCACCGTGTCGGAGCCCGTGCAGCTGCCGCCGGTGCCCGACAACTATCCCGCCACGGTGACCGTCTCCGGCACGGGTGCTCGCGCCATCTCCCGGCAGGTCTGGGGGATGAACCTCATCGGAAACACGGCGCTGAACAAGAGCCTCTTCTACGGGTTGTTCGGCGCCACCGCGGACCAGGGCAGGACGACGCTGGCGGCCATGGGCATCCGGCAGATCCGCTTCCCCGGCGGCTGCCACGGTGACGGCTACAGCTGGCGCGAGAACAAGATGCGCTTCAACATCGGCGGCGCCTACACGGAGTGGGACGTGATGCCGGTGCCCGACTTCCTGGCCATCGCCTCCGAGCTCGGCGCGGAGCCCATCTTCCAGCTCAACGTCGAGACGAAGGGGCTGGGCAACCCTTGCGGCTGGCTGCCGCAGTACCCAGCGCCCACGCTCACCGAGGCACAGAAGACAGCGCGGCTGCTCGAGGATGCGCGCGAGCTCTTGCGCCTGCACGGCGGCAGCCTCCGCACCTTCGAGCTGGGCAACGAGCCGTGGGGCACCTGGAACCCGGACGACTACGGCAACGTGGCGCTCACCTTCGCGCGCGAGCTGAAGGCGCTGGACCCGAGCGTGAGAGTCCTGCTCGTCGGCCATCCGACGACGGGCAACAACATCACCGGCGAGACGTCGGAGGCAAAGGACGTGGCGTGGACCACCATGGTCAAACGGCTGCTCGCCGACCGGAGCTGCGCCGGCGGCCGTGCCTGCTTCGACGGCGTCACGGACCACGTCTACTCGTACGCCGGCTACTCGCCGACGGCGAACAACCACCCCCACATCTTCAAGGGCATGTCGGCGTTCTGGCCGGAGCTGGGCATGCAAGGCATCTTCGCCAGGCGCAACACGGACTACTCCGGCGCGCCGCTCGCGCTCACCGAGTGGAACCTGAAGTGCTGGACCAGCGGAGACCAGGGCAGCAAGCCCGTTCGCGTGGTGAATGACTCCTTCGAGAGCGGCACGCAGAGCTGGAGCCCCTGGGCGCGCAATGCCGGCACCGTGGCGGTCGCCTCCAGCACGGACAAGATTCATGGCGCGCAGTCGCTCCAGCTGACGATGACCCGCTCCGCGGGGACGGCGGTGGACACGGTGCAGGTGGGCCAGGTCATCAACGTCCTGCCCAACCGGAAGTACCGGCTGGGGGTGCGCGTGAAGATGCCCAACCCCGCCTATGGCCAGCTCATCATCCAGCAGACGAACGCGGGCGAGCACCAGCTGCACCACGTCGCGGAGCGGAGCCTGGCCGGCCTCGCGGCGAACGCCTGGTCGCCGGTGGTGTTCGTCGATGGGACGACGTTCGCGGACACCACGTCCATCCAGGTGCTGCTGCGGCTCAACAAGACGAGCGCCCAGTGGGCGGCCGATACGGCTCCGGTCGTCGCGCTCTTCGACCAGGTCTCCTTCACGGACATCCATTACCTGCTGGAGCTGGCGAACCCCTCGTTCGAGAGCGGCACCGCGTCCTGGTCGCTCTGGCAGCAGCAGGCGAACACGGGGGCGATGAGCGCCGTCAACACCCAGCCCCAGCACGGCACCGGTGCGCTGAAGCTCTCGCTCACGCGCTCCTCGGGCGCGGCGTCCGACATCGTCCAGGCGGTGCAGGTCCTCCCGGCGCGGCCCGGGCGCGACGTGGCGGTGACGGCGTACTTCAAGACGAACACGCCCCAGTACGTGTCCCTCGTCCTCCAACAGACGAACGCGGGCGCCCACTCCCTGCATCACATCGCGGAGAGCCAGCTCACCGCCATCCAGCCCGGCGTGTGGCAGGGGGTGTCCATCACCGGCAAGACGTTCGACGACACGACGCAGTTCCAGGTGGTGCTGCGGATTCGCAAGTACCTGGGAAGCTGGAGCACGGACCCGGCGCCGGTGGACGTGTACGTGGACAACGTGCGGGCCTACGACTTCACGAACTGGCGGGGGGCCGTGGACTCGGTGTCCACGGTGGAGCACGGGATGATGATTGCCGACTCGTACCTGCGGATGGCGCGGGCGGGCGTGGCGTCGTCGAACTACCACGCGTTCACCCGGGGGCACTGCGGCATCGCGACGGTGGTGAACAGCGTGCCGGTGCTCAACCCGCAGGGCAACGCCTTCAAGTTCACCAGCGTCCTGGCGGGAGGAACGATGCTGCCGGCCTCGGTGAGCGCACCCGCGGCGAACTGGACGACCCCATCGAGTCCGACCTGCACGGGCTTCGCGTGCCTGCCGGGCGGCAAGCCGGTGAACTTCCTCACCGCGCATGCGGGGTGGTCGGTGGGGCAAGACGCGCTCTACGTCTTCCTGATGAACCGGCATCCCACGGCGGCGGCGAGCGCCTCGGTGAACTTCTCGGGGTTGGACGTCACCGGGTACAAGCGCAAGGCGGTGGAGGTGATGAAGGCCACGGACTACACGCAGACGGCCTTCACGCTGGACCCGGCGCCAGGGCAGCCGGTGCCGAGCGAGCTGCTCACGAGCAACAACCCCTTCACGGTGGCGGTGCCGCCCCTGTCGGTGGTGCGTGTGCGGCTGGACTTCGAGAAGACCTTCCGCTTCACGCTGCAACCGGTCTGCGCGAGCGGACTTCCCAGCCGCGCGTCGACGGGCAGCTTCACCTTGTGGCCGCCGGGGCAATCCCTGGTGTGGACGAACTCAGCGCCGAGCACGGGCTCCAAGCTGATGACCGTCACGGCGACGGGGCGGGAGAACAGCGTCTACCTGATGATGAACTCGGACCTGGGGGTGACGTACCCACCAGTGACACCGGCGCCACACGCCGAGTTCGTGGCCGCGACCTTCTTCAATCCGCCGACGCCGATGTTCCGGGCCCCGGCGCTCTCACTGCCCGAGGGGAGCTACACGCTGAGGTTCCAGGCACCCGTGACGGACTGTCAGTGAGCGGAGCGGGGAGCTGACGGAGCGGTGTGGAGGTCACAGCCGGAGTCAGTCTTTGGGCTCGCCTTCCGGCTGTGACTTCGCCGCCAGGGAGCTCTCGAGGAACGGCTCCAAGAGAGAGAACCGCATATACTCGCGCACCGGCCGACTCCGACCAGCAACCCGCTGGCTCGGCTGGAAGGACGTAGCCATGCGACTCCGCGCCAGCGCTGCACTTCTGCTCTTCCTCTCGGCATGCGCTACGTCGGCACCAGGCCCAGGAGTGCGCGCGCCCTTGGACCCAAGGGTTGCCAATCTCCAGAGAGCGGCAACGCTGCCGTGGAGAGACGGGGGACGGTGCGCTGTCCGTGAGGCTTCTCAGCCCTGGCCCGTGCTTGCGGAGCAGTGCTTTCAAGCCCTCGACCATGACCGGATCCGGTTCAACGACCCGATGGGAAGGTGCGCAGTCGCCTCGGCGGACGCGGCTGCCCTGGGAATTGGCCTCTGTGTCCTGGCGGCGGCACCGGAGATCGTCGTGGGCGCGGTGATTGTCGTTGGAGTAGTAGTGGTAGGAGTCGCCATCAAGGAAGCACTGGATGGGTATGAGCTGAGAGGGAGCCGACCAGAAGAGGTAGAGCCCGCCCCCAAGACGAAGCCTACCCCTCAGGAATCTTCAGCGAGCCAAGAGCCCAAGCCTGAGCCATCGGGGCAAGACTGGTTTCCCCCGGTGCCGAACGATCCCCTGGAGCGACAGCGCGGCCCGGAGTGCAGCCCGATTCCAGGACCGCCCCGTGGAGGAAACGATCCCCATAACGATTGCGCCGACAAGATTCCAGGCAACAACTTCCCCGGCCTGAATGTATTCGTGAACGGCAAGCACTTCGACGCGCTGGTGCTCGCCACCCGCACGCTCTGGGAGGTCAAGACGGATGATTTCGACAAGCACTCGCCTCACTCCCGGAAGTTCTTCATCAAGGTGAAGCTGGCCGAGATACAGCGCGAGGCCAGGCTTGCTAGAGAGTGTGGATATGACTTCATCATTGGCGTGCGCAGTGAGGCGCACAAGGCCGCGCTGAGGTTGGCAGATCCTTCTCTCAATATCGTCGTCATGGACTGGTGTTGAAATGGAACCCAGCCCGAGCGAGCTTGCCATCATCGTCTATGCACCTGTTTCGTCAAGCGACGAGGGCCGTGCGCTAACCATCATTCATGGACTGGAGCGTGCGCTTCCCGGGTTGCGCTTGGGGTGGACAATCTCTGAAAAGGGAGACCTGGTCGAATTGCCCAACCGCGATGAATGGGTAGCAACCCACAGGGCCCACGGCGGCTTTCCGTTCCTCTGCAACGATGACGGCGACAGGCCTGTAACCATCGCTGGCTGGGAAAATCCGAACGGGCTTGCGGCAGGGAGTCCGCCGCACTTCGAAGTCCATGCAGACCTGCCACTCGACGCAGCCGGCATTGCCGCGACAGCAACTGTCCTGGAGGCCGTAGCAGAGGGCGCACAAGCCTTCTGGGGGCATGCAACGCCGTTCAACGCGGGCGTGGAGATCGCTGAGCAGACGGCGCCAACATTGGCGGGGCCGCCTTCACCATCACGAGGGCTGCCAGTACTCAAGCTCCCAAGGGACATCCGTTCGCCCGAGATTCCGCATCGGCTCGGATGGCTGAACTACTGGTCGGCTGCTGCCGCCCGAGCCATCGGGTTCCCAGACCCCTCACGCGACGCGGGCCTGCTCACAAGCGCTCGCGGAACGCCATCGGGCGGGTGGGTCGTGCGGCTCACGGACACGCCGCTCGACCTGGACAACCGCGCCCACCTGGATGCGCTCCTGAAGGCCTATGAGCGCTTCCCGGAAATTGGAGGTCGCTCAGCGCCATGACCTTCTGTGCCGAACCTCACCGCACCAGCCACAGAATCACCGGCGCGGTCGCGAAGGACAGAGGAATCCCCACGCCCACCATCAGCACGGCCAGGTCCGGGTCCAGGTCATGCTCCGCAGCGAGAATCGCCGCGCTCACCATGGGTGCCATCGCCGCCTGGAGCACCGTGGCGTGCACCACCACCGGCGCCAGCCCCGGCATTGCCAAGAGCCCCAGCGCCACCAGCCCCGGCACCAGCAGCAGCTTGTACGACAGCCCCAGCGCCAGCGCGGGCAGCCGGCTCCGCACGCCCTTGAGCCGCAGCTGCAACCCCACCGAGAACAGCGCCAGCGGCGTCAGCAGCGCCCCCAGCCGCTCCAGCACCGTCTCCACCCACTCGGGATAGCCCCAGGGCCGCAGCGCCAGCGACAGCACCAGCGCCACGAACGGAGGAAACGTCACCACCTTCCGCGCCAGCACGCGCCACGGCAGCGCCTCTTCCGAGCTTGCCCGCGTCGCCGCGAGCGTCGCCAGCGTGGACAGCACCAGGAACGAGCCGAGCTGGTCCGCCACCACCGCCACCGCCAGCCCACCCTGCCCCAGCAGCGCCTCCGCCATCGGCAGCCCGACGAACGCCGTGTTCCCCAAGCCCCCGGTCAGCACCAGCGCCATCACCGACTGCTTCGACAGCCCCAGCCTCGGCCCCAGCAACCGGAAGAACGGACCGGCCGCCAGGTAGTACAGCCACGGCACCACTGCGGCCACCGCCAGCTCCGGCACGAACTCCAGCCGGTGCATCACCCGCAGCACCAGCGCCGGCAGCGCCACGTACAGCACGAACGTGTTGAACGGGCCCGCCGAGCCTGCCGGGAACTTCCCGCTCCGCCGCGCCAGCACGCCCAGCACCAGGCACGTCGCCAGCAATCCAATCACGCCACTCATCGCGCCCGGACCTTCCCACGCCGTGCCTGCCCCGCGCGCGGAGGTTTCTCCGCCCCAGGTTTCCCGGCCGCCTCGGCGGGTCTCTCCGTGCCTCGCTTCGCCCCGCTCGCGGCTCGCCGGGCTGGGGAGGCTCCCCGTCCCCCCTGCACCGCACCGACGACCGCCTGCCGCGCGGGGCGCTTCGAAGCAGGCCGCCGTTGCCGAGGCCCCACCGCCCGCGGGTCAGGCCGTGGCCGCTCACCCACCACGCCCTGCGCCTCCTGAGCCCCAACCACCGGCCACCGCACCGGGAACTCGGACGCCTGAGCCACCAACCCGCCCCCCGCCAGCAGCGGCCGCTCCCGCTGCAGCACCTCCGACAGGAAGTCGAGCACCGCCCGCACCCGCGCGTTCTGCTGCAGGTCCGGATGCACCACCAGCCAGATGTCCCGCCGCAGCGCCGCCACCGGAGGCAGCAGCCGGCGCAGCCCCGGCGACAAATCCCCCTGGAAGCACGGCATCAACCCGAGCCCCACCCCGGCCCCCGTGGCCGCCACCACCGACAGCAGCGAGTTGCACCGCACCCCCACGCGCGCGGACGTGGCCACCTCACCCATCCACCGCGCCTCCGGCCACTTCGCCGCCGCGTCCGCGTAGCCGATGACGTCATGCCCCGCGAAGCCCGTGGCCGGGTCCGGCAGTCCCCGCCGCGCGAGGTACCCCTCCGACGCGTAGAGGGAAATCGCAATCTCCCCCACCTTGCGCGCCACCAGTGACGCCTCCTTCGGCCGCGTCAGCCGCACCGCCACGTCCGCCTCCCGCCGCGTCAAATCCAGCGCGCCATAGTCGGTGAGGAACTGCACCTCGATGCCCGGGTGCCGCTCGCGGAACAGCCCGAAGCGCGGCAGCAGGTGGTTCACCGCGAAGGCCTCCGTCGTCGTCACCCGCACCACGCCCTCCAGCCGCGCGTCCTCACCGCCCGCCCGGCGCTCCACCGCCAGCACCGACGCCTCCATCTCCTCCACCGTCCCCCGGATGCCCTGCCCCGCTGGCGTCAGCACCAGCCGCCCCGGCGTCCTGTCGAAGAGCCGCGTCCCCAGTTCCTCCTCCAGCACCGTCAGCCGCCGCCCCACCGTCGTCGCATCCACCTTCAGCGCCCGCGACGCCGCCGCGAGCGTCCCCTCGCGCGACACCGCCAGGAAGTACCGCAGGTCATTCCAGTCCGGCATGGTGCCCTGCAGATTTGCAGGCCCCCACGGCAATCTCCAGCGTTTCCGCATGTCCGTCACCAGGGCATTGATGCCTCCAACACACCGGGCCGCACCGCGCGGCCCTCGCCACCGGAGCCTCGCCATGAACGCCACCACCCGCCTCGCCGTTGCCCTCGCCACCCTCTCCGCCGCCGCGTGCGGTGGAGCGAAGACGTCCGTGAAGCCCCAGGACCTCACCGGCCGCTGGGACAGCCCCACCTGTGAGGCCATCCCCAACGGAGACGGCAGCAACAGCTACGTCCAGCGCCACTTCCAGCTCACCGAGACGGCGTGGACCCTCAACCTCGATGCCTTCGGCGACGCGCAGTGCCAGACGAAGCTGTTCACCGCCCGCGTCGCCGGCCCCTACACGTTGGTGAAGGACTCCGAGCAGGTGTCCGGCGCCACCGAGGGCGACTTCGCCTTCGGCGAGCGCCACCTCACCGCGCACGTGCAGCCCCTGGCGGACGCCTTCGCGCAGTCCGGCTGCGGCACCGGCACCTGGACGGTGGGCGTGGAGCAGCCCGTCCCCGGCGCCTGCCTCTTCTTCAAGCCCCTTGCCCAGTGCGGCATGGACCACGACCTGGTGAAGGTGGAAGGGGACAAGCTCTTCTTCGGCCAGCGCCCGGTGGACAATGACATGTGCGCCCCCGCCAAGCGCCCGGCCGCCCTGGCGCCCCTGCCCGTCGTGAAGGGCTGAGCCCCACGACACGGCCCGGCCCTGCCGCTTCCACCCCGTCGTGAAGCGCGGAGCCCGGAGGGACTTGGAGCCGAGGGGCCCGCTCGCGCATGCTGCCGCGCAGTCATGGCCCCCTGCTCCGGTCCACCGCGTCCCGCATCCTCGCCCGCCGTTCCCCGGAGTCAGCCATGAGCGGCGCGCTCCTCCAGGCCGTGCGCTCCCTCGTCGGCGGCCTGCCTCGCACGTACTGGGTGCTGTGGACGGGCACGCTCATCAACCGGCTGGGCGGCTTCGTCGTCCCCTTCCTCGCGCTGTACCTCACGCGCCAGCGGGGCTTCACCGTGGAGCAGGCGGGCCTCGTCGCCTCGCTGCACGGCGCGGGCACGGTGCTGGCGGGCCCGCTGGGTGGCACGCTCGCGGACCGGCTGGGCCGGCGCATCACCCTGGCCGGCGGCCTCTGGCTGGGCGCCGGAGGCATGCTCTTCCTCGGCTTCTCCCGCGAGCCCTTCTGGATTGCCGTGGCCGCCTTCACGCTCGGCACCGTGGGCGAGCTGTACCGGCCCGCGGTGTCCGCCGCCATCGCGGACGTGGTGCCCCCGGCGGACCGCACCCGCGCCTTCAGCCTGCTGTACTGGGTCATCAACGTGGGCTTCGCCGCCGCCCTGCCCATCGCCGGGCTGATGACCCGCTACGGCTACCTGCTGCTCTTCATCGCCGACGCCATCACCACCTTCCTCTATGGCTGCGCCATCTGGGTGCTGCTGCCGGAGACACGCCCCACGCGCCCCGAGGGCGAGGCCGCCCCGGCCCGCTCGAGCAGCGCGGTGGGCAGTGTGCTCGCTCCCTTCAAGGACCCGGTGTTCATCGCCTTCGGCGTGCCCGTCTTCGCGGTGGCGCTCATCTTCTTCCAGGGCCACATGGCGCTGCCGCTCGACTTGAGCCAGCGCGGCCTGACGGAGGCACAGTTCGGCATGGTGCTCGCCGTCAACGGCGTCCTCATCGTCCTGCTGCAGCCCTTCATTGGCGGCACGGTGGCCCGGCTGAAGCGCTCCACCGCGCTGGCCCTGGCCGCGGTCCTCACCGGCGTGGGCTTCGGGCTGCACGCGCTGTCCGCCAGCATGGGCCTGGCGATGCTGGCCGTGGTGGTGTGGACCCTGGGCGAGATTGCCCAGGCCCCGGTGGCCCCCACCGTGGTGGCGGACCTGGCGCCCACCGAGCTGCGCGGCACCTACCAGGGCGCGTACAACATGCTGTGGGGCCTGGCCGCCTGCGCCGCGCCCGCGCTCGGTGGGCAGATGCTCGGCCGCTTCGGCGCCACCGCGCTGTGGCTCGTCTGCCTCGCCGTGGGAGTCGTCGCCGCCGTCTGGCACCTGGCCATCGCCGGAGCCCGCCGGCGCCGCCTGGAGAGCCTGCGCGCCCTGCGCCCCGGCATCAGCGCCAGCGCGGACTGACCTCACAAGCCCCAAAAGCAACGGGCGGCCTCCCGAAGGAAGGCCGCCCGCCTGAGCTACACCGACTCCAACAGCCGCCTTACGGCGCGGTGTAGTTGATGTTCAGCGTGTACGTGCCGGCCGTGTAGCCGCGCACCCCGATGTACGCGCTCGTCTGGCCCGCCGGCACGGTGACCTCGCACGTCTCGGCCGCGCCAGAGAGGTACGGGCGGCAAGCGTAGCTCGTGGTCGTGGGCGCCGCGCCGAACTGCACGTACAGGTCCGGGTCACCCGTGCCGGACATCACCACCTTGAAGGTGGAACCGGCCAGGACGGTGTACGCGGGGAAGTTCGTGACGCTGCCCGCGGCCACGCTGCCCGTCTTCGTGTCCGTCTTCGGGGTGCCCGTGCCACCGGTGCCGGGCTTGGTGTAGTTGATGGTCAGGTTGAAGGTACCGGCCGCGTAGCCGCGCACCATGATGTACGCGCTCGTCACGCCCGCGGGCACCGTCACGTTGCAGGACTCGGCGGCGCCGGAGAGGTACGGGCGGCAGGCGTAGCTGGTCGTCGTGGGCGCCGCGCCGAACTGCACGTACAGGTCCGGGTCACCCGTGCCCGTCATCGCCACGGAGAAGCTCGTGCCGGCCACCACGGTGAAGGGGCCGTAGTTCGTGTTCGAGCCCGAGGTCACGCTGCCCGAACGCGTCTCCGTCACCTGCGTGCCCGTCGGGGGCGGCGTGCCACCTGGGGCGCCGTAGAGCGCCTGGATGCCCTGCGTGTCCTTGGTGGTGATGACCAGGTCACCCGTCTGCGAGCCGTTGCACTGGGGGTAGTGCATGACGGACGCGGAGTCGTACGTGGTCAGCGCGCGCCAGTTGTTGTCCTCGAAGCACGTGCCGGACTCGGGGCGCGTGTGCTCGTGGCGGAAGCCGAGCGTGTGGCCCAGCTCGTGGCGGATGATGCCCGTCAGCGTCCACGGCGACGTGTTGCCGAAGGCCGTGTTGTCGATGAGCACGTTGCGGTTGGCGCGCGCGTCGTTCGGGAAGAACGCGCGGGCCAGGTACTGGCCACCCGAGTTCACCGGCCGCACGTCGAACACCACGTTGGTGTTGCTCGCGGTGCAGCTGGCGTCCTGCGCGCTCACGTAGACGAACTTCACGTCGCCCACGGCCTCCCACGCCGCCGCCGCCGCCGCCATGGCGTTCTTGGCCGTCGTGTGGTTCGTGCCGAACGTGGTGCTCACGCAGTAGGTGAGGTTCTTCTTCTGCGTGTCGCTCCACTTCGCGTCCACGCCACCGCTCGTGTGGACGATGAGCTGCCCGTTCTTGACGTTGTTCTCGTAGAACTCACGCAGCAGCTTCTCGGAGGCGAACGTGGTGTCGCCGTCAGCGATGAAGATGCCCGTGTCCGGCTCCTGGTACACCAGCGACAGGAACTGCTCCCACGACATCCCCTGACCGGTGGTCTCGGGGGTGGGGGTGCTGCCGTCGTTACCGCCGCAACCGGCGAGCAGCGCCAGACCCGTGAGGGCTCCTACGAACTTGGACTTGGACATGGACATCCTTGGTTGGATGAGGGGGTGCTCCCCGACCAAGCACTCGCCATGCCAGAAGCCAAACCATTGGCCTCATTCAAGTTTTTGACTTGGTGTTCCAACCACATGGAGCACGCCTGCTCCAACTCCGCCCCCGGAAACGTAAACAGGGCTTACATTGTCGCCCTTGAGGTCCACGATTCTACGTACTTATACGTAGCCACCCGGCTGACCTACAATCGGACAGGCAAAATGCGAAGTTGAAGGAATCAACGCCACCCCGGCAACCGCTCTGTCTGGGAAAGCGGCATTTGGAGGCGGCCCCCACCCGCCTCCGGCGCCTCCTCTACCTCTAAATGGGGAGGAGGGCGACCAACAGGAGGATGACGAAGGCGACGAACACGAACACCGCGGCGGCGAAGTCCAGGTCGCTCTCGTGCAGCAGGCGGTTCAGGTCGAGTCTCATGGCGTGTGTCCCCGGTGTGGAAGTCCCCTTCATGGGGGCTACGGGAGACGCGCCGGAGCGATTGCGCGCGCGGGACGGGGCCACGGGCGCTGCGCCCCCTGGGACGCACGGGCGACGACTCCAGGGGACGGGGGCTCCAAGTACTCCAAGTACTACAGGCCGATGAGGGCCTCGGGCCGGTTGAGGCCGCGCGCGCGGCCGAGCGGCTGGAGGATGTCCGCCGGGGGGGCGTCCGCGGTGAGCAGCAGCGCGCGCACGGCCGTCTCCACCACGTCCTCGGCGCCGGGGCGCACCATGCCGCGGCGCGCGTCCTCCACGCGCTTGCCACGGTACACGTCGAAGCGCTCCTTCACCCGGCGCGCCAGGTCCGTCACCGCCTTGTCGCCCACCTCCACGCGCAGCTCCAGCTCGTTGCGCAGCTGCACCGGGTCCGCGAGCACGCCGTAGCGGTCATAGCCCTTGTGCGCCACGTCCTCGTGCGCCACCGCGTAGTCCTGCGTCTGGGGGGCCACCACGCCCGCGTCCTTCAGCAAGTCGCGCATCACCGCGGTGACGGAGGCCGTCACGGTGAGCCGGTGCAGCTGCACGTCATAGGTGAAGTCCGAGTACATGGGCTCCTCCACCGTGACGGGCTCGCGGAAGACGGTGTCGCGGTTGCGCTGCACCTCGATGCGCTGCGCCTCGGACTTGTCCAGCGCGACTTCCAGGGCCTTCTCCTTCTCCTTCACCGCCTGGGCCTTCTGGACGAGCAGCTGCTCCTCCTGCGCGCACGCCCCGCTGGCGCAGCGCGACGGGTTGCACTCGCCGGGCACCGTCCCGGGCTTGTCCGCCTCGCGCGCCGCCTCGCCGCACTCCTGGAGGGCCTCGCGGCACTCGCGGCGCTCGCGCTCCCGGCAGCGCTCGGCGCCCTCGCGCACGGTGAGCAGCTCCGCCTGCATGCGCAGGTACTCGCGCAGCGCCGAGGCCTGCTTGCGGTCAATCTCCTCCAGCGAGCGCTCGGCCTGCAGCAGCTTTTTCTCGAAGTCGGCGCGGCGCGGGTTGGGCACCGAGCGGTTGCCGGCGAGGTAGCGCTTCGTGCGCTGCGAGTCCTCCGTGGCCTTCAGCGGCAGCACGCGCTCCAGCGACAAGTCCAGCTTCACGCCCTCGCGGCCGTCGGGGGCCTCCGTCACCACGCGCAGCGGCAGCTTCGTGGGCAGCATCGCCGCCAGCCGGCCGGCGCCCAGCCGCTGCACCACGTCCGGCGCCCCGGCCCTGTCCTCCACCGGGGTGGCCACCACGAGGAAGGCCACCTCGTCGCGCAGCTTCTGCCGCACGGCCTCCGCCCGCTCGCGCGCCGCCGTGGCGCCCACGCGCTCCTGGTCCGCGCGCACGTACGCCACCAGCGCGTTGCCCAGCTTGCCCGCCTTCTCCAGCGTGTCCCCGGTGCCGAACCAGCGCTTCGCCCACGCCACCTGCACCCCGTCCACGCCGCGCTTGGCCGCCGCGTGGTCCGGCGCCACCGACAGCACCGCGTCGAACTCGGCGCGCGCCTCCTTCAGCCGCTCCTCCTTCAGCGCCGTCTGCCCCACCACCACGCGCGCATCCAGCGTCTGCCCCAACAGCTCGCGCGCCGGTGCGTTCTCCGCGTTCAGCTCCAGCGCGCGCACCAGCCGCTTCATCGCGCCGTCCAGGTCTCCGCTGGCGTGGACGCCGCGCGCCTCCTCCAGCACCACCTCGCTCCACGCCTGGCGCACCTTCGTCAGCTTCACCTTCACCTCGGACGCCTCCGGGTCCGCGGCGAGCGCGCGCAGGTAGGCGGCTTCAGCCTCCGCCCACTTCTGCTGCTGGCTGGCGGTGTCGCCCTCCTTCACCGCGCGCGAGAAGGCGGAGCAGCCCGTGAGGGCGAGCAGCATGGCCAGGGCCAGCGCCCCCAGCCAGCGATGGGACGGGGCGGGAGCGGAGCGGGGGCTTCGAGCGAGGGGGTGCACGGTCCGCATCTTCGGGGAAAGCCCTCGCAGCGTGAAGGTTTCCACTGCACGCCCGCCCGCCCTCCAGACCAGGAGCGGAGCGGGCTCCAGCGCGCCCTCGGCCCCCTCCCCGGGTCCTCAGGTCCACTTGAACCCCTGCCGGGTAGCTGTTACCTCTACCTACCGGGGAAATTACAGTCGCATTGCCAACATTCAACCGCCCTGTAGACAGCGACTTGGAATGGCGCTCTAACGTGGCCGCAGACGCTCGTGTCCCCGTGGGCCCAGGCATGGAACTCGCTCCTCAGATGGTGTCTTCGCAGCCCCGGCAGGTGGTGCGGACGGTCCTCCGCGAGGCGCTGGAGAGCCAGCTCGGGGGCGAGGTGGTGGTGAAGTCCTCCACCCTCTCCGGGCGCATCTTCGTGGTGGCGAGGAAGGTGGCCTGGGCGGCCATCACCGGCCCCGGCGCCACCAACTTCGCCTCCATGCTGATCCACGAGCGGCGGGTGAGCCGGGAGGACCTCCAACAGGTGATGGACGAGTGCCGCAAGAGCGGCGGCAACTTCTGCGAGACGCTGGTGGCCTGGGACCTGCTCCCCCGCGACAGCGTCCGCGAGCTGCTGCGCCGGCACCTGGCGGACCAGCTGGAGGCCCTGCTGGCCCTGAAGGACGCCCAGGCCCTCTTCGTCACCCAGCCCCGCGCCTACTCCAGCCAGCTGACGTTCAGCATCGAAGAGCTGGCGCTTCCGTTTTCCCCTACCGCACCACTCCTGGAAGAGAACATCGACATGGCGAACGTGAAGCAGTGCCTGGAAGAGTCGCTGAAGATTGACGGAGCCTTCGCCGCCTGCCTGGTGGACGCCAAGAGCGGCATGAGCCTGGGCAGCATCGGCGGCAACGCCACCTTCAACGTCGACGCCGCGGCCGCCGGCAACACCGAGGTGGTGCGCGCCAAGCTGAAGACCATGAATGCCCTCGGCATCAAGGACCGCATCGAGGACATCCTCATCACCCTCGGCGAGCAGTACCACGTCATCCGCCCGCTCTCGACCAAGGAGGGCCTGTTCCTCTACCTGGCCCTGCACCGCGCCAATGCGAACCTGGCCATGGCGCGCTTCAAGCTCGCGGACATCGAAAAGTCGCTGACCCTCTGAGCCGCGGGCCGGGCTCCGGACGCCGGCCGTCCGACGTCGCTCGCTCGCCGCCCCGCTCCTCGTGCTGAGGGCCGCGCCCGTTCTCCAGGGCCGGCCCCGCCGCATGCGCGTGCCTATCTCGCCCGTTACATGACGATGCCCTCTGCTGGCCCCCATGAGGCGTGCCTTGCGCGTCGCGCGGGCCGCTCCGCCGCGTCGGGAATGACGCGACGCACCAGCCGGTAGAGGAATTCAGCATCCACGGGAAGCCACCGCACCCACGAGGGGGGCGAGAGAGTCACCATGTCCTGTCCACAGCCGCGTCCTACCGAGTTCCGCCTTCCGCTGCGGGCCGAGTCCTTCTCCATCGAAGAGCACCGCAACGTGCACTGCCGCTTCTACGGCGGCTGCATCGACGTCGCGGTGAAGAAGGACTGGGACAGCTTCACCTGCGCGAAGTGCCCCATGTTCCGCCAGGACCGCGCGCCTGGCGCGGACGCCTACGCGTTCAACCAACCCGCGGACGCCGGTCGGCCCTAGGCCGCCTGGCCGCCGCGGAGACAGGCCCCGGCCACGCGCCGTCCCCCGGGACGAGGACGCGCGAGGGCCGGGGTTCTTGCGCAGCGGCGGAACGAGAGTCCCCGGAGCCGGTCCCGCCCCTGCCCCCTCCTGCCGGGAAGCGAGCGCCTCATGCCCTATCGTCCCATCGTCGTCCTGGTCGAGGATGATGCCCTCCTGCGCGAGACACTCGCGGAGGCAATCGGGATGGAGGGCTACCGCGTCATCGCGTGTGAGAACGGCTTCGCCGCGCTGAGGGCCTTCTTCACCGAGCCGTGCGTGGACCTGCTGGTGCTGGACTGGGTGCTGCCCGACATCGACGGCCGGGACCTCATCCGCCTGCTGCATGCGCAGCGCACGCTGGCGGAGCTGCCCGTGGTGCTCACCACCGGCATGGACCTGGAGCTGCCGAGCTTCGAGGGGGCGGTGTGCCTGCTGCGCAAGCCCTTCGCCGCCGGGGAGCTGTCGCGCCTGCTCAGCCGCCTCACCCGTCCGGGCCGCTGCGTGGACGTGGCGCCCCCGCCCCCGACCGCTCGCGTGGCCTGACGCCTCCCGGACAGCCAGGGTCCCCGTTCAGCCGCCCACGCCGCGCGCCCGCCATGTGCGGTAACCCACGCGTCCATGGCCTCGTGAGGTAGTGGGCGCCACGGCAACACGACTCCAGCTTGCCAGCCAACCTGCTCGGGCGCGGTACGCCGCCCGAAGGGAGGCGCCATGCTCCGCCAGCTGTTGCTGTCCGACTTCGGGACCGAGGGGCCTGCCGCCGGGAACGGGTGGGCCCTCGTGCATGCGGAGTTCCCCACCGTGGTGGTGGGGCCGCTGCTGGCCGGCCGGGGCGCGCACGTGCTGCGCCTGGACGTGTCCGAGTGGGGCTCGCTGGCCTTCGACCCCTTCGACTGGGACGGGCGCGTCTTCGGCGCGGCGGAGCGCTGCGAGCGGCTGGCGCTGCACCTGGAGGGCGCGCGCGGCGAGGCGCTCGTCATCGCCGCGCTGGAAATCCTCACGCGCTACCAGGGCCTCGTGGGCCGCCGCAACGAGGCCTCCTCGGCCCGCCTCTTCGACCGGGTGCTGGCGCGCCACCGCGCCCTGCATGACCTGGGACTGCCGCGGGTGCGCGCGGACTACCAGCACGCGCTGGATGCCTGGCAGTGGGCGCTGCGGCTGCGCCCGGACGCGGACCTCGCCGTCCAGGCCGCCGCGCTCTTCCACGACGTGGAGCGGCTGCTGACGGAAGCGGACCGGGGCGTCGAGCACCCGGCCCCGGACTCCCAGGCCGGCAAGGACGCGCACGCGGCGCGGGGCGCGGAGCTGACGTGCCAGGTGCTGGAGGAGGTGGGCGCGGACGAGCCCACCTGCCGGCGCGTGAAGGAGCTGGTGGCCCGGCACGAGCACCCCAGCGGGGACGCGGACCTGGCGCTCATCGACGACGCGGATGCGCTGTCCTTCTTCTCCCTCAACGCCTCTGGCTTCATCCGCTACTTCGACCCCGAGCACAGCCGCCGCAAGGTGGCGAACACGCTGGCGCGCCTGCGCCCGGAGCAGCTCCGCCGGCTGGCGCAGATGCGGCTGGCGCCCGGGGTGCGCAACCTCCTGGACGCGCAGCTGTCCGCCATCCATGAGCCCCGCGCCTGCCAGCCGCGGATGGGATAGAGCTGCCCGTCACGCCGTGTTCTCCCGGGTGGGACACGGACGGAGGGAGCAGCCGCCCATGCGGGAGCAGCGGGTCAACTCGTGGCTGGAGCTCCAGGACGCGCTCTTCGCGGACTCCTGGAACGAGGCGCTGGGGCGTCACCGCTCCAGCTTCGTCTACCGGGGCATGCCGCACGTGGAGCATGACCTGTCCACCGCGCTCAACCGCAAGGGCATGTTCGTGAAGCAGGAGCGGGACCTGCTGCGCGCCTTCCGGAAGTACGCGCACGGCGCGGCGCAGCAGCAGATGCGCTCCATCTGGGACTGGCTCGCGCTGGCCCAGCACCATGGGCTGCCCACGCGGCTCTTGGACTGGACGTTCAGCCCCCACGTCGCGCTGCACTTCCTCACCGAGGACACCGACCTGGCCGGCGAGGACGGCGTGGTGTGGTGCGTGGACTACCACGAGACGAACCGCGTGCTGCCCAGGCCGCTCAAGGCCCAGCTCCAGCAGGAGGGCGCGGACGTCTTCACCGGGGAGATGCTGGACGCGGTGGCCGGGGACCTGGCCTCCTTCGACAGGCTGGTGAAGCACCCCTTCGTGCTCTTCTTCGAGCCACCCTCCCTGGACGCGCGCATCGTCAACCAGTTCGCCCTCTTCTCCCTGATGAACGGGCCGGCGCTGTGCCTGGACGACTTCCTCGAGGACCAGAAGAAGGGCGTGCGCAAGCTCATCGTCCCCGCCGCCCTCAAGTGGGAGGTGCGCGACAAGCTGGACCAGGCCAACGTCACCGAGCGCGTGCTCTTCCCGGGCCTGGACGGGCTGAGCCGCTGGCTGCGTCGCTACTACAGCCCGCGGCCCCGCTGAGCCTTGGCGCCGGCTATGCCGGCACGTGGCGCTTGTCGTCGTAGTCGAGCGCGTGCGGGTCGTTCATGGTGGTGTCCCCCGTCAGCCCCGCGGCCTGCTGCCGCTCGGTGAGCTCACGCAGGTCCTTCAGCCGCTTGTTGCCGAAGGCGCCGCCCAGGAGGATGACCAGCACCAGCGCGAAGAAGATGAGGACGCCGAGTAGGGTGGTGCCCAGAATCAACATGCACGGACCTCGTTGAAGGGGGCCGCACGCCGGTGACGGGCAGCCCGCGTTGACTCCACCCCGACAAGGTGTGTCTTCCCACCGCTCGCGGCGCTGCTCCCCCGCATGCCCGCACGAAGGCCGCCCCCCTGCTCCCCCGCCGTGCGGACGTGGCCCGGAAAGCGCCCGGGCGAGCAGGGCCGCGCCGGGCCGCCCGCCCGTGCTACGCGGTGGCGGCCATGGGGGACTCGTGGCGCGGCAGGCACAACCAGAAGCGCGTGCCCTCCTGCGCGGTGGACGTCACCCGCAGCAGGCCGCCATGGGCGCGCACGATTTCGTGGGTGATGTAGAGCCCCAGCCCCAGCCCGTTGCGCTGCGCGCTGCGCATGTCCTGCGCGCGCACGAAGGGGTCGAAGATGTGGGGCAGCCGCTCGCTGGGGATGGGCAGGCCCCAGTTGTGGACCTCCATCCGCACGCCGCCGTCCTCGTCGCGCATCGCCACGCTCACCGGGGTGTCCTCCGGCGAGTACTGCACCGCGTTGCCCACCAGGTTGGAGGCGGCCTGGGCGATGCGGTCCGCGTCCCAGTCGCCCCAGCCATTGCCGGAGAGGCTCAGCTCGAACTGGCGCCTGGGGTGCGCCACCTCCAGCTCCTCCACCACCTGCCGCACCACGTCGTGCAGGTTGAGCCGCGCGCGGTTGAGCGCGTAGCCCCCGCCCAGGCGGGTGCGGGTGAAGTCCAGCAGGTCATTGATCATCCGCGCCATGCGGTCCGCGGAGATGGAGATGCGGTTGACGGCCTTGCGCTGCGGCTCCGCCAGCCCGCCGTAGCGCAGCAGCAGCGCCGCGTTGCCGGAGATGGCCTGCAGGGGGTTGCGCAAGTCGTGCCCGAGGATGCCGAGGAACTGCTCGCGGAACACCGCCGTCTGCCGCGCCGCCTCCTCGCGCTTGAGCCCCTCCTCCACCCGCTTGCGCTCGATGGCGTAGCGCAGCGCGCGCACCAGCAGCGGGCCCGTCACCTGGCCCTTCACCAGGTAGTCCTGGGCGCCCTGGTGGACGGCCTGCACCGCGAGCCGCTCGTCGTCCGTGCCGGTGAGCACCACCAGCGGCACCGACGGCGCCGCCTGCAGCATGCGCGAGATGTTGCCCAGCCCGTGCCCGTCCGGCAGGGACAGGTCCAGCAGCACGGCGTCCACGGCCGACGTCTCCGCCACGCGCACCGCCTCCGCCAGGAGGTACACGTGGACGATTTCGAAGTGCGCCGAGGAGAACTCGCGCAGCTCCTCCTGGAGGAGCCGGGCATCCCCCGGGTTGTCCTCCACCAGCAGCACCCGCAGCGAGCGCTCCTCCATCCCCCTCGCGTTCATGAGACCTCGGGCCTGGGTGGCAGCCGGACGACGGACAGCCAGAAGTCGTCGATGGAGCGCACCACGGAGATGAACTGGTCCAGGTCCACCGGCTTGGAGATGTAGCAGTTCGCGTGAAGGTCGTACGTGCGCAGGATGTCCTCCTCCGCCTTGGAGGTGGTGAGCACCACCACCGGAATCCGGCGCAGCAGGGGGTCGTCCTTGATTTCGGCCAGCACCTCGCGCCCGTCCTTCCGGGGCAGGTTCAGGTCCAGGAGGATGAGGTCCGGCTGGGCCGCGTTGGCATACGCGCCCTCCCGCCGCAGGAACGCCAGCGCCTCCACCCCGTCGCGCGCCACCGACAGGCTGTTGCGCACCTTGCCCTCCTTGAGGGCCTCGATGGTCAGCCGCACGTCCCCGGGGTTGTCCTCCACCAGGAGGATTTCAATCGGTGTGCCGTTCTCTTCGTGACTCATGGTGTCTCGGACCTCTCCGGGGCCGGGGCGGCGGGAAGGGTGAACCAGAAGGTGGTGCCCCGGCCCTGTTCTGACTCCACGCCGATGCGTCCGCCATGCCGCTCGATGATTTTCTTGCAGATGGCCAGGCCGATGCCCGTCCCCGGGTAGTCCTCCTTGCCGTGCAGCCGCTGGAAGATGATGAAGATGCGGTCGAAGTACTGCCGGTCGATGCCGATGCCCCGGTCCTTCACCGTGAAGCGCACCTCCGCGCCCTGGCGCTCGGCGGCCACCTCCACGTGGGGCGGCGCGGCGCCGTGGAACTTGAGCGCGTTGCCGATGAGGTTCTGGAACACCTGGGCCAGCTGCGTCTCGTCCGCCAGCACCGCGGGCAGCGGCCCGCCGCGCACCCTGGCGTGGCTCTCCTGGATGGCGGCCTGGAGGTTGGCGGTGGCCCGCTCCAGCGCCCGGCCCGCGTCGCACGGCTTCGGCTCGCGCCCGCGCGTGCCCACCCGCGACCAGGTCAGCAGGTCCTGGATGAGCCGCTGCATGCGGGTGACGCCGTCCACCGCGTAGTGGATGAACTCGTCCGCGTCCGCGTCCAGCTTCCCCTTGTAGCGGCGGCCCAACAGCTGCGTGTAGCTGGCCACCATGCGCAGCGGCTCCTGCAGGTCGTGCGAGGCCACGTAGGCGAACTGCTGCAGCTCCTCGTTGGAGCGGGCCAGCTCCCGCGCGTGCTGCTTGAGGGCCTCCTCGGCGCGGCGGCGCTCCACGCCCTGGGCGATGGCGTCCGCCACCGCCGCCAGCGCGGCCATCGCGTCCTCGCTCAGCGGCTGGCGGCCATAGACGCCCAGCACGCCCACCAGCTCGCCGCGCACCAGCAGGGGGATGCCCGCCAGGGAGTGGACACCCGCCTCCCGCACCCACCCGGTGTCCAGCACCCGCGAGTCCCGCGTCAGGTCATCCACCCAGAGCTGCTCGCGCGTGCGGGCCACCAGGCTGACCATGCTGGGGCCCTCCACGTCCAGCCGCCGCCACTTCTCCAGCGGCGGGGCCGCCGGGCCGGCGTTCCCCACCACCTCCAGCGTCTTCGTGTCGCGATGGTGCAGCCACAGCCGCACCATCAGCGCGCCCAGGTGCTTCGCCAGGGCCTCCGCGCAGCCCTGGAGGATTTCGGGGACGCTGCCCTCGCGCGCCAGCGCGGCGCTGACCTCCGCGCGCAGCGCCTCCAGCCGGCGGGCGGCCCGCTCCCGGTCCAGCCGGCGGGCGCTCTCCTCCGCGCGGCGCTGCAGGGAGATGTCCGTGTTGGTGCCCACCCACTCGCGCACGCCGCCGTCCTCGTTGAGCACCGGCACGCCGCGCACCCGGGTGGGCGTGTAGCTGCCATCCGGCCGGCGCAGGCGGTAGTCCACCTCGTAGGGCCGCCGCTCCGCCACCGCCGCAATCCAGGCGCGGGCGGCCACCTCCCGGTCCTCCGGGTGGACGGCGTCCAGCCAGCCCTGCCCCGACCACTCCTCGTACGTCTGCCCGGTGAAGGCGCGCCAGGTGGGGCTGTCCTCCACCACGGCGCCATCCGGCCGCGTCACCCACACCGTCTGCGAGGTGGCGTTGACGAGCGAGCGGAAGCGCTCCTCCATCCGCCGCGCCTCCTGGAACAGGCGGGCATTGTCCAGCGCCACGGCCGCCTGCGAGGCCACGCCCTCCACCAGGCGCGCGTGCTCCGGCCGGAAGCGCCCCGGCTCCGGGTGTCCGAAGAACAGCCCGCCGAGGATTTCTCCCGAGCGGCTCTTCACCGACACGGCCAGGTAGCTGCACACCGGCAGGTGTCCGGGGGGCATGCCGTGGTAGGGCGCGCTCTTCCCGTAGTCCGGGTGCTTGCGCACGTCGTCCAGCATCAGGGTGCCCTCGCCCCGGAAGGTGGGGCCGAAGATGGCCGTGGCCCGCGGCATGGGCATGTGGGCGAAGGCCTCGCGCGGCGCGCCGGACAGCGTGTACAGCATGTACGAGCCGCCGTTCGCGTCCACCCGGTTCTCGAAGAAGGCGCCGAAGGCGGCGCCGGTGAGGGCCACCGTCTCGTCGGTGATGCGCTGCACGAGCCGGGTGGAGTCCAGCTCCGACGACAGCGACGCGCCGATGCGCAGCAGCACCTCCGCCAGGCGGCGCTCCTCCTCGCTGCGCTTGAGCGACTCCTGGGCCTCGCGGTACAGGCGCGCGTTGTCCACCGCCAGCGCGGCGCGCGCGGCGAGCTGCCCGGCCAGGGGCAGGTCCTCGGCGGAGAAGCTCCGGCCGGACTCGGCGTTGACCAGCGTGAGCGCGCCCAGGATGCGGCCGCGCGCCTCCAGCGGCAGTATCAGCGCGGAGCGCAGCCCCAGCTCGCGGGCGATGCGCAGGTGCTCGTCGTCCTGGCTCGCGGCCAGCAGCAGCGAGTCCGGGATGTCCGACAGCAGCACGGGCTTGCCGGTGCGGATGACGGACAGCACGCCTGCCGGGTCGTCCGGGCGCGGCGGGTAGCGCATCCGCAGCTCCCTCGCCCAGCGCACCTTCTCCGGGTCCACGTGCGCCACCGCCACCTGCCGGGTGGAGCCATTCTCGAGGGCGACCTCGATGGAGCACCAGTCCGCCAGGCCCGGCACCACCATCCGCGTCAGCGCGGTGAGCGTGGCCTCGTAGTCCAGGGATGAGGAGGACAGCAGCGAGCCGGCCTCGGCCAGCAGGCGCATGGAGTCCGCGGAGCGCTTCTGGTCGTCGATGTCCGTGCAGGTGCCGAACCACCGGCGGACGCGGCCCTGCTCGTCCCGGACGGGGTGCGCGCGACCGAGGAACCAGCGCCACACGCCGTCGTGGCGGCGGCAGCGGTACTCCACCTCGTAGGGCTCGCCGGTGCGCAGCGAGTGCTCCCAGCGCCGGCCCGCCTCCACCAGGTCATCCGGGTGGAAGGCCCGTCGCCACCCCGTCCCCTCGGTCTGCTCGGGCGTCAGCCCCGTGTACTCGTACCAGCGCTGGTTGTAGTACTCGTGGTACCCGTCCGGCCGCGTAATCCAGATGAGCTGGGGGATGCTCTCCGCGATTTGATGGACGACGTCTTCGTGGAGGAAGCCTGCCAGCCTGCCAGGTGGCGGGGACTCCGGCGGAGCATCCGGAGGACTCGGGAGGGGGTGCGTCATGTGAGGCACCCGAAGCTAACAGCCCGCTCGCGCCTCTCCCTTTCGGCCAGAAGCAGCCTTTCCAGCAGCCGACAATCGCCCCGCGGGGCAGCCGCCCTACCGGGCGGACGGGCTGGCGGACCCTCCCGTCCTGTCTGCCTCGTTTCTCCTGTCACCGGGCACCGGCTCCCCCGGTGATGACGCTCAGGTGCTCCCGGCCTCCTCGCGAGCCAGCAGCGCGCGCAGCACGCGCTCGCCGGTGGCCGGTATCTGCCGGACGCTCGCGCCGGTGGCATTCCGGATGGCATTGCAGATGGCGGGCGCCACGCCCACCACGCCGGCCTCGGCGACGCCCTTCGCACCGAAGGGCCCGGGCCCCGCCGCGTGCTCCAGCAGGACGGCGTGGATGGCGGTGGGCACGTCCAGCGCGCCGGGCACCTTGTAGCCCCCCATGGTGGGGTTCACGAGGTGGCCGTCCTTCCACACCAGCTCCTCCGTCAGCGCGTAGCCGAGCCCCTGCACGAAGCCGCCCTGCACCTGCCCCTCCGCGGCGGCGGGGTTGATGACCCGGCCCACGTCGTGGACGCTCCACGCCTCCAGCAGCTCCACCTTGCCCGTCAGCTCGTCCACCTCGACCTCGGCCACCTGCGCGGCGAAGACGAAGAAGCCGTTGCCCATCGACGGCAGCCCCTCGACGGACGTGCGGCGCGTGTCGAGCTGCCACGACGGGAAGAGGTAGCGCGAGGAGGCGATGATGGGCCCGCCCTCGACATAGAGCGACCGCCCGGCGATGGCGCCGAAGGAGACCGACAGCCCCGGCTCGCCCCGGACGCCCACGATGCCGCCGGGCCGCAGCTCGAGCTTCTTCACCGGCCGGTCCAGCATCGCGCTGGCGTGCTCGAAGAGCTGCTCGCGCACCTGCCTGCACGCCTCGGTGATGACGTGGCCCACGGTGAAGGTGGTGCGCGTGCCTCCGGTACACCAGTCGTACGGAGACGTGTCCGTGTCCGGCCGGCTGAAGTTGATCTGCTCCAGCGACAGCCCCAGCGCCCCCGCCGCCACCTGCGCGAGCGCCGTGTCCGAGCCCTGCCCCGTGTCCACCGCGCCCGTGCTCACGTTGACGGTGCCGTCCTCGTTGAGCCGCACGGTGGCGCTGGAGCCCAGCAGCGCGGACACGTGGCCCACCGCCGCCACGCCGATGCCACGGCGCTTGCCGGGTGAAGGGGCCGGCGCGCGCTCCCGCCGCCGGTGCCAGTCCGACACCTCGCGGGCCCGCTCCAGGCAGGCGCGCAGCGTGCCGCTCTCCACCGGCGCGCCGCCCAGCCACTTCTCTCCCGTCTCCAGCGCGTTGCGCAGCCGCAGCTCCAGCGGGTCCATGCCCAGCGCGTCCGCGAGCCGGTCCACCTGCACCTCGCTGGCGAAGTGGACCTGCGGGTTGCCGAAGCCCCGGAACGCTCCGGCGCGGAGCTTGTTGGTGTAGATGGACAGCGTCTCCACCTCGACGTGGGGGATGCGGTACGGCCCGCGCGCGAAGTAGCTGCCGATGGCCGCGACGAAGGGCCCGTCGTCCGCGTAGGCCCCGGTGTCGTACTGGATGCGCACCTGCCGGGCGAGGATGCGCCCGTCCCGCGTCGCCCCCGTGCGCATGTGGATGCGGGCCGCGTGGCGCGAGCGCATCATCTGCATGTCGTCCGTGCGGGAGTACGTCAGCTTCACCGGCGCCCCGGCCGCCTTCGCCAGGGCCACGGTGATGGGCTGGTTGGTGGACTCCACCTTGCCGCCGAACGCGCCGCCCACGCGCGGCACCAGGACGCGGATGCGCGACATGGGCACCGCCAGCGCCTCGGCGGTGATGGCCTGCACCCGGAACGCCGTCTGCGTCGACGTGTGGATGGTGATTCTGCCGGTGTCGGGGTCCACCACCGCCACCGTGGAGCACGGCTCCAGGTAGATGTGCTGCTGCGCGGGCGTCTCGTACACGTCCTCCACGATGGCGTCGCACCGCTCCCACACCCGGTCCGGCTCACCCTCGACGAGCCGGATGCGCGTGGCGAGGTTGGGGTGCTGCCCGGGCTCGCGCGGCGCGTGAATCACCGGGGCGTCCGGACGCAGCGCGGCTTCGACGTCGAGGACGGAGGGGAGGACCTCGTAGCGGATGTCGATGAGCCCGAGCGCCTTGCGCGCCGTCGCCACGTCCACCGCGGCGACCGCGGCCACGGGCTCGCCCGCGTAGCGGACCTTGCCCCGCGCGAGCAGCGGCTGGTCCTTGATGACGGGGCCGATGTCGATGGGCGGCAGGTCCTCGGCCGTGAGCACGGCGCGCACGCCGGGCAGCGCCCGTGCCCGCGAGGTGTCGTACGACAGGATGCGCGCATGCGGGTGCGGGCTGCCCAGCAGGGCGCCATGCAGCATGCCCGGCAGGTCCAGGTCATCGGTGTAGACGGCGCGCCCCGTCACCTTCTCGCGCGCGTCCGGCTTGGGCACGGACTGGCCCAGCACCTCGCCCACGGGCTCCGGGCCCGGCCCCGGCTTCGCCTCCTGGCTCATGGCCGACCTCCCAGCGAGACAATGGCCTGCACGACGCGCACGTAGCCCGAGCACCGGCACACGTTGCTCCCGAGCGCCTGGCGCACCTCGTCCTCCGTGGGCGACGGCGTGTGCTCCAGCAGCGCCTTCGCGGCCAGGACGATGCCGGACATGCAGAAGCCACACTGCACGGCGCCGTGCTGGACGAGGGCGCGCTGGACGGGGTGCAGCTCACCGCCCGCCTCCACGCCCTCGATGGTGGTGATGGCGCGGCCCGCCAGCCTCGCCGGCAGGGACAGGCACGACAGCACGGGCACGCCGTCCACCAGGACGGTGCACGCGCCGCAGCTCCCCTCGTCGCAGCCGCGCCGCGTGCCCGTGGCGCGCAGGTCCTCGCGCAGCACGTCCAGCAGCGTGCGCTCCGGGGCCACGGTGAGCGCGTGGTCCTTCCCGTTGATGTGCAGTGAGACGGAGACCTTGTCAGACATGGGTGCGCTCCCGGGCCTGGGACAGGGCGCGGCCGAGCAGCCGCGGAATCAACATGCGCCGGTACTCCGCCGAGCCCCGCACATCGTCCAGCGGCGCGGCGGCCTGGGCGAGCAGCCGGCCCGCCTCGGCCACGTCCGCCGCTTCGAGCCGGGTGCCCACGAGCCGCTGGTCCGCCGCGTCCACGTGGAGCGGCACCGGCCCGCACGAGCCGACGACGACGCGCGCGTGGCGGCACCTGTCCCCGTCCATGGCGAGGACGAGGGAGATGGACACCGTGGGGTAGTCGGAGGACACGCGGCTGAAGCGGAGGTGGTGGCCCGCCGCGCCGTCCACGCCCCGGGGGATGAAGACACGCGTGAGCAGCTCGCCGCGCGCCAGGGACGTGCGGAAGCTGTCGACGAGGAGCGCCTCCACGGGGAGCGTCCTCCGGCCCGCGGAGCCAGCGACCTCCGCCCGGGCCGAGGACGCGACCAGGGCCACGGGCAGCTCCGTCTGTGGGTCCGCGAGGCAGAGCGAGCCGCCCACCGTCGCCATGTTGCGGATGGCCGGGTGCGCGAGCTGGCTCGCGGCGCTGCGCACCACCTCCATCGCGCCGCGCAGGCGCGCCTCGGCGGCCACGGTGCGGTGCGTGCACATGGCGCCCAGCCAGAGCCCGTCCGCGGCTTCGGTGATGGTGGACAGCTCCGGGATGTGGTGCAGGCTCACCAGCATCCCGGGCGCCACGCGGCCCGCGTTCATCATCGCCACCAGCGAGGCCCCGCCCGCCAGGCAGCGCGCATCCTCGGTGGTGGACAGGAGCGCCAGCCCCTCTTCCACGCTCCCAGGCTCCGCGTATCTCATCGCGTCCCCCTGCTGTTTCCGGCCCGCTGCAAGTGTAACAGAAGCCATGGACAGGCAGCCGGCCGGGCGAGCGCCCCGAGGCTCCTACACTCTGCCCACGGACGGACAGGCGAGGCACGTTTCCCACATGGCGACCCTGGCAGGCGGTCATCAACCTTGCTGGACGGACTTGTGGCCTTGCGTCCGGGGAGTGGCATTCACATGCGGATTCCATCCTTTCGCAGAGCAGTCCCCTCCCGCTGGAGCCCTCGGAGCTGGACGCGCCCGGGCCCGGGGATGCTGGGGCCCCGGACGGCGGCGGTGACCTTCGGGGTGCTGGAGGTCCTGTCCCTGCGAAAGCTGCTGGGCCCGGAACGTTCCCGGGGCCTGGCGTTGGTCGCGCTCGGAGGGGCCGCGATGCGGCTGCTGAAGTCGCGCTTCAGGCAGCAGCCGTGGTGGAAGCTGTCGGCGAAGCGCCCCTGGAGCGGGCGCTCCGGGCTGCTGCGAGAGCCGATGGAGGCCGCGCTGGCCATGGCGGCGCTCGGAGTCATGGCCCTCCCGCTCGTCCTGGTGCACCCGCCCGCCAGGGGCCTGGCCGCCCGGCCGGAAGCGTCGCCCTCGCGCCGGCACGAGGCGGAGGGGCCCCCACGCACGGAAGCGAACGATGGGGACGACGGGGACGACCTCGACCTCAACGGGGCAATCGCATCCTGGTAGCGCGCCTGTTAACACCGGGGCATGACCGCGCCTCGCCCCAACCCGCTGCTGTCGGACCGCGACGTGGACTTCCAGCTCTATGAGGTGCTGGATGCCGCGGAGCTGTGCAAGCTGCCCGCCTTCGCCGAGCACTCGCGCGACACCTTCACTCTCATGCTGGACAGCACCCGTCGCTTCGCGCGCGAGGTGCTGTACCCCACCTACCGGCCCATGGACGCGGAGCCGCCGGTGTTCAAGGACGGCCGCGTCCACGTCCACCCCCTGATGCGCGAGCTGTACCCGCGCATGGTGGACCTGGGGCTGCTCACCGCCACGCGCCCGCCCGAGGTGGGAGGCCAGCAGCTGCCGCTCACCCTTCACGCCATGGCCAGCACATACCTCATGGCGGCCAACCTGAGCGCCTATGCCTATGTGGGCCTGACGCTGGGCGCGGCGCACCTGCTGGAGGTGTTCGGCACATCGGAGCTGAAGGACGCCTTCATGGCGCCCATGTACCGGGGCGAGTGGACGGGCACCATGGCCCTCACCGAGCCGCAGGCGGGCAGCAGCCTCGCGGACGTGAGGACGCGCGCCACGCCCGCGCCGGACGGCACCTGGCGCATCCAGGGCTCGAAAATCTTCATCAGCGGCGGGGACCAGGACTTCACGGACAACGTCATCCACCTGACCCTGGCGCGGATGGAGGGCGCGGAGGGCGGGACGAAGGGCATCTCCCTCTTCGCGGTGCCGTCGCGGCGGCCCGAGGGCGGGAAGCTGGTGGACAACGACGTCCGCGTGGCCGGCGTCATCCACAAGATTGGGTGGAAGGGCATCCCCAGCCTCGCGCTCAACTACGGCGAGGAGGGTGACTGCCGCGGGTGGCTGGTGGGACAGCCCGGCAAGGGGCTGGCGTGCATGTTCCAGATGATGAACGAGGCGCGCATCATGGTGGGCATGAACGGGGTGGCCACCGCGTCGGTGGCGTACCACGAGGCGGTGGCCTACGCGCGCGAGCGCCCGCAGGGCCGGCCCGCCGGAGTTCGCGACGCGTCACGCCCGCAGTCCCCCATCATCGAGCACGCGGACGTGCGGCGCATGCTGCTGCGGCAGAAGGCGATTGTGGAGGGCGGCCTGTCGCTGCTGCTGGCGGCCTCGTACCAGGCGGACCTGGCGTCGCACGGGGCGGACGAGGACACGCGCAGGCGCGCGGGCCTGCTGGTGGACCTGCTGACGCCGGTGGCGAAGACGTTCCCCGCCGAGCGCGGCTTCGAGGCCAACGCGCTCGCGGTGCAGGTGCACGGCGGCTACGGCTACTCCAGCGAGTACGCGCCGGAGGCGTGGCTGAGGGACCAGAAGCTGAACAGCATCCACGAGGGCACCACGGGCATCCAGGGGCTGGATTTGCTGGGCCGCAAGGTGGTGGCCGGAGGCGGCGCGGCGCTGCAGGCCTTCGCGGAGGAGGTGGGCGCGACGGTGAAGCGGGCGCGCGCGGCGGGCGTGGAGGCCGCGTGGTGCGACGCGCTGGAGGGGGCGCTGGGCGAGGTGGCGGAGGTGGTGGGCGAGCTGGGTGCGCGCGGCATGGCCGGCGAGGTGGAGCTGATGCTGCGCCACAGCGCGGACTTCCTGGACCTGTTCAGCGTGCTGGCGGTGGCGTGGCGCTGGCTGGCCCAGGCGGCGGCGGCGAAGGAAGGCCTGGCGCGGGGCGGCGGCAGCGCGGACTTCTACGAGGGCAAGCTGGCGGCGGCGCAGTACTGGACGGCGGTGGAGCTGCCGCGCGTGCCCCTGCTGGCGAAGCTCTGCCGGACGGCCGAGGACTCGTACGCACGCATGCGCCCCGAGTGGTTCTGACGGGGGCGAGCACCTGGGCGGACGGGCCCTCGCGGCCCCTTCCGTGGCCGGGTGCACGGGGGGGCGAGCCCTGCTCCCGATTCTGCTGCAAGGATTGTTGGTGCCCGTAAGATGTGAACCGTGACTGTATCCTTTCACCTGTGTCAGCCCGGTGGAGGCGCCTCGTGTGGCGCCTGCTGTGGGCTGTACAACTTCCGGGACCACTCGCGTGTGGCGCTGGCGGAGACGCTGGCGATGCAGACGGAGCGGCTGCGGCGGACGCCATGGGAGCCGGCGGCGTGGCACGAGGCGGCGCGGGAGCTCGTCGCGGCGCGGCGCGCGGAGCCGATGTTCGCCGCGGTGCGGGTGTGCCCGCTGCTGGGCTTCCTGGACAAGGAGCGCAAGCAGGTGGGCTGCCTGGGGCACCCGCTGGTGACGGGCGGGACGGACCTGCGGGACTGCGGCGTGTACCGCGCGGCCATCTGCGAGACGTTCACCTGTCCGTCCTTCGGCTGGCTCTCGGACGCGCAGGCGAGGCTGGTGCAGGCGGCCTGCGCGGACTGGTACCTGTACGGGCTGGTCATCACGGACGTGGAGTTCGTGCGCGGCTGCCTGCGGCTCATCGAGTGGGAGCTGGGCGGGCCCGCGAAGCCGGAGGTGCTGGTGGAGCGGCCGGAGGTGCTCGCGGCGGTGCGCCGGCTGTTCGCGCTGAAGGAGACGGCGCCCGGGCGGGACGCGAAGGCGGCCGTCTTCGGGCGCTTCAGCCGGGACACCGAAGGTGAGCCGGTGCCGCGCACGGTGGACTACGTCCAGCTCGGCATGCGCGCGGCGCCGGAGGACGACGTGGTGCTGTGCCTGGGCTACACGCCCCGCGAGGCCACGGAGCTGATGGCCGCCCGGGAGCTGGTGCGCTCGCACGTGAAGGCCGTGGCCCGCCTGCTCGCGGGGTGAGGCGGGGCGGCCTCGTCCGCCACCCCACATTCCGGGTGCGCAGTGTCCACCTGCCATCGTGTGACGGCTGACGCCGCTCCCACCCTGCCGGGCAAGCACGCAGCTTGCAGCGACAGGTCGCGGAACGACACGGGTGGGAACGCGAGGTGGACGGATGGGAAGTCGATGGGCGTGGGTGGGAATGGTGGGTCTCTGCGCGTTGACGTCGGGATGCCGTGAGCGTGGAACGGCCGAGGCTCCGGCCGCGCAGCGTGTGGAGGCCGCCGCGAATCCGGGCACCGCCGAGCCGGGCGTCGCCCCGGCCGCTCCGGGTCCGCGGGCAGCAACGGGCACGGTGGCCGCGGCGGAACAGGGTGCTCCGGCAGCACGGCCCGCGACGGCAACCCCGGCGGCACCGTCCACGGGGACGCCGGTGAGGGCTCCGGAACAGGGAGGCACGGCGACCGCCGCGCCGGCGGGTACGGCCACCGCGGCGCAGGCTCCCACGCGAGGGAGCCGGGTGATGATTGGCTACGAGGCGGTGCAGGCGCGTGACGACGAGGCCTGGCACCTGGGCGCGGCGCGTGCGGCGCAGGAAGCCGTGCCTGGCAACGGGGCCGCGACGGGCTCACTCGAGGAGGTGGTCATCGCCTCCAGCTCGGTGAGCGGCCGTGTCACCCGGGTGGGGAGGAACGCCATCACCGTGCGGGACAGGGAAGGCGGCGTCTACGAGCTGGAGCTGGACCGCCGCAGCCGGGGCCTGCGCCAGGGCCGCAAGGTGTCGCTGCGGGGCCTGGAGGAGGGCACGCCGGTCCGCGCGCGGTTCGTCCTCATGGGCGGGCGCACCGTCGCGCGCGACGTGCAGATTCGCCAGTAGGCCACGCCTCGGCGTCCTGCGGTATGACGCCTGCCCGCCCGCCCAACAGGCGGGCAGGGCCGGGACGCTGGCACCGCGCCGGCTGTTCCACTGTCCAACGACAGTGGGGCGGAAGTCCCCGGAGGCGCGCACATGGAGGAACCAGAACCCCGGCAGTCCCAGACGCGGCGTCGCCGCCGTGGCTGGCTCGTGGCCCTGGTCCTGGCTTCCTGCACCCCGCGCGGCAAGGGCACGGGGGAGCCCGCCGTGCCGCCTCCGCCGCGCCTCGGCGTGGAGCAGGTGGCACGGCTGCTGCCCACGCACGTGAAGGACCGGCAGGACTGGGCGCGCGACGTGCTCGCGGCGCTGGAGGTGGAGGAGCTCGCCCCCACGCCGCCAGCGGTGTGCTCGGTGCTGGCCGTCATCGAGCAGGAGTCCGGCTACCAGCCGGACCCGGCCGTCCCCGGCCTGCCGAAGATGGTGCGGGCCCGGCTGGAGGAGCACGCGAACAAGCTGGGGCCGGTGGGGCGCAAGGCCCTGGCCTCCGTGCTGGAGGGCCGGACGGCGGGCCAGAAGAAGACCTTCGACCAGCGGCTGAGCGCGGCGAAGACGGAAAAGGACTTGGACCGGCTCTTCCGCGACATGCTCACGTACTACGAGGAGGAGTACCCGAAGACGTACGCGGCGGCGGACCTGGCCAGCTCGCTCTTCGGCTCGGGCCGGCTGGAGGACCTCAACCCCATCACCACCGCCGGCTCCATGCAGGTGAGCGTGCGGTACGCGCTGGAGAAGGAGGGCGAGGACGCGGACCCGGTGCGGGTGCGCGAGGCGCTGTACACGCGCACGGGCGGCGTGCGCTACGGCACCGCGCGGCTCTTGGACTACGAGGCCGCGTACCCGGAGCCCCTCTTCCGCTTCGCGGACTACAACGCGGGCGTCTACGCCTCGCGCAACGCGGCGCTGCAGGCGCAGGTGAGCCGCCTCACCGGAATCGGGCTGGTGCCGGACGGGGACCTCCAGCTCTACGACAAGCAGGGCGAGCCGCTGGACGAGGACAGCCAGTCTCTGAAGGCGCTGCTCGTCTTCCGCGAGCGCTACGCGCCGGAGCTCAGCGAGCGGCGGGTGCGCCGCGACGTGGAGAAGGAGAAGGAGGCGGACTTCGAGTCCACCGACACGTACCGCGCGGTGAAGCGCGTCTACGCGCGGGAGACGGGCGAGTCGCCCGCCTACGCCCAGCTGCCGAAGGTGACGCTCAAGAGCCCCAAGCTGAAGGGCGAGCGCACCACCGCGTGGTTCGCGCGCTCGGTGGATGCGCGCTTCCAGAAGTGCCAGGCCCGCTACCGCGCGATGGCGCCGAAGTAGCGGGCCCGGGGGAAGCGCCTCAGGGCTTCGCGGCCGTGGTGGGCGGGGCGAAGCGCTTGTCGGAGATCTTCATCTCCGTGACGGCGCCGTACTTGCGAGCCATGTCGCGCACGTCCGCGGCCTTGCCGATGAGGACGAAGGTGAGGTCCTCCGGTGCGGGCAGGGTGCGCTGGATGACGGCGCGCACGCTGTCGCGGGTGGCGGCGTTGACCTGGGTGGCGAAGGCGTCCACGTCGCTGGCGTCGAGCCCGAAGAAGGCGAGCTCCGACAGCTTGGCGGCCACCTGTGCGCCCGTCTCCAGCGTGGGCGGGAACTGGCCCAGCACGTAGGAGCGCGCGGAGGAGAGCGTGGCGTCATCCATGCCCGTCTGGCGGTAGCGTGAGAGCACGTCCAGGGCCATGTCGATGGCCTTCTCCGTGGACTCCGTCTTGGTGTACGAGCTGATGACGACGGGGCCGGGGCGGGAGTTCAGGGTGTAGGTGGCCCTGGCGCCGTAGCTGAGGCCGGACTTCACGCGCAGCTCGGTGTTGAGCAGCGAGGTGAAGCGCCCGCCGAGCACGGTCTCCGCCAGCTCGACGGCGACGCGGTCCGGGTCGCTCCGGGAGACACCGGTGTTGCCAATCCAGAAGTACGTCTGGGAGGCGTCGGGCTTGTCCACCAGCAGCACGCGGCGGCCCTTGGAGGCGGCGGTGGTGGGGGCCTCGGGGGCGGGCGTGGCGGCGCGAGTCCAGCCGCCGAGCGAGGCCTCCAGCTTCTCGGCGAGCGCCTTCGCGTCGAAGTCACCGACCACGGAGAGGATGAGCCGGTCCGCGCCCAGGTGGTTCTTCGCGTACGCGAGCACGTCCTTGCGAGTCAGCCCCGGGAGGCTCGCCTCGGTGCCGCTGACGGGAGCGCCGTACGGGTGGCCGGAGAAGTGGAACGCCTGGAAGTAGGCGGCGATGAGGGTGCGAGGGTCGCCATCCTTCGCGGCGGCGATTTCAGAGACGAGGCGCTCGCGCGTCTTCTCCAGCTCCTTCGCGTCGAAGCGAGGGCGGGTGAGCATGTCGCTGAGCAGCTCGACCATCAGCCCGGTGTCGCGCGACATGAACTGGCCGTTGATGACGATGGCCTCGAGCGCGGGCACGACGTCGAGCGAGCCGCCCACGCCATCCACGGCCTCGGCGAACTGGCGGGCATCAAGGGCGCCGGCGCCCTTCTGGAGGAGCTCGGCGGTGAGGGCAGCCAGGCCCTCCTTGCCGGCGGGAGCGCCGAGCGCCCCGCCACGCAGCCACGCGCTGAACGAGACGAGCGGCAGGTCCCTGCGCTCCACCAGGAGGAGCTTCGCGCCGTTCTTCAGCGTGACGGTGGTGGGCTTGGGCAGTGTGACGCCCTGAGCGGCGGGCTTCGTGGCGGAGGGCGCGGACGGCTTCGCGGCGGGCTTCTCCGGCGAGCCGGGACGCGACGCCGGAGACGGCTTCGCGGTGGCGGGGCCCTGGGCCGCGGACGGCAGGGCGGAGAGCAGCACGGCGCCGAGCACGGCCTTCCAGGTGAAGGGAGCAATCATCGCGCGGCCTCCTTGGCGGCGGGGGTGGCGGCCTTCTCGTCGGTGGGCACGAGCCACCCGACGGTGCGGCGCTGGGAGTTGAAGACGCGCGCGGCGACCTTGCGCACGGCGTCGGGGGTCACCTTCTCGAAGCGCGAGGGGGCGTCGAAGAGCTGGCGGTAGTCGCCCCGGAAGACCTCGGCGGCACCAAGCGCGTAGCCGCGGCCGTCATTGGTCTCCAGGCCGCGCCAGAAGCCGGCGACGGCGATGTTGCGGGCCTTGCGCAGCTCGGCCTCGGTGACACCGTCCTTCACGACGCGGGCGAGCTCCTCGGTGATGAGCGCCTCCACCTTGGAGAGGTTTCCGCCGGGCGGCAGGTCGGCCATCACCCAGACGAGGGACGGGTCGAAGCCGGGGCTGAAGTAGGTGTCCACGCTGATGGCGACGCGGGCCTCCTCGACGAGGCGGCGGTGGAGGCGCGAGGAGTCACCGTCGGCGAGGATGCGCAGGAGCAGGTCCAGCGCCTCGAGGTCCGCGTCCTTGCCGGCGATGCCGTGGTAGGCGAGCTGGAGGAGCGGGGACTGGGCGACCTTGTGCACGACGACGCGGCGCTCGCCCTTCTGCTCGGGCTCCTGGGTGCGGACGGGCTCGGGAGCGGGCTGGGCGGGGATGGGCTGGAGGTGCTTCTCGGCGAGGGCGAAGACCTCGGCGGGGGTGACGGCGCCGGTGATGATGAGGGTGCCGTTGTTGGGGGCGTAGTAGGTCTTGAAGTAGCGCTGGAGGTCGGCCATGCGCCAGGACTCGATATCGGAGGGCCAGCCGATGACGGGGAACTGGTACGGGTGGGCGACGAAGGCGCTGGCCTGGACCTGCTCCATGAGGGAGCGGGCGGTGCTGTTGTCGATGCTGGAGCGGCGCTCGGAGTAGACGACGCCGCGCTCGGACTCGATGACCTTGGGGTCGAAGGCGAGGTGCTGGAGGCGGTCGGCCTCGAGGTCGAAGATGAGCTCGAGGGCGGAGCGGGGGAACCACTCCATGTAGACGGTGACGTCCTCGGAGGTGAAGGCGTTGTTGGCGCCGCCGTTGGCCTCCATGACGCGGTCGAACTCACCGGCGCCGTACTTCTTGGCGCCGTTGAACATCATGTGCTCGAAGAAGTGGGACAGGCCGGTGATGCCGGGGTACTCGTTGCGGCTGCCGACGCGGAACCAGTTGTAGAGGACGACATTGGGGATGTCGTGGTCGGGCCAGACGATGACCTTGAGCCCGTTCTTGAGGGTGCGAACCTCGATGCCGGCGCCGAGCTTCGACGCGGCCGCATCGGAGGACGTGCCAGGCGCCGCCGCCGAGCCCTGCGCCCGAGCGCCCGAGACGGGCGCGGCGAGCAGGGCCAGGCACGAGGCCCAGAGGAGTGACTGACGGAACATCCGTGCTCCTGGGTGGAAAGACGCCCGGGAACGGGCGGCAGGGCACGATATTCCAGGTCTTTCCCGTCCGGGCATCCCAAGAGGGAGGATTCCAGGGGATGTTAGGGTTTCGGAGTGTCCTCTCCGTTCCTGTCGATTCCCGAGTCCCGCTGGGTCGCGTCCAACGCGTACGCATTCGCCATCCGCGACGGCTTCCCGGTGAGCCCAGGGCACACGCTGGTGGTTCCCCGGCGGCTGGTGGCCACCTGGTTCGACGCCACGGCCGAGGAGCAGCGAGCCATCTTCGAGCTGGTGGACGAGGTGCGGCGAGGCCTGGAAGCGGAGCTCCACCCCCAGGGATACAACATCGGCATCAACGTGGGCGCGGCGGCGGGGCAGACCGTGTTCCACCTGCATGTGCATGTCATCCCGCGCTTCGAGGGAGACATGGCAGACCCGCGAGGCGGGGTGCGGCACGTCATCCCCGGCAAGGGCAACTACCTCACGGGCCAGGCCAGACCGCTGGCAACGGGCGGAGTGGAGGACCCGTTCCTGCACCATCTGGAGCCCCTGTTCGCCAAGGCAATGGACGTCGCGGTACTGGCGGCCTTCGTCCAGGACAGCGGGCTGGAGGTGCTGCGCGATTCCGTGGAGGCGGCATTGCTACGGGGCGCGCGGGTCCGCATCCTGACGGGCGACTATCTGGCCATCACCCAGGCCGACGCGCTGCGACGCCTGCTCGACTGGATGGAGGAGGACACCGCGCTCCAGCAGGAGGGGCGAGGCCACTTCGAGGCCCGCGTGGTGGAGGTGGAGAAGCAGCGCGTGCCTTCCTTCCACCCGAAGTCCTGGCGCTTCATGGGACCAGGGCTCGCGGTGGCCTATGTCGGCTCGAGCAACATCTCCCGGGCAGCCCTGAAGACTGGCATCGAGTGGAACCTGCGTGTCGAGAAAGACCGCGACCCACGGGCCTGGCATGAGGTGGTGGAAGCATTCGAAGGCTGGTGGAATCGGGCCTCCCCGTTGGAGGCGGGGTGGGTAGAGCGCTATGCCCTTCGTGCAAGGACCGCGGCCCGGGCACTCCCAGCGGGTGACGTGGAAACGGAGCCACCTCTTCCCCAGCGCAAGCCACATGCCTTGCAGCTCAAGGCACTCGAGGCACTGGCACGTAGCAGACAAGCCGGCCGCCGTCGGGCGCTCGTGGTGCTGGCGACAGGGTTGGGGAAGACGCTCCTGGCGGCACTTGACGTGGAAGCCTTCGGAAGAGAATTGGAACGGACTCCCCGCGTGCTTTTCCTGGCCCATCGGAAGGAGCTGCTGGTCCAGGCGGCGGAGACGTTCCGGCGCCAGCTTCCGCAGCTGCGCTTTGGCTGGTGCGTCGGCGAGCAGTCGCAGCTCACCGGCGACGTGGTGTTCGCGTCGGTGCAGAAGCTGTCCCAACCCGAGGAACTCAGGCGGCTCCGCGACACGGCGCCCTTCGACTACGTCATCGTGGACGAGGTGCACCACGCGGCGGCGGCGAGCTACCGGGCCATCCTCGCGTGTCTGACCCCATCGTTCCTGCTCGGGCTCACCGCGACGCCCGAGCGCGCCGATGAGGGCGACGTCCTCGGCCTGTTCGATGACCACCTCGCCTGGCGCTCGGACCTGGGCGAGGGCATCCAGGAAGGCCTGCTGGCGCCGTTCGCCTACTTCGGTCTCAAGGATGCGGTGAACTACGAGAACATCCCCTGGAGGAACAAGCACTTCCTCCCCGAGCAGCTCGCCCAGGCCGTTCAGACGGAAGCGCGAATGCAGACGCTGTGGCGTGCCTGGAAGGAACACGGCGCAAGCCGGACCCTGGTGTTCTGCTGCTCCGTGAGCCATTCCGAGTACGTCCGGCAGTGGCTGGCCGCGCAGGGCGTCCGGGTGGTCGCGGTCTACGCGGGGGCAGGCTCAGCCGACCGAGCAGAGTCGCTGCGGCGGCTCGCGGAAGGCACACTGGATGCGGTGTGCGCGGTGGACCTGTTCAATGAAGGCATCGACATTCCCAGCATCGACCGTGTGGTGATGCTCCGCCCCACGGAATCACCGGTGGTGTTCCTCCAGCAGCTCGGCCGGGGATTGCGAAAGGCGGACGGCAAAGAGCAGGTCACCGTCATCGACTTCGTGGGCAACCATCGGATGTTCCTCGACCGGGTGCGCACGCTGCTGGCCCTGGGAAGAAGCCCGGTATCTCTGCGCGAGTTCCTGGTGGAGGGCAGGACACCGGAGCTGCCTCCCGGGTGCTCCGTCCAGGTGGAGCTGGAGGCCAAGGAGCTGCTCGAGCAATTCCTCCCCACTGGAAGCTCAGCGGTCGAGCGGCTCTACCGCGAGCTGCGCGCCGCGCGTGGCCACCGCCCCACCGTGGGCGAGCTGTACCGCCTGAGCCACTCGCCGGAGACGCTGCGAAAAACTCACGGCGGATGGTTCAACTTCGTCGAGCGAGAAGGTGACCTCGAAGCAGGCGAAGCCCAGGCCCTGGAGAAAGGCCGGGAGTGGTTCGTCGAGCTTGAGGCCACGAACATGGTCAAGTGTTTCAAGATGGTGTTGCTGGAGGCCCTGCTCGGAGCGGATGCCCTGGAGGAAGGAATGCTCCTGTCGGAGCTTGCCCAGCGCAGCCTCGCGCTCCTCCAACGCTCGCCGGAGCTGCTCCGGGACCTGGAGGGCGTCGAAGCGCTGGATGACCCTCGAAATCCCAGCGCCGCGAAGTTCCTCGCCTACTGGAAGGCCAATCCCATCAATGCCTGGACACAGGGCAGCAACTGGTTCCGCCTGGATGGGGCGCGGCTCGTCCCAAGGCTTCCGATTGCTCTGGAGGCGAAACGGTCTTTCGTGGAAATGACTCGCGAGCTGGTGGACTACCGGCTCGCGAGGTACCGCAGGCGCCTTCAAGAGCAGGCACAGGCGACGGGAGTGGCGTTCGAGGCCAAGGTCATCTCGAACCAGCGAGATCCCATCATCAAGCTTCCGGCCCGGAAGACGATGCCGGACCTGCCCCATGAGGAGTTCAACGTGAGGCTGCCAGACGAGAGCCTCTGGCGCTTCCGCTTCGCGAAGGAGTACTGCAACGTCGCGCGTCCGGTGGGAGTTCAGGACAACCAGCTCCCGGATCTCTTACGGCAGTGGTTCGGTCCGACTGCGGGCAATCCGGGGACGGCCTTTCGTGTGCGATTCATTCCTGCGTCCGACGGCTGGAGGGTGGAGCCCGTCCTGGCGGAGGTGGTTCCCTTCGTCCGCCCCGGAACGCTCGTGGCATTTCCCAGTCTGCGGGCAGCGGCGGGCGCGGTGGACCATGCGCTCTCACTCGAAAGCGCACCAGAAGCGGAGCGAGTCCGCCTCCCCGTGCAGGCGCGCGGAGAAGGTCTGTTCGCGGTGCGCGCCTCCGGTGCGTCGATGGACGGAGGCGAGCGCCCCATCCGGGACGGAGACTGGCTGGTGATGCGCTATGCGCGAGCGGCTGGCGCCGGTGCAGTGGAGGGCAGGGTCGTGCTCGTGCAGGTCCCCGGCGCTGCGGGCTTCGCCTACCAGGTGAAGCGGCTGGTGCGAACGAACGGCCGCTGGCTGCTGCGCTCGGACAACCCTGAGCACCCCTCGCTGGAGGCCGGCAATGAGACAACTCCCATCGCGCTTCTCGTGGAGGTCATCCCGCCCGAAAGACTGGGGCCGAAGCTCGGCTCCCTGCTCACGGATGAGCAGGTCATGGAGCACTTCGGCCTGAGCACGTCACCGAAGACAGGACGCATCGACGGTCATCTGTTTCTCTGCGTGACAGGCAGGGACGTCCTTACGAAGCCGAGTGCACAGCCAATACGCATCATGGATCTGCGCCCCGCCGAGACTGCCTTCGTGCTTACACGTGAAACTCGTGAGTCTCCCTGGCACTACCAGGGCGTGGTGCGCTGGTTGGAAGACGAGAATCGCTGGGCTTTCATCGCCCCCGGCCCCGGTGGGCCCTGATTCAGTCCCGCCGACGAAAAGCCATGACGCAACCTCGTTCCCAACATCCGTGGATGCTCGTGGGCTGCGTGCTCCTCGGAGCCTGCGCGGGCACGCCCCGCCCACGTCACGAAGCCCCCTACCGCCTCGACACCGTGACGAACGCCTGCCGGCAGAGCCCGGCCCACTGCGCCGCCCTTGCCGGGAAGGAGACAGCGGGGCACACCGTGGCTGCGGCGGCCCTCACAGGCCAGGTGGTCGTCCGCGCGCTGGAAGAACCGGTCAGGGACCTCATTGACGCGACGCTGGCCGGTTGCGCCGACCTGGCACGCTCGGAAGTCCTGCTCCGGCACCGTAAGGACTTCACGGGCCAGAGCCCTTCAAAAGAGGAGTGCGACCAGCAGGTGAAGGACGCGGCGGGCAGGCGCGTGAGCCGGGCCATGCAGTTGGGCACGGAGATGCACCAGGTTGCACGCCAGTGCGTGGAGGAGCGGTTGGGCCAGCTGCGCCCAGGAGGTTTCAGTCTGGAGCCGCATTATCGCTACGACTTCAGGTCCGGGCAGACGCAGCACATTCCCGAAGAGGACGTCGCGGCGCTGAGGCAGTCCGGCAATGGGGGCGAGTTGCTGGGAACGCTCGTTCCCGACGTCGTGATTCACGATGGGAATCCGCTCCACATCCAGGCCGTCTATGACTTCAAGTTCCCATGCTTCCACCTCGATGACATGCCGCGATGGGACGCGTACCCGCAAGGGCATCCGCACCATGCCTTCGATCAAGGGCGGCTATATAGAACAGCGTTGAGAGCGCCGATCGCACGCGTGGCCCCCAGAATTGGAGTCCAGCGATGAGCAGTCACCATCCCCGGATTCGTCTCCGAAAGCCCAATGGCGTCCCCATCGCGCGTGACGCGCTGAGCATCAACTTCTACATGCGCCATCCGCATCATGAGTTGGCACCCAGGCTCATCCAATCCATCGAGCGCTACCGACGCGCGATGGGCAGTGAGGTCCTTGGCGATTACTCGTACGAGGGTTGCGGATGGGAGGAACTCAACGACTCAGGCTGGGAGCGCATCCGCCAGGAACTGCTTGAGGTTCCCTGCCCCATCCTCGAGCTGAAAGAGATAACAAGTGGAGAGCAGCGATATCGCCTCGACTATTTCGGTTCATATGGCGCTCTCGTGGGGCCGCCTTCAGAAGACCCCAAGACGGTATGCGCGGTCAGCTTCTGGCTGCCCACCGAGTACCTGGAGGAGCACGGGCCGGGGCAGGTGCGCGAGCTGGCGCTGGAGCTCGCCGCCCCGCTCCCCTTCGGCTCTGGCCACGCGGGCTTCGCCTTCAACACCGAGCACGACCTGCTCTATGCGAAGCCTGAGCTTCGCAAGCTGTGCTTCCTCCATCCCGGCATGGATGCCCCCAGACTCAGCACGCTCGCGATGGAGCTTGGCACGAAGGTCCGCTCGGCCTCGTGGCTGACCTTCCTGGGCCAGCCCGTGCTGGGAGAACTCGGGGGCCCTGCCGGCCTCCGCTCCCGGTTGCACTCCCCGGACGTCACCGTGCAGGAACTGGAAGGCGAGCGCGTCGTCGTCACCCTGGGCCCCTGGCCGGAAGCGGGCGAAGACGGACGCATGCCCCCGGCCTACCGGGAGCTGGCACGTGTCCTGGAGCCCTGGCTCTTCCACGAGCAGTGCCTGCGCGATCCGACCCTCACCCCGGAAGAACTGCGCCGCTGGGAGCGCCGCCTTCTCGACTGAGCTCCGGAAGCATCAAGGGTTCCCGCGTGTGCCGCGTCACCCCACCCCGCCCTCGCCACCGAAGCGCAGCAGGGCCAGCAGCTGGTCCGGGGACAGGGCCGCCGCGCCGTCGGCCTCGGACAACAGGCTGTCGGCCAGCTCGCGCTTCTCCGCGTGCAGCGCGAGGATGGCCTCCTCCAGCGTCCCCTCGGACACCAGTCGCGACACGGTGACAGGCTTCGTCTGCCCAATCCGGTGCGCCCGGTCCGTGGCCTGGTCCTCCACCGCCGGGTTCCACCACGGGTCCAGGTGGATGACGTGGTCCGCCGCCGTGAGGTTGAGCCCCGTGCCACCCGCCTTCAGCGAGATGAGGAACATCTCCCCCTCCCCTCGCTGGAACGCCTCCACCCGCGCCTGCCGCTCCGCCGGCGGCGTCTGCCCGTCCAGGTACTGCATGGCCACGCCCCGCGCCTCCAGCGCCTCGCGCACCAGCGCCAGGTGCTTCACGAACTGGCTGAACACGAGCGCCTTGCCACCCTCGGCGCGTACCGTGTCCACCAACTCCAGCAGCCGCTCCAGCTTCGACGAGGGCAGCGCCGAGTCTCCATCCACCAGCCGCGGGTGGCACGCCGCCAGCCGCAGCCGGGTGAGCGCCGCCAGCATCGCGAAGCGCTGCTCCGGCCCTGGCGCCTCGCCCAGCTGCGCCAGCGCGGCCAGCCGCACGTCGTCATAGAGACGGCGCTCACCCTCGGACAAGGCGACGGGCACCACCGTCTCGATTCGCGCAGGCAGCTCTCTCGCCACCTGGGCCTTGGTGCGGCGCAGCAGGAAGGGCCTCACCACCCGCGCCAGCGACGCGCGGGCATGCGCGTCCTTCGCGCGTTCTATGGGCACGGAGAAGCGCTCACGGAAGGACTCTCGGCTGCCAAGCAGCCCCGGGAAGAGCAGCGCGTACAGGCTCCACAGCTCCGACAGGCTGTTTTCCACTGGCGTGCCAGTGAGGGCCACGCGGGCTCCGGCATTCACCGCGCGCACAGCACGGGCGCGGGCTGTGTCCGGGTTCTTCACCGCCTGCGCCTCATCGACGATGAACGTCGCGAAAGCCACGCTGGCGAAGCGCTCGGCATCCCGCACGAGCAGCCCGTAGCTGGCGACCAGCACATCTCTCGGCCCCAGCGACTCCAGCAGCGCCTCGCGCTCCGCCTCGCGGTAGGAGTGCACGCGCAGCGAGGGCGCGAAGCGCGCCGCCTCCCTCACCCAGTTGAAGCCCACGGAGGTTGGCGCCACCACCAGGGCAGGCCCCTCGCCCGCGCGGTGCAGCAGCAGCGCCAGGGCCTGCAGCGTCTTGCCCAGCCCCATGTCGTCCGCGAGGCATGCGCCCGCGCCCCACGCCGCCAGCCGCGCCATCCACGTGAAGCCCTCGCGCTGGTAGTCGCGCAGCTCCGCCTTCAGCTTCCGGGGCACCGGCACCTTCATCGCCTGCGCCTGCCGGACGCGGGTGGCGAGCCGGCGCCAGTCAGGAGGGGCCTGCACACGCGCACCGGCCGCCTCCAGCGCCTCCAGCGCGGGCGCCGCCGCCGCGCCCACCTCCAGCCCGTGACGCGTGGGGTGGGCCAGGTCCGCCAGCGAGGCGAGCCGCTCCCTCAGCTCCTCCGTGAGGCGCAGCCACCGGCCAGGCCCCAGCCGCGCGTAGCGGTTGCCCCGGCGCACGGCCTCCAGCAGCACCGCCAGCTCCACACGCGCCCCATCCACCTCCACTCCGCCCTTCACGCCGAACCAGTCGCGCCCCTTCTCCACCCGCACCTTCAGGCCGGACAGGTCCACCCAGCGAGACACCTTCCAGGGCTGCTCCTCCCACTCCACCCGCACCTCGGGGCCGGTCAGCGGCTCCAGCGCCTCCAGCAGCGCGAGCGAAGACGCCACGTCCTCGCGGGTGAAGCGGTGGGCGCCCTCGGGTAGCCCCAGGCGCGCGAGCAGCGCGGCGGCCTCGGCACGCTCGGCCTCGAACGCCCGGCGTGCCATGACGCGCTGGCGGCCCCGCTGGCCCCGCACCACCGGAGCCCCCTCACCGGGCGCCTGCGGCGGGCCCTCCAGCAGTGGACGGACGAGCACCGCTCCCGCCAGGCCCTCCTCGCCCACCGGCCGCAGGCGCACGAGCAGCCCGCGCGCGGGCTCTACCTCGGTGGCCTCCAGCGACTCGGGGAGCGTCACCGGGAAGCGGGCCTCCAGCCCTCCCAGGCTGGCCAGCAAGGGCCCGCGTGCGGACACCGGCAACCGGGAGCCATGCTCGCGCAGCGACGTGAGCAACGCGCGGGCCTCGGGCGGCACGGCCACCAGGGTGACGCGCGGCACCTCCGGCTCCACGAACAGCCAGGGCTCCGTGGCCTGTGACTCCAGGGCTGGCGGACACAGGTCCTCGGGACGCAGCGCGGCGCCCTCCACCGAGGGCCGGACGCGCAGGGTGCCACCCTCCCCCTCCTCGAAGGTGAAGCCGAGCGAAGCCTCACGCACGCACAGCGGCACGTCGGGGCGCTCAGCGAGGCGCAGCCGGGGACTGTGCGCGAGCGCGCGCAGGGAGTGGATGAGCAGCGGCCACCCCTCCCGGCGGGCGGAGGTGAAGCCGACGCCGTGGGGCGCCAGCGCGGCACTCGCGTCAATCAGGGCGAGCGCCTCCAGCTCTCCAGGCTGGGTGAGCACGGCGCGGACCTGCTCCCTATCCCGCCAGCTCAGCTGCGTGCCCTTGGAGAAGCCTCCCCTCTTCATCGGCCGGTGGACGTAGGCCCGTAGCGAGAACCCGCCGGTCAGGGCCCCCTCCAGACGGAACGTGACGGGAAGGACAGGAGCCGGAACCTCTTGGACGCGGGCGGCGAGCGACGCCTTCTCCAGGGCCCCCAGGAGTTCCTGTCCCGGGATGACGAAGAGCAGCTCGGCCAGCCGCGCGTTGAAGCCGTGGGACTTGCGCCGGGAGAGCATGTCCAGCACCGCGTCCAGCGCGGTGAGCGCATGAACGCAAGGGGCGTCGCCCTGCGGGGAACACGAGCAGGACAGGCCCGGGCGGCCTTCGAGCAGCGCGAGCGGTGCCAGGGTGACGCGCTCGGCAGCGGCGCGAGCCATACCGGGGTCCTCGCCCGCCTGGGATGACTCCGAGACGAGCAGGCGCAGCGGACGCTCCAGGAGGGAGACCTCGGCGGGCGCCTCAAGCACACGGGGGACGGCTCGGCCCCGCACGCGCGCCCGCTCCTGGAGGAGCGCTTCCACCAGGGGCGTCAGGCGCTCATCCGTGGGAGGTGGCCGAGGCGGCGCGGTCGCTTCCTGCTCCAGCCCGCGCCGCACCCGGTCCGCCTCCGCGCGCAGCCAGGCCCAGGCGGCTTCCTTGAGGACGTCGTTGTCGCGGCTGCGCAGGTAGGCCTTCGCGGCATCGTTGGCGAGCGTCGCGAATACGGAGGTCTGCGCCAGGTAGCGGAAGACATGGTGCGACTGGAGGAACGCGGGGAGGTACGGGCTCAGCACCGCGATGGAGGCCAGGGCCGCGTGCATGACCTGGTGGCGCTCCACCCAGTCGCGCAGCGCCATGGGACTGGAGGGACGCAGTTCATCTGAGGAAGGAGCGACGTCGGCAGGACCCCGAGCGTCCCCTGCGTGCCCCTGCTGACGAAGCCACGCGAGGCCCACGGCGACGACGTGCTTGCAGAAGAACTGGTCCCAGAAGTCGGGGCACTGGCAGTCGAAGACGTTGCCCTCACCACTGGCGGAGAGCTGAACGAAGTAGGGCCCCTGCCTGCCCGCTTCCACAGTCCCCGCGACGGACGCACCGTGCTCGCGGACGGACAGGACGCGTTGACGGGCCAGCAGCTCCTGCCCTTGTTCGAAGAGGCGCTTGCCTGCCTCCTCCCGGAGCAGGTCCTCGGTCAGCCAGTGGCGGAGGGGGGAGGAAGCTGGAGCAGAGGGCAGACCGAGCATGCCCTGGGAAACTACCCATGGGATGGGCAGGATTCCATCCCTGCTGGCAGGTCACCTTCCTCCGGCTCCAGGCCGTAACCCGGTCCCCCGGTCCGTCAGGCGCCGAGCACGCCGCGCAGCACGTCCTGGAAGTAGTTGATGCTGCCGACGTGGGTCTGGTGGTGCTTGGCGGACTGGTGGAGGCGCTCGACGACGGCCTCGAACTCGGCCTGGCTGACGTCACGCAGGGACATGTAGAGGCGAGCGGCGCCCTGGAGGTACGAGAAGAGGGGGTTGCGGTCGGTGCCGTCGGGGCGGCGCAGGAGGTGGCGGTAGAGCCGCTCGAACTCCTGGTCCGTCTCCGTGTTGCGCACGGCGCGGCAGTAGCCCGCGGCGGTGGCCTCGATGACGAAGAAGAACGGGTGGTACTCGGGGGGCGGGGCCTTGGCGAAGCTGGGCGGCTGCTTGTCGCCGGTCCACAGCTTGGAGATGGGCTGGAGCGTCACGTGGGTGAGCTGCTCGCTGGCGCGCACCTGGACGCGCGGGCCCGCGGGCAGCACGCGCTTCGAGTCCTCCCACTCCACGGCGACATACAGGCGGTCCGGCTCATCCACCTTCACGCCCGCCTTCTCCAGCTCCGCCACGGCATTCGCATCCATCTCGTTTCGCTCCTCCGCCCCCTCTCTACCCCGCCCCGGCCCATGCGTGCACCCGGCTTCGCGAGGCACCGTATCACCAATACTCTTGGCAATATCGCCAATGATACTGGCATTACCACCAAGAGCATTGGTAGATTCGCTTCGTGCTCGACGAAGAGGGTTCTCAGCTCTTTGGTACTTCGACCAGGACGGCAGTGCTCGTGGCCATCCGTCTGCTCGAGGAAACCTATCCGAGCGAGTTGGCGGAGCTGATCGGCGTACGCCCTTTCACCGTCCAATCGATTCTGACGTCGCTCGAGCGGGAAGCGATCGTCGTCAGCCGGTTGATGGGGCGAACCCGTACGGTCTCCCTGAACCCTCGATACTTCGCGCACGCCGAACTCAGCGCGCTGCTTTGGAAGCTCGGAGAGCACGACGTGGACCTTCAAACCAAGCTGGCTGCACGACGGCGCCGTCCCCGCCGCGCTGGCAAGCCGGGGCTCTTATGATCGAACCCACGACATCGCTCACGGACGTTGCCTTCGCCGTGTGCACAGCACTGGATCGCCAGGGCTTCCACGCAGTGCTCACTGGCGGAAGCGCAGCGACCTACTACGCGCCGGAGGCGTACCAATCAAAGGACCTCGACTTTGTGCTCACCCTCAGGGGAACGGGTGGCGCAGCAGCGCTCGCTACGATCGGCTTCGCCAAAAAGGGAGACTTCTACCGTCACCCGCGCTCGCCCTTCCCTTTGGAGTTTCCGAACGGGCCGCTGGCAGTGGGTGACGACTTGATCACGAACTGGAGCACCGTCCGTCGTGACGACGAGGTGCTATACGTCCTGTCGCCTACCGACTCATGCCGTGACCGACTCGCGTCCTATCTCTTCTGGAACGACTTCAGCGGCCTGGAACAGGCGCTTGCCGTCTTCCACGCACGGGCCAATGAGGTGGACCTGAACGTCATCAAGGACTGGTGCCGGCGTGAGGGCCACAGCCAGAAGTTCGGCCTGTTCGCGTCACGCATTGGCGCCTCGACCTGACGACTCTCCAAGTGGAGGTTCCCGCATTTTGCCCACGGCGTTCTGTGGGCAAAAAAGAAGGGCTCCGAACCGAAGTTCAAAGCCCCGAAATCTCTTCAACTTTCTGTGCCCAGAGCCGGAATCGAACCAGCGACACGGGGATTTTCAGTCCCCTGCTCTACCAACTGAGCTATCTGGGCGAGAGGTCACCGCGAGAAACAGCGCCCTCTTACCGAGCCCATCCCTCACCCGTCAACATCCATTTTGACGGGCCTCCTCGCACTGCCCTCAAGCCGCCAGGGACATCGCCTCCCCGTCCCAGGGCGTGAGACTCGCGGTGAGCCTGCGGCGCAGCTTCGCCCTCAGCGCCTGCTCGATCTGCCGGATGCGCACCGCCGTCACTCCGAACCGGCGGGCCAGCAGCTCCGCGCTCGCCCCCTCGTCCACCAGCATCCGCTCCTCCACCAGCGCCCGCTCCCTCGCGTCCAGCTCCGGCCAGGCCTCCGCCACGCTCGCCCGCAGCCGCGCCGCCCACTGCGCCCGGTCCACCGCGTCCTCCTGCGACATCCCCTCCGCCACCAGCCCCTCCAGCCGCGTCACCTCCCCGTCCGGCGTCACCGGCGCGTCCAGCGACACGTCCTTCATCAGCCCCTCCGTCGCCCGCGCCACCTCCTCCTCCTTCTTCCCCAGCGCCTCCGCCAGCCGCCGCGCCACTTCCGGGTGCCCCTCCCCCCACCGGGCCTCCAGCCGCGCCCGCTCCCGCCTCAGCTGGAACACCACCCACGGCGCCCGCCCGCCCGCCATGCTCCAGTTGCGCCCCACGTAGGCCCGGATGCGCGCCCGAATCCACTGGCTCGCGTACACCCCGAACGGGATGCCCCGGTCCTCGAACCGCCCCGCCGCCTCCATCAGCCCCACGTTGCCCTCGGCAACGAGCTCCTCCAGCGGCAGCCCCGTCCACCGGTACTTCCACGCCAGCCGCTGCACCAGCTCCAGGTGCCCCCGCACCAACGCCTCCACCACCTCGCCCGACGCCGTGACTTCCGACGCCTCGAGCTCAAGGGACTCGTTGGACACGCTCTGGTTGACGGCTTCCATGGACCTCCTCCGGTCTCCCCGCGGCGCAGCACCCCCGCGGAACGCCGAGAAAACTAAGGGCCGGGCGTCCATAAGAAAATGAGATAGTTTGAGCGAGATACTTCGGTTATCTCTATGTCCATGAGCTGGCTCAACTACCACCACCTCCTCTACTTCTGGACTGTCGCGAGGGCGGGCAGCATCGCCAAGGCGGGCGAGGAGCTGCACCTGGCGCAGCCCACCATCAGCAGCCAGCTGAAGCTGCTGGAGGAGTCGCTGGGCCACAAGCTCTTCGAGCGCCAGGGCCGCAAGCTCGTGCTCACCGACGTGGGCCGCACCGTCATGCGCTACGCGGACGAAATCTTCCGCCTCGGCAACGAGCTCAAGAATGTCGTCTCCGGCCTGCCCACCGGCCAGCAGCTGCGCCTCAACGTGGGCGTGCTCGACGTCATCCCCAAGCTGGTCGCCGAGCAGCTCCTCAAGCCCGCGCTCGAGGCCGGCCCCTCCCTGCGCATCATCTGCCGCGAGGGGCCGCTGCCCCAGCTGCTCGCCTCGCTCGCCCTGCACGAGCTGGACGTGGTGCTCGCCGACGCCCCCAGCTCCGAGCCGGTCAGTGTGCGCTCGTTCAACCACCTGCTCGGCAAGAGCGGGGTGTCCTTCTTCGCCGCGGGCAAGCTCGTCCCGCTGAAGAAGGACTTCCCCCGCTCGCTGGACGGCGCGCCCTTCCTGCTGCCCTCGGACGAGTCCTCCGTGCGCCGCTCGCTGGAGCTGTGGTTCGAGCGCCAGCAACTGCGCCCCCTCATCGCCGGGGACTTCGACGACAGCGCGCTCCTCCAGGCCTTCGGCCAGCGAGGGCACGGCGTCTTCGCCATGCCCACCGCCATCGAGGCCGAGGTGGAGCGGCAGTTCAACTGCTCCGTCATCGGCCGCACCGACGAAATCGAGACGTGCTTCTACGCCATCACCGTGGAGCGCCGGCTGCGCCACCCCGCCGTCGTCGCCATCGCCGAGGCGGCCCGCTCGCAGATGTTCGGCGGCTGAGAGCCCCGGCGCGGCTCAGCCCCGCGCGGGCGCGCGGTACACCTCCACGCCCGCCACCACCGTGGCCACCACCTGGGCACCCACCAGCGCCGAGGCGGGCCCCTCCAGCGGGTCCGCCGACAGCGCCACGAAGTCCGCGTCCAGGCCGGGGGCCAGACTCCCGCGCCGCGACTCCTCGAAGGACGCCCACGCAGGCCCCGTGGTGAAGCCCTCCAGCGCCTCGCGCGCCGTCAGCCGCTCCTCGGGCAGCCACCCCGCCTCCGGCCGGCCCGCCGCGTCCTGCCGCGTGCGCGCCGCGTACAGCCCGGCCAGCACGTCCGGGTTCTCAATCGGGAAGTCGCTGCCCAGCGCCAGGTGCGCCCCCGCGTCCCGCAGGCTGCGCCACGCGTAGGAGCCCTTCAGCCGCTCCCGTCCCAGCCGCGCCTCCGCCCAGGGCATGTCGCTGGTGGCATGCGTGGGCTGCACGCTCGCCACCAGGCCCGCCGCGCCCAGCCGGCGGATGTCCTCCAGCCGGAGAATCTGCGCGTGCTCCACCCGGTGCCGCAGCGCCTGCGTGCCCGTCTGGGCCGACACACCCAGCAGCACGTCCAGCACCAACGTATTGGCACGGTCTCCAATCGCGTGGATGCATACCTGGAAGCCCCGCGACATGAAGGTCCGGGCCCGCGCCTCCAGCTCCTCGGGCGACATCAGCAACAGGCCCCGCTGGCCCGGCTCGTCGCAGTAGTCCTCGTGCAGCGCCGCGCCCCTGCTGCCCAGCGCGCCGTCCGCCAGGAACTTCACCGAGCGCATCGCCAGCATCCGCCCCTGCCACGGGCCCTGCTCCAGATAGGCATGCCGCTCCTCGCCCTGCCCCGCCGCCATGGCGTACACGCGCAGCGGCAGCGCACCGGCCGCGTCCCACGCCTGGAGCAGGCGGAAGGCGTCCAGGTCCATGCCCGCGTCGTGCACGCCCGTCAGCCCCACCTGCGCGCAGCGCTCCAGCGCCGCCCGCAGCCGCGTCTCGAGCTGCTCCCGCGTGGGCGGCGGAATCACCGCGGCCACCACGTCCATCGCGTTGTCCACCAGCACGCCCGTGGGCTCGCCGCGCGCATCCTTCAGGATGCGGCCTCCGGGCATGTCCGGCGTGTCCCGCGTGATTCCCGCGCGCCGCAGCGCCTCGCCATTCACCCACGCCGCGTGGTGGTCCACCCGCGTGAGGAACACCGGCGTCGTGGGGAAGCGCGCGTCCAGCTCCGCGCGCCCGGGGAACGCGGCGCCGGGCCACTCGTTCTGGTCCCACCCCTTCCCCAGCAGCCAGTCACCCTGGAAGCTGGAGGCGGGGGCCAGCGACAGCCGGCGCACCACCTCGTCCACCGAGGGCGCCTTCTCCAGCCGCACCGTCGTCAGGCTGCGCCCCAGGCCGTGGAGGTGCGCGTGCGCGTCCACCAGCCCCGGCACCACCGTGGCCGGCCCCAGGTCCACCTCGCGCGCGCCGGGCCCCGCCGCGGCCTTCACCTCCTCGTGCGTGCCCACCGCCAGCAGCCGGCCGTCCCGGACCGCCAGGGCCCGCGCCATGGGCCGCTCCGCATCCAGCGTCCACACCCGCTCCGCCAGGTAGACCGTGGTCTCCACCGTGATACCTCCCGTGTGTCTCTCGCGCGGCGCACTGTGCGCGAGCCGGCGGGCGGTGTCACGGACGCGGTGCGCCCCGTGCTACCGCGTGTCCGTCCCGGTGCCCGTGCCGTTGGTGCCGCCGTCCGTCTCGGGCATCGGCGTGCCCGGCCCCGGCGGGTTGTCCGGCACGTTCTGGATGGGCTCGCGAACCTGGTCGGGCCCCTGGATGGGCTCCTGGTTCTCCGCGCCGGGCGGCTGCGTCGTCTTGCAGGCAAGGGGCACGGCAGCCAGACACAGCACGATGAGCACGGCACGACGCATGGAGCCTCCGAATCAGGTTGCGGCCGGACCCTAGGGAGCACGCCCGCCACCGACAATGTGGTGATGCCCCCAACATCCACCAGCGGATGCACGTCCCGCCGGGCGGGCCCTCGCCCTCCACTCCGGGAGCCCACCCGGCGCCAGCGGCCCCCGGAAGCTTTCCCGGACCATGCGCACCGTTCCCTCGGAACGCACTTGCAGCCGGGGGCTGAGGCCATGCTGGACGTGGTGGATGTCGGCAAGCGGTCGCTCGCGACGTATCGCGGCGTGGCTCCCGACGTGCAGCTCGACGAGCTGCTCCACCTGGCCGAGCGCCTGCGCGGCGCGCGGTGCATGCACCTCAATGCCACGTCCTATGGCGGCGGCGTCTCGGAGCTCCTCCGCTCGCTGGTGCCGCTCTACAACGACCTGGGCATCACCACCGACTGGAAGCTCATCCACGGCGACGAGGCCTTCTTCCAGGTCACCAAGCGCATCCACAACGGCCTCCAGGGCGCTCCCGGCGAGCTGTCCGAGTCCGAGAAGGCCATCTACCTCGCCAACGCGCAGCTCAACGCCAGCCGGCTCGTCAGCGACTCCGAGGACTACGACTTCATCTTCGTCCACGACCCGCAGCCCGCCGTGCTCGCCGCCATCTCCTCCCTCCACGACGCGCGGTGGATATGGCGCTGTCACATCGACACCTCCCACCCCACCCCCAGCTTCTGGGAGTTCCTCTCGCCCTACCTGCGCGCGTACGACTCGGCCGTCTTCACCCACCAGGACTTCATCCCTCCCGAGCTGCCCATCCGCGACGTCCACGTCTACGCGCCCGCCATCGACCCGCTCAGTCCGAAGAACTTCCCCCTGCCCGACGACCTCGCTCGACACGTGCTGGAGTGGATTGGCATCCGCACGCACCGCCCCCTCGTCACCCAGGTGGGCCGCTTCGACCGGTGGAAGGACCCGCTCGGCGTCGTGCGCGCGTACCAGCGCGTGCGCCCCCATGTGCCAGACTTGCAGCTCGCCCTGGTCGGCTCGCTCGCCCTGGACGACCCGGAGGGCTGGGAGGTGTACGAGGAGGTCCGCGCCGCCACCGCGGGCGACAGCCTCATCCACGTCCTCACCAACCTCGTCGGCGTGGGCAACATCGAGGTCAACGCGCTCCAGACGTTCTCCAACGTCGTCATTCAGAAGTCGCTGCGCGAGGGCTTCGGCCTCGTCGTGTCCGAGGCCGTGTGGAAGGGCACGCCCGTCATCGGCGGGCGCGTGGGCGGCATTCCCCTCCAGCTCCCGGAGGACACGGGCGGCATCCTCGTGAGCTCCGTCGAGGAGTGCGCCGAGGCCCTGCTCCACCTCCTGCGCCAGCCCGAGGAGGCCCGCCTGCTCGGGGCTCGCGGACGCGAGCACGTCCGCCAGAACTTCCTGATGCCCCGGCTGCTGAGAGACCATCTGCGACTGCTGAACCACCTGGCCTCCAGGCGCCCCCTGCCAGCACGTGACATCGTCCCCGCCTTCGTCCAGGCGGGCCTGCCGGGGGTGTGACATGCGGACGCGCACGGACTGCAGGACGGGCACCGCGGCGCTCCTGGGCTTCCTGGCCGTGGCGCTGCTCGCGGCGGCTCCGGCTGCCGAGAAGCAGGAGCCCCGGGCAGGCCCCCAGCCCACCGTGGCGCGCTGCGAGCTGGACGGCGTGGTGGACGCCGGCTCCGGCGACTATCTGGTGGACTGCGTGGCGCGCGCGGAGGCGCAGGGCCATGCCGCGCTGCTGGTACGGCTGGACACGCCGGGCGGCTCGCTGGAGGCCACTCGCCACATCGTCAGCGCCTTCCTCGCCTCGCGCGTGCCGGTGCTCGTCTGGGTGGGGCCGTCCGGCGCGCACGCGGGCAGCGCGGGCGTGTTCGTCACGCTGGCCTCGAACCTCGCCGCCATGGCGCCCGGCACCAACATCGGCGCGGCGCACCCTGTCGTCGGCATCACCGGACAGGACCCGGAGGCCGCCGGTGGCAAGCAGCTGGCGCGCAAGGTGGAGAACGACGCCGTTGCCTTCGTGGAGAGCATCGCCCGCCAGCGGGGCCGCAATGTCGCGTGGGCCGCGTCCGCCGTGCGGGACAGCGCCAGCGTCTCCGCGGACAGGGCCCGGGAGCTGCGCGTCGTGGAGCACGTCGCCCCCACCGAGGCGGACTTCCTCGCCTGGGCCGACGGCCGGCGCGTGGACGTGGCCGGCGGTGACAGCGTGCGGCTGGCCACCAAAGATGCCCGCCTCGTGGACCTGGAGCCGACGCTGTCCCAGCGCGCCGTCCATGCGCTCGCGCACCCCTCCATCGTCTATCTCCTGTTCCTCGTCGCGGCGCTGGGACTGGTGGTGGAGATGTCCCATCCGGGGGCCATCGCCCCCGGACTCATCGGCCTGGTGGCGCTGGTGCTCGCGCTGGTGGCCTCCTCCGCGCTGCCCGTGCGGGCCGGAGCGCTGGCGCTGCTGCTGGTGGGCGCGGCGCTCATCATCGCCGAGCTGTTCGTCACCAGCGGACTGCTGGGCGCGGCGGGCGTGCTGCTGCTGACGCTGGGCGGCGTGTTCCTCATCGACCGGTTCGACCCGGGCTGGTTCGTGGACCGCTCCTTCCACCTGTCCTGGGCCTGGGTGGCGCCCACCACCGCGGTGCTCGCGGGCGCCGCCGCGTATGTGGCGTACCGGGGTGCCCAGACACGCCGGCTGCCCCAGCAGGGCGGCGACGCGGGCCTGGTGGGTGAGCAGGGCACCGCGCTGGCCCCCGTGAGCCCCAGCACAGGCGAGGTGTTCGTCCACGGGGAGCGCTGGCGCGCCACGTCCCCCGCCCCCATCCGCCCCGGCGCGCACGTGGTGGTGCGCCGCGTGGAGGGGCTCACGCTGTTCGTCGACGAGGTGAAGACATGACCGACCTGGCCGGACTGCTTGGAGTGCTCATCCCCGCGGGAATCGTCTTCCTGCTGTTCCTGTCCGGGGTGCGCATCGTCAACGAGTACCAGAACGGCGTGGTGTTCCGGCTGGGGCGCTACGTGGGGCTCAAGCGCGCCGGCTTCCGCTGGCTCATCCCCTTCGTGGAGCGCATGGTCATCATCGACCTGCGCACCGTCGCGCGCGACGTGCCCCCGCAGGACGTCATCACCCGCGACAACGTCAGCGTGAAGGTCAACGCCGTCGTCTACTTCCGCGTCATCCACGCCGACAAGGCCGTGCTCCAGGTGGAGGACTTCCTCTATGCCACCAGCCAGCTCGCGCAGACCACGCTGCGGGCGATTCTGGGACAGGTGGAGCTGGACCAGCTGCTCAGCGAGCGCGAGCGCATCAACCGCGACATCCAGCAGGTGCTCGACGCGCACACGGACCCGTGGGGCATCAAGGTCTCCAACGTGGAGGTGAAGCACATCGACCTGCCGGTGGAGATGCAGCGGGCCATCGCCCGGCAGGCCGAGGCCGAGCGCGAGCGCCGCGCGAAAATCATCGCCGCCGAGGGCGAGCACCAGGCCGCGGAGAAGCTCGCCATGGCCGCCGATGTCCTCAGCCGCAACCCGGCCACGCTCCAGCTCCGCTACCTGCAGACGCTGGTGGAGATTACCGGCGGCGGCAACCACACCATCCTCCCAATCCCCCTGGACCTGCTGCGCATGGTGGGCATGCAAAGGCCCGGCTCGAGCGCGGAGGAGCGCGCGAGCAATGGCTACGGCGCGGAAGAGGGGGAAGGGCCTCCCGTGGGGGGACTGTCGTAGGCGCCGTAGTCACTTCCCAGTTCCCTCGGCGATGCCGGCGCTCCGGCGGTAAACTTGCGTTCCCCTTCACGCTCTGGTGCTGTCCACCTCTTCGAGGGACAGGAGACGGAATGCAGCATTCGCCGCTGACACGAATCGAGCTGACGAACTTCACCGCTTTCGCAAAGCTCGATCACCCCCTGTCGCCGCAACTTAACGTGTTCGTCGGTACCAATGGCACGGGCAAGACGCACCTGCTGAAGCTCCTCTATGCAGCAGGGGCCGCGACGCAGAAGGACGTTCGGTTCGCCAACAAACTGGTGGGCGTCTTCAAGCCCTATGAGAATCGGCTTGGTCGACTTGTACGCCGCGTGCGCAAGAGTTCGACGGCAAAGCTCCAACTTCACCGTGAGAGTGCCCGCATCACGCTGACTTTCTCGAACCATGTGGCCCAAGCCGACGAAGTGATAGCTAGGGTTCGGGACTGGAAGCAAGAGCCACTCAAGTGCGTCTACATTCCAGTCAAAGAAGTGCTCGCACAAGCCGCTGGGTTTCGTTCTCTCTACAAAGAATATGAATTGCGGTTCGATGAAACCCATGTCGATCTCATCGACTGGGCGCTCAAACCCAAACGACGTGGCCCTCCCGACGTAGTCCGGCGCAACTTGCTTGAGAAAATCGAGGCTTATATCGCCGGCACTGTATCAGTAGAGAACGAGGAGTTCTTTCTTGAGGACGAGCATGGGCAAATCGAGTTCACACTGCTCGGCGAGGGCTTGCGAAAGCTCGGGCTGATCTGGCTGCTCATCCAGAATGGAACCTTGATTGATGGTTCCGTTCTCTTCTGGGATGAGCCCGAAGCCAATCTGAACCCTCGGGTCATCGGCGATGTTGTGGAGATCCTTCTGGAACTCACCAGACATGGAGTTCAGGTCTTCGTAGCAACACACGACTATGTGTTCCTAAAGGAGTTGGACCTCCGCCGAAAGAAGGAGGACCAAGTCGCTTTTCACGCGCTGTTCCGCCCGAAGGAGGGCAGGGACAGTGGAGTCAGGGTCAGTACAGCGGACACGCTCGCCACGCTCGATCCGAACGTGATTCGTGACACATACCTGGGCTTGCTCGACCGCGAGGCCGAGCGTGACTTCAACGACTGATGACTCCCATCATCTTTGAGGAGTCGGGCTTCCGCGTCGAAGCTCCAGTTCCTGCCTTCCGTCTTGCCGACCTCCCCCCATATCGCCTCCTATCTGGCAAGCGTTTGAAGGAAATGGATGTCGGCTGGTGGGGACCTTCACAGGAGGGGCAACAGCGACTGACGCTGTTGGAGTTGAAGGGCTTAGAGGTCTGGCAGACGACGCCCGACAACCCCGCCACGCCGCGCGAGCACCTGGTCCGCACCTGCGTGGAGAAAGCAACCGACACACTGCTCATGCTGGCGGGGGCATGGACGCCGACATCTTGGGGAACGGAACTCTCACGGTCGCTCCCAACCCAAGCGCTCCCTTATCCCGGAGACAAAGCCCTAAAGCTTGTTTTCCTAATTGACATTCCAGTTGGCCAACGCGAACTGTTGCTACCTGTACGCGACGAAATCAATGGAAGGCTTCAAGGAAGGCTCGGCATCTTCGGCATGCGGCGCGTCTCCGTCGTTGACTTCGAAGCAGCGCAAAAGATGGGGCTCCCCGTTACCCGCCTTTAACGGGCCAGTCCGCACCATGTCTTACACACGTAGCAGGTGACCGCGACGCTCACCCGGACGGCGGTGGGCGCGGCTCGTCGAACAGCTCCTGCCGCTCCAGCGCAATCGCCCTCCGGCTGAGCCGCAGCGACGCGAGCGCGAGCAGCGCCATGGCTCCCAGCAACACCACGCCCAGGGAGAAGGTCACCACCGGCAGCGCCTCCGGCACGTTCGTGTGACGCTTCGTCAGGTACAGCAGCGACGTCATCACGAACGACAGCAGCGCCCAGTACGTGAAGCCAATCGCCCTCGCGAGGATGGCGTGCCTCCGGTCCAGGATGGCCACCTCCAGCTTCAGCACCGCGCGCCTCGCATGCCCCTCCGGCAGCAGGCGCCACTCGCGCACCATGTCCCGGATGCGCGCCGTCATCCGCGCAATCTGGTTGTCCAACCCCGTCGCCACGATGCCGCACGCCGACACCATCACCGCCGGCGTCACCGCCGTGCCGATGAGCCGGATGGACGACAGGTCCAGGCCTTCCGAGCCGCCAGTCATGCCCTCCTCTGTTCCACCCCTCCCCCGGTGACGCAACACGTCTTCTCGACACCGACCTCATCCTGACAGCCTGACTGTCGAGTCCTCCCCCCCAGCCCTGGGGAACACGACACCTGCCAGTGCCACAGACAAATCGACACTGACTACTTGACACCAAAACTGTCGAGTCATACTGTTCGGTTCATGAGGCCGCCGATGACACAGACCGAATGGAAGCTGGCGGAGCTGGCCGCGGAGGTGGGCGTCTCGCCGCGCACGGTGCGCTACTACGTCCAGCGCGGGTTGCTGCCCGCGCCGCCCTTCCGGGGACCGGACACCGTGTACGGCGAGGAGCACCTCGTCCGGCTCAAGGCCATCCGCGTGTTGCAGGCGAGGTTCCTGCCACTGGATGCCATCCAGGTGGAGCTGCAGCGCCTGTCGTTCGACGAGCTGCGCAAGCTCGGAGAGTCGGACGCCACTCCGACTCCGCCCACCTATGCGCCTCCTCCGCCCGCTGTCGGCGGTGTGACGCTCCCGGCGGCTCCGGTGGTGGGTCCTCGGCAGGAAGCAATGGCACGCTACCAGCGCTGGGAGCTGGCCCCAGGGCTGGAGCTGCACGTTTCGGAAGCAGCGGACGCGAAGGTTCGGGCGCTCGCGGAGCGGGTCCGCGCCCTCATCGAAGAGTTCCAGGAAAAGGAGAGGCCATGAAGACGGAGGAGCAGGCAGGGCTGTTCACGCGTGAGGGCGCTCGCATTCCCCTCCAGGGTGTCGAGGTGACGGGTGAGCTGCTGGGCGGCCATGCGCGGGTGCGCGTGCGCCAGCGCTACGTCAACGACGAGAAGCGCCCGGTGGAGGCCGTCTACACCTTCCCGCTGCCGTCGGATGGCACCCTCTCCGCCTTCTCCATGACGTGCGCCGGCCGCCGCGTGGAGGGCGTGGTGAAGGAGCGCGAGGAGGCGTTCCGCACCTACGACGACGCCATCACCTCCGGCCACGGCGCCGCGCTGCTGGACCAGGAGCGCGCCAACATCTTCACCGCGCAGGTGGGCAACCTGCTCCCCGGTGAGGAGACCCTCATCGAGGTCGAGTTCCTCCAGGCCGTCACCGCCGAGGAGGGCAGCGTGCGGTGGATGCTGCCCACGCTGGTGGCGCCCCGCTACATCCCCGGCACCGCGGCGGGCAACCGCACCAGCCACGGCACCGAGGAGCCGACGAGCCGCGTCCCGGATGCGGACCGGATTACGCCTCCCATCGGCCAGGTGGCGTACGGCCTGAAGATGGACCTGCTGGTGGACCTGGGCCGCGAGGTGGTGGTGGAGAGCCCGTCGCACGCCATCTCCGTCAACAAGGAGTCCGGCACCCGCATGCGCGTGGTCTTCTCCCGGGGCGAGGTGTCGTTGGACAGGGACCTGGTCCTCAGCCTGCGCAGCCCGGACAGCAGCGCCGTGTTCACCCCGCTCGTCACCCACCGCAAGGCGGACTCCGGGCCGGGCACCTTCGCCCTCACCGTGATTCCGGACCTGCTGGCCATGGCGTCCGCGCCGCCGAAGCAGGAGGTGGTCTTCGTGGTGGACACCTCCGGCTCCATGGACGGTGAGAGCCTGCCCCAGGCCCAGGCCGCGCTGCGGCTGTGCCTGCGCCACCTGCGCGAAGGCGACCGCTTCAACGTCATCGCCTTCGAGAACAGCTTCCACTCCTTCCAGCCTCAGCCGGTGCCCTTCACGCAGCGCACGCTCGAGGAGGCGGACCGGTGGGTGGCGGGGCTCCGGGCCTCCGGCGGCACCGAGCTGCTCCAGCCGATGAAGGCCGCGATGAAGGCCGCGCCGGACGGCGTGGTGGTGCTGCTGACGGACGGTCAGGTGGGCAACGAGGACGAAATCCTCAAGGCCGTGCTGGCCGAGCGGAAGACGGCGCGCGTGTACTCGTTCGGCATCGGCACCAACGTGAGCGACGCGCTGCTCAAGGACCTGGCGAAGCAGACGGGCGGCGCGGTGGAGTTCATCCACCCGGGCGAGCGCATCGACGACAAGGTCGTGGCGCAGTTCTCCCGCGCGCTCGCTCCTCGCGTCACCGACCTGGAGGTGTTCTTCGACGGGGTGGAGGGCGCGGAGCTGGCCCCCACCGAGCTGCCGCCCATGGTGGACGGCGTGCCCTGGACGCTGCTCGGCCGCTACCCGAACCCGGGCCTCGGCAAGGTGACGCTGCGTGGGCGCTCGGGCCGTGAGCGCTTCGTGCTCACCGTGAGCGTGGACTTCCCCGCCGCGTCGGACCGGCCGGCGGTGGAGAAGTTGTGGGCGGCGGAGCGCATCCGTGGATGGGAGACCGCCCAGCTCACCGGCCGCCGCGCCGACGCCATGAAGAAGCGCATCGTCGAGCTGGCCGTCGCGCATCAAATCGTCACCCGCTACACCTCCTTCGTGGTGGTGGAGGAGCGCACGGGCGACCGGCGCGCCTCGGGCCAGCCGGAGACGCGCGTCGTCCCCGTGAATGCGCCCGCCGGCTGGGCCATGTTCGGCGCATCGAAGAGGGAGTCGGAGCTGGATGGCTCCGTGCATATCGGCGGGACCGGGCCCGTGGTGAGTACCGGGCCCCAGCGCAAGAGGTCCATCGCTCCGGGGGCGCCCCCGCCGCCGCCGCGCATCCCCGCCCCCGCGCCCATCATGGTCGGAGCCATGCCCAGTCCGGCGGCCGCGCCTCCGAGGGGTGCGTCGGGCGCCTTCGCCTCGGGTGGCAGCGCGCCTCCCGCCCCGGCTCCGATGAGCAGCCAGGAGATGGCGAAGGGCCGTGGACTCACGGAGCGGCTCCTCGAAAGCGCCCGCTCCCTCGTGGGAAAGTCCAGCAAGTCCCAGGCCGAGGAGCCTGCCTTCCCCATGATGGACAGCATGGAGGCCGAGGAGGAGGGTGAGGCGTTCGCGGCCTCCGCCCCCGCGATGGCGCCGAAGGACTTCGAGCCCATGGAGATGGAGCAGGAGAAGTCCCGGCACGAGGGCGCGGGCGTGGAAGCCCTGCTGGGGCGGCAGCTCGCCAACGGTCTGTGGGACGGCCCCGGCGCGGGTCCGGAGCCGGTGCGCCAGGCGCGCGCCACGGCGCTGGCGCTGCTGGAGCTGCTGCGCCAGGGCGTCACCAGCAGCCACCCGCTGCATGGCGCGCAGGTGAAGAAGGCGGTGGAGGCGCTGCTGTCGCTCGCCGCCAGCCTCACCGGCGAGCCGCAGGTGGCGGAGCTGGCGCTGGGCGTGGCGTGGCTGACGGCGGCGGGCCCGCGCACCCGCGGCCGCATCGAGCAGGCCGCGAAGCCGCTGGCCGGCCTCAACGGCCGGCTGGGCAACGAGGTGGCGCTGCGGCAGCACGTGGACGCCCTGGCCGCGCGCTGACAGGTGACGCCGCGGCAGCACGTGGATGCCCTGGCTGCGCGCCGACGCAGCCGGGCATGACACCCGCGCGGGGCAACTGACGCCTCGTGCACGCAAGGGCCCCGGTCTTCTCGCGACGCTCGCGAGGAGGCCGGGGTCCTCGCATACAGTGGGCGCGATGACGCTCGCCACCCTGCTGCTGGTCGCCCTCTCCGCCACCCAGGCCGCGCCCACGGATGCGCCCCAGGACGCCGCCACCGTCACCGCACCTCCGCTGGTGGGCACTCCCGACGCCTGCCCCGCCAGCGCCGAGGCCGACTACGACGACGGCTTCGACGCGCTCGTGAGGCGCAGGGACCGCGAGGCCCTGGATGCGCTGCAGCGCGCGCTGGCCGCCTGTCCCCACCATCCCTACGCCAGCGAGCTCGTGCGGCTGGCCCGGGCGCGGCTCGCCCCGGGAGGCCGCCTGGCCGAGGCCGCGGCCCGGGACACCGGGCCCGAAGCGCGCTCCGACGCCGCGCTCGCCGGGCTCACCGTGGTGCAGACGCTGCACGGCGCGACGCAGGGCATCCTCCTGTGCGCCATCGCCGACTGTGGCGGGCAGGGCTTCGCCGCCGTGTCGCTGCTGGGCGCCGGGGCCGGCGCCGCCACCACGCTGCTGCTCGCCCGGGACGGGGTGACGTCCGGCCAGGGCGCGGTCGTCAACTCCGGCACCGTGTGGGGCTTCTGGTTCGGCATCGCCTCGCTGCTGGCGTTCGACCTCAGCGATGACGACGCGCTGGCGGCAGTCATGGCGGGCGGGGCGGGCTTCACCGGCGTGGGCATCCTGCTGGCCCACTACGCCCGGCCCACCCCGGGCCAGGTGTCCATGGCCAACTCGGGCGGCCTGTGGGCGGGCGTGGTGACGGCGCTGCTGCTGCTGACGTCGGAAAGCGATGACGAGCGGAACTTCTTCGCCCTCGAGATGGGGGCCACGGGCGTGGGCATCGTCTCGCTCGCCGTGCTGTCGCGCACCGTCTCCGTGTCCCGGGGACGGATGCTCCTCATCGACGCGGGCGGCATCATCGGCGGACTGCTGGGGGCCACGGCCACCTACCTGGCCGCGGGAGACAACGCGGGCGACCCCATCCTGGTGGGTACCGCCGCTGGCGTGGTGAGTGGCCTGGTGCTCACCACGTACCTCACGCGCAACTTCGACGCGCCGAGGGACGCCCCCCAGGCGCTGCTGACGCCCGCCGTCGTGGGACGCGACGGCGCGGGCATGGCGCTGGTCGGCACCTTCTAGCCCCGAAGGACATGCCCTCGCGAAAGCCCCGGGAGGCACCACCCACCACGCCGGACGGGCGCTACCTCGTCGTGGACGGCCGGCTGTGGCGGCGCTCCAACCCGGCGCTCGGGCCCCGGCAGCGCCAGCTGCTGGTGGACGCGCTGATGCAGGCCCGGCGCGAGGTGGGCGTCGCGCTGCGGGCCGGAAATGCGGCGGCGGAGCGCAGGGCGCGCGAGCGCGTCCACCGGGCGAAGGTGGCGCTGGGCGAGCGCGGCCCGCCCTGGTGGACGGACGGGGCCCCCGACTTCAACCGGCACCTCGTCGGGGGCACGCCCTACGCCGCGTGGTTCGCGGCCCTGGGTCAGCTCCGCGACAAGCCGTAGAGGGACATCACCAGTTGCTCGAAGGTGCGCGAGGGCAGCAGCATCTTCGCCAGCACCGCGCCCCGCTGCGCCACCTTGCCCACCGAGTAGCGCACGCGCACGGCGCCGTCCTCCATCACCTCCAGCACCCGGCGCGCCACGTCCTCGGGGGGCACGCCCGCCCGCTCCTCGGCCTCGATGACCCGCAGCGCCGTCTCGAAGCGCTCGCGGTACACGGAGCCCGGGCCCGACTGGAGCGCCTGCACCCGGTTCTCCGTGAGGCGCGTGCGCACGTCGCCCGGCTGCACCAGGGTGGCCTGGATGCCGAAGGGCGCCACCTCCTGGCGCAGGCTCTCCGTCAGCCCCTCCAGCGCGAACTTGCTGGCGCTGTACATGCTCTGGAAGGGCAGCCCCACCACGCCGCCCAGCGAGCTGATGTTGATGATGAGCCCCGACCTGCGCGCGCGCATGGATGGCAGCACCGCCTTGCACACGCGCAGCACGCCGAGCAGGTTGGTGTCGAGCAGCCGCCGCGCCTCGTCCAGCGACACGTCCTCCAGCGCGCCCGCCAGCGCGTAGCCGGCGTTGTTCACCACGACGTCGAGGTGCCCCTCTCGCGAGAGCACCGCGTCCACCGCGCCCTGGACGGAGTCGTCACGCGTGACGTCCATCTCCAGCACGTGGAAGCCGCGCGCCTCGACGGCGGGGGGCTGGCGGCTGGTGCCATAGACGACGTGCCCGCGCGCGACCAGCAGCTCCGCGCAGGCCTTGCCGATGCCGGAGGAGGCACCGGTGATGAGTACGACTCTGCTTCCCTGGGATGCGTCCAATCCGTGTGCTCCGCAATCCCCCCATGGGACGGTGCACAAACCATGGGCGTCGGGCCGGGACCAGCCACGTCGAGTCCCGTCCCGCACTCTCCCAGACAGGCTCGCTAGACGGACTTGCGTACGCCCGGCGTCAGGCGCGAGCGCCCGTGCTCATCCACCGGCAGCCCGTCCATGGGGCCCGGCGGACGGTGGGCTTGCACCTCGCGCACCATGAAGAAGGCGGCGGCCGACAGCACTCCGAGGTCGTCCAGCCACCCCAGCACCGGGATGAAGTCCGGCAGGAAGTCCACGGGCGACACGAAGTAGACCACCGCCAGCACGCCGGCGAGCTTCCGCCAGAGCGACACCCGCGGGTCGCGCGCATAGCTGATGAAGCGGGTCCCCATGCCACGAAGGCCTGCGATGTTCATGCCCCGCTCTACGTGGGAAGGGTCCGGGTGATTGCACCCCTGCCCCATACTCCGCGTACGACGGCTGCACGCCCGGAGAGCAGCCGGGCTCAGTCCGGGCTGTCCGACAGCACCACCGCGCGGCCCACCACCTCCAGCCGGGCCCGCGAGCCCGCGCGCAGCGGCAGCTCCGGCGCGCCGCGCACGGTGAGCTCCAGGCCGCCGCAGGCCACGGTGTACTCGGCGCTGGGGCCCTGGAACTCGCGCGCCAGCACCTCCGCGCGCAGGGCGCCGCCCACCGCCACTGCGTCCGTGTCGGGCACCAGCCGCAGCGCCTCCGGCCGCAGCGACACCAGCACGCTCCCCTTCGCGTGCCCCGTCACCGGGAGGATGCCGAGCACCGTGCGCACGCCGTTGCCGAAGCCCATGCCCGGCAGGAGGTTGGTGCCGCCCAGGAAGTACGCGACGAAGGCGGTGCGCGGCGTGGAGTAGACGTCCTCCGGCGTGCCCACCTGCTCCACCCTGCCCGCGCGCATCACCACCAGCCGGTCCGCGAAGGCCATGGCCTCGCCCTGGTCGTGCGTGACGAGCATCACCGTGGCGCCGAGCGACTTGAGCACCCGCCGCACCTCCATCCGCGTGGACGCGCGCAGCGCGCTGTCCAGGCTGGAGAAGGGCTCGTCCAGCAGCAGCACCCGGGGGCCCGGGGCCAGCGCGCGAGAGAGCGCCACCCGCTGCTGCTGCCCGCCGGAGAGCGCGTGCGGCATGCGCGACTCGAAGCCCTCCAGGCCGAAGAGCTTCAGCATGGCGCGGGCGCGGGAGAGCGCCTCGGCGCGTGGCACCGTGGTGAGGCCGAAGGCCACGTTGTCCAGCACGGACAGGTGCGGGAAGAGGGCGTAGTCCTGGAACACCATGCCCACGCTGCGCTGCTCGGGCGGCACGAAGGTGCCAGGGCCCGCCAGCGCGCGGCCGTCCAGGGTGACGGAGCCCGCGTCGGGGCGCTCGAAGCCGGCCACCATGCGCAGCGTCGTCGTCTTGCCGCAGCCGGAGGGGCCCAGCAGCGCCAGCACCTCGCCCGGCTCCACCGCCAGCGACAGCCCGTCCACCGCGGCGGTGCCGCTGGAGGCGTAGCGCAGGGTGACGGCGTCGAGCGAGAGCAGGGGCATGGACGCGGCGCACCCTACCGCGTTCCGGCGCGCCGGGAAGCCTCCACTCCCGCGCTCAGCCCGGCGCCGAGCCGCCCTCCTGCGAGACGAGCAGCCCCACACCCAGCGTGGACACGGCCATCAGCACCAGCGCCGGCAGCGCGGCCTCCGCGAAGCGGCCCTCGGCGGTGGCGCTCCACACGCGCGTGGCCAGCGTGTCGAAGCCGATGGGCGCCAACAGCAGCGTGGCCGGCAGCTCCTTCATCGCCGTGAGGAAGACGAGCGCCCCACCCGCCAGCAGCCCCGGCCGCAAGAGCGGCATCGTGACGCGGCGGAAGACGCCGGACGGAGGCTGGCCCAGCGACGCCGCGGCTTCGGGCAGGTGCGGGTTGAGCTGCAGCAGCGTGGAGCGCACCACGCCCACGCCCTGCGGCAGGAAGCGCACGAGGTAGGCCAGCACCAGCATGGCCAGCGTGCCGTAGAGGAAGGGCAGCACCTGCACTCCGAGGAAGACGAGCGACAGCGCCAGGACGATGGGCGGCAGCGCATACCCACCGTATGCCGCGCGCTCCATCGCCACGCTGAGCCGCCCGGGGTAGCGCACCGCCAGGAAGGCCAGCGGCAGCGCGCCCAGCACGGACGCCACCGCACCCAGCACCGAGGCCAGCACCGAGTTGAGCGCCGGCCCCAACACCGTCACCTCCGGGCCCGCCAGGCCCCGCACGCCCCAGAAGAGGAGCACGCCCACCGGCAGCCCCACGCCCAGCGCCACCACCACGCCGCACAGCAGCAGCGCCGGCACGCGCCAGCGCCCCAGCCGCACCGGGGACATGGCCCTCGCCGCGCCCTTCGCACTGCGGTGGTAGCCCGCCTTCCCGCGCAGCCGCACCTCCAGCACCAGCACCGCCACCGTCACCACCACCAGCGCCAGGCCCAGCAGCGCCGCGTAGGTGCGGTCATACGCGCCCTCGTACTGGACGTAGATGGCGCGAGAGAAGGCGTCGTACTGCACCAGCGCCACCGCGCCGAAGTCCGACAGCACGTACAGCCCCACCAGCAGCGCCCCGGAGGCGAAGGCCGGACGCAACAGCGGCACCGTCACCCGCCAGAAGGCCCGCGCTGGCGTGAGGCCCAGGCTGCGTGCCCCCTCCAGCCACGCCGGGTCCTGCGACAGCAGCCCGGCCCGCAGCGCGAGCAGGAAGTACGGGTAGGTGGACACGGTGAGCGCCAGCAGCGCTCCCGGGAAGCCGTACACCGGGGGCACCGGCAGGCCCCACCGCGACAGGGGCTCCTCCAGCGCGCCGCCGGTGCCGAACGCCGCCAGCAGCACATAGCCGCTGACGAAGGTGGGCAGGGCCAGCGGCACGCACAGCAGCACCGTCCACACGCGCCGCCACGGCAGGTCCGTGCGAGCGGTGAGCCACGCCAGCGGCAGGGACACCGCCGCCGCGCACACCGTCACCGCCACGGCCAGCCCCAGCGTGCGCCACAGCAGGCCCCACGTCCTGTCGCGCAGGAGCAGGCGCCAGGTGTCCGCGTCCGCCTCCGACGCGCGCACGACGAGGTACAGCGCGGGCAGCAGCGCGAGCGCGGCCATGGCCACGCCCGACGCCAGCAGCCACACGGGAGGACGGCGCTTCATCCGGCGCTCAGAGGACGCCGGTGTCCTGCAGCAGCTTCACCGTGCCGCGCAGGTCGTCCAGCTTGGAGAGGTCCAGCGCGGGCGAGCCCACCTTGGACAGCTCCGGCAGCGCGGCGGCGGACTTCACGCCGGACACCAGCGGGTACTCGAACGTCTCCTGGGAGAAGTACGCCTGGGCCTCGGGCTCCAGCAGGTACGCCGCGAGCTTGCGCGCCGCGTCCGCCTTCTTCGTCTCCTTGAGGATGCCCACGCCCGCCACGTTCACCAGCGCGCCCGGGTCTCCCGCCTCGACGAAGTGGTTGGCCACGGGCAGCTCGCTCTTGTCCTTCTTCGCGGCGTACAGGTAGTAGTGGTTCACGAAGCCCGCGTCGATTTCACCGCGCGACAGCGCCTCGATGATGGCCGCGTTGTTCTTGTAGACGCGCGGGCTGTTGGCCTGCATGCCCTTGAGCCACTGCGTGGCGGCCTCCTCGCCCTTGAGCAGCCGCAGCGCGGTGACGAAGGCCTGGAAGGACGCGTTGGTGGGCGCCCAGCCCAGCCGGCCCTTCCACTTCGCGTCCGTGAAGCCGAGGATGCTCTTGGGCAGGTCCGCCGCCTTCACCTTCTTGGTGTTGTACGCCACCGTGCGCGCACGGCCGCTGGTGCCCACCCACATCCCCTGCGGCGAGCGGAAGCGCGCGTCCACCTTGTCCAGCGTCTCCTTGGGCAGCGCCTGGAGCCGGCCGGCGTTGGCCATGGCCCCCAGGCCGCCCGCGTCCTGCGCGAAGAACACGTCGGCGGGCGTCTTCGCGCCCTCCTCCAGTAGCGTGGCGGCCAGCTGCGGCGTCTCGCCGTAGCGCACCTTCACCTCGATGCCGGTCTTCTCGGTGAACTTCTTGAAGAGGGGGCCGACCAGCTTCTCGTTGCGGCCGGAGTAGACTGTGAGCGTCTCCGCCGCGAGCGCGGAGGAAGACAGGGACAGGGACAGGGTCAGCAGGAGGAGTCGCTTCATGGCGGCGGAACCTAACGGACCGGCCCTCCGGCTTCCACCGCTTGCGCGACAGGCTGTGTGCCAGCCCCGGGGTGATGAGGACCCGACGATTGGACGGAAGTCATCGGAACGGGAATGGGCCCGCGCGAGCCGGGGCGCGGCGGGTTAGCCTCCGCCGCCGAAACCCCCTCGCCGTCGCGGAGACTCCTCATGCTTCGCCCGCTCATCACCGCCGTCCTGCTCGTCGCCTCGACCTCGCTGGCGCAACAGGCCCAGCCTCCCCCCGCGCAGCAGCCGCCTCCGGCCGCCGCCAAGACGACGCCTCCCGCCGCCGCGAAGACGGCGCCCTCGCCGGCCGTGCAGAACTCGATGAAGGCCGCGGGCGACCGCACCCAGGCCGCGCTCCAGCAGGCCCCCGCCGCCCGGCCCGAGGACGTGCGCTCCATCCCCGCGCTCACCGCCGCGCTCTACGACGTCATCAGCGGCCCCGCGGGCAAGGCGCGCGACTGGCAGCGCTTCCGCTCCCTGTTCTACCCGGGCGCCCACATGATTCCCGTCCGGCGCGCGAAGGCCGGCGCGGGCCCGGGCATCTCGCCCATCACCCCGGACGACTACGCCACCTGGGGCGTGGACTTCTTCGCCAAGCACGCCTTCTACGAGAAGGAGACGCACCGGCAGGTGGCCGGCTACGGCGACCTGGTCAACGTGCTGAGCGCCTACGAGACGCGCGACACGCCGGACGGGCCGGTGACGTCCAAGGGCGTCAACAGCCTGCAGCTCGTGTTCGACGGCCAGCGCTGGTGGGTGCTGAACATCGCCTGGATTGACGAGAAGACCGCGGGCACTCCGATTCCGAAGGACTTCGCGCGCAAGGAGTAGGCGTGAGCCTCCGGCCCTCGCGTGACGTGCTCGTCGTGGGCAACTACTGCCACGACCTGCTGCGGCTCGGACCCGGGCGGCAGACGCACGCGCTCGGGGGCTCGTCGGCGTACATCTCCGCGGTGCTCGACGCCGTGGCGGTGGACTACACGGTGGCCGCCGTGGCGGGTGAGGACTTCCGCTACGCGGGTCAGGTCCGGCATCCGCCGCGAGTCGTCCCGGGGACGCGCACCACGCAGTTCACCGCGGACTGGGACACGGGGGAGCGGGTGCTGCGCGTCAGCGCGCGGGCGGAGCCCATCCGCCCCGAGGACATCACCGTGGACGCGCGCGTGGCGCTGGCCTGTGGCGTGATGGGGGAGCTGCTTCCGGAGACGCTGGTCCGCGTCTCCGAGCGGGCCCGGCACGTGGTGGCGGATGCGCAGGGGCTGCTGCGGACGCTGGACGGCGAGGGCCGGGTCCTCCACGTGCGTCTGTCCGAGACTCCGTATGCCGCGCTCCTCGGGCGCATCCACGTGCTGAAGGCCAGCGAGGACGAGGCCCGTGCGATGGACGTGGAGCGGGTGCGGCAGCAGACGTGCCTCGTCATCACGCGGGGACACGCGGGCTGCACGGTGCTGACGTCGGCTGCGCGCCTCGACGTGCCGGCCTTTCCGGCGGACGAGGTGGACCCCACGGGCGCCGGGGACTGCTTCCTCGCGGGCTTCGCGCTGGGCCTGCTGCGGGAGCTGCCGCTGGCGCGGTGCGCGGAGCTGGCCAACTGGTTCGGGGCGCAGGCGGTGATGCAGGTGGGCGTGCCGAAGGTGGACGTGGCGGCGCTTCCGGCAGCGCTGCGGTGAGGTCCGCCAGGTAAGGCACTGCTCTTTCTTGGTAAGACGGTTTCCATGAAACCGGTCCGCCCTCTCCTCCTGGCCCTCCTGCTGGCCCTCGTCCTCATTCCGGCAGGTGCCGCGGATGCGAAGACGGCCATCGTCAGGGTCGACAACCAGTGGCAGCTCCAGGTCGATGGGAAGCCATACATCGCCAGGGGCGTCACCTTCAGCGGCAGCAGCAGCTCCGCCGCGTACGAGCAGGACTGCGCGAAGCTCGCGGCGCTCGGGGTGAACACGCTTCGCACGTGGGGAGTCAGCACGGAGACGAAGTACCTGCTCGATGCCGCGCACAAGCACGGGATGAAGGTGATGGTCGGACTCTGGCTGCGCCAGGGGCAGCCCGGTGCGGAGAGCGACGACTCGTTCGACTACACGCGCGACACCGCCGGCATGAAGAAGCAGCTCGCGGACACGCTCACGCACGTGAAGTTCTTCAAGGACCACCCCGCCGTGCTCGCCTGGGGCATCGGCAACGAGGTGCTGTTGAACTCTCCGAACGATGCCGCGAAGGAGGCCTATGCCCGCTTCCTGGAGAAGGTCGTCCGCGAGGTGAAGAAGGTGGACGCGAGCCACCCCGTCATCTCCGTCGACGCGTGGATGTTCGGCGTGCCCTGGTGGGAGAAATTCACACCGTCCCTCGACGCGTACGGCATCAACGTCTACGGCGGCGGCGTCCACGTGCTCCCCGACACGCTCCAGAAGGCAGGCGTGGTGAAGCCGTGGTTCATCACCGAGTTCGGCGCCCAGGGCGAGTGGGATGCCCCCAAGGACGCGAACGGCGTCCCTCGCGAGCCCACGGATGCGGAGAAGTACGACGCCATCGTCGACGGCTGGAAGAACGCGCTCGCGCCCCACGTGCAGGCCGGGCGCTGCCTGGGCCTCTTCGTCTTCAACTACAGCGCGTCGTTCGACCACACCAGCCTCTGGCTCGGCATGCTGTCGGGCACGTCCACCCGGCCGGCGTGGCACGCGGTGCGCGAGGCGTACACGGGCCAGAAGCCCGCAGCCCCGCTGCCCCAGGTCGCCAGCGTCACCATCAGCGACGTGAAGCGCGAGGAGTCGGGGACCTGGGCCCTGGTGCGCGTGGTAATGAAGGACACGGCAGGAGCGCCGCCCCAGGTCTCCTTCGCCTACAACTTCCGGGGCGGCGCCACGCGGCATGAGCGCGACTCGGTGGTGCGGCTCGAAGCCAAGGCAGGCCCCACGCCCGACTCCTGGCGGGTGCGCATGCCGAACGTGAAGGGGGCCATCAAGCTCTATGCGCTCGCCAAGGACAGCAGCGGCCACCTCGCGGCAGCGACCACATCCGTCGCGCTGCCACCTGCGTCCCAGGCCGCGACTCCATCGCCCTGACTCAATTGCGAAGCGGATTCGCACGGACAGGGAGGCTGGCCCAAGCCAGGAGCGTCCTTCCTGGTCGCCATGGGCAACAGACCAGTGACATGCCCGGTCGGCGGTGTCCGTTCTGTCTGCCCCCGGGCGGGACAGGCCCGTGGAATGAACGTTCCTTCCGGCGCGAAGCCAACCCGCGAGGGGAGCCGACGCCCCTCGGTGGGATGGGTCTCGCCTCGTGGAATGAAGGTTCCTTCCGGCGAGAAGCCAGCCCAAGGGTGGAACTGGCTGCATCCGTCCGCTGGCCCTCCGCGGAATGAACATTCCTTCCACCGGTAAGCCGACCCGAGGGCATGGTCGGAAGCGTCCACCTGCGGGCCTCTCCGGCCGCCCGGTCTCAAGGAATGAACATTCCTTCCGGCGGTGAGCCCGCCCCTCCCTTCCCCTCCCCCAACTGAAACGCCCCCCTCCCGGAAGCGGGAGAGGGGCGCTGTCAGCACCTCAGCCGGGCTGTGCCCGAAGCATCAGCCCTGCTCGGGCTCTCCAGAGCCCTCCGTGCCGGAGTCCTCGCCGCCGTCGGCGCCCTCCGCCGGAGCAGTCTCTTCCGTGGAAGCCGCCTCCTCGGAAGCGCCGCCCTCGGCCGAGGCGCTGACCTCGACCGGGGACACGGTCTCCTCGTCCTCGGACGTCTCGCCCTCGGGGAGCTTGGAGATGGCCATCACCTTCTCCTGCTCGTTCTCCAGGGCAATCAGCCGCACGCCCTGCGTGTTGCGGCCGATGGTGGAGATCTCCTTCACCCGCATGCGGATGAGCATCCCACCGTTGGTGACGAGCATCACCTCGTCCGAGTCCTTCACCTGGAGCAGGCCCACCACCTTGCCGTTCCGCTCGGTGGTCTTGATGTCGATGATGCCCTTGCCGCCGCGGCCCTGCTGCCGGTACTCGGCCTCCAGCGTGCGCTTGCCGTAGCCGTTCTCCGTCACCGTGAGGATGGCGGTGTCCTTCTCCACCATGTCCGCGCCCACCACCTCGTCGCCGTCCTCCAGCGTGATGCCCTTCACGCCGTAGGCCTGCCGGCCCATGGAGCGGACCTCCTCCTCCGGGAAGCGGATGCTCATGCCCGACGCCGTCGACAGCAGGATGTCCTTGCTGCCGTCGGTAATCATCACCGACACCAGCTCGTCCCCGTCGTCGATGCCCAGCGCGATGATGCCGCTGGAGCGGACGTTCTCGAACGCGCTCAGGTCCGTGCGCTTCACCACGCCCTTCTTCGTGACGAAGAAGACGTAGCGGTTCTCCGGGAAGTCCCGCGTCACCAGCACCTGCGCCAGCCGCTCGCCCTCGCCGAACTGCACCAGGTTCACCATGGCCTTGCCGCGCGACGTGCGGCTGGCCTGCGGAATCTGGTGCACCTTGAGCGAGTACAGCTTGCCCTTGGTGGTAATCGGCATCAGGAACGCGTGGGTGCTCGCCACGAAGAGCTTGCTGACGAAGTCGTCTTCCTTCGTCGCCGCCCCCGTCTTGCCGCGCCCACCGCGCTTCTGCGCCCGGTACTCACTCAGCGGCGAGCGCTTCACGTAGCCGGTGTGCGACAGCGTGACCACCATCGTCTCCTCGGCGATGAGGTCCTCGCTGGTGATTTCGTCCACCGCGCCCGTGATTTCCGTGCGGCGCTTGTCGCCGTAGCGGTCGCGAATCTCCATCAGCTCCGTCTTGATGACGGTGAGCAGGCTGCGCTCGTTGGCCAGGATGTCCTGCAGCCGGGTGATGTCGCGAATCAGGGCGATGAGCTCGCGGAACAGCTCCTCGCGCTGCAGGCCCGTGAGGCGCTGCAGCCGCATCTCGAGGATGTTCTGCGCCTGCTCCTGGCTGAAACCCGCGCCCTCGTACTTGTGGGCGAGGCCGCCATAGCTCGGCTCCTCGTTGCGCGCGCGCGAGACGAGCATCTCCATCTGCGCCTTCGCCTTCGCGTAGTCGATGCGCGGCAGGCTGGCGAAGCGCTCGTGCTCGTAGAGCGCGGGCGACAGGATGTTCATCAGGCCCCAGCGCGCCTCGTCCGGGTCCCTGGACGCGCGGATGAGGCTGACCACCAGGTCGATGAGGTCCTGTGCGACGAGCAGGCCCTCGACGATGTGCATGCGCGCCAGCGCCTTGCGCAGCTCGTAGCGGCTGCGGCGCGTCACCACGTCGCGGCGGTGGGCGACGAACCTGTCGAGCATCTGCTTCAGGTTCAGCGTGCGCGGCTGCCCGCCGTCGATGGCCAGCATGACGCAGCCGAACGTCGTCTCCAGCGGCGTCATCTGGAACAGGTTGTTGAGCACCACCTGCGAAATCGCATCGCGCTTGAGCTCGATGACGATGCGCATGCCCTGGCGGTCGCTCTCGTCGCGGATGTCGCTGATGCCTTCCAGCTTCTTCTCGCGCACCAGGTCGGCGATCTTCTCGATGAGCCGCGCCTTGTTCACCTGGAACGGAATCTCCGTGAAGATGATGGCTTCACGGTCCGCCCGCTTGGAGGTCTCGATTTCCGCGCGCGCGCGGACGGTGAGCTGGCCGCGGCCCGTCTCATAGGCCCGGACGATGCCCTCGCGGCCGGTGATGATGGCGGCCGTGGGGAAGTCCGGACCCGTGATGAACTCCATCAGGTCGCGGACGGTGCACTCGGGATTGTCGATGAGGTGCAGGGTGCCGTTGATGACCTCGGTCATGTTGTGCGGCGGGATGTTGGTGGTCATGCCCACCGCGATGCCGCTGCTGCCGTTGACCAGGAGGTTGGGGAACTTCGACGGGAGGACGAGCGGCTCTTCCAGCGAGTCGTCGTAGTTGGGACCGAAGTCCACCGTGTCCTTGTCGATGTCGGCCAGCAGGTCCTCCGCCAGCCGCTCCATGCGCACTTCCGTGTAGCGCATGGCCGCCGGCGAGTCGCCGTCCACCGAGCCGAAGTTGCCCTGGCCGTCCACCAGGAGGTAGCGCAGGCTCCACTCCTGCGCCAGGCGCACCATGGCGTCGTACACCGAGGCATCGCCGTGCGGGTGGTACTTGCCGATGACGTCGCCCACCACGCGCGCGCTCTTCTTGTAGGCGCGGTTGTGGAGGTTGCCGAGGTCGTTCATCGCGAACAGCACGCGGCGATGCACGGGCTTGAGGCCGTCACGCACGTCGGGCAGCGCGCGCCCGATGATGACGGACATCGAGTAGTCGAGATACGAACGGCGCATCTCGTCTTCGATGTTGACGGGAATGAGTTCCCCGGCGCTGCCAGGAGGCGGAGGCGCGGGGGGCGTTGCCGGCTTGTCGGTGGTGTCGTCAGCCATGAGCTCTGGGAAGTGTCGAGGAGGGGCCCAGCAAGGGGCCGCCATCCAGTGGATGAGCGTTCGTAACCCCCGGATTTCCCTACGTCAACAGGGGAAACAAGGGGGTGAGGGCCTGGATGTCCGGAGGCTTCGGAAAGGGGTCCATTCAGGGCGTTCCAGCGCCCCATTCTGAACGCTCGGAGGTACCCTTTTCAGCCCGCATCCGGTACGAAAAAAGAGGCCCTCCGGGGGGCCTCGGAAGGCACCCTGGAGGGCCTGTCTGGAAGGCACCAGAAGGGGCCTAGGCGGTGCGCGTGGAACCCTGGGGACGCAGGGGGGCGGCCAGCCGCTCGGCCTCGGTGCCGATGGGGCCTTCCGGGTCCTTCTCCCTGGCCTTCTCGAAGGCCGCCAGCGCGCCGTCGCGGTCGCCCTTGAGCTTCAGGGCCACGCCCACGTTGAGGTGCGCGGAGGCGAAATCCCGGTCCATGGCCAGGGCCTCGCGGAAGAGTGTCAGCGCCTGGTCCACGTCACCCGACAGCAGCGCCTCCTTGCCGGCCTGGACGCGCTTCTCCGCGTCGTTGACCAGCTCCACCTGGAAGACGCTGCCGCCCACCACGTTGGCGATGAGCACCCGGAGGATTCCGCCCCAGTAGAACGTGAGTCCCTCCGCGGCCACCACGGCGGCCAGCGGCAGGTCCGGCAGCAGCTGCTTGCCGCGGAACTTGAAGCGCACCCGCGTGTAGCGGCCCTTGTTGGCCCAGTGCACCACCTCGCCCTGGAGCTTGCGCAGCCCCTCTTCCAGCTGCTTCGGGTCGATTTCGAAGGGCAGCACGCGGCCCGCGGGCTCGCCGGCCGGGAGCGCCTTCTGGGGCTCAGCGGCGGCGCCGGACTCGGATTCCAGGACAGGCTCGGCTTCCAGGACAGGAGGACGCGGCCCGGTGTCAGAGGAGGACGGGGCGGCGACGGGCGTGGCGACCACCTGGCGCGGCGGGCGGGCCTTCGCCGGAGCGGCGGGCTTCGCCGCCTTCGCGGGCGCGGCGCGGGCGGCGGGCTTCTTCGCCTTCGCTGGGGACTTGCGGGAGGAGCTCTTGGCCATATCCCCACCTTAAACGAGCCACGACGCAGACGCTTGCATGCCACCGCCGGCCCGGCCGCCCGGAGCGCTTCTTCACACCGGCGTCATGGAACTTCACCCGGGGACTTCATCCGGGGGACTTCACACCGGGAGCGTCCCTCCCGGGGGCGACCTCGGACAAGATGCGGCCCTCCTCCCCCCGAAAGGACCCTCCGCCGCATGACGCGCGCCCGGCCCGTACTCCTCTCCGCCCTGCTCACCGCCGTGCCTCTCTGGGCGCCCCTCGCCAGCGCCGCGGGTGGCGCCGACATCGTCTCCCCGGACGCCTGGCCGCGCATCCGGAAGGAGCGCATCCAGAAGCTGCTGCCCCAGGCCATGGCCCGCGCCAACGTGGACGCCTGGGTGCTCATCTGCCGTGAGAACGACAACGACCCGCTGGCCGTCCACGTCGGCTGTGAGAACGCGGGAGGGACCGCCGCCTTCCTCTTCCTCAAGCAGGGCGAGTCGGTGCGCGCCCTCGCCCTGTCTCCCGCGGGCGAGGCCACGGCGCTCAAGGACGTGGGCCCGCTGGACGAGGTGGTGCCGCTGGAGCGCGGCGCGGACCTCTATGCGCAGGTGGCCTCGCGGCTGGCGGCGGCGAAGCCCGCGCGCATCGCGGTGAACTCGTCCGAGCGGGTGACGGTGGCCGACGGCCTTTCCGCCACGCAGCGCGCCGCGCTGGAGAAGGCGCTGACGCCCGCGCTGCGCAGGAAGCTGGTGTCCTCCGAGGACGTCGTCTCCGAGTGGCTCTCCGTGAAGCTGCCCGAGGAGGTGGACATCCTCCGCAAGGCCGCCGCGCTGACGTCGCAGCTGGAGGTGGAGGCGTACCGCGCGGTGGTGCCGGGCAAGACGCGCGACGTGGACGTGGCGCGCTTCCTCAAGCGGCGCATGGCGGAGCTGGGCGTGGGCGACGCCTGGGCGCCGGACCAGAACCCCAACGTGCAGAGCGGCCCCACTCGGGGCCACTCGCACGCCACCGAGCGCGTGATTCAACCCGGAGACTTCATCCAGACGGACTTCGGCATCCGCGTGGGCGGCATGTGGGTGACGGACATCCAGCGCTTCGCCTACGTGCTGGCCCCGGGCCAGACGCAGCCGCCGAAGGAGGCGCTGGAGAAGTGGGAGAAGGGCAAGAAGGGCAGCCGGATTGCGCTGGCGGCCCTGAAGCCGGGCGCGCGCGGCTGGGACGTGGACAAGGCGCAGCGCGACTGGATGCGCGAGGCGGGCTCCGAGCCCGTCATGTGGGGCACCGGCCACCCCGTGGGCTACTGGGCGCACGACGTGGGCCCGGCGCTGTCCGGCGCCCAGAAGGGCGAGCCCGCCAAGGGCCAGTCCGCACGACTGGTCCGCCCCGGGCAGGTGTTCGCCTTCGACGGCTTCTTCGCCTGGCAGGACGGCGGGCCTGACTTGCTCCGCCTCGTCTCGGTGGAGGAGATGGCGGTGGTGACGGAGACGGGTGCGGAATACCTCATCCCACCGCAGGAGGACCTGGTGCTCATCCCCTCGCCCGCTCCCACGGGCACGGGGCAGTCGCGACCCGCTGCGCCGAGGTAAGCGCAGCCCACCCATCGGCGGCAAGAGGGGGGCTCGGCTAGGATGGCCGGGCTTCCCTGGAGAGCCCCGCGATGAAGACCGTGCTGGTGATTGACGATGACCTCTTCGTGCTCGCGGTGGTGAGGGACATCCTCCAGAAGGCGGGCTACGCGGTGGTGACGGTGCAGACGCCGGCCGATGCGTTCAACATGAACGTGTCCGACGTCTCCGCCATCCTCTGCGACTACAACATGCCGGGCATGACGGGCGCCGACGTGCTGACGGCGATGCGCGAGCTGCAGCACTGTCAGGTGCCCTTCGTCTTCCTCACCGGGCACGAGCAGCTGGACGACATCCTCCCCGTCGCCATCCGCTACGGCGCGGAGCTGCTGCCCAAGCCCATCCAAGCCGAGGAGCTGGTGCACGTGCTCGCGAAGCAGCTCTCCTCGACGGCGGCCTGAGCGGCGTGCCGCTCAAGGTCCTCACGTTCAACATCGCGCATGGCGCGCCGTACCTCGTGCCCATGCCCTTCCTGCGCCCACGGGCGGCCCTGCGGCGGACCCTGGATGGCATCGCCGCGCTGCTCGCCCAGGAGGCGGCGGACGTGGTGGCGCTGCAGGAGGTGGACCGGAAGTGTTTCTTCAGCGGCGGCGTGGACCAGGTGGCCCACATCGCGGCCGCGGCGGGCTATGCACACGTGCTGCACGGTGAGCACCTGCGAGTGCCTGGACTCTTCGCACAGGGCACGGCGCTGCTGTCGCGCGTTCCGCTGCACGAGCCCGAGGTCGTCTTCTTCCAGGCAGACCGCGCGGTGGACAAGGGCTTCGTCGCCGCCGCCATCCATTGGAAGGGGCATGTCGTCGACGTGGTGTCCGTCCACCTGGACCCGTTCTCCCAGCCGCGCCGGCTGCGGCAGGTGCAGCGGCTGGCCGAGGCCCTGGAGCGGCGGCACCGGCAGGGCCGGCTCCTGGTGGTGATGGGCGACTTCAACTCCAGTGAGGGCAATCCCGGCAAGACGGTGGAGCGGCTGTGCGCGTCGGTCCGGCTCCACCTTCATGAGCCCGGGGGCGGTGAGCCGACGTACACCACCACATGGCCCCGTCAGCGGCTGGACTGGATTCTGGTGTCCCCGGAGCTTCGCTACGTGCGCCATGCACGGGTGCCCACCGTGCTCTCGGACCACTTCCCCGTCATGGCGGAGCTGGACCTGGTGGGCGCTTCCCAGGGGTGAGTGTTCGGCCTTTGCGACTCAGTCGGACTCGGAGATGGACTTGGGGCGGCGTGCCACCAGTTGGCGCAGCACCTCGTGGAAGCCTGGTGGACGGAGCCGGTCCTCTTCCAGGTGCCGCGTCCTCTCGGGAGTCGTGAAGAGGTAGCAGTACTCCCCCTTGGGGAGCCGGCCCGTGCGGCAGGCCTCCGCCAACACCCGGGCACGGGCTCGCAGGTAGACGAGCGCCGTGCGCACCACGCCCTCGTCCGAGGCGTCTGCGCGCGTCCAGGGCTCGGGGTCCACGTCGTCCAGCACCGCCAGGCGCTCCAGCCAGTGGAGCCACTGTTGCGCCGCATCCGCGTGCCCGTCTTCCCGCAGGCGCTGGTACCAATAGACTGGCAGGTACCTCGGGCTGCAGCCTCGGCCGAGGCCCGTGGTGTAGCTCGTGCGGACGGGCTGCTCTTCCTTCCAGAAGGGCGTCGCCACCGCGCCCACCAGCAGGTCCACGCCGAGCGGCGGCGGTACCGTCCTGGCGAGCAGCTCCTGCATGCGAGCCCGGAAGTGTGCCGGGGCAGGCACGAACGTGCGGGCCTCGCGGGGTGGCAGCGGAACGAGGTGGGCCTGGCTCCGCTCCGCTTCCAGCCTCGCGAAGTAGGCGTCTCGCGTCTCTCCCGTCGCTATCGGCGGAAGGGGCGCCAGCGCCAGCGTCCCCGGGGCGTGCCTCCAGAACTGCTTGCCGCTCGGCGGCATCAAGGCCGGGAGCGGCAGGGCCAACTCCAGGGACGGCAGCAGTCGCGCTTCGAGCAGGCCGGGGTCCTGGGAGACGAAGTACACCGTGTCGTCGTCGATGGCCCACCGGTCCTCGAGCACCGCGAGCGTGAGGGCCTGGGAAGGAGGCTCCAGCCGCATCGCGAGGGTCCGGTGCTTCTCGCGGTAGATGACCACCAGCGTGCCGCCGTACCAGCGCATGAAGCGCACGTCGCAGCCGAAGTACGGGTTGTAGGTCGGGACCTCCACCCTGCCGCGATGCTGCCCGCCCCAGGCGAAGTGGAGGTCGATGCTCACCGGCACGTAGCCGCCCTGGGGCTCGCCGGTGAGCTGCTCGACCCAGGCCACGCGCCCGGCCGCCGCATCCACCGCGCCGCCGAGCACCTCGCGGCTCGTGCCCGCGGGCAGCCGCCTCATCGTCCCGAGGTGGATGGCGTCCGCGCGGGCGCCCTCGACCTCCTCGTAGGGTGTTTCGCCGCCGAGCGCCCGGCCGATGACCGCGAGCAGCTCTTCGTGCGCTCTCGTACCGTCCGTCATCTCCGGCCTCGCCCTCGCGTCAACGTGCTTCGTGCGGTCGAGGGAGGATACCCGTTCGCCCGGGGCGGCTCACCGGGGAGCATCCGCTTCGCGCGTCGCGGTCGGCGCTCAGCCGGAAGGAACCGTCATTCCACGTGCATCGCGCGCGTCACCGCCGGGCCGGCTCCTGGCTGGAATGAACCTTCATTCCACGCGCATCGCACGCGCCTCGCCGGGCCGGCTCCTGGCCGGAATGAACGTTCCGCCTCCGGGCCCTGCCCTGCGAGACGCACCCGTGCCCGGGCTCAGCCCAGCAGCGCGATGAGCTGGCGGCACTGTGCCAGCAGCTCGCCTCCCTCCGTCCACAGCTGCTGGGAGTCCTCCGAGTAGCCGTTGGCGGCCAGGCGCGAGCGCCCCGTGCGCAGGTAGTACGCATCCGCGCTCAGGCCCGGACGTGACAGCGGCTGGAAGAAGTCCACCGTGAAGTCCACGCTCGCCGCCGCCTGGAAGCCGTCCACGCGCGACAGCACCGCTGGCGGGTACGCATCCATCAGCCCCACGCACAGCGGCGCGTCCAGCACCAGCGGGTCCTTCGGGCGAATCCAGCCTCCCGTCTCCGCCACCGACGACCCGGAGTATGGCGCCGAGCCGATGCAGAAGCGGTACTCGAAGAAGCTGCAGAAGGTCGGCATGGGCACGTCGTCCGGAACCACGGGCACCTCGTGCGGAGGCGGCACCTTCGGACGCGGCATGTCGAAGTACTCCAGCGTTCCTCCGCGCGAGGCGCCGAAGGTGGCACTGGCCACGCACACCACGCCCGCGGCGTTCTCCACCCGCACCGTGGCGTGGGTGACATGCTTCCCGGCGCGCTCGATGCGCGTCAGCACCTCCGCCTCACCTTCCACCGCCGGCGAGCAGAAGTGCGCGGTGAGGGAGCGCACCGGCCGCCGCGCGTCTCCCAGGTAGTGCTCCAGCGCTCGCAGGGCCGCCCCCGCCACCACGCCTCCGAACGCGCCCCTCCCCTGATACCAGGGCGTCGTGAAGCGGACGCGATAGCGACCGGGGGAGAGGAGCTCGGGCGTGGTGGCGGCAAGGAAGGCGGCGGTCATGTCGCGCCGCACCGTATCAAGCCGGTGCCCCGTGGGCTCCCTCGCTTCACGCGCACCGGGCGTGCGTCGTGCGCGTTGGCTGCACGGTGGCGGAAGCATTGCTTCAGGAGCTGTGCGCTGCCATCAGCTCCGCCAGCAAGAGGGCTGCCCTGGTGGAGAGCACCCGGTTGCGGTCCATGCCGTGACGGTGAGCGCCACCTTCAGCGAGCCGCCGCGGGCTCCGTGGGCAACCCGACCGCGGAGAGCGCCACCTCATACAAGTCTCCGTGCCCGTTGCCCGGCGAGCGCAGCCGCGCCTCGAACTCGGCCGTCGTGTACGGCTTCGCGGGGGGCTCCATCTGGAAGGGAGGCCGTGACGCGTACACCAGCACGCCCCGGGCCGGCACCACCACCGGGGTCAGCACGTCTCCCCCGTTGACGGCGGGCCCCAGGTTGCGGGGCGGGCTCCAGCCACCGTCCTGGCGGAACGACACCCACAGGTCGAACTGGCCCAGGCTGCCGGGCCGCGCATCCGAGGTGAACAGCAGGTAGCGCTCGTCCGCGGAGACGTACTGATTGCCCGCACCGTGCTCCGGGTCGTTGATGAGCGCCGGCAGCTTCTCCCCCGGCCCATACCGCCCATCCTTCCAGGGGTAGCGGTGGAGGTTACGCTTGCCCCGGGGCTCCACCTGGATGCGCGTGACGTAGAGCGTGCCGTCGGCGGTGACGGACGTGTTCAGCTCCGTTTCCTCCGTGTTCACCTCCGGCACGAGGCGCGCCGCGCTCCACCCGGCGCCCTCGCGCTCCACCATCCAGATGTCGAAGTCCTTGCGCACCGGCTCGCCTTCCTTGCGCGGCCGGTTGGAGGCGAAGAAGAGGCGCCGCCCGTCCGGAGACAGCGACGGGTCGATGTCCCGCCAGCGCCCCGCGAAGGGCGCCACCTCCGGCTTCGTCCACCGCCCGCCCCGGAAGTGGCTCACCATGATGAGCTGGAAGGTGAAGCGCGTGGGGTCCGCGCGGTTGAAGTACACGGTGTTGCCATCCGGCGTGAAGGCCGCGCCGAACTCCTCGTGGCCGCTGGACACGACGTCGGGAGCGAAGACACGCGGCGTCTGGGGCGCGGCCGGCGCGGCGGACAGCGAGACGAGCAACGCGAGCGATGCGACGGTGGACATGACTCTCCCGTCCCGCGCCCTCCAGTGGAGGCAGCGGGGAGTGTGTAGAGGCTTCAGGGGTTCAGGACTTCAGGCCCGGCGCAGCACCAGCCCCGGCGTGGACGCGAGGGCCAGGCCCGTCATCACTCCGATGACGCCGGACATGCCATAGAGGAGGCACGTCAGCGCGCCGCACAGCGAGGCCAGCGCCCCGGCCGCGAACACGAAGCGCATGCGCTCCTCCTTCAGCTTCACCGCCGCGCGGGTGATGAGGACGCCGGCCAGCATGCCGCCTCCCACGCAGGCCCAGAGGCAGAAGGCCCGACAGCCCGAGGCGCACACGTGCCCGGTGGCAATCACCACCGGCGGCACCAGCAGTGGCATCACCCCGCCCAGCACACCCGGCACCACCGCTCGCCCCAGCACGCCGCCCCACCAGCCATAGCCCACCAGCAGTGCGGTGAAGAGCGTGCCCACCACCAGCGTCCCCACGCTCACGCGCGAGCTCAGCATCACCGCGCACAGCATCAGCACCACGCCGTAGCCACCCAGCGGCAGCGCGCGCACCAGCCGGCCCTTCTCGTAGGCCCACCTGGCACGGCGGGCGAGCTCACTCGACTCCATGTCTCGTCCTCCAGGCGGCTCGCAGCCGCGTCATGGCCCGCTCCAACCGCTTGCGGAAGGTGGCCGGCGGCACCGCCGGACGCTCCACTTCCCCCATGGCCGCGGCCAGCGTGGCCGCGTCCTCCGGCCTCAACTCCTCCAGCACGTCCCGCAGCGCCGCCGCGAGCTGCGCGCACGCCAGCCGCGCCTCCGGGCCTTCTTCCCTCACGTCCGGCACGCTCTCGTCGGGAGGCGCCTCCTCGCGCCGCCGCTGCCGCGCCTTGCGCGACGTGCGGCACTCGTACGCCGCCAGGGACAGCACCCAGGGCAGCGCGTCCCGCGAGGCATCGAAGTCCGACGCCCGGGTGAACACCTTGAGCAGCGCCGACTGCGCGGCATCCTCCGCGTCCTCCCCGTCCGGCAGGAGCCGCGAGCAGAAGCGCAGCACCAGCGGGTGCAGCACGCCGAACGCCGGAGCAAACGCGCTCCGGTCGCCGTCGGCGAGCCGCGCCATCCACTGCTGGAGTTCCTGCCGTGCCGCGGAGTCCACGTCCGTGCCTGCCTCTTCAGCCTGCCCCGCCAGCGTCGCCGCCCTGCCCCGCCACCGCAACCCACCCCCACCGCGCGCCGGCCTCCCCCTCATTAGGCGCTCGCGGGGAAAGCGTGACAGTCACCTCAGGCGCACAGGCTCCAGTCCACGGCCTCGCGGCCCCGGGCCGTCAGCGCCGCGTTGATGCCGCTGAACGGCCGGCTGCCGAAGAAGCCGTTGCTGGCCGACAGCGGCGAGGGGTGTGTGCCCTCGATGACCACATGCCGCTTCGCATCGATGAGCTTCTTCTTCTTCTGTGCGTAGCGCCCCCACAGCAGGAACACCACCGGCTCCTGCTTCGCGCTCACCGCGCGGATGACCGCGTCCGTGAAGTCCTCCCAGCCGTGCCCCGCATGGCTGTTGGGCTCCGCCTGCCGCACCGTCAGCACGGCGTTGAGCAGCAGCACGCCCTGCTTCGCCCACGGAATCAGCGAGCCGTCCTTCGGGCGCGGCACCTTCACGTCGCTCTCCAGCTCCTTGAAGATGTTCACCAGCGAGGGCGGCGGCGTCACCCCGGGCTTCACCGAGAAGGCCAGCCCATGCGCCTGGCCGGGCCCGTGGTACGGGTCCTGCCCCAGCAGCAGCACCTTCACGTCCGCATACGGCGTCAGCCGGAACGCCGAGAAGAGGTCCTCCTCCGAGGGGAAGACGGTCGCCGACTTCCGCTCCTTCTCGATGAAGCCCTCCAGCTCCAGGAACGACGGCGACGCAATCGCAGCGCGCAGCTCCTTCTTCCAGTCCTCGGGCAGCCTGTCCGCCAACATGGTTCCCTCCCTCGCGTCCTATCCACCGGCGGGGGCATTGAAGCACCTACCCGCCGCGTAGGCCCACTGCTTTCCGCCGGGACTCCCCACCGGGGCAACGGGCCGGTTCGATAGGGGAAGTATCGCCTCCCCCTCTGACATGGCGGGGCGGTTTCGAGGGACCTTTTCCGGCCTCCCTGGCGGGTTGCATCGCACACGGCTTCAGGGGGAGCGAGCGGGCAGGCGGGGTGGGTTCTTGGGGTGGGGCGCCGGGCGCGCTAGCCTTGGCCCCGCCATGACGATGTACACCGAGTCACTCCGCGCCTTCCTCAAGCCCGTCCTGCCCTACCTGGACGACGAGGCGGTGTCGGAGATCATGATCAACGGCCCCACGGACATCTGGATAGAGAAGAAGGGCCGGCTCACGAAGGTGGATGCCTCCTTCACCGAGGAAGGCCTCATCGGCGCCGCGCGGAACATGGCCCAGTTCGTCGGTCGCGTCCTCAGCGAGGAACGCCCCCGCCTGGACGCGCGCCTCCCGGATGGCAGCCGCATCCACGTGGTGATTCCGCCCATCGCGCGCAAGGGCACCACCATCTCCATCCGCAAGTTCTTCAAGGAGAAGCTGACCGTCCAGTCGCTGATGAAGTTCGGCTCGCTCACGCCGCAGATGGCGCGGCTCATCGAGGCGGGCATCGCCACCAAGCTCAACATGCTGGTGGCCGGCGGCACCGGCTCGGGCAAGACGACGCTGCTCAACATCGTCTCCTCGCTCATCCCCGACGAGGAGCGCATCCTCACCATCGAGGACTCGGCCGAGCTCCAGCTCAACCAGTCGCACATCGTGCCTTTTGAAAGCCGGCCGCCGGACAAGTTCGGCAAGGGCGGCGTGGACATGGGAGACCTGCTGCACTCCGCGCTGCGTCTGCGCCCGGACCGCATCGTCGTGGGCGAGGTGCGCGGCGGCGAGGCCTTCCACCTCATGCAGGCGATGAACACCGGCCACGGCGGCTCTCTGGCCACCACGCACGCCAACACGCCCACGGACACGCTGCGCCGCATCGAGTCGCTGTGCCTCATGTCCGGCATCGAGCTACCGATGGTGGCCATCCGCGCCCAGGTGGCCAGCGCCATCAACTTCATCATTGTCTGCGAGCGCCTCCACGACGGCAGCCGCAAGACGATTGCCCTCTCGGAGGTGCTGCCCCTCACCGAGAAGGGCGACTACCGCACCCAGGACATCTTCGTCTTCACGCCCGTCACCAAGGACGAGGACGACCACATCATCGGCTACCACGCGCCCACGGGCATCATCCCCAACTTCGTGGCCAAGGCGCGTGCGTACGGCTTCGGTGACCTGGACGAGAGCTTCTTCGACCCCGCCACCTATGGCGTGCCGCCGCCTCCCGTCTTCCACGCCGGTGAGGCCTACACCGTGCGCTGGGCCCCGTCCCTGAAGCACCGCGAGGAGGGACGCCCGGACCCCGCGCACTTCAAGCAGGAGTGGTCCGCGTTCGAGCAGAAGCTCAAGCAGGACGCCCGCGACGCCAAGGCCGGCAAGGCCGCCGCGCCCGCCCCGGTGCAGGTGCAGGTGCCCGCCAACCACCCTGCCCCGCCTCCCGCCGCGCGCCCGCGTCCGCCCGAGCCGGCCGCCGCCGCGAAGTCCGCCGCGCCCACGCCTCCCGCGGGCACCCGGCCCGTCGCGCCACCGAGGCCCCCGGCGGCCGCGAGCGATGACGACCTGACGCCTCCGCCCACGCGCAACCCGCTCTCCAGCGCTCCGGCGGAGCCTCCGTCCGAGTCCAATGTGGAGGTGGACGCGGAGCTGCTGACGGAGGCTGGTGGCTCGCGCCCGCCGCCCGCGCGCAGGCCTCCGCCGTCGATTCCCGCGCGGCCTCCTCCTCCCAATCTCGCCACCGGCGCCCGGCCGGCCATGGCCCCGCGCCGGCCTCCGCCCCGTGCGCCGACGGAGGGAGCGGAAGAGGACGAGGACGGTGGCTCGGCGGAGCCGCAAGGCGGAGGCTCCGAGAAGACGCAGATCCGCCCCGCCCCCGAGCGACCCCGGCGCTGAGCCTGGACCTGGACCTGGACCTGGCCGGCTGCTGGCGGGCGGCTCCGTGGAATGAAGGTTCCTTCCGGGCTTCGGGTGCGCCGACCACGGCCTCGCTACCGTGGCCCGGGCTCCCGTGGCGCGCATCACCGTGGAACGAACGTTCCTTCCGGGCACCGGCCGCGGCGGGTGGGTGCGCATGCCGGCATCCTGCTCGTTGGGGAGTGCAGCTCCTCCCGCCCGCGTCGGAGCCCTGACACGTGACTCGCGCTCCAGGCGGTGGGGCGGTGTCCCACCGCGCGCTCCGTGCACCATATCCCTGCACTTGAGGCATGGCCCCGGGCTCCACGGTGATTCCCAACCTTGCGAGGAGCGCGTGTCAGGGGGAAAGTGACCGCGTGTGGATCTCCCTCCTCGCCGCGCTCACCCTGGTCGCCCAGGCACCCGTCGCAACTTCCCAGGCGCCCATCACCGTGCTGGTCGCCCCGCCTGACGCCTCGGGCGCCCCGTCCCACGTCGTCGAGTTCGCCCAGGAGCACGTGGCCGACCAGCTCCGCTCCCGGGGCCTGGATGTCATCCGCATCGAGGACGTCACCCGGAAAATGCCCTCCTCCAGGCGCCGCGCCCTGCTGCGCTGCAACCGCACGGAGGCCGCCTGCATCCGGTCGCTCGGCAAGGCGGGCAAGGCAGAGGTCGTCCTCGTGGCCGAGCTGGGCCAGTTCCTCAGCGGCTACCGCGCTGGAGCCCGCGTCTACCTGGGGGTGGATGGCTCCCTCATCACCGAGCACCTCACCCCCGGCGTGCGCGAGGACCAGCTCCTCGACTCGCTCACCCAGGCGCTCGAGGTGGTGGTGCCCCGCACCCGGACGGCCCTGCGCGGCCCGCCCCCCGCGCCTCCCGTGGTCGAGCCCCCGCCGCCCGCCATCACCGCGCCCGAGACGCCCGCCACGGAGGTCGTCAGCCCCAAGCCCGCGACCGCGTACCCGCTGCGCCGCTGGGCCTGGCTGCCCGCCGTCGGAGGTGTGGCGCTCGCCGGCGTGGGCACCGCCTTCTACCTGCAGGCGGGCGACAAGTTCGACACGCTGGACAAGGGCGGCACCTCCTCCGAGCCCATCCGCGACGCGGGCGAGCTGGCGGACTCCGGCCGCCGCGCGCAGACGCTGAGCCGGGTGGCCTTCGGGCTGGGGGCGGCGGCGCTCGCCACGGGCGCGGTGATGTTCCTGCTGCCCGGTGATGCGCCAGAGCAGGTGCAGCCCTCCGCCGCCGTGGTCCCCGGCGGGGGCATGGTCGGACTGTCCGGGACGTGGCCGTGACTTCGAGGAGACCTATGCGGAAGACCTGGACGCTCGGCGCCACCGGCGCGGCGCTCGCGGCGGTGCTCGCCGCGGGTGGTTGCTACGACTTCGACGACGCACGGCAGCGCTGCATCGAGGATGGGCGGTGCACTCCCGACGGCACCGCCTCCGACGCCGGTGACGCGGGTGACGCCGGTGACGCGGGCTGCACGCCCACCAACACCGTGGACTTTCCGGACGACGCCTTCGCCGACACCGACTGCGACGGCATCGACGGCCAAGCCGACGCGGGCTTCTTCGTCGACCCGGTGAGTGGCGACGACGAGGATGCCCTGGCGGGCACGCGCGAGCTGCCGCTGCGCTCGCTGGGCCGCGCGCTGCAGGTCCTGCGTGAAGCCGACGGCGGCGGTCCCAGGCAGCTGTACCTGGCGGGCGGCTTCTACGACGAAGCCGGGCTGGTGCTGGACGTGCCCGTGTCGCTGCACGGCGGCTATACCGGACGCACCGGTGGCTGGCGGCGCGAGGGAAACAACCCCGCCCGGTTGGACGGCGGCACCGTGGCCCTGACGGTGCGCAACCTGCCGAACGCGGACCTGCGGGTGGAGTACATGAACATCCACTCCGCGAACGCGGTGCAGCCCAGCGAGCCCTCCATCGCCGTGCGAGTGCTGGGCTCGTCGGACGTCGTGCTGCGCCAGGTCATCCTCGCGGCGGGACGCGGCGGCGATGGCGCTCCAGGCACCCAGGGCAGCCCGGGCGCAGAGGGCGTGGATGGCGGCATCGGCAGTGACGGGGGTGTCGGCAATACCCTGCCAGGCGCTGGTGGCGCCGCGGGCCAGCGCGTCTGCGCGGGAGGCATCTCCGTCAGCGGGGGCCAGGGCCGGGAGGGAGGGCAGGCGCCGAATGCGTCCGGCTTCAATGGAGGCCTGGGCGAGCCTCCAGACGCGGGAGGCGGCGACGGAGGCCTCGGCGCGCCCCCGAAACAGCCCCGGTGCGAGTTCGAGAGCTGCCTCTGCGAGCCGGATGCCGGAACCCACGGCGGTGATGGCCGCTCGGGCGGCGGTGGCGCGCCGGGCCCGTCGGGCTCGGGACAGGGGCTCATCCAGGGTGACGTGTGGGTGGCCAACCAGCGCGGTGGGAACGGCGGTCAGGGCCAGCCGGGTGCTGGCGGCGGCGGCGGTGGCTCTGGCGGCACCTGCCAATGGGTTTCCAGCACCAACACGGCCGGGGGAGGAGGCAGCGGCGGTGGTGGCTCGGGAGGCTGTGGCGGTGAAGGCGGCCAGGGTGGCGGCGCGGGCGGGGCCTCCATCTCGCTGCTGCTCGTCAACTCGCAGGTCACGGTGGAGGGCGCCTCCCAGCTGCGCACGCGCGGCGGCGGCAATGGCGGCCCGGGTGGCGAGGGGGGCGCAGGCGCGCCGGGTGGACGAGGTGGGGCCGGCGGCCTGGGCGGCTTCTACCAGGACCAGGCTGGAGGCCGTAGCAACACCCTGCGCGGTGGCCCCGGAGGGAACGGCGGCACCGGCGGCACCGGCGGCACCGGCGGCGTGGGAGGTGGCGGCGGAGGCGGTCCTTCGGTGGGCGTGTGGTGCGCCGCGGGTGCCACCGTCGCGCTGCCTGGCGATGGCGGCGTGGGCTACTCGGTCCTTGGCGGGGGCGAGGGTGGCGGGGGTCCCGGTCCGCGCGGCGCGACGGGAGACAGGAGCCTGCTGCTCGGCTGCCCGGCCTCCCCATGAGGTAGCCGTTCGCTGTCCGACGTGGGGGGGCCCCGTCGGAGGAGCAGGAGTGCGGCGCCTGACCGCTCGCCTGGTACTTCAGATCGGGGCACATCGCCTCACCCGTATCCTCCTGCTACGCTGGGCCCCCTGGTTGAGATGGCTTCCGAGTTGACCTGCGATACCTGCGGCCTTTCCGTTCCGCCCGACACCGCCGTGTGCCCACGCGACGGGACGGTGGTGCTCACGTCGTTCCATGTGCCGCCGGGCGCGGCGACAGAGGAGCCCAAGGTCGTGGTGCAAGCCTCGGAAGCGCCACCCGCGGACGCCAGCCTGAAGGACCCGCTCGTCGGCCTGCGGCTGGGTGAGTACGAGCTGCGCTCGCGCATCGGCGTGGGTGGCATGGGGCTGGTGTACGAGGGCATCCAGCCGCTCATCGGCAAGCGCGTGGCGGTGAAGGTGCTGCGCCCGGAGCTGGCCCACTCCACCGAGCAGGTGGAGCGGCTGCTCGCGGAGGCCCGCGCCGTCAATGCCATCCGTCACCGCGGCATCATCGACATCTTCGGCTTCGGCCAGGTGCCGGACGGCCGGCAGTACATCGTCATGGAGTACCTGGAGGGCCAGGCGCTCGACGCGGTGCTGACGGAGAAGAACCGGCTGCCGGTGCAGGACGCGCTGTCGCTGCTCGACGAGGTGCTCGCCGCGCTGGCCGCCGCGCACGGGGCCGGCGTGGTGCACCGCGACCTCAAGCCGAGCAACATCTTCCTGGTGAAGCAGCCGGACGGCTCGCGCTACGTGAAGGTGCTGGACTTCGGCCTGGCCAAGCGCGGCCAGGGCCCCACCGGCCGCACCGCGCAGACGCGCACGGACATGGTGGTGGGCACGCCGGAGTACATGGCGCCCGAGCAGGCCCGCGGCCAGGAGGTCGGGCCGATGACCGACCTCTACGCGCTGGGCGTCGTCACCTTCGAGATGGTGACGGGCCGGCTGCCCTTCGTCGGCAGCTCGCCGGTGGACCTGCTGATGAAGCACGTGGAGGCGCGCCCGCCGCGCCCCTCGGAGTTCGTGTCCGAGCTGCCCCCCGCGCTGGACGCCTTCATCCTGCAGATGCTCACCAAGGACCCGGAGACGCGCCCCAACTCGGCGGACGCGCTGCGGCAGCAGTTGCACAAGCTGCGGCGCACGCTCCGGGCCTCCACACGCTCCAACCCGAGCGCGCCCGCGCCCGTGGAGCGGCCGCGCAGGTCGGACGACGTCGACTCGCGCCGCCCCACCACGCCCGTTCCGGTGCCGCCGGAGCTCAGCTCGGAGCTGACGTCGCAGGAGCTGCGCGCCGCCGGAGTGACTCCGCCCGGACGCAAGCGCGTGCCCATGGCCGCGGCCATCGGCGCCGCCGTGCTCCTGCTGGGAGGCGGCACGGCCATCGTCGTCCGCTCCATGATGGCGCCCCAGGCGCCGACCTCCATCCCCCTGGCGGGGACGGGCACCGCGACGCCCCCCGCCCCCGCGCCCGAGACGGCTCCGAGCGGCACGCCGGCGCCTGCTCCGGCCACGGCCGCCGCTCCCGCCATAGCGGACACGGCGCCGGCGGCTGGTGGCGTGGCTGCCGCGGCTCCCATGGAGGCGCAGGCCCGGAAGGTCGCCGCCGAGGACGCTCCGGACGCAACACCGTCCAGGGTGCAGGCGGCCAGCACGGGCGCCGAGGCGCAGCGGCCGAAGGTCTCCCGTGGCTCGGAGGCGTCCTCGCAGAGCACGCTGCTGTCGCGCATCAAGCGCCTGGAGCGCGAGGTGAACACGCAGGCCGCCAGGGGGACCCTCAGCAGCCCCAACGCCGCGCTGAAGATGCTGGAGAAGTACCGGGGCGAGGCGCTGGCGGCGGAGGACGACCCGCAGACGCGCCGCGAGCTCGTGGTGAAGCTCAACGGCTTCGAGCGCGTCTTCCTGAAGCGCTGAAGCGCCGCCCTCGCGCCGGAGCGCTCACATGGAGCGGGTGCAGAACACCGGCTGGCCCATGGCGTTGCGCGCCCGGTCCTCGCTCACCAGCTTCCAGCCCGCCAGGTCCTCCAGGAGGATGTCGCGGTTCTGGCGGATGATGGTCGCGTTGCGGCACGTCTTCAGGTCGCCGTAGTAGCCGAACGGCGGCAGTGCCAGTTGCAGCTCCGCCAGCTCGGACAGCTGCAGCTCCGACAGCTCGCGCTTGAAGAGGACGAACGCCGCGTCCTCCACGCCGACGATGCCGCGCTCGAAGTAGAGGCTGGCCAGGTCGTACGCGATGAGCTGGTCCTTCTGCATGAACGAGTGCAGCCGGTGCGCGGCCACCGACTGGGCCACGTTCCCCGTGATGCCCAGCGTGCCGGCGATGCGCATGGAGAGGATGCGCTCACACCCGCCGTCCCCCGGGGGCTGCGCGCCCGTCATCACCCCGGCGAACAGGCGCCAGGCCCAGGCGGGCCCGTCCTCGCGCGGGGTCTGGAAGTACCGGGGGCACCCCAGGTGGCGGATGTAGAGCGCCACCATGTCCTTGGGCAGCCGCGAGAAGTCCGGGCGGTTGAAGGTGATGGGACGGGGGTTGCGCTGGTACTGCCCCGCCCGGAGGCTCATCCGCTCGCCTTCGATGCTGTGCTTGAGCTGCTTCTCGACGTCGAACTCGCTCTCCAACGGCGGCAGCTTGCTGGCCGTATAGAGGTAGCTCAACGGGATGATGACCCCGGCCAGGCCGAGCAGGAACAGGACTATCCAGAGCAGGCTCTTCACGCCCCCCAGGTTACCAGGGGAGGCACATGTCCTGCGCACGGGTTAAAAGGACGACCATGCCCGACTGGCACACGGCCATCGTCAAGACCACCGCCCCCGCCGCCGACGGCCTCACGGACCTCGTGCTGGACCTCCAGGGGACGCCCCTGGTGGGAGCCCACCAGCGCCCCGGACAGTACGTCCGCCTGCGCCTGCCCGGCCTGGAGCCGGGCCTGTTCGCCATCGCCTCGCCGCCCGAGCACCAGGGGACGGAGTGGGAGTTCCTCATCAAGGACGGCAGCGTCCTGCCGGACGCCCTCATCCGCCTGACGCCCGGCGCCCGGGTGCAGGTGACGCGGCCGGAGGGCAAGGGCTTCCCGCTGGAGCGCGGCCGGGCCCACGACGTGCTCCTGTTCGCCACCGGCTCGGGCATCTCCGCCATCCGCTCCGTCATCGCCAGCATCCGCCGCGAGCGCGAGGCCTATGGCCGCGTGACGCTCTACTTCGGGGCGCGCACGCCGGGTGCGTTCGCGTACTGGGATGAGCTGCACGAGTGGGAGGCCGGCGGCATCCGCGTGGTGCGCACCGTCAGCCAGCCCGGCGCCAGCGGCTGGCAGGGGCTCACCGGCTACGTGCAGGCCCACCTGGGCGAGGTGCCCGTGCAGAACGCGGTGGCCTTCCTCTGCGGCCAGTCGGAGATGGTCCAGGGCGTGATTGCCGCGCTCCAGGCCCGCGGCATGCCCCGGAGCGACCTGTCCCTGAACTTCTGAGCCCCGAACGGCTCACCGCCGCCGTTCGACGGTCGGCTCCGCGTAGCGCACGCCGAACAGCACCGCGGCCGGGTCGCTGTCCCCGCTGACCACCTGCGGCGTCCACGCGGCCACGCCCAGCCAGCGCCCGTCCGGGCTGAAGCGCACGCGGCGCACGGACCAGTCGAACTCGTGCTCACCCCGAGCGCCGTCCTCGCCCTCCGTGAAGAGGTACACGCGCTTGTCCCAGCCGCCGCTGGCCAGCGAGCGTCCGTCCGGAGAAATCGCCGCGGTGGCCACCACGCCCCGGTGGAGCGGCCACTTCGCCAGCACCTGGCCGGACTGCGCGTCCACCACCGCGCCCGCGTTGAAGGCGCCCTGGGGCTCGTCCACGCCCTTGCGCTCGCGCTCGTAGACCTCGCGGTTGCGCTCCGGCTTCTGCTCGGACAGGCCCACGCCCAGCCGCAGTCCCCGCGCATCCACGGTGACGTCGCTGACGAAGGCCGGGAAGGTGAAGTCCGACCTCGGCGCCAGCACCAGCGTCTCCGCCGCGCCCGGGCCCTCGGGCGCTCCACTCTTCAGCGTGAGCACCGCCTCCTGGGTGACTTCGTCGAAGGCCACGTCCACGCGCTCGGTGAAGGGCGCGCCCAGCACCCCCTGGCTGCCCTGGGGCACGCAGGAGTCACACACCGCCACGTCCACGCCGGACAGCTCCAGCGACTTGAAGCGCAGGGTCTGCCCCCGGGCCAGCCGCGCCGAGGTGGTGCCCAGCGGCCCCGGGACGTTGAGCGTCTCCTTGAGGAAGGGCACGTCGATGCCCGCCGCCGTGGCCGCCTCGCTGCTGAGGACGACCGCGGGCGCCCGCGCGTCCAGCGAAAGGGACACGGGCGCCTTGCCATTCACCGTGCCGCCCAGCACCGCGGAGCCGCCGCGCCGCTCGAAGCGCACCCGTGCCTGCCCCGGCCGCACCGCCTCCATGCCCGTGCGCCACGCGCGCACGTGCTTGTCCCAGCCGCCCGAGTACAGCGTCCCATCCGGCGCGAAGGCCAGCGCGCTCACCGGCCCGCCGTGGCCCCGCTCCTCCGAGGCGTACTCCAGCCCTGGCACCGACAGCACCGTCATCAGCCCCTTGAGGCTGCCCACCACCAGCCACTTCCCGCCCGGGTGGAAGGCCACCACGCCCAGCGGCTCCTCCGTGCGGCGCTCACCCTTGAGCGCCCCCGTGGCCGCGTCGAACAGGCGCACCGAGCCGTCCCTGCCCGCGGTGGCCACCAGCGCGCCGTCCGGCGAGAAGTCCACGCCCTCCACGTCGTACTCGTAGGGGTTGATGGTCGGGTCCGCCAGCAGCTTCGGCGGCGGCCCCAGGTCCCAGATGGACAGGAAGTACGACTTGTTGCCCAGCCGCGTGTACGCCAGGCGACTGCCCTGGGGCGCGAAGGCCAGGCCCCAGATGAAGTCGAGCCGGTTGAGGACGGCCTGCTGCTCGAGCCCCGCCGTCCTGCCCGCGAGGAACGCGCCCGGCGCCTGGGCCAGCCGCGCCTCCACGTCCGGCGTCACCAGGGGACTGCGGTGAGCACAGCCGCCGGCCAGCAGCCCGCCGGCCAGCAGCACCGCCCTCCACCGCGACGTCATGAACCCGAGCCTCCCGCGGCGGCCGCCTTCTCGCGCTCCTTGTCCACGTTGATTTCGGTGATGCCCTTGTTGTCGATGGACAGCAGGAACAGCGGCTTCACCGCCTCGCGCTTCTCGTTGAACGAGGTGCGGCCGGTGGCGCCGTCGAAGTCCTTCAGGCCCGCCAGCGCGTCACGCATCTGCGCGCGGGTGCGGGGCGCGCCTTCCTTCTTCTCGATGAGCTGCCGCAGCATGCGGCCGGAGTCGTAGCCGATGGCCTCCAGCAGGCCCGGGTCCCTGCCCGTCTCCGCCTTGTACTCCTCGCGGTACAGCTGCACGAAGCGGCGCGTGGCCGGCCGCTGCGAGTCCACGAAGAAGCCGTCCACGTACACCGAGCAGGTGACGAACTTGCCGCCGCGCTCGACGAGCTCCGGCAGCCCCGAGCGCCCCTTCGGGCTGCTCCACTGGTTGGCGCCGAAGAGCGTCACCGTCTTCAGCTCCTTCTTGCCCGTCGTCTTGCGGATGCGCTCCAAATCTCGCGGGTCGCACGCGTTGGTGACGATGTCCTCCACGGCGAGCGCCGGGGCCACCAGGCTGACGCGCCGCCAGTCGTCCGGCATGAAGATGGCGTCGAAGTCGATGATGGGCTCCACGCCGCTCTTCACCTTCTCCAGCGCCTTGCGGCGGCGGTACGCGTCCAGGTTCTCTCCCTGGAGCTCGCGCACGCCGCCCACGTAGTCGCCGCGGTCCTCCAGGTAGTAGCGGCCCACCAGCTTCTTGGCCTCGGTGGTGAAGGTCGTCTGGTCGTGCGAGTAGCGCTCCGCGCCGCGCACCAGGCCGCCACGCCCCACCACCTCGTCCCAGAAGGTGTCCGCCAGCTCCACGCCGTAGGGGATGTTCGGGTAGAGCAGCGCGAAGCGCTTGTAGCCCTTCACGTTCATCGCGTAGTCGGCGATGGCGCTCGCCTGCGCGGCGTTGGTGAGCATGTTGCGGAAGACGTACGGGCCCAGCTCGGTGACGCCCTCCTGGCGGCTCATCGTCAGCAGGGGAACCTGCAGCTCCTCCGCCACCAGCGCCGCGCGCTTGGTGTCATCCGCCAGCAGCGGCCCCAGCACGGCGATGGCGCCGTCGTCGAAGGCGAGCTGCTCCATGGCCTGGCCCGTCTTGTTGACGTCGGCCTGCGTGTCCTTCACCACCAGCTCCACGTCGCTGCCTTCCAGGCCCAGCTGGATGCCGCGCAGCACGGCCTCGCCGATGGGCTGGTAGCGGCCCGTCATGGGCAGCAGCACGCCCACCGTGCGCGGCTTCGCCTCGACGCGGCGGGTGGCCCGCGCCAGCAGCTCGCGCGCCTGGGGCGCGAAGGCATGGCCGGGCGCCTGGGCCAGGAAGCGGTTCAGCGTCTCCTCCAGCCGCGTCCAGTCCCGCAGGTGGTAGTAGACGCGCGCCAGCTTGAAGGTGAGCAGGGGCCACGCCGGGTTGGACGGGGACAGCCCCTCCGTCACGCGGGCGATGTCCACGAAGTCCGCGCGACCCTCCACCAGCGACTCCACGCGGGCCACCGCGGCGGCCTGCTCCTCGGCGCCCTGCGCCTGGCCGGCCTGCTCCACCGCCAGCGTCAGCGCCTGGCCGTACAGGCCCGCGCCCTCGGCGGCACGCGCGGCCTCGGCCTGGAGCTTCTCCTTCTCGGCGCCCTCGGCGCGGTCGGCCAGGCTGGACAGCGTCTGGTACGCGTCGCGGTACGCGCCCACCTCCATGGCGGAGACGGCCAGCTTGTGCTTGGCGTCATCCGCCTGCGGGTGGAGCGGGTTCTCGAAGAGCAGCTCGTTGAAGGACCTGCGCGCGTTGGCGTAGTCCTTCGACTCGAAGAAGAGGACGCCGGCCTGGTACAGCGCCTCCTGGCCCGCGGTGGTGGCGGGGTAGGCCTTGCGCACGGACATGAAGGCCTCGGCGGCCTTCTTCTTGTCCGGAGCGGCCGCGGCCGTCTCTTTCGCCTGGGCGAGCGCCGCGTCCGCGGCCGGGTCCTTCTTCGCCTCCACGGAAGGGCGCTTCGGGAAGGGGTCACCGGTGGGGACGTCTTCACCGGTGTCGCCACCTTCAGGAGGCGTGCGGGTGGTCCGGGGGCAGGCCGTCAGTGACAGGGCCAGCGCGACGACGAGCGAGCGGCGCAGCAGGGAAGGGACGTCCATGGCAGGGGCGTGCATAGCAGCGGGGTGCGCCTCCGTCGACAACGGAGCGGGGTGAAGCTTCCACCGGGAAACCCCTCCCCACTGCACCGCCCGTACCCGTGCCCGCCAGCCGTGCGGGCGTCAGGTGCAGCACGCTTTCGCGCCGCCATGCGGCACGGGGGCCACGGGGTGTGGCCCTCCGCCCGCGCGGACGTCGTCAGCCGAACAGCTCCTTCACCTTGGCGAAGAAGCTCTTGGACTGCGGGTGCGACTCCTCGCCGGCGGCCTCGGCGAACTTCTCCAGCAGCTCGCGCTGCTTCGAGGTCAGCTCCGTGGGCGTCTCCACCACCACGCGCACGTGCTGATCTCCACGCTGCTGGCTGTGCAGGTGCGGGATGCCCTTGCCCTTCAGGCGGAACACCTTGCCGGACTGGGTGCCGTTGGGGATGGTCATCTTCACCTTCCCGTCCAGCGTGGGGACGTCGATCTTCGCGCCCAGCGCCGCCTGGGTGAAGGAGATGGGCACCTCGCAGAAGACCTCGTACTCCTCGCGCTGGAAGAGCGGGTGCTCCTTGACGATGACGGTGACGTAGAGGTCGCCCGCGGGGCCGCCGCGGTCTCCCGGCTCGCCCATGCCGCCCAGCCGCACGCGCGTGCCGTTGTCCACGCCGCCGGGGATGGCCACCTCGATGACCTCTTCCGAGGGCACCTTGCCGCTGCCCTTGCAGCGCGTGCACGGGTCCGGCACCACCGCGCCGGTGCCGCCACAGTCCGAGCACGGCCGCGACACCGCGAAGAAGCCCTGCGTGTAGCGCACCTCGCCGGCGCCGCCGCACGTGCCGCACGGCCGGGGGCCCTGGTTCGTCTTGCTGCCGGTGCCGGTGCACGTCTCGCACTTCTTCGGCCGCGGAATCGTCACCTTGGGCCGGCAGCCGAAGGCCGCCTCCTCGAAGGTGATCTCCAGGTTGTAGCGCAGGTCCGCGCCACGCGAGCTCGTCCGCCGTCCACCCCGGGCGCCGCCGAAGATGTCGCCGAAGATCTCGCCGAAGATGTCGTTGATGTTGACGCCCTGGAACCCGCCGCCCGCGCCGCCGAAGCCCTCGAACGGGTTGCCCGCGTGCCCGAAGCGGTCGTACTTCGCACGCCGCTCCGGGTCGCTCAGCACTTCATAGGCCTCCGAGGCTTCCTTGAACTTCTCCTCGGCGGCCGGGTTCCCCTGGTTGCGGTCCGGGTGGTACTGGAGCGCCACCTTCCGGAATGCGCTCTTCAGCTCCTGAGCGGAGACGGTCTTCTGGACGCCCAGGACCTCGTAGTAGTCGCGCTTCTGACCCGCCGCACCTGCCATCGATTACAACCCCTGGAAATTGCTGGATTTTTGTCGCCGCGTAAATCTCTGAGCCACTATAACGCAGCGAAACGAGCCAGCAATCCAAGGGGCGGTGTCGCCTACACGGTCCACACGCGATTGGCCGTGAGCTCCATGCGGGCCAGCCGGCGCTTGAGTCCCGGGTCCACCGGGCCGTTGGCGGCCCACTTCGGGACCACGAAGTGCAGCTCGGCGTTGTAGAGCTTCGCGGCGCTGGCCAGCAGGCTCCAGCGGTTCTCCGCGGTGGGATCATCCACCATGTGCGGGGTGACAATCTCCAGGATGATGGGTGTGCGCGCCGAGTCCGACTGGCGGCAGGTGAAGTCGGGGCGATGGTCTTCGATGGTTCCTGACAGGATGGGAGGAGGCATGAAGCCGGGAAGGCGCGCCTTGATGTCCGAGTACCCGATGGTGCGGAAGTACTCGGCCATGAGCCACAGGAGCCGCCGGCGCTCCTCGTCCTCCACCACCGGCTCACAGCCCGGATTGAACAGGGCCTCTTTTTCGTTATTGGTTTCCATGGCTCCCATGAAGCTGTCCGCAGGGATGTAGGGGGGCAATGGAACTGGCCTGCCTGCCCTCTGTGGCAGGTGGCAGGGCAGGCGGCAGGGCATGAAAGAAGGTGCCCACGCTGGCCTTGGACGTCGCGGCGACTCAGTGACAGAGTCCGCCGCCGAACAGTGGCTCCAAGACCTCCCGCACACGTCTACCGCCGGCTCCTCGGCTACCTGCGTCCCTACCGCTGGCTGCTCGCGGCGGGAGTCGGCGCGTCGCTCGTCGCCGCGGCGGCCACGGCCGCCTACGCGTGGGTGGTGGGCCCGCTCTTGCGCGCGGTGCTCACCGGTGAGCCCATCACCGTGGCGGGCGTCGCACTGCCAGGAGAAGCGCTGCTCGAGCGACTGCCGCTCCTGGTGGTGCTGGTCGCGTTGGTGAAGGCCACCGCCCAGTTCCTCCAGGGCGGGCTGATGCAGCGGCTGGGCCAGCGAGTGATGGCGGACCTGCGAGGGTTCCTCTACGGGCGGCTGCTCGGACAACCGCCCGCGTTCTTCGAGCGGCGTCACTCGGGAGAGCTGCTCACGCGCTTCACCTCGGAAGTTCCGATGGTGGAGTTCTCCGTGACTCAGGCGCTCACGTCCTACATCCGGGATGGGCTGCAGATTGTCGCGCTGCTGGTCACCTGCTTCCTCATCGATGGAAGGCTTTTCCTCTTCACGTTCATCGTGGTGCCGGTGACGGTGCTGCCAATCAACCGCTTTGCCCGCTCGCTCAAGAAGGTCGCGGCGCGCTCGCAGCAGCGGCTGGGGGCGCTGACGTCGCTCACCGGCGAGCAGCTGCAGAACCTGCCGGTGGTGCAGGCCTTCGGCGGGCAGGCGCGCGCGGTGGAGACATACGAAGCGGAGGCGGAGCGGTACCTGGCGGAGATGCGCCGCTCGCTCTTCCTGCGCGGCGCGGTGAGCCCCACGGTGGAGCTGCTGGGCATCGCCGGCGTGGCCATGGCGATTGCCTGGGGGGCGCGCGCGGTGGCGGCGGACGCGGCGCTGGCAGGAAGGCTGCTGTCGTTCCTGGCGGCGGCGCTGCTTTTGTACCAGCCGGTGAAGTCGCTGAGCGGCACGCTGTCGCAGGTGATGCTGGGGCTGTCGGCGGCGGAGCGGCTGTTCGCGCTCGCGGACGAGCCGGCGCCGCCGGACGTGGGCGACGCGGCGGGGCCGCTGTCCCAGGCGCTGGTGCTGGAGGGCGTGCGGGCCACGTACTCCGATGGGCGCGAGGCGCTGCGCGGCGTGGACCTGGTGGTGCCCGCGGGCTCGCGCGTGGCGCTGGTGGGGCCTTCGGGCGCGGGGAAGACGACGCTGTTCTCCGTGCTGCTGGGCTTCCTGCCGGCGTCGGGCGGGCGGGTGCTGTGGGACGGCGCGCCGCTGACGGGGCTGAAGCCGTCGAGCGTGCGGGGGCAGGTGGCGTGGGTGCCGCAGGAGCCGGTGCTCTTCTCCGGGACGGTGCGGCACAACCTGCGGCTGGGCAGGCCGGAGGCGACGGACGAGGAGCTCTGGGAGGCGCTGCGGCTGGCGTACGCGGACGACTTCGTGCGCTCGCTGCCGGGCGGGCTGGACGAGCCGGTGGGTGAGCGTGGAGGCCGGCTGTCGGGAGGGCAGCGGCAGCGGCTGGTGCTGGCGCGGGCGTTCCTGTGCAGGCCGTCGGTGCTGCTGCTGGACGAGCCCACCAGCGCGCTGGACGCGGCGAGCGAGGCGGCGGTGGGCGCGGGCCTGACGGCGCTGATGAAGGGGCGCACGGTGCTGGTGATTGCACACCGGCTGTCGACGGTGCGCGACGCGGACCTCATCGCCGTGGTGGAGGGCGGCCGGGTGGTGGAGGCCGGCACCCACGCGGAGCTGCTCGCGCTGCGCGGGCGCTACACGCAGCTGCTGGGCAACGGCGCCGTCGCGGCCTGAGGCGCGGGGTCAAAGGCCCGGGCCCGCCAGGCCGTGGGCTGCCCGCGCCACCTCCGTCCTTGCCTCGCCGTCCCCCCTCTGCCACCGTCGCCTCCGCCTCATGCGTCATCGGGAGCCCCTGTCCCTCAACGCCCTGCTGCTCGTGCCCGCGCTGGCGCTCGCGGCGCTGGCGTGTGTGGCGGTGTCGGCCCGGCAGCTGGCCCTGGCCACCGCCGCCACCGTCACCCTGGCGCTCGTCCCCCTCGTCTTCCGCCTGTGGACGCGCACCTGGTACCGAGGCCTCGTGCTGCGCGGCATGGGCGTCTTCCTCCTCGGCATGCACGTGCCCCTGCTCCTGGGCGGCGCGCTGGCCTATGGCCGCATCGGCTGCGCCGACGGCGGGTGCCCCCGCGTCTACCTGCTGGGTGTGCTGGTGTCGCCCGTGGTGGGAGTCCTCTCGAGCGTCGTCTATTGGCTCGTGGGTCGTCCTCCAGCCTGAATTCACAGTTTTAACGGGAGAGACTATTCTCTCCTGAAATGCTCGTTCCCTTCCGGCTCCGTCTCGCGCCCGGGCTCTCCGTGGCGGCAATCCTGCCCGCCACGGTGTTCCTGTGGTGCTTCACGCTTGCACCTCTGATGCACGGTGCGGCGGGGCTCTCGCACGCGGTGGATGCGGCGGGGCCCTACGCGGCGCTGGTGGCGCTGGCGCTGCTGGTGGAGCTGCCGGTGCTGGCGCTGGCGCTGGCCACCTCCGGCGCGGAGCGGCGGGTGCCGCTGGCCGTCATGCTGGGCATGGCCACGCTGCCGTGGATGCTGGGGCTGATGGGGACGGAGGTGCTGGTGGACAGGGCCGCTGCCGCCCTGCCCCACCCGGACACGCTGGAGGCCGGCCTCGCGCTGGCCGCCAGCACCGGCCGGGCCATGGCGCCGCGCCTGCTGGGGGCGTGGACGAGCGCCGCGCTGCTGCTGGGGCTGGCGCTGGGGCTCGCCCTGGCGCGCTTCGGCCCGGCGCACGCCGAGGACACGGGCTCCCGCCACAAGCGGGGCCTGCTGCTGGCCAGCGCTGTCTGCGCTTCACTCGCCTCGGTGGCCCTGGTGGGCGCGCTGGAGGCCCGTCACCTGTTCGAGTGGCTCACGGGCCTGGCGCACAGCCCGGAGGCGGAGCGCGTGGCGCGCGTCACCGCGGGGCTGGCGGCGGCGGACGAGCTGCGCGTGCTGCGCCAGGCCTGCACGGCGCTGCTCGCGGTGCTCGGCCTGGCGCTGCTGGCGCGGCGCGCGCCGCGTGACGCGCACTCCCGGCTGGGCTGGTCCGCGCGGCTGGTGCCCGCCGCGGCGGTGGCCGTCCTGCTGGTGCTGGACGCGCACCCGGTCCGCTCCGCCACCGAGCGCATGCCGGGCGACGCGACGCTCGCGCATCAGCCCAGCAAGATGAGCGCCAGGATGCCCACGCCCACCAGCAGGCCCAGCGCGAGCACGGCCACCATCATCAGGCCCTCCGACTCGCGCACCACCGGCGGGACCACCTCGTCCGGCAGCGGCGCGCCGAACGCGGGCTGAGCGGGGGCCGCGGGCGGCAGCGCCGGCAGCGTGGGCTCCGACGGCCGCTGCACGCTCATCTCCAGCCCCTCGCGCGCCAGCGCCAGCACGCGCTGCATGTGGAGGATGTAGCGGTCCTGTCCCGTGTACGTCCCCATGGCCACCGCGGCGCGCAGCAGCCGGTTGGGCACCAGCTGCGGGTCCGCCTTCACCACCACCGATGCGCGGCCGACGACGTTGGCGCTGCCCCGGTCCACGCTCGCCGTGAGCACCCCCTGCCCGCTCGCCCAGATGTAGTGGTCGTCCAGCAGCGTCAGCTCCTGCCGCTGCACGCGCCCCTCGTCGTCCACCAGCGACAGCAGCTCCGCGCCGTCCGGGCACAGGTGCCACACCGTGCGCAGCCCGTTCTCTCCCGGCGGGCCCTCCACCGCGTGCACCCGGTAGAGTGCCTGCACCGCGGTCTTCAACGTCTCCACCGAGCTGTCTGCCATGAGTGCCCGAGACTAGGAGCGACGGGCCGGAAACGGAAGCCGGACTGCCCCTCGGCTGCCCGGCTCCACACGCTCCTCTCCCGCCAGCGGCCTTCCTACGTTCGGAGGACGGGGGACGTGCGGCAGCGGACACCTCGCACGCGCGGGACTATCCCCGAGGAGTCAGCCCATGGCCATCATTCCCCAGACGCCCGCCGGGACACGCCCTTCACCGGAGACGTCCTGGAGGACTGAAGCCACGTGCGCCCGCCCGCCCGCTGTGCTTAGCGTCCCGCCCGAATGAGCCGCTCCCGTGACAAGAGCCCCGACTTCCAACGCCAGTTCGAGGGCGCGCAGACGCTCGACGGACTGCTGGACCTGTCTGGCAGTTCCATGAACAGCGCCCAGGTGCTTGCCCGCATGCAGGCCGCCCAGGCCGAGGGCACGCCCTACAACGACGTCATCCCCACCCTCTTCGAGGACGAGCCGCGCTTTCCCTCGCCGGACATCGCCCGGCGCCTGTTCCAGAACCTGCTGGGGCTCTGGGACCTGGTGGAGGAAGGCAAGGCTGTGCGGGTGGATGACGGCCCCCGCCCGCCCCGGCCGAAGAAGGTGAAGCCCCCGCCGCCCGGCGCCTTCCACCCGGGGGAGCCGACGGGTGAATTCGTGGAGGCCGCCTGGCGTTACCTGGAAGACGACGAGAAGGCGCGCACGCGGCTGGGCCACTCGTTCGAGAACCGGCAGGACGCGTTGCTGGGCGCGCTTGACGGCATGGGGCTCACGGACGAAGGATATGGCGTCGCCCGTCACCTCCTCTTCGAGATGCACGCCATGCTGGAGCTGGGCTGGCCACCGGGACTCAGCTCCGTGGACCCGGCGGTACTGGAGGCGGACACGGAAGCGCCACCCGTGCCGCAGCCGCTTCGGGCGTACGCGGACGAGGCGCTTTTCGAGGCGGAGCAGGACGAGGAGCAGCCCCTTTCCTCCCAGGAGCTGGAGGGGGTGCGGCGTCTCGTCCATCGCGGACTCGCGGCGCTCTGGAGCGCGCGCAAGGGGAGATGAAGGATGGCCAAGGACAGGGACGACAACGGCGGCTTCTCCGGCAAGCGCACCAAGAGCTGGCGTGAAATCGACGCGGGGCGCGGCAAGGGCAGCAAGTACCACTCCCGGCAGGATGACCCCGCGCAGCAGAAGATTGAGCGCAGCGCGAGCTACGAGAAGTACAAGGCCGCCGCCGACTCGCTCTTCACCGGCGGCGAGCTGCCGGAGGGGCTGGCGAAGACGTTCGACCCCGAGGGCAAGCGCAAGGCCCAGAAGCAGGCCATGCTGAAGGTGACCGAGTCCGAGACGCGCGCCGACTGGGTGAAGGCCGTGGTGGACTACCTGGAGAAGTACCCGGAACTGCCCGAGGACGTGTACTTCCTCGACAGCCTGCTGGACCACCCGCGCGAGCGCATCGTCGACAAGGCGCTGGCGAAGCTGGAGGTGCTCTCGGACGAGGGCAAGCTGAAGACGAAGGTGCCGCAGAGCCTGGATCAGCGCCTGAAGTCCGTGGAGCTGACCAGCATGGACCCCGACATGCAGGGCCGCGCCAAGGCGCTGCGCGAGAAGCTGCGCGCCTGAGGCGGCCGCGGCCCGCGGCTCAGGGCACGCCGGGAGGCGCGGGCACCTGGCCCCGGTGGATGAGCACCACCGCGAGCTGCCCCCCCGCGCCCGGCTCGCGCACCACGCGCAGCTCCTCTCCGGGGCGCGTGTAGACGTCCGCCTCGCCCTCGGCGCGCTTCCAGCCGTGCTGCGCCAGCGCGCGGGCGTAGAAGGCGTCCACGTCCCGCGCGGACAGGGGCACGTGGAAGGCCAGCGTCCGGGTGCTCTCTCCGCCCACGCGCAGCACCTGGCTGGCGCCGGGGGGCAGCGGCGCGAAGTCTCCCGCGGCGATGGGCTCGCGGCGCAGCGCGTGGTTGGCCTCGCCGAGGTAGAGCGTGGTGGTGCCGTCCTCGTGGGGCTGGATGATGGCGGTGTAGGTGATGCGCCGCTGCGCATCGACGGCGGTGAGCATCGCCGCGCCGCTGGCGAACTGGGGCTGCTCGCGGCCGGGCGGGACGTAGAGGCCTCCGTCGCGGAAGGCGTCGGCAAGGCGCTGCACCAGCTCCGCGGGGCCCTCCTTCACGCGCAGCGCGCGCAGGGCGACGGGCACGCCTCCGGCCTCGACGATTTCACTCGACTCCACGTGCTCCAGCACGCGCAGCCGCGGCCAGGCGAAGCGCGGCGCGGAATCACCGCTCCGTGCGGCGGGGGCCGGCGTCGTTGGCGCGGGGGCGACTGACGCCGCTCGGCCCGCGGCCACAATGGGAGTGCCCGCAGCCGGACGGCCCGAAGCCTGGGGGGCACGCACCGGGGCTTGCGCAACCACGGCGCCCGCCGCCGGGCCTTCCGCAGCCGCGTCGCCGTCACGGGACGCGGGAGCCGCGCCGAGGAGGAAGACCCCGGACAGCACCGCGAGCGCCACTCTCACCGGGGCACTCCGAGCCAGCGGTTCTCCCGGTGGATGGCATAGCTGGGAGAGTTCCGCGCGCTGTAGGGCGTCACCTCCCAGCGAGGCTGACCGCCCGCGTGCGTGGAGCCGAGGTCCTCCTCGTAGCTGTCCTCCTCGCCACGGAAGCTCATGAAGAACTGGTCCTCGTTGACGGAGGCCGCCCCCACCAGCCCGGCGAGCGCGGACCCGGCGCCGCCGCCGCCGCCATTCGCCCGGAAGATGCGCTCCGTCCACTGGTAGTAGTCGGGGTTGTTGCACCGCGGCGCGCCGTTGATGTTGAGCGCGCACGAGCGGCCCTCCTCCACCCCCGACAGCCCCCAGTCATCCAGCATCAGCCCGAAGCGGCCATCGCAGGTGCCACCCCGGGCGCGCCCCGCCGCGCAGACGGTGAACGCCGCCGCCGCGCGCCGGTGCGACTCCTGGAAGAAGCCGCGCCGGCCCTCCATGAACGGGCCCACCCGCACCGCCCGGATGCTCGAGGACGCCGTGCACGCCATGCCCTGCAGCTCCACGTTCATCGCGGCGGCCAGCGCCGGGCCCGCAGCCCCCGGGCCGAGGCCCCGCACGCCCGCGGGCAGCCCCTCCTCACACGTCACCTGGATGGGCTGGGCCCGCGCAATCGCCTGCTGGATGGGCATGCCCGTGCCGCCCATGCGCTCGCGGCCGTCGAAGTCCACGTAGCGCCCGTCCGCCTCGGTCGCCGCGGCCCGCACGGGTCCCGGCCGGCCCCACTCGCGCGCCTGCGGGTCGTGCATCACCCGGGCCGTGGCATCCCAGAGCGCGAAGTTGGCGGCCTCCTGCACCTTGAGCGTCAGGGCCCCCACCTCGGCGAAGTAGATGCCGAACACGAGGATGGTGACGAACACCATGAGGGCCAGCGCCGTCTCCACCAGCGCCTGTCCACGGGCGACGCGCGAGCGCATGTCAGTACCCCCTGCCCGTCGGACCGCCGCCCCGGTAGCCCTCGCTCACCAGACGCCGCAGCGCCTGCGCGTGCTCGGTGAAGCCCGCGCGTGACAGGCTGTCCGCGGGCCGGTCGTCGCTGGCACCCTCGGCGCTCACCAGCGTGGCGCGCCAGAAGGGGTTGAGGAAGTTGGGAGGCTCGCGCCAGCCGCCGCCCTCCATCGCGGGGCGCGGCCGGTGGTAGTAGGCGATGCCCGCCGACAGGGCCACCTGGTTGCGCTGCACGTCCTCGCGCCCGGTGGCCTGGATGCGGCCCAGCGGGCTGGCGTTGTCGAAGGCCTTGTCCGTCTCCGCGTTGAAGCGGAAGCGGAAGAAGAGGTTCCACGGGTCCGGCGGCCGGGTGGCGTAGTCCCGGTGCAGCAGCGCGTACAGCTTGGGCTGCCCGTACTGGTCGGCCGCGCCCAGGTTCAGCGCGGCCACGTTGTAGGCGATGGAGAAGGGCCAGATGCCGGGGCACGACACGCACGCGCCCAGCGTGTGCGCCTGCCACGTGGGCTCGCCATTCTCGGGCGACTGGCCCGGCGGCACGCGCGCGCCGTAGACGTGCTGGTCCTCGTGCGTCTGCTCCTCGTCGGACATCACCCACGCATCCGTCGCCGCAGCCGGCGTCGGAGGCCGCGAGCGGCAGCGCGTGGGAATCACCGCGCGCCCGTGGTCATGCCCCCACGAGTTGCGGCCGGAGACAGTGTCGTAGGTGGCCGGGTCCATGGCCGCCGCGCTGGAGTAGTGGGTGAAGCCCGCGTTGCGCGTCGCCCCGGCGCCGAAGCCCGCGCTGCCCCCGGGCCGGTTGTGCACCCACGTCCAGCCCAGGCTGCCCATGGTGGCGTTGAGGGACGCCCGGCCCGCGCCGCCCGCGGGGCACACCGCGCCGCCATTCGGACCGCAGACCACCCCGCCGCCGCGCATCGCGTTCATCAGGTCGCCGTGGCTGGGGACCTGGTTGCCACCGTTCAGCTCGGAGAAGGACTTGGACGCACCCTCCTGCACGGCCTGCAGCTCCGGGTTCGCCGCCCGGGCCACGCGCCTGGCGAGCTTCTGCTCCAGCACGTGCTCCCCGAGCAGCTCCGCGTAGATGGTGAGCCCGGCCCGGTACAGGGTGCCCGCCTGGCCCTGCAGGCTCTTGACCTGCGCGCCCGCGGCCATGTCCGCGTCGTGCCACTCCGACGGGAGGATGTCCCCCGGGCACACCGCGTTGTGCGCCGCGAACTCCTGGCTGCTGTGGCTGATGAGCGCCTGGGTGCCGGCCATGGCCACCATGTGCGCCACCTGGGCCCGGTTCATCACCGCAATCGCATTGAACGTCCGCGCGGTGGCCACCGCCTGGCTGTAGGCCGCCGCGTCCGCCGCCATCTGGATTTCGACGCGCTCCTTGGCGCGCATGCCGAAGCCCAGCGTCATCAGCACCATCACCGACAGGAGCAGCAGCGTCAGCGCGAAGAGCACCAGCGCCTGCCCGCGCGCACGCGTCGTCAGCCGTGGGGATTGCACGCGGGACCTCCCTGGAAGTACTCGGACATGACGGGCGTCATCATCCGCATGGCCGCGTTGACCTGGATGGGGAAGAGGTAGTGCCCCTGGTTGCTCCATTGCACCATGCGGTCGCCCAGGTCTCCGCCCGGCCACCCGTCACGGCCGAGCGTCGCGTCCGTCTCGCCCCACCAGGCCGCCCTTCGCTGCACGGGCATCAGCGGGTTGGCGGCGGTGTAGCGCTTCAGCTGGAAGTGGGCGAGCAGCATGCGGCTCATCACCCAGTTCGCGAACGGAATGCGCATGTAGTACCAGGCCACCATGCGGATCTCCAACGTGCGGGCCCGCAGCGCGCGCGCGTCGTTGGTGGGCGCGTCGAACAGCAGGTCCTCGTTGCCCACCAGCCCCTGCGCCCAGGAGGCGTCCGGCGACTCGCGCACGATTTCCACCAGGGGGCCGTTGAAGGACTGCCCGGTGGAGCTCGTCACCCGGTAGTGGTTGTGGCGCCGGGGCGAGAAGGCCTCCGCCAGCCGCTGGCCGCTGTCCGTGCGCGCCACCGTGGGCAGCATCGTCACCAGCGCCGCGTGCGTCATCGGCAGGCAGTTGCCGTGGTTCAGGCTGCCCGCCCGCACCGCCCGGTACACCGCCACCTGCGCCAGGATGCGCGCCTGCAGCATCATGAAGAGCTGCAGCGTCCCCAGCACCAGGAACACCACCAATGGCAACGTCAGCGCCGCCTCCACCGCGGCCTGTCCTGACTGACGTCCTGTGCGCGCGGGGGATGGGGGGAGCATCAGACCCTACGAATTCCCCGTTTCTGGGTGATTGAGGAATCGGTCATGTGGACGAGCCCTCACATTCGCGCACAGTGTCACTGCCATGTCTACAGCCTGGCTGTGAGAAGACAAGACGGAGCCCTCCCAACGTAGAGGGCCGGACGTTACTCCCGTCTCAGTTTTCGTGCTTTTCAGCGGTTGATGACGAAACCGCAGGCGGAGTCGAGGATGACCCTGGCCCCGGAGAGGGCCTTCAGCAGCCGCTCGTAGTGGGTGCGCTCGGCGTCCAGCTGGGCCTCGACGGCGTCGGCGGGCAGGCCCTGGTGGGCCAGGGACAGGCGCAGGCGCTCCACGGCGGCGTCCCGCTCGCCTTCGATGCCCTTGCGCGCCCGGGTGGCCAGCTTCGCCAGCTCCGCCTCGGCGGCCTTCTGGCCCACCGGCACGGACGCGTCCACGAAGGGGCCGAAGCCCGGAAACGCCCGCGTCACCTCGTCGCCCTTGAGCGTCCGCCCTTCCGTCTCCAGCGCGGCCAGCACCGTGGTGTCCGCCTTCGGGCCCGTGGCACCCTCCACCACCGCCACGTGCAGGAGCGTGCGCTCCAGGAAGCGCGCCAGCTGCCGGCTGGGCACGCGCGCGCCCGGCGAGGTGTCCTCCGGCTCCGGCAGCTGCACGTGGTAGAGCAGCTCCACCCCGCGCGCCTTCATGGGCCCGCGCTTCTCGATGTAGCGGAACGCGCTGCGGCCATAGGGCCCGTCGCGCAGGAAGCCGAAGAGGGCCTCCACCAGCGGGTGGCCGGTGGCGAAGTACTCCAGCTCCTCCGCCTCCACCGCCGTGTCGCGCCAGAAGGTGCCCAGGAGCGTCCGGTCCTCCATCACGTCGATGCCCGGCAGCCCGTCCACCTTGAGCGCGTGGCCGAACTGGAAGGCCACCTGGAACGCCTCCACCTGCTCGTCCGTGTCCACGCCGATGCCCACCCGGCGCGCCAGCTCGGTGACGGACTCCTCCAGGCGCTCGTCCAAATCCCTGGCCACGCCCCACAGGCCGTCCTCGACGCTTCCGGCCTCGCCGTCCTCCCCGTCCTCGTCCTCGTCGGCCTCGATGCCCATGCGCTCCTGGGCGCGCTTCACCAGCCGCTCCACCGCCGGCTTGTCGAAGCTGCGCACGTCCAGCAGCGGGTCATACGCGCGCTTCACCTGCGCACGGGCGGCCTCCACCTTCGCCTTCAGCTCCTGGGCGTAGGCCATGCGGGCCTCTCGCGGCAGCAGGGCCAGCTCCGCCAGCCGGTCCTCCACCTCCTCCAGCACCGCGTCCAGGCCGCCCACCGTCTCGCCGAAGACGCCGACGGCATCCGCCAGCAGCATCAGCACGTCCGACGCCAGCGTGCCCGCCGGGTCGAAGACGTGGATTTCCACCGGGTGCGTCTGGCCGATGCGGTCCAGGCGGCCGATGCGCTGCTCCACCGTGGACGGGCTCCAGGGCAAATCGTAGTGCACCAGGTGGTGCGCGAACTGGAAGTTGCGGCCCTCGCCGCCCACCTCCGTGCACAGCAACAGCTTGGGGCCCTCCGGGTCCCTGAAGCGCGCCACCTGCCTGTCCCGCTCCACCAGCGGCAAGTCGCCGTGGTAGCCCAGCGCCTCCACGCCCTCGCGGCCCAGCTCCGACTGGAGCATCTCCAGCGTGTCGCGGCTCTCGGTGAAGACGAGCACCTTGGCCGCCGGCTCCGCCTTCCAGACGCCGCGCAGCACGCCCAGGAAGGTGACGAACTTCGCGTCGCGCGAGGGCAGCTTCAGCGCGTCCGCCCGGCCCTTGAAGGCGGGGTTGGTCTTCACCGCGCCCGCGAAGGCGGCGGGGCTGGACTCCAGCCGGCGCAGCACGTTGCCCAGCGGCGCGCCGCGCAGGGTGCCTTCGGCCAGCGTGGCCCGCGCGGCGTCGCGGACCTTCAGCTCCTCGGCCGGCAGCTCCACCGGGTGGCGGTGCAGCCGGCGCGTGGAGAAGCCGCCCACCACCGCGCGGCGGTTGCGCACCAGCCTGTCGCTGAGGCTGTACGTCTCCGCCAGGTGCTGGAGCAGCGCGTCCCTGTCCTTGAGCCCCGCCAGCTTCGTGTCCTCGGGGAAGCGCTTCGCCAGCGCCTGCACCGCGGCGGAGGCCTTCCCGCCAGACTTTCCCCCGTCCATCAGCGCGCGCACCGCGGCGGACAGCTCCTCCTGGCGCTCGAGGCGCGCCTCGAAGCCCGCCACCGTGGGCGCGGTGGCCGCGTCGATGAGGGTGAGCAGCCCGTGGTACTCCGCCGGGTCCAGCTGCATGGGCGTGGCGGTGAGCAGCAGCAGGCCCCAGCTGTTCTTCGCCAGCACGCTGGCGGCCTCGAAGGCCTTCTCGCCCTTGAGGTGGTGCGCCTCGTCCACGATGACCAGGTCCCAGAAGGCGTCGTCCGCGGCCAGCTCGCGGCGGTGGTCCGCGCCGCGCGACAGCAGTTCCAGGCTGGTCACCACCAGCGGGAAACGCGCCCACGGGGAGACGCCCGGCGCCTCCTTGAGGGACTGCTCGTACCGGTCCGAGTCCATCAGCGTGAAGAGCTGGTTGAACTTGTGGAACAGCTCCACCAGCCACTGCACGGTGAGGTGGCTGGGCGCCACCACGAGGCAGCGGCGCGCCAGGCCCGACAGGCGCAGCGCGCTGAACACCATGCCCGCCTCAATCGTCTTGCCCAGGCCCACCTCGTCCGCCAGCACGAAGCGGGGCCGGCGCGCGGACAGCACGCGCTGCACCACGCCCACCTGGTGCGGCTTCACCATGATGCGGCTGGCCAGCAGCGCGCCCAGCGCGTCGCAGCGGCGCTCGTCGTCCAGCACCAGCGCCTGCTTGCGCAGGGTGAAGGCCTTCGCGTCGCCCACCCGCCCCTCGCGCAGCGTGGACAGCAAATCGGAGCGCGGCGGCAGCGCGCGCACCTCGGACTCGGGCAGCTCGTCCTCCTCCCCGTCGTCCGCGTAGCGCAGCACGTAGCGGCGCAGGCCGCGCGCGCCCGGCTCCTCGCGGATGACCAGCGCCAGCCGGCCCTTGTACGTCACCACCGGCTCGCCCGGGGGCAGCGGGTACTGCACCAGCGCGCCCCCCTTGGTGGACACCAGCACCGGCGCATCCTCGCGCGCGGGGAAGGAGACGAGCGCCTTGGCGCCGTCCTCCTGAAAGGACATCAGGTGTCCCACACCCCATTCGGGCTGCGGGAGGTAGCGGACCTTCGAACCTTCGACGAGGGACATAGGGAGGACAGGCCCCTGGAAAATGGGGGGCCAGCCTCATAACCCCCCGGCATTCCAATGGCCATCTCCATGAAGGCCTCCGCATGGGGGCCCGGAAACGACACTGGCGCAGAGTCCGGTCCCATCCCCCCTGGGGTCACTCCGCCCCGTCCATTGGGGTGATGTTTTCAGTGGATCACATCTGTGATGCTGGCTCGGCCTGTCGCACGCCCTTCGCGGTGCGGCTGGGGGGGAGTGCCACATGATGCGCCGTTGGACGTTCGCTCAGCGAGTGGGCGCGGGTCTGTCCGCCTGCTTGATGGTTGGGTTGTTGCTACTGGGCACGCTGCTGTCCGCGGTACATGCAGAGCTGATTTCGGGAAGCGCGGCCCGGGGCACGCTGCCCGAGGCGATGTTGCTGGGCCTGCTGGGCCTGGCGGGCGTGGGTTCGCTGGGCTTCGTCCTCCACCGCGCGCTGGCCCCGCTCCACGCGCGGCACGAGCACAACGAGCAGCGCCTGCAGCTGCTGATGGATGGCGTCACCGACTACGCGCTGTGCTTCCTGGACCGGCATGGCCGCGTCACCGCGTGGAGCGCCGGCGCCGCGCGGCTGAGCGGCTGGTCGGAGGCGGACGTGCTCGGGCAGGACGCCGACCGGCTCTACCCGGAGGACGAGGTGGCCGCGGGCGTGCCGCGCGCCCACCGCGAGCGCGCCACCCGCGAGGGGCGCCTGCTGTCCGAGGGCTGGCGCATCCGCCGCGACGGCACGCGCTTCTGGGCGGAGACGCTGCTCACCTCGCAGTGTGACGGGCGGGGCCGGCCCCGCGGCTTCGTGGAGGTGACGCGCGACATCACCGAGCGCCGCCGCATGGAGCGCGCCCAGGCCCTCTTCGCCGAGGCCGGCCGCGTCCTCCAGCCGCTGTCCGGCGCGCGCGAGGTGGGCGAGGCCCTCACCCGCCTGTGCGTGCCCGAGGTGGCGGACGCGTGCATCCTCTTCCTGCCGTCCGAGGACGGCACCGTGCGGCCCCAGGCGGTGGCGTGCGCGGACACGGACGCCGCGAGCCGGCTGTGGGAGCCGCTGCTGCGCTGCCCGGACGAGGGCGAGGTGGGCCCCTACCGCGTGGTGCGCACCGGCCGCAGCGAGCTGCTGCCGGAGCTGGACGGGGCCCGGCCCCCGCAGGCGCTCGTGGGCACCGCGCATGGCGAGCTGCTCCACACGCTGGGCGTGACGTCCGCCCTCACCGTGCCGCTGGCGGTGGGCACGCGCGTGCTGGGCGCGCTGTGCCTGCTGTCCACCCGCTCGCACCACCGCTTCGGCGAGGTGGACCGCGCCTTCATGGAGGAGCTGGCCGCGCGCGCCGCGCTGGCGCTGGACAACGCGCGGCTGCTGGCCGAGGCGCAGGACGCGCTCGAGCTCATCGGCGTGGCCGCGCACGATTTGGGCAACCCGCTCAGCTCGCTCCAGCTGCGGCTGCGGCGGCTGCGCCTGCTGGAAGGCTCGCAGGACCCGCGGATGCGCGACGGGCTGAGCGGCGCTGAAACCGAGACGCGGCGCCTGGGCCGGCTGGTGCACAACCTGCTGGACCTGTCCCGCCTGTCCGCGGGCCGCATGGTGCTGGACACCGAGGAGCTGGACCTCGCGAAGCTGGTGCGCGAGGTGATGGACCGCCACTCGGACCAGGCCGCCGCCGCCGGCTGCGCCCTCTCCTTGCGCGTGGAGGAGAGCGCCACCGGCCAGTGGGACCGCCAGCGCCTGGACCGCGTCGTCACCAACCTGCTCAGCAACGCCCTCAAGTTCGGCCGGGGCCAGCCCGTGGAGGTCTGCATCCACGCGGACGCGGACCACGCCCGCTTCACCGTGAGGGACGGCGGCATCGGCATCGCCCAGGAGGACCAGCAGCGCCTGTTCCGCCGCTTCCAGCGCGTCCACGCGGGCACGCAGCACACCGGCACCGGCCTGGGCCTCTACATCGTCCGCCAGCTCATCGAGGCCCACGGCGGCGTCATCCGCGTGCAGAGCCGGAGCGGAGAAGGCGCGGAATTCACGGTTGAATTGCCGAGGACGCCGCGCGTCACCGCCTGCCCGCCCGCTGAAGCCCGGGCATAACGCTGAATGAAAACTGCACCCCCAGTCCAGGAGGTATCCAGCGGCTGACACTTATGGTTCGACTTACAGCGGATTATTTTCCCAGAAGTTGAACCCATCTGTTCGTTGCAGATAATCTTCGTACGGCTAAAAAGGCTCGAACCGGGGAAACCCGGAAACGGGAGAGGCCCGGCCCCACTCGCCAGCAGGCGAAGGGCTACAGGGTCCGCTGGCCTGGGGCGCCATACAGGCGTCCGCTTTTGAACGTACGAGGAGATTCACCATGGGTGGACTTGGAGCCCCCCCGGCGTGTCGCGACGGGTCTGTTTCGCGCAAGCCCCTGGCCCGGGCAGCAGGGCGCTCGGCCCTGCTGTCCTCCCTGACGGTGTTGCTGCTCGCCTGTGGCGGGCAGGACGTGGGGGATGCGGCGGAGCTGGAGGACGGGGAGCAGCTGGCAGGGCAAGCCCAGGCGGTGACGGCGGGTGAGGAGGAGCGGCGCCCGGGGTCCGCGAAGGCGGTGGCGCTGGCCCTGGAGGTGGAGAACGGCGTGGGGCGCCCCCTGCGCGTGCGCGCGGGCGGCACCTTCTACATCAACCAGATCGACCTCCGCGCCTTCGTCCAGTCGACGCGTGACGAGGGCCTGAGGACGCTGCGCACCAACAGCGACTTCGCGGGCCTGGGCTGGAGCGGCGTGCGGCAGGTGGACCAGGAGTCCACCGGCCTGGGCGCGCCCTTCACCCGCCGCCGCTTCTACCGGGACGCGGCCTGGATGGACGTGCCCAGCGTCTTCACCGTGGAGCCGGTGGACCGGTTCGGCCGCCTCACGGGCCTGCCGGTGCTCTTGAACGTGGGCAGCGAGTACGACCGCCGCCCGAAGACGGACGACTTCTTCGTGCGCCGCTTCCGCGCCATCCAGACGGCCACCGGCTGCACCACCCGGACGGACTGCTCCGCGTCCACCTCCTTCGAGGAGGAGGCCCTGGTGGAGCTGCGCAACGCGTATGACCACGCCAAATCGCGCACCCTCACCTTCCACCCGAACACGACCTCCCTGCGCCTGCGCTGGAGCCTGCGCCCGTTCGCGCCGTACTCCATCCCCGTGGAGCAGGTGAAGAACCCCGAGTACGCCTACGGCTTCAAGCTGGCGCTCGAGCCCCTCACCCCGCCCCGCGCGGACGGCACCTACGCCCCGGGCACCGAGATCTCCTTCCAGCTCACCCTGATGGACGGCGCGGGCAAGCCCCTGCACCCCAAGGGCGTGCTGCCGCCCTACAATGACGTGGCGCCGGACGGCACCGAGTCGGGCCTCAACTACTACCGCGCCTTCTTCGACGCGACGACGACGTACTACCGCCGCAAGCACCGCGAGCGCATGCTGATGACGCAAATCGTCGGGCCGGCGCAGAACGTCCAGCCCATCCGCTCCATCGTCGGCCTGGGCGCCTTCCTGGACCCCGACGTGGACGAGCAGGTGGTGGGCACGCTGGAGCGCGACGGCGTCTTCTCCCAGTTCGCCACCCTGCCCTTCTCCAACATCCTCTTCGGCGGCGCCTTCATCGACCCGAACCTCTGGAACGTCGTCAACACGGACACCTTCCAGTTCACCCTCCCCGCCAACGCCCCCGCGGGCACCTACCTGGTGACGGCCAAGGGCCGCCGCGTGTACCTGGGCGAGGACCTGCCGGGCTCCACCACCATCGAAATCCAGGTGGGCACGAAGCAGCGCACCCAGGCCACGCTCACCACCGGCCCCTGCACCAGCTGCCACAGCCAGGGAGGCGAGCTGAGCGAAGTCCTCCACGCCAACGACAACCGCGCCACCTGCGCCGGCTGCCACTCGCCGCTGGAGTTCGAGCTGGAGGGCCCCATCTTCGTGCGGACCCACTTCATCCACTCGCGCTCCAACCGGTTCGACGCGCCCCTGCACCAGTGCTCGTCCTGCCACCTGACGAAGGAGAGCATCCAGCGCACCAGCAAGGCAGCCTGCCTGTCCTGCCACAAGAGCTACCCGGACAGCCACGTGGAGAAGTTCGGCCCCATCGAGAGCATGTACGTGGGAGGTGGGCCGGAGTCGTTTAATCAATGCACCGGGGCCTGCCATAATCAGCACCCGGGCAGCGGCCTCTAGTCGCTTCCGCCCGTCACACCCCCGGAGGTCCTCCATGGCTCAAGTGAAGATGCAGACGGCCCGAACCACGCTGAAGGAGCCGGATGCCGCCGCGGAGGACCTCCTCAGCCAGCTGGGGGGCACCACCCCCAAGCTGGTGACGATGTTCGCCTCGCGTCAGCGAGACCAGGTGGCCCTCAACCGCGCGGTGCGCGCCAGGCTGCCCCCGGGCACGCGCCTCATCGGCGCCACCACCGCGGGCGAGCTGGACAACACCGGCATCCACGAGGGCAGCGTGGTGCTGGGCGCGCTGTCGGGTGACTTCGACATCGGCCTGGGCCTGGGCAGCGGCCTGTCCGTGGACGCCATCGGCGCGGGCGCCGCCGCCATCAAACGCGCCTGCGACGACCTGGGCGTGCGCCAGCAGGACCTGGACCCGCGCAAGTACGTGGGCCTCGTCATCGACGATGGCTTCCGCTACAAGAAGGAAGAGCTGCTGCTGGGCATCCTGGAGAAGAGCCAGACGCTGGTGCTCGTCGGCGGCGGCGCCAGCGACGACAACCGCGACCCGGCCCGCCAGTCCGCCCTCGTCCACGTGGACGGCGAGGTCGCCGGGGACGCGGTGCTGGTGGCCCTGTTCCGCACGAATGCCCCCTGGGCCGCCCTGCGCTCCCACTGGTACGTCCCCACCGGCGAGAAGCTCACCATCACCAAGGTGGACGAGAGCCACACCCGCGCCCTGGAAATCGACGGCCGGCCGGCCGCGAAGCGCTACGCGGAAATCCTCGGCGTGGAGGACGTCAGCCAGCTGGAGTTCGGCACCCCCCATGGCTTCGCCGTGCGCCCCACCGCCCTGCGCGTGGGCCGCGAGTACTTCATCCGCGCCGCCTGGAAGCCCCAGGACGACGGCTCCATCCTCTTCGCCAACCTCCTGGAAGAAGGCACCGAGCTGGAGCTGATGAAGCTGGGCGACATGGCCGGCATGACGCGCAGCTTCTTCACCGACGAGCTCCCCCGGCGGGTGCAGAACCCCCAGGCCGCTCTCCTGTTCCACTGCGGTGGGCGCATGTGGTACGCGAGCGCCACCAACACCGTGCCCCAACTGGCGGAAACCCTCAAGGCCGCACCCACCGCCGCTGGGATGAACGTGCACTTCGAGATCTACTCGGGGTTCCACATCAATACGACGCTGACCACGCTGGTGTTTGGGGCGAACTGAGCCATGCCTATCTCGGAGACCTCGGCGGACAACGCCTCCCTGCTGCTGGTGGGCAGCGAGCGTGAGTGCCAGCGGGTGGAGGAAACGCTCGCCAAGGCAGGTCTCTCGGTGAAGACCGAGCGGGCCCAGACGGCGGCCGCCGTGGAGGCCGCGCTGTCGGGCACCTGGTCGCTCGCCCTCATCGGCTCCGAGCTGCCGGGCCTGGGCTTCTCCGAGGTCCAGGCCATCTGGCGCAAGTACGGCAGGGACCTGCCCTTCGTGGTGGTGTCGCGCGAGTGGAGCGAGGACACGCTGGAGGCCAGCGTGCGCGTCGGGGCGCTCGACTACGTCACCGAGGACCGCTTCAGCCGGCTGGCCCCCGTGGTGCGCCGCGAGCTGCGGATGACGGCGGACCGCGCCCGCCACAGCGCCACCGCCGGCGAGCTGGTGCGCATCAACTACCTGATGGAAAACATCATCGACGCGCTCCCCTTCGTCCTCTTCGTGAAGGACGCACAGACGCGCCGGCTGGTGGTGGCCAACAAGACCTTCGCGGACGCCTTCCGCGTCACCAAGCAGTGGCTGCTGGGGAAGCTGGACCACGACTACTTCCCCAAGGAGCAGGCGGACTCCTTCGTCGCCATCGACACCGAAATCCTCGAGTCGCGGAAGATGAAGTCCTTCGAGGAGGTGGCCCGCGCGGACGGCGAGGACCGCATCTTCGCCACCCGCAAGCTGCCGCTGCTCGACGAGAACGGCGTCGCGCGCTACGTGCTGGGCGTCACCGAGGACATCACCGAGCGCAAGCAGCGCGAGGAGATGCTGCGCGCGTCCCAGACGGAGCTCGTCGCCGCCAACAAGCAGCTCGCCGCCAGCCTCGAGGAAGTCAAGCGCACCCGGGCCGTCTCCGCCCGCTCGCTGGCGTCCTACCAGCAGCGCGCGCTGCAGATGGAAATCATCCGCCAGCAGAACGAGGACCTGGACCGGCTGGCCCAGGAGCTGGCCATCGCCAAGCGCAACGAGGAGGAGCGCGCCCGCGAGGCCGAGGCCGCCGCCCGCCTCAAGAGCGAGTTCCTGGCCAACTTCAGCCATGAAATCCGCACGCCGCTCAACGGCATCATCGGCTACTGCGACCTCCTGATGCGCGAGGAGGGCAACCGCCTGACGGCCCATGGCCGCCGGGACCTCAACGTCGTCAAGACGAACGCCAAGACACTGCTGGCGCTCATCAACGACATCCTGGACCTGTCCAAGATCGAGGCCGGCCGCGTGGAGGTCGTGACCGAGCCGGTGGACCTGCAGGAGCTGGCCGACGAGTGCATGGCCACGGTGAAGGAGTACCTCAAGGGCAAGGACGTGGCCCTCACCACGCACATCGACCCGTCGACGCGGCTGCTCCAGTCGGACGCGCTGAAGCTGCGGCAGATCATGCTGAACCTGCTCAGCAACGCCGCCAAGTTCACCGACACGGGCGAGGTGGCGCTGAGCGTCGTGCCCTCGGGCAACGACGTGGTGCTGACGGTGGAGGACACCGGCGTCGGCATCCCCTCCGACCAGCTGCCCTTCATCTTCGAGAAGTTCCGCCAGGTGGACGGCTCCACCACGCGCAAGGTGGGCGGCACCGGCCTGGGCCTGGCCATCGTCCGCGAGCTGTCGCGCGTGCTGGGCGGCACCGTGTCCGTCACCTCCACGCTGGGCCGAGGCTCCACCTTCACGGTGCGGCTGCCGCAGGCCGTGGAGAACCCGCTCGCCGCCCCCAGCACCGGCGCGCACCTGGAGCGCGGCATCCCGGTCCACGAGGTGGCGCAGCACGTGGGCACCATGGCCCCTCCGGGCAGCACGGTGCTGGTGGTGGACGACGACCCGCTCATGCAGCAGCTCGTCGCCGGGCAGCTGGAGCCCGCGGGCTTCAAGGTGGTGGCGGCCGAGGACGGCATCGCCGCCCTCAAGCGCGCCCGCGAGCTCAAGCCCCAGGCCATCCTCCTGGACATCCACCTGCCCAAGCTGGACGGCTGGTCCGTGCTCAGCCAGCTCAAGGGCGAGCCCTCGCTGTCCGGCATCCCCGTCATCCTCATCTCCGTGGAGGAGCAGCGTGCGCGCGGCTTCTCGCTGGGCGCGTGCGAGTACCTCGTCAAGCCGGTGGAGCCCGAGCGGCTGGTGGAGGTGGTGCAGCGCTGCCTCGGCCAGACGGGCACGTCCGCCCAGGTGGGCGAGGTGCTGGTGGTGGACGACGACGCCTCCACCCGCGAGCTGGTCAGCCGCAACCTGCGCCGCGCCGGCTTCTCCACCGCCGAGGCCCGCAGCGGCGAGGACGCCCTGCTCAAGGCCCGCGTCTCACCGCCCGCGCTCGTCGTGCTGGACTTGATGATGCCCAACCTGGACGGCTTCGAGGTGCTGCGCCGGCTGCGCGCGGAGAAGCTCCAGGTGCCCGTGGTGGTGCTCACCGGCAAGACGCTCTCCGACGAGGAGGAGGCCCTGCTGCGCGACGGCTTCGCCGGCTTCGTGCGCAAGGGCGGCCACGCGCTGGAGGACGTCATCGCCCAGGCCAAGGGCCTGCTCTTGTCCCAGCGCGCCGCCAGCGCCAGCAAGCTGCCGCGCATCCTCTACGTGGAGGACAGCGCGCAGAACCGCGACATCGTCCGCCGCTACCTCGGCGGCCTCTTCGAGGTCATCGAGGCCGAGGACGGCGAGCACGGCCTGGAGCGCGCCACCCGCGACGCGCCGGACCTCATCCTCATGGACCTCTCCCTGCCGCGCCTGGACGGCTGGGAGGTGACACGTCGCTTCCGAGCCCTGCCCTCGGCGGCGAACGTGCCCGTCATCGCCGTCACGGCCCACGCCGGACGCGAGTACCAGGACAAGGCGCACGCGGCCGGATGCACCGCGTACCTCACCAAGCCCCTTGATCGTGATCAGTTGCTCGAGATGATTCGCAAGCATCTAGGGAGAACCCATGGCTGAAGAGAAAGCGCGCGTCCTGGTGGTGGACGACGACCCGGACCTGCTCGACCTCGTACAGCGCTCACTGAGCTCGTACGGGTTCGAGGTGCTCACGCACACCTCCGCGCTGGGCGTCTCCAACCTCGTCCGCTCCGTGGAGCCGGACTTCGTCCTCATCGACGTGAACTTCCCCGCCCTCAAGGGTGACAAGGTCGTCAACCTGGCGCGCCAGTACGCGTCCCAGAAGACCAAGTTCATCCTCTACTCCGCCTCGGACGAGTCGAAGCTGCGCTCGCTCGCGCTCGCCTCGGGCGCCGACGGCTACATCTCCAAGAGCGTCCAGGGTGAGGAGCTCGCCAAGCGGCTCCGCGCCTTCCGGCTGAAGCCCAGCCCTCCGACGCCCACTCCCGCTCCCGCCACCTGACACACCCGGGCCTCCTCCCCCTTGGCGGCCCGGTGCCTCACGCACCACCTTCCGAAGTCCCCCCCTCCGGAGGGCCCCATGAACACGGCCCCTGATTACAGTCACGCCGAAAAGCTACTTGCCGAACTCTCTTCTCCGCTCTTCAACCCCCTGCTGAAGAAGTGGGTGGGGCGCGGCGAGCTGGACTACGAGCTGTACCTCAAGACGCCCACGCTGCTGTCGCTGCAGTCGCCGGAGGCAGAGCGCATCGCGCACGACGAGCTGATGTTCCAGCTGGTGCACCAGGCGCAGGAGCTGTGGCTGAAGCTGGCCTCGCGCGAGACGGTGGAGCTGGTGGCGGAGCTGGACGGGGACGTGCTGTGGGGGGCGTCGGCCCGGCTGGAGCGGCTGACCCGGGTGCTGCGCACGCTGGGCTCGGAGCTGGCGGTGCTGGAGACGATGACGCCGGAAGTCTACCAGGTCATCCGGCGCAGCCTGGGCAACGGCAGCGGCCAGGAGTCCCCCGGCTACAACACCTTCCGGCACGCGGCGGCGGGGCTGGAGGCGGCGCTGGAGCGGCTGCTGGAGCGGCGCGAGCAGACGCTGAAGTCCGTCTACACGCCGGGCGGGCCGGAGGACCTCAAGCGCATCTGCGAGCAGCTGGTGGACGTGGACGAGTCCTTCCAGGACTGGCTGTACGCGCACTTCCAGCTGGTGCGCCGCACCATCGGCGTGGACCGGACGGTGAAGGCGCTGGACGGGCTGCCCACGCAGGTGCTCGTGGGGCGGATGACGCTGCCGCTGTTCCGCCAGCTCTGGGACGTGCGCGTGGAGCTGACGGCGGCGTGGCGGCGCGAGGGCGGCATGGCCCCCGGCACCGAGCGTTCCGGCTGCATGGTGGGAGAGCGGAGCGTCCACGAGGCCCAGGCCGCCCACGAGCGTGCCGGCTGCATGGCGGGCGAGCGGAGCGTCCACCCGGCCCAGGCCGCCGGCGGCGGCTGTCCGGTGGTGCATGCGGTCCTGCCTCCGGTGGAGCCCTGACGGCGGTGGCACCGGAGGACGCACCGCCGCCGCCCGGCGGCTCGCCGCGCGCGCTGCTGCACCTGCTGTTCAACGGCGCCCGCGCGGTGGACGTGGTGCAGACAGCGCTCCAGCTCGGGCTGCTGGACGCGCTGGAGCCGGGCCCCGTCACCCTGGGCGCGCTGGCGGCGCGCCACGGGCTGATACCGGGCCGCCTCTACAAGCTGCTGGACTGCCTGGAGAGCCTCGGCCTGGTGCGGCGCGAGCAGCCCTCCGATGCACTGGACTCCGCGCGCTACACGGCGGTGCCCGGCCTGCGCGCGGCGGCCCAGGCCGTGCTGGGCCCGCACTCGCTGGAGAGAGACCGCGAGCGCTACGCCTGGCGGCAGCTGCACGGGCGCCTGCCGGAAGTGCTGCGCGGCGAGCACGCCATGCCCCCCTCCGACTTCGACTGGCCCCCGCGCACCGCGGAGCAGGTGGAGGGCTTCGAGGCCAGCATGGCCGCGGGCCTGCCGCCGATTCTGGAGACGCTCCGCGCGCACGGCCCGCGCCTGTGGAAGGACGGCGGGCGGCTGCTGGACGTGGGCGGTGGAGACGGGACGCTGGCGGCGCACCTCGTGCGCGAGCACCCCGGCCTCACGGTGGACGTCTACAACCTGCCGGCCACCGCGCCGCTGGTGGCGCGCACGCGCGAGCACCACGGCCTGCCCCCCGAGCGCCTGGGCTTCGTGGGCGGGGACTTCCTGAAGGAGCCGCTGCCGCGCGGGTACGACGCGCTGTCCTTCATCCGCGTGCTGCACGACTGGCCGGCGGACACGGCGCGCGCGCTGCTGAAGGCGGCGTGGGACGCGCTGCCCTCCGGAGGCCGCGTGCTCGTCTGCGAGGAGTTCCGCACCCCGGAGCGGCTGGCCGCGCAGTTCTTCTGGTCCTACTTCCTCATCGGCGTGGACACGTGCGTGAGCCGGCTGCGCGAGGTGGAGCACTACCTGCGCGTGCTGGACGAGACGGGCTTCACCCGCGCCGAGGTGCTGCCCGGCCCCTTCGAGCTGGTGACGGCGACGAAGCCCTGACACCCGGGCGCCGCTGTCAGGCCCGCTGGGGCCCCACCTCCCGTAAAAAGGAAAGCCTCCCTCCCGAAGCGAGCGCCCTGTCGCCATCACGGGGCCGGGAGCACCCGGTGGGCCACATACCGGCGGGGGCGTGGCCCCGGAGCCCCGCCCCCTGTTACGCTTCCCTCATGCGGAGGAACGCCAGCACTCACCCTGGCTGCGCGACGCCCTGGGCAGACGCCTCTGGGAAGCCGCCCCTTCCACTCCTACCTGACACCTCCGGCTCGCTCCCCAGCTTCACACCTGGCTGGCACGTGACCTGCAACCTACGTTGCTCGTGGGGTGTGCGACTTCAAGGCTGACGCAGTCCGACGAAGGGGAGGACTCCGCATGAAGAAGCAGCAGGGTTCACGCAGGTCGGATGAGGGTGCTGGCAAGGCGGTCCGTGGCTTGGTGACTTCGGCGGGGGGCCTCGGAGGGGCCTGGACGCCGCCCGCGAACAACGGCGAGGTGCGGGTGCCGGTGGACGAGGGCGTGGAGCTGCGCGGCATCCTCCAGGTGCCCTCCACCGCCACGGGCGTGGTGGTGCTGGCCCGGGGTCATGGCAGCAGCCGGCGCGGCGCACGTGACCTGACGGTGGCCCGCATGCTCCAGGCCGAGGGGCTGGCGACGCTGGCGGTGGACCTGCTGACGGCGGCGGAGGAGGAGGCCTGGCGCGAGCGCGACTTGCGCTTCAACCTGGGCCTGTTCGCCGGGCGCCTCGCGGGCGTGGCGCGGTGGCTGCGGCGCGCGCCCCGCACGAGCGGCCTGCGCGTGGGCTACCTCGGCTCGTACACCGGCGCGGGCGCGGCCCTGGCCGCCGCCGCGCTGCGGCCCGAGTCCGTGGACGCGGTGGTGTGCCGCGGCGGGCGGCTGGCCCTGTCGAACACGGTACTGTCGCGCGTGCGCGCGCCCACGCTGCTCATCCTCGGCGGGGACGACACGTCCGCGCTGGAGCCGCACCGCCGGGCCTTCGCCGCGCTGAACACGGAGAAGCGGCTGGAGGTCATCCCCGGCACCACCCACCGCTTCGAGCAGCCCGACCCGCAGCGGCAGATGGTGGAGCTGGCCGGGCTCTGGTTCCTCCAGCACCTGGGCACCTCGCGCTGGGAGACGCAGCCCTCGTCGCAGGCCTTGGGCCTCTGACAAGGAACACGGACCGGGGCAGCCCGTGCATGGCCTGCCCCGGCCCGTCTTGGGGGGACGCTGCATGGCCCCGATGCCCAAGGGGGGGAGGGAGGGAGCAGGGCTCTCCACGGGCATCGAGGCAGGCTTCACGATGCGCTTCTGGAAGGCGCGGCGATACTGGCCGCGAGTCGGTCGCCCTGGTGGACAGGTCGGGTGTGACGCAGCAGGTGTCAGGTCGCCTGACTGAAGTGGCCCGCCTAGACGGAGGCTGGCCGCTGCACGCCCAGCTGGCACGCGAGCACGGCCAGCTGCGTGCGGTTCTCCGGGCCCAGCTTCTTGTAGATGCTGGTGATGTGCGCCTTCACCGTGCGCTCGGTGATGCCCAGGCATGCGGCAATCTTCAGGTTGTCCGCGCCCGCCGCGATGTAGCCCAGCACCTCGCGCTCGCGCAGCGTCAGCTTGCCCAGCTCGCCGCCCGTGTAGCCCGTCTCAGGCTGGGGCTGGAAGCCCTGGAGGGGCGAGCTCCAGCCGAGCCCCACCGGCAGCAGCCGCTCGCCGCGCGCCACGCGCCGCACCGCCTCCACCACCTCGTTCAGCCCCACGTTCTGCTTGCAGAGGTAGCCGGCCGCGCCCACGCTCAGGCACTGCTCCACGAGGCCGGGCTCCTCGTTGCCTGACATCACGAGCGACCTCACGTTGGGATAGAAGTCATGCAGGCACTGGAGCGCGGTGAGCCCGCTGGCCGCCTCGTCGCGCCCGGGGACCTCCAGCCGCAGGTCCAGCACCGCGACGTCGGGCGGCGACTCGCGCACCCGGGCCAGGAACTGCGTCGTCTGCCCGCTGCTCACCACCACGTCCATCCCCGCGCCTTCCAGCACCGCGACCAGACACTCCCGGAAGACCTGCTGGTCTTCCAGGATGGCAACCCGGATTCGCTCTCCAACCATCGCAGTCGTCCTTTCGAACCCGGCCTCACCCACGGCCTGCACCCGGGGGCGACGCTCCACCGCAGATGTAAGCGTCAACGGTGGGATTGCACGAGTCCTTCTCTGTAAGAAGCGACCCCTTGCTGTTCACGAAAGGATGTTCAGGTGACGTTCAAGGTTGCTTGGACAGTGACTTCCTGTTCCAACGTGTCACGTCAGGAAGGCAGCCGGACGAGCACCCTGCCAAGCTCCCGCACCACGAGGCGGCGCCGCTCCGGCTCCACTTCCAGCCGCACGCAGCAGCTGTGCGCGTAGAAGAGGAGCTCCTCGCCCTCCTGCCGGGCGAGCTGGCCCCAGCGGGGGTCTCCCGCGGGCAGATGCTCGGCCGCCTCCGCCAGCCGCGCCAGCCGGAGCTGCACGGACTGGCGGGCCCGCGACGGAAGCGAGTCCATCAGGGACGACAACGCGGAGTGCATGTGGATGGCGTAGGACATGGGGTGGCCCGGTGACAGGCGACATTGGACCTGGGGCCGATGGTGACCCGACGCCAGCCTGCACCCCGAGCACATCCCTCCTCCCAGGTCGTCTGTCTTGGACCGGGTGCCGCGCAAGGGAGCCCGCGCCTCATGCGTGCCGCTGCCGCAGCGGGCCCGCCTCTTCTTCCGGGACTCCCATGTCGTCCTGCGGGGTGCCGCCCAGCACCAGCCCGCGCAGGACGAGCACCTGCGCCTCCGCCGCCTCGGCGCGTTCGCTGAAGCGCTCGGCCGAGTGCAGGTTCTGGTGTTCCCGCGCCCGGGTGGCCATGCGCCGGGCCAGGGCCGCGCTCTCCTCCAGCGCGCGCAGCGCGGCCCACAGCGCCTCGTCCACGCCCTGCTGCTGCCCGGAGACCAGGGCCCTGGCGGTGTAGCCATGTCCCGTGCGGCACCGGAAGCGCAGCAGGCCCTCGTCGTTCATCTCGAGGAGCACCCCGCCGCAGTCCGGACACGAGAAGTGCGAGGGCGTCCCATACTTCGGAGGCGCTCCTTCCACCGTGTCTTCCTCCAGCGTCAGCGTCTTCACCTCCGCCTGCAGCTGCCGTGAGGGCGACGGGCGGCGTCCCGCCTCCCGCGGCGTCACCGGCGTGGCCACCAGCCGCTCCAGGAGTGGCCCCAGCTCCCGCAGCCGCACGCGGTGGTCCACCTTCACGTACTCCAGGGCGCTGCGGGGCATGTCCGGGCAGTACGCATCGGCTGGCTCCTGCACCACCGCGATGCCGCCCTGCGCCTTCACCGCGAGCAGCCCCCCCGTCCCGCAGTCCAGCGCCCCGGTGAGCACCACGCCCACCACCCGGGAGCCATAGGTGCGTGCCGCCGAGCGGAACAGCGTGTCCACCGCCGGCCGGTGCCCGTTCTCCCGAGGCCCCTTCACCGCCCGCACCGTCCCGGGCTCCACCACCAGGTGTCTGTCATTCGGCGCCACGTAGATGGTGCCGGGCTCCAGCGCCTCGCCGTCCCGCGGATGTCGCGCGGGCAGCGCTCCCGCCCGGGAGAGGATGTCCGGCAGCAGGCTCTCGTGCCGCGGCGACAGGTGCAGCACCACCAGCACCGCCGCCGGCAAATCCCTGGGCAGCTGCGCCGCCAGCGCGGAGAGCGCCTCGACGCCTCCCATGGAAGCGCCGATGACGATGATGTCGTGGTGGGGCATGTGCCTTTCGCCTTCCTCCGCTTCAAGCTAGGAATCCCGAGCCGACGCCGGGCGGTGCCTGCGCCGGCCTCCCCCGGAACTCCGCCTGCCTGCCCTCTCTCCTGGCATGTCCGAGCGCCAGCTTCGCAAAGGCCGACATGCCCTCCAGGGTGAAGACGCACCCGCATGTTTACGGACTGCCCCGCTCTTCCGGGGAAGCACCGTGACGCGCGGGAAGATGTGGCGGGGGGGTGGCGACACGGAGGCGGCGCGTAGTGGATACTTCGCATACGGCCCGGTCCTGAAGGAGACGTCAGGAACGCGGCCTGCCACCCATCCGCTCTCTCTGGGGGACGACTCATGTCGGAGACGAAGATTCGCGTCCTGATCGTGGACGATGACCAGGACCAGCTCGCGTTGGCGGAGCGCTCGCTGTCCGCCTACAACTTCGACGTCCGCACGCACCGCTCCTCGCTGGGCGTATCCAACCTGGTGCGCACGTCGGCGCCGGACCTGGTGCTGCTGGACGTGAACATCCCCGCGCTCACCGGTGACAAGGTGCTGGCGCTGGCGCGCTCGCAGGCGCCGGCGGCGACGAAGTTCATCCTCTACTCCGCCTCGGACGAGTCCAAGCTGCGCGCGCTGGCGCGGGCGTCGGGCGCGGACGGCTACATCGTCAAGAGCGTGCAGGGCGAGGAGCTGGCCCAGCGGCTGGTGGCGTTCCACCAGAAGGCCCGCACCTCCGAGGCCACTCCCGCCGCTCCGTAGCGGCGAGGCGCGTGCGAGCTGAAGCCTCTCGCCAGAGGCTTCAGCTCACCAGCTCCGCCATCTCCAGGAAGACGCCGCGGAAGTCTCCGCGCGCGCCGATGAGGCGCAGGTTCTGCGCCAGCCCGCCGGTGGAGCGGAAGAACATCACCGCCTCCGCGGGCGGCTTGATTTTCAGGAAGCGCGCCGCGTTGCGCGCGAAGTGGTTGCGCATGTCGCGGGTGATTTCACACGTCGCGTAGTCATACGGCGTCAGGCGCATGGGGCGCCCGGCGATGTGGAGAATCTCGCGGATGAGCTCGGCGGCCTCCGCGTCCGGCAGCTCCGTGGTGAAGCCCACTTCCTTGCTGAGTCCCAGCACGTCCATGGGCTCCAGCTTCATGGCGTGCAGGAACATGCGCTGGTTGGCGTCCACGAAGCGCGGGGTGAAGCGCTTGATGCTGCCGAAGTCGAGCAGGCCCAGCCGCCCGTCCGACATCACCATGAAGTTGCCCGGGTGCGGGTCCGCGTGGATTTCGCCCGCGCCGAAGAAGGGCCCGTAGGTCGCGCGGATGAGCTGGCGCGCCACGCGGAAGCGCTCCTCGTTGGACGCGCCGGTGAGGACCCAGTCCTTCAGCGTCAGCCCCTCCAGCAGCTCCAGCGTCAGCACGCGCCCGGTGCTGTGGCTGGAGACGACGCCGGGCACGTAGAGGTCCTTCAGCGGCGCCACGCTCTTCGCGAAGCCCTCCGCCAGCGCGGCCTCGCGGCGGTAGTCCAGCTCCAGCAGCAGCTCGCCGCGGAACTCGTTGAAGTACGCCGAGCCGTCCATCAGCTTCGACGCCATGGACACCGTCTTCACCACCATGCCCAGGTTCTCCAGGTCATGGGCCATGGACTCGGCGATGCCGGGGTACTGCACCTTCACCGCCACCGCCCGGCCGTCAGGCAGCACGGCACGGTGCACCTGCCCCAGCGACGCGGCGGCCAGGGGCTCGCGGCTGAACTCGCGGAAGGCCTCTTCCACGGGCACGCCCAGCTCCTCGCGCACCACGCGGGCCACCACGTCCGGGGACATGGCGGGGGCCTGGTTCTGGAGGCGGGCGAGCACCTGCCGCACCTCGGGGGTGAGCAAATCCGGGTCCATGGAGAGGGCCTGGCCCAGCTTCATGGCCGCGCCCTTGAGCTCGCCCAGGGTGGAGACCAGCTTCTCCGCGGCCCCCTTGCTGAGCAGCTCCGGCGTGCCGCCGGCGAGGCGCTTCGCGCCGCTCATGAGCACGTCCGTCCCCACCTGCATGGAGAGGCCGGCCAGCTTGCGCATTCGGGTGAACCGCCCCTGCGGGGGCAGCTTGTCGTCGGAGTCCGTGGCCATGGAGAGGGCTCGATTAACGGGGAGCCGCCTCTTGGACGCAAGGTACGCCCCCGCGTTGCGCGAGCCAGGCCGGGGGGCCGGCGGGCGCATCCCACCCCTGGCGAGGCCCCTAGCGGGGAGCCGGCGTGGCGCGCAGCCGGGCACGGAGGGAGCGCCAGCGCTTGAGCCCCTCCAGGTCCAGCGGGTCCAGGCGCACGGCGGCCTCGTAGGCGGTGTACGCCTCCTGCAGCCGGCCCACGGAGGCCAGCGCGTCACCGGACAGCCGGTGCACGGCGGCGCGGCCGTCCCGGCCGGGGTGCTCGGCGAGGAAGCGGCGGCGGCAGCCCTCCATGGCGGTGACGGTGAGGCCCGCGGCCAGGCAGCGCTCCACGCCCTCCACGTTGCCCAGCCCCGCGTCGTACTCCGCCCGGCGCTCCACGTGGCCCAGCATCTGGAAGGCCGCGGAGATGCGCTCCTCCGCCCGCTCCAGCTGGGCGCGCTGGCCCAGGGAGAGCTTGCGAGTCTTCAGCGGCTCCAGCGTCGCGCGGGCCTTCTGCGCCGCGGCGCGCACCACCTCCGGCAGGGCGTCCCGGGGCACGCCCAGCGCCTCGTAGTGGTCCACCGACACCCGCGAGCGGAAGCCCTTGAGCACGCGCTCGGCCTCGGGGTCCTCCACGGAGGAGAAGGGCGGGGGCGTGGGCGGCTCCAGCCGGGCGCCGGACTTCATGCGGGCCAGGGCCTCCTGGAACACCGGCGAGCTGTCGCGCAGCTGCACGCCGAAGCCGGGGGCCATGCGCCAGGCGCGGGCCTGCTCCGCGGTGACGTGGCGCACCACCTGGCCCGTGCAGGCCAGCTCGCCGCCGGGCAGCCGCAGGAGGAGTCCCACGTCGGACAGCAGCTGCGGAGGCGGCGCGTCCGTGTGGAGGAAGAGGCCGGCGCGGCCCACCCACTCACAGCGCAGCTCCTGCGAGTGCGGCGTGCCCGCCAGCCGCACGCGCGCGGCGAAGGTGACGGGCGCGGCCGCCTCGGGCGTGACGGTGAGCGAGGCGACCAGGGCCTCGCGCAGCTCGGCGGCGCTGGCGTAGCGCTCCGAGGGGCGCTTGGCCAGCGCGCGCAGCAGCACGCGCGACAGCGCCGCGGGCACGTTGGGGTTCACCTGGTGCGGCGGCACCGGCGTCTTCTGCAGGTGGCCGATGAGCACCTCGGCCGCCGTGCGCCCGGCGAAGGGCACCTGTCCGGTGAGGAGGAAGTAGGCCAGCACGCCCGCCGCGTAGATGTCCGTGCGCGCGTCCACCGGCGCGTCGCCGCACTGCTCGGGCGCCATGAACTCGGGCGTGCCCAGCAGCATGCCCGCCTCGGTGGTGAGCTGGCCCGCCGGCCGCGACAGCAGCTTGGCGATGCCGAAGTCCAGCAGCTTCACCCGCTGCTTGCCCTGCGGGCCCGGCACGAGGAAGACGTTGGCGGGCTTGAGGTCGCGGTGGACGATGCCGTGCGCGTGCGCGGCGCCCAGCGCGTCACACACCTGCTTGAGCAGCTCCACCGCCATGGAGGGCGCCAGCGGCCCCTTGGCGAAGGCCGCCAGGCTCTGCCCCTCCAGGTACTCCATGACGAGGTAGGGGCGCCCGTCGCGCGTGTCCAGGTCGTAGAGCGTGACGACGTTCTCGTGCTGGACGAGCGTCAGCGTGCGGGCCTCGGACAGGAAGCGCGCGACGAGGTCCGGGTCCTCGGCCAGGTGCGCGTGGAGCACCTTGATGGCCACGCGCTTCTGGATGAGGGCGTGCTCGGCGAGCAGCACCGTGCCCATGCCGCCCCGGCCCAGCTCTTTGAGCAGGCGGAAGTGGCCCAGCTGCCGGCCCACGAGCTGGAAGGGCACGGGCACCGGCGTCGGAGGCACCGCCACGTTTCCCGAGGGCGGCGCGCCGGCGTACAGCAGCGTACCTCCGTCCACGGGCGTGTCCCTGTGCGTGCGCACCCAGGTGGGGCACTCGCTGAGGTCGGCGTGGGACGGCACGCAGGAACAGTTGGCGATGGCGGATTGGGAGTACACGGGGACGGGGGTGCGGGGGTGCCGGGACAGCGTAGCGGCGGGGACCTTTGCGATTGACGTGCCACCCGGGATTCAAATGCGTCGGCGCCGGGGGTCTACTCCAAGGCATTGATCTGGTTCGGATTCCGGACAGTGTCGGGAGGTACTCGTCCCGGTGAGTCGCATAGGTCCCCCTCCGCATCCCTGCAGAAACTACAGCCCGCAGGAGGAAAACGTTACCGCCTGCTTCCCTTGAGTGCGATGTCCTTGTGACGCACACCCGGCCCTGACGCCCCACAGTGTTGGCCGGCGCACGGCTTGGGACGGGGAAAGCGGGAGTTGCGCTGATCCACCGGGGATTGCACGCGCCGGGGCCCTGGGAAGCGGGCCCGCGCGGCACACACCACGTGAGGACAGGACAGGTGTCCGGCGGAGGACAGGAGGGCGCGGGCACCTTCGCCTCACGCGGCCCTCGCGGACGTCAGCGGGCTGCTTCCAGCGCGGGGCTCGCGCGAGCAGGGGCGCTGCGTCCAGGTGCCCGCCGCGGGCGTCGGGGAGCTGCTCCCGGCGCGGGGAGGGGGAATCGCGCCACGAGGAGCAGCCCTTCGGGCGCCAGCGGCGGGCGTCTGGAAGGGGCCTCCGCGTTCAGGACGCACGCGGAGGGAAAGGGCTCGCGTCCGGGAGGGACGCGCTGCACGGCAGCGTCCGTCCGGGTGGGAGCGGGCGCTGACGGTGCAACCTCAGCCGATGATGGGCTCGCAGTAGCCTTCCGTGGAGCACATCAGCCCGTCGCAGCACGTCACGCCGCCGCCACAGGTGGAGCCGACCGGCGCGCACGCCGAGCCCGCGTCCGGCTCGCCGCTGCCCGCGTCCGGCTCGCCGCTGCCCGCGTCGGGCTCACCGCCACCCGCGTCCGGCTCGCCGCTGCCCGCGTCCGGCTCGCCGCTGCCGCCGTCCGCGTCACCGCCGCAGGCGCCCTGTGTGTCGCCGTGCTTGAGGTGCGCCTTCAGCGCGGGCAGGCCCACGGTGATGGTGTGCGCGTTGGCCGGGTTGCCGGGAGGGATGTGGCAGATGGTGATCTTCTTCGTGTTCAGCGGGTGGCCTTCACCACCCTCCGCGGGGTTCTGGCCCTCACCGTCGCCCGTAGCGGTCCCCGGCTCCTCCGCGGGTGCGCTCTCCAGCCCGCCGCTCTGCGGGTCCTGAGGGGCGTTCTCGTCGCCCTGCTGCGGCTGGCCACCGCACCCGCCCACCAGCAGCGTGCACAGGGCCACCATCACGGTAGACGAGGAAATGAGGTTGAAGCGTCGCATGGGCATTCTCCACGATTCGAGGTTTCGGGGTGCTGAACCCGCGCCCGGGCCACCGGCGACGCCAGGTGCCTCTCCAGTCGCGACTTGACACTCGTCGTGCACCGCGGGGCGGTGCGAGCGTCGCGTCTGGAGCCGCCTAGCGGTCAGTCCAGGTGCCAGCCCCCGCCGGTCCAGCCTCCACTGGGAAGAAGACCCACCACCTCACCGGCCGGCCACGCGGCAAGCCACGATTCCGGGGAGAACAGGCTCGCTGGAAAGCTGCACCCTCAGCTCACACTCTCCGCGCTGTAGCGGGCGATGAGGCCGGTGCGGACGGCATGTCGGTGGACGCGCGAGAAGAACACACTGGCGAGCAGGATTTCGAGCAGGGCCAGGGCCGCGCCCCACAGCAGCGCGGTGCCGGAGAACGTCCCGCCGGACACGAGCGTGCGCATGCCCTCGAACACGTACGACGGCGGCAGGACCTGGGAGACGGCCTGCATCCACGGCGGCAGCGTGGACAGCGGGTAGAAGACGCCGGCGAAGGGCGAGATGAGCGCGGGGATGGGCCAGACGAACCACTCGGACGCCGGCCCCAGCCGCAGCACCAGCGCGCAGCCGAAGATGCCGATGGCGATTCCGAAGAGGAACAGCACCAGCAGGAAGGGGACGAACATCAGGCCGTACGTGGCGAAGGACAGGCCGAACAGGCCGCTGGCGAGCACGAGCATGACGACGAGGCCCACCAGGCTGGTGACGAAGCTCGACAGCACGAGCCCGCCCACGTACTCGGAGATGGACAGCGGCGTGGCGAAGACGTTGAGGAAGTTGCGGGACCAGACGTCCTCGAAGAAGACCATCGTCACGCCCTGCATGACGCGCGTGAAGAAGTCCCAGAGGAGCACGGCGCCCAGCAGCGCGGGGACGAAGTTGAAGCCGGGCGAGGCGACGGTGTTGAGGTAGCGGGTGATGAAGCCCCACAGCACCATGTCGATGGCCACCCAGGCGAAGAGGGGCAGGAAGCGCGCGACACTTCCCTTGAGCAGGTAGAAGTGGCGCAGCGCGATGGCGTAGGCGCGACGTGGACGCATGGCTCAGGCCCTCTCCAGCGCGAGCGGCTCGCGCGCCACGGCGATGAAGAGCTCCTCCAGGGAGGCCTTGCCGTGCTCGCGTGGGAGCGTCCGCGGGTCTCCTTCGAGGAGGACCTTCCCGTGCGACAGGAAGAGGACGCGGTGGCAGACCTCCTCCACCTCGTACATGTTGTGGGACGTCCAGAGCACGCCGCCGGTGCCGCGCGCGGCGAAGTCGCGGATGCGGGCGCGGATGTCCTTCGCGGTGGACGGGTCCAGCGAGGCGGTGGGCTCGTCGAGCAGCAGCAGGTGCGGGTGGTTGAGCATGGCCTTGGCCAGGGCGACGCGGGTCTGCTCTCCGGAGGAGAGCACGCCGCAGCGGGTGTCGCGGAACCTCACGAGGTCGAACTCCTCGAGCAGCTCGGTGATGCGCGTGGAGAGAGAGTTCACGCCGTAGATGAGGCCGAAGACGCGCAGGTTCTGGGTGACGGTGAGGTTGCCGGGCAGCGGGGAGTAGACGGCGGCGAAGTTGGTCTGCTCCAGGGCGAGGGAGCGCTGGCGGGCCAGGTCCACGTCCTCGATGCGGATGGCGCCCGAGGTGGGCTCCAGCACACCGAGCACCATGTTGATGGTGGTGGTCTTCCCTGCCCCGTTGGGACCGAGGAGGCCGACAATCTCGCCGCGGCCCACGTGGAACGAGACGCCGTCCACCGCGACGGTGGAGCCATAGGCCTTGCGAAGCTCCACCACGGAGAGGACCTTCGACGTGGAGGGTGCCCGCGAGGGCCCGGACGTCGTTGCTGAGGGAGTCATGTGGGGGCGCATTGTTCCCCAGCCCGGGTGTCCGTGGCCTCCTTCCTCGAGGTGTCGGGCGGGCACGCTCCGGAACTGTGCGGTGTGGGAACAGGGAGCCCGCTGGAGTGAGGACTTCACGTCATCGCCCGGGAGCCCGGCACACCGCCCGTGCAACGAAGGGTCAGCGCCAGTGGACCCGGGCGATGAAGCCAGCGCTCACGGAGGAGACGTCCGGCCTCCGGCACGCCGTCCGAGCAACGGCAGGTCAGCACCGGTGGCTCGGAGCAATGAGGTCCGCGCTCACGGAGGAGACGTCCGGCCTCCGGCACGCCGTCCGAGCAACGGCAGGTCAGCGCCGGTGGCTCGGAGCAATGAGGTCCGCGCTCACGGCGGAGACGTCTGACACCCCGGCGAGGGCCAGCGCGTGCGCGGTGTCTTCGCGCAGCCCGTCGAGCACACGGCGCACGCCGTCGGCGCCGCCCGTGGCCAGGCCCCACAGCACGGGCCGCCCCACGAGCACCGCGCGAGCCCCCAGCGCCAGCGCCCGCAGCACGTCCCGCCCGGAGCGCACGCCGCCATCGACGAGCACCGGCGCGCGGCCACCGGCGGCCTCCACGACCTCGGGCAGGGCTTCCGCGGTGGACACCGCGCCGTCGAGCTGGCGCCCGCCGTGGTTGGAGACGATGAGCCCCGCGGCACCGTGGTGCAGACACTCGCGCGCGTCGTCAGCGCGCAGCACGCCCTTCACCAGCACCGACAGGCCGGACAGCTCGCGCAGCCAGCCGATGTCCGCGAAGGTGAGGTCCGCGGCCTGCTCGGCCAGCTCGCGCCGGGTGAGCCCTTCCAGGTTGGCGAGGAAGTCCTCCTCGGGGAGCGCCAGCGCGCTGTCGCTCCGGTCGCGGCGCTTGCGGCCCACCACGGGCGTGTCGCCGGTGAGCACCAGCGCGCGCGCCCCCGAGGCCACGGCTCGTTGCACGAGGGCGCGGGTGAGGCCCCGGTCCTTGAGGACGTAGACCTGGAGCCACCAGGGGCCGGCGACGGCAGCCACGTCCTCCACGCGGCGTGAGGCCCGCGAGGAGAGCACCAGCAGCGAGCCGGCCTCACGCGTGCCCCGGGCTGTGGCCAGCTCCGCCTCCGGATGCGCGAGCGAATGGAACGCGGTGGGCGCGACGAGCACGGGCGAGGTCAGCGGGGTACCGAGCAACTCCGTCGCGGTGCGCACGGAGGACACGTCGCGCAGCACGCGGGGCCGCAGGCGCAGGCGGGCCCAGGCGGCGGTGTTGTCCGCGAGCGTCGTCTCCTCGCCCGAGCCACCGGCGAAGTAGTCGAACACCGCCTCGGGCAGCCGGGCACGCGCCTCGGTCTCCAGCGCTTCGTACGAGAGCATGGGCGGCAGGCTACGGCGAGCCCACGAGTCGCGCGACCCTGATGCATCATTCCGCCGGGTCTGGGTGAGCTGCCACTACCAGCTCGCCCTGCCCATTGCTCCGGGCTGACTCAGGGCGGGCCCCGGGAGCGCTCCGGGACCTCACTGTTCGGAAATGTCGGGGGTTTTGCGCGGCACAAATGTCCCGACATTTCCGAACAGTGAGCCTCCGCACCCGTCCCGCCCCTGGCCCCTGCGGTATCCACGGAAGGACCGCGCATGGGGGCCAGCGAGCGCCTCACTCGAGGTCAGGCATGGCTGCTCCAGGAGGAAGCACCACCGGTCCGCTGCCCGGAACGGTCAGCCAGGGCTCGGGCCGCTGCGCCGAGGTTCCGGAGGCGCGTTGTGCCGCGAGCAGGTCGAGCTCGCGCCCTTTGCGTGCCCTGATGACCTCCAGGTAGGGAGCCACGCTCTTTCCGACGCGGCAGATGGCGGCGAACCGCAGCACGTCCTCCTCCGAGCACCGTCCGGACAGCAGCCCGGCACGGAGGGCGCGCACGGCCACCGGGTAGCCCAGCTTGTTGCGGTACTTGAAGAGGTCGGCGATGGTCTTCGCCACGCCATAGACGCGCACGGAGACGCCGTGGAAGGTGCGGTGCTCGATGCCCTCGGAGAGCGCCGGGCCGGAGAAGCGGGCCACGTGCAGGGGCGGCTGGCTCCAGCGCGGCTTGCGCGCCCGCTCTCCGATGGCCATCCAGACCTCGGCAGGCTCCTCGGGAAGGAGTCCATGGAGCCAGAGCGCCGACTTCAAGCAGAGCACGCCTCGTGGAACACGCTTGGCGGCAACCAGCACCGCGTCAGGCGGCATGTACCGGTGGGCCCAGACACCCGGTGCCACTTCGCGCAGGGAGCCCAGGCTCAGCATCAACCGCAGCTGAGTGCGCGGCACGCCATGCGCTTCCAGGTCGCGTGAGCGCAACAACCCCAGCTCCCGCGACAGCTCCATCACCCCAGGCCGGGTCTTGTATCCCGGCCGACGACGCAACCTGCTCGGCATTCCCCGCCCTCCAAAAACCCCCGACATTTCCGAACAGCAACCGCCAGCAACCTAACGGGGTGGGCTGACGCGCTCGGGGAGATGACCTGGCCCGGGCGGGCCGACGCCGAAGCTCGTTCATGGCAACCTCGATGAAGCCGCCATGGCGTGACGGGTGCCCGACCCGTCGGGCCTCCTGGCCTCCGAGCCCTCCGGGCAGGTCCTGTCGGGGGCCTCACCGCCCAGGTCGAGAACCCGGGCTTCCGCGCGACTCCCGAACGAACCTCGTCCCGATGGCCCGGCCGCGGCGCGGATGCCCCACGTCCAGCAGCGCCTCACCCCGAACGAACCTCGTCCCGATGGCCCGGCCGCGGCTCGGATGACCCACCTCCAGCAACGCCTCGCGGAACCTTCTCCCTGCCCACGGTGTCTGGGCCCGCCACCAGGAGGTGTCCTTGGAACGGATGAGGGGCCGGCGCGTGCCGGAACGACTGTGCCATGCCGTCATGCTCGCCGGGGTGCTCGCCACCGCGAGTGCCGCCGCCTCGGAGGCCACTCCGCCGACGGACGGCAGGCCCGAGGCGGCCATGGAGAACGCCGCCGCCCTCGGCCGCGTCTGGGGCACGGTGAAGTACGTACACCCCGCGCTCGCCTTCCGTGAGGTGGACTGGGATGCCGCGCTCGTGGAGGCGCTACCTCAAGCCCTCGCCGCGCCGACGCCCGAGGCGCTCGCCAACGCCGTGGGCGGCATGCTGCGCCGCCTGGACGACCCGCTGACCCGCGTGGAGCGCGACACCCCGCGTCCTCCGCCGCCCACCGCACCGGCCCCCGGTCCGTTCTCCCGCTGGTCCGGTGACGTGCTGGTGGTGGACCTGGACCGGCGCTACGCCAACCTCAACGAGCTCTTCCCGGCCATGTCAGCCCTGGCGCCAGAGCTGGCGAAGGCCCGCCGCGTCCTCGTGGACCTGCGCGCCAGCGGCCCCGACGAGGCCCTCTGGATGGAGATGGCGCTCGGCTTCCTGGAGCGCTCGCTCCCCTCCGAGCAGGTGACCGCCCCCGCGGAGCGCTTCCGCGTGTACTCGGGCTTCCCGGTGCAGCTCGGCCCCAGCTCCGGCGGCTATACGGCCTCGGTGGAGACGCGGCTGGCCCGGAGCTTCGCGCCCGCCCCTGGCACGCCGAAGCGCTCCGTCGCCTTCCTCGTCAATGGCCGCACGCCCCTGTCTCCCCTGCTGCTGGCCCTGCGCGACTCACCGCGCACCTTCCTCGTGTCCCAGGGCGCGCTGGACGAGTCCTCCGCCGTCCAGGTGCGGCACGTGCCACTGCCCGGAGGACACCGCGCGGTGGTGCGCGCCTCGGAGCTCGCCTTCCCTCCCGGCTCGCGCGGCCTGCGCGCGGAGGCCACCGTCCCCGCCGACGCCGACGAGCGCGATGCCGGCCCCGCCTTCCAGGCCGCCCTCCACCTGCTGCGCAAGGGCTCGACTCCGAAAAAGCCAGCGGCCCACGCTTCCACCCGGGACACCACGCTGCCCACGGGCGGGCCGGACGACGCCTACGAGGCCATGCCCTACCCGGCCGAGCCGTACCGCCTGCTGGCCGTCCTCCGCTTCTGGAACGTGATGCGCTTCTTCCACCCGGACCCGAAGGCCCTGAAGGACTGGGACGCGGTGCTGCCCACGTTCCTCGCCCGGGCACGCGACGCCCGGGACGCGGCCGGGTACACCCGGGTGCTGTACGCGCTGGCCGCCCGCGTGGCCGACGGGCACAGCTTCGTCGCCGAGGGCGGAGTGCCGCTGCGCTCGCTCGCCGGGGGCAACGCGCCCCTCGTCCTCCGCTCCGTGGAGGGCCGCTTCCTGGTGGCGGAGCTGCCCATGCCCGAGGCCGCCCGCGCCGCCGGCATCTCCGTGGGCGACGAAGTCGTCTCCGTGGACGGAGAGCCCGTGGCCACCCGTGCCGGGCGACTGGGGGCGCTGCTGGGCGCGTCCCACCCGGCGGCCCATGCGGAGCGCGTGGCCAGCCTGCTGCTCGCGGGCGCGGACGGTCAGCCCGTGGAGGTGATGCTCCAGGGCGTGGACGGACGGATGAAGGAGGCGCGGCTGCCCCGCTCGCGTGACTTCCTTCCCTTCCTCCGTCCTCCCCCGGAGGCCGCGACACCCTGGCGGAAGCTCGACGGAGGCCTGGGCTACGTGGACCTGCGCCTGCTGCGCGCGGAGCGCGTGGACGCCATGCTCGAAGCGCTGAAAGACACGCGCGGCCTCGTGCTGGACCTGCGTGGCTACCCCCAGGGCAGCGCCTGGGCACTGGCGCCGCGCCTCAACGTGCGCGGTGCCACCACCGCCGCCGTCACCGCCCGCCCGCTCCTGTCCGCGGGCGAGGTCCGCGAGGTGCGCCGCGTGGAGCCACTCCCCACCACCGACAAGCCGCTCTACCGGGGCCGCATCGTCGTGCTGGTGGACGAGCGCACGATGAGCCAGGGCGAGTACACGGCGATGATGCTCCGCACCGCGTCCGGCGCACGGCTGGTGGGCAGCCCCACGGCGGGCGCCGTGGGGGACACCACCAACGTGTGCCTGCCCGGCGCCGTCTGTGTCCTCTTCACCGGCCAGCGCCTGGAGTCCTCGGATGGCGGCGCCGTGCAGGGCGTCGGCCTGCGCCCCGACGTGGAGGCCCGCCCCACCGTGCGCGGCCTGCGCGCCGGCCGCGACGAGGTGCTGGAGCGGGCACTCACCCTCTTCCGGGAGGAGCCACCCCTCGCGGCAGGCGCACGGTGAAGATGGAGCCCACGCCCGGGCGGCTCTCCACGTCGATGCGCCCGCCCATGGCGTCCACAATCTGCCGGCTGATGTAGAGCCCCAGCCCCAGCCCGCCGTAGTGCCGCTCGGACACGGCGCGCTCGAAGCGGCCGAACAGGCGCGGCAGGTCCTTCTCGGAGATTCCAATCCCCTCGTCGCGCACCGACAGCCGCACCGACTCCTCGCCCTCGTGCGCGGCCTCCACCACCACGGGGTGGCCCGCGCCGTACTTGGCCGCGTTGGTCAGCAGATTCACCAGCACCTGGTCCAGCCGCGACGAGTCCCAGCGCCCCGGCAGCGGGCCGGGCACGTCCACGCGCACCGTGCAGCCCGCCTGCGTGAAGACCTCCTCCATCCGGTCCACCGCGTCGCGCACCGCCTGGCCCAGGTCCACGTCCGCGGGCTCCAGCGCCAGGCGCCCCAGGGAGATGCGGCTGACGTCCAGCAGGCTGTCCACCAGCGCGGTGAGCCGCTGCACCTGCCGCATGGCGGTGGCGAGCCGCGGCGCCACCTTGTCGCGCACCTCGCCGCCGAGCGCCCGGTCGATGAGCCCGTGCTGCAGCTTGAGGCTGGTGAGCGGCGTCTTCAGCTCGTGGCTGGCCACGGAGAGGAACTCGTCGCGCAGCCGCACCGCCGCCTGCGCGTCCCGGTAGAGCGACGCGTTCTCCAGCGCCACCGCCACCCGCCGCGCCAGTTCCTCCGCCATCGCCACGTCGGACGTGCCCAGCCGCCGCTGCGGGGCCGCCGTCCCCAGGGTGATGACGCCCAGCGTCCGCCCGCGCGTGCGCACCGGCACCGCCACCAGCGAGTGCGGGTCCAACGCCTCCAGCAGCGCCCGGTGCTCCGGCCCCTGGAACATGCGCTCGCGCAGGTCGGGGCCCACCTCCGGCAGGTAGCGTGTCTCGCCCGTCTGGAAGCACTCGCGCGCCGGGTGGAGGGTGCCCTCGCTCATGTCGGGCGACAGCGTGGACAGCAGGGACGCGTCACGCGGCGCGTCCCGGTGAGAGGCCGCCACGCACCGCAGCGCCCCGTCCGGCCCCACCAGCTCCACCAGGCAGCAGGTGGCCACGCTGCGCGCCGCCACGCGCGCCACGTGCTCCAGCGTCCACTCCACGTCGTCCAGGTGCTCGGCCAGCGCGCGGCTCGCGTCCAGCAGGAAGAAGAGCCGCTCCTCGGCCTCCTTGCCCACCTCCAGCGCATGGTGCAGCCGCTCGCCGCGCTCGCGCAGCGTCTCGTACAGCGCCGCGCGCTCCAGCGCCTGTGCGCACTGCTGCGCCAGCGACGCCAGGAAGGCCTGCTCCGGAGGGGAGAAGGCGCGCGGCGCGTCCCACGCCAGCGACAGGTAGCCGCGGACGCCGCGCTCCGCCAGCAGCGGCAGCACGGCCCGGGCCCCGTCCCCCAGGGACGCCAGGGCGGCGCGCGCCGACTCCGTCACGGCCGTCCCCGGCTCCCTTCGAGGGAACCACTGCGGCGCCCGGTCCTCCACGTCCACGCCCAGCGCGGACAGGCCCGCCTCCGTGAGTCCCTCGAGGTACGTGAGCATGGCCTGCGTGTAGCCAAAGGCCCCCAGCAGCCGCAGCCCTCCGTCCGCGCCCCGCTCCAGCACCACGCCGCGCGCGGCGCCGGTGGCGCGCAGGCCCTGGTCCATCAGCACCTCGGCCACCTGCTCGGCGGTGGCGGCGCGGGACAGCGCGGCGGTGACGGCCTGCAGCCGCTCGGTGCGCACCTGGGCCTCGCGCGCCTCGGCGTACAGCAGCGCGTTGTCCATGGACAGGCTGGCGCGGCGCGACAGCTCCAGCGCCAGCTTCAGGGTCTCGTCCTGGAAGATTCCGTCCGCCCCGCCGCGCACCAGCGAGACGGCCCCCAGCACCCGGCCGCGCGCCAGCAGCGGGACGACGATGGCGGCGCGGATGCCCAGCCGCCGCGCCACCTCGAGCTGCTCGCCGGTGTACACCATCCCCGGCAGCATCCCGTCCGACACCTCGGGCAGGAACACCGGCTCTCCGGTGCGCAGCACCTCGGAGATGCCGCCGGGGGTGTCCAGGTCCGGAGCACGCAGGCGCGACAGCTCGTGGATGAGCCCCACCCGCTCCGGCGCCCGGTGCGCCGCGGCCACGCGCTCCACCCGGCCGTCGTCGCCGAGCACGTCCACCGCGCACCAGTCCGCCAGCACCGGCACCGTCAGCTCCGCCAGCCGCTGGAGCACCGTGCGCCACTCCAGCGAGCTGGCCAGCAGCTCTCCGGCGCTGGCGAGGAATGCGATGCGCTCCTCCGCGTCGTCGCGCGCCAGGACACGGGCGGCCACTCCGGGTCCGGAGACGGCCTCCGGCGGACGCACGGTGTTGGCACACGCGGGCTCGGGCGACAGCGGCTCGGCCACGGATGAGGGCCGCGACGGGGACGTGGGGCGGCGCGACATGGGGGGCCCAGATAATGACGCACCCCACGGACCGACAATGGCGCCTGCCCTTGAGTACGAGGCGACTGTCCGATGGTCGACCGGAGGCCTCTCTGCTCGCGCGGCCGGCCCTCCACTCCCGGTGAAGCCGGCGCCTGCCGCAACGGCTCAGCCCGTGCCCTCGGAGGCGGCGGGCGGGTCCCACCACACGGCGCCCTTGCCCTGGATGGCCTCGCGCGCCCGCTCCCGCACGCGCGCCATCTCCGCCGTGGCGAGGGGCTGGAAGGCGGCGGCCGCGCGCAGCGCCGCGTCCTGCTCGTTGGGGTGGCTCATCCCCATCAGCATGACGTCCGGGTCCAGGCTGAGCGTGTACCGCACGCACGTCTCCACGGTGAGGTGCGGCAGCGACGGCGCGCCCCGCGCGTCCTTCCCGCCCGAGCCCACCTTGCCCCGCGGCCGGGCCTCCAGCGGCCGGCCATAGCCCTCCGTGTCCCCCAGCAGCTTGCCCGCGCCGAACGTCTTGAAGGACACCACGCCCACGCCCAGCGAGCGCGCCAGCGGCAGCACGTCCACCACGTAGCGCGCGTCCACGAAGGGCCCCAGGGGGAACATCACCACGTCGCACAGCCCCGAGCGCAGCGCCGCGCGCAGCACGTCCGGGTGGTGGCTGGAGATGCCCCGGAAGCGCGCCCTGCCCTCGCGCACGCACCGGCCCAGCTGCTCCATGCCCCCGCCGGGCGCGGCCAGCTTCTCCCACGCCGCCAGCTCCGACACGGCGTGGAAGGCGAACAGGTCCACCGTGTCGTGGCCCAGCCGCCGCAGGCTGGCCTCCACCTGCGGCGCCACCGGCGCGTCCAGCACGTCCACCTTGTCGATGAGGAAGACACCGTCGCGCCGGCCGCGCAGGGCCTCGCCCACCGCCTCCTCGCTCAGCCCCTCCTCGTAGTTGGGCGCGGTGTCGATGACGTTGAGCCCCGCGTCCAGCGCCCGGCGCAGCGTGGCGACGAGCGTCTCGCGGGGCGTGGAGCGGTCGGCGATGTCGCCGATGCCCACCGCGGTGGCGGTGAAGCCGGTGCGCCCGAGGGCGCGGCGCGGCGTGAAGCGGGGAAGCGGTTGCGCGGCCATGGCCCCGGGTTCTCCTGAACCGCCCCGCCACCGTCAAGCGACACGGCGCCCCCGCCGGAGGGCACCGTGCGCTGGATGCCACGGCAGGCTCCGGAGCCCCCCGCGACTGTCACGCAGCCGCGAAGGGCCCAGCCCCCAGGCTCACCGGAACGGGCCGCTCACCTCGAAGGTGATGCCGCCGCTGCTCAGGCCCGAGGTGCCGCGCTGCGAGCTGAAGTACAGCCGCCGCCCGTCCGGGCTGAAGGCCGGCCCGCAGATTTCCGAAGCCGAGTGGCCGTCCAGCTTGATGAACGGCGCCACCACCCGGCTGGGGCCCGGGGTGATGATGCAGATCTCCAGGTTGCCGCCGTCCTCGGCGACGAACAAATCCCCCGAGCGCGACACCGTGACGTTGTCCACGCCCGTCAGCGGCGAGCCGGCATAGAGGTTGTCGTCGTAGATGACCTCCAGCTTCCCGGTGGCCGGCGTGTGGGCCCACACGCGGTTGTCACCCTTGGTGGTGAAGTAGATGACGCCGCTGTCGTGCCAGCAGCCCTCTCCGCCGTTGAACACCGTCGTCGCGGACGCCACGGCCGGCTGGCTCGACGCCGGGCTGGTGGCCGCGCAGTTGACCCACGACAGCGTGGCCGTGCCGGCAATCGGGTCTCCCGTCACCTTCGCCGCCTGCAGCGTGCCCGCCGTCAGCGACGGCCACGCGGACGGGGTGAAGCGGTAGAAGCGCCCGCTGCCGCTGTCCTCCGTGAGGTACAGCCGCTGGCCCGCCGGGTCCACCGCGACGGCCTCGTGCGCGAAGGTGCCCAGCGCCCCGCGCACCACGCCCTGCGACGCCTGCGCCGGGTTGCACTCCCACACCCGGCCGCCGCTGTACTCCTCGCACGACAGCCACGTGCCCCACGGCGTGGGGCCACCCGCGCAGTTGGTGCGCGTGTTGGAGAGGATGCGGTACGCGCCCACCACCGCGCCGCCGCCGTCGAAGCGCACCGCGCTCGCGCCGCCGCCGGAGGACAGCTCGCTGTTGGACGTGTACACCCAGCCGCCCGTGGCCAGCGCGAAGCACGCCCCGCCGTCCGGCGCCGAGTGCCACGTGTAGCCCGTGCTGCCCACCTGCCGCCCCGAGCGCGCGATGATGCGCGACGTGAAGCCCGCGGGCAGCCGCACCCCGTTGGCGTCCGCCGAGCCGGACATGGCCCCATACGGGCTCGGCCCCGGCTGCGCGGGCGCGGCATACGCCGCCTTCCAGAACCCGGGCCCCAATGCCAGCGTCCCTCCACCCAGCGCGGAGAGACGAAGGAAGTCACGACGGTCCAAGCGCATGCATGCTCCTCCAGGGAAGTCTGGAAAAGCACTATTACACAGAATTCACGGACCCGGGGTGACAAGCCCGCAAGGAGCGGCTGACGGGCACGTCGCGACGGGCTACCCGGTGCCGTGGCGTCCCGCGCGGTTCTTGTCCCAGATTGCGTAGAGGATGAGGAGGAAGGCGAAGAGGCGGACCACGTAGATGTAGTGGCGGCGCTCGTCGTCCAGGTCCAGGAGCGCGGCGGCCACCGCGTTGCCCGCCAGCAGCACGAAGGTCAGCGAGAAGAAGCCGAAGAGCCTGTCCCGCGACTGCTTCCAGAAGCGCAGGAAGAACAGCGCGCAGGCCAGCCACGCCATCGCCGTCGCACCGTTGAGCATGGACTTCAGCAGCATGGCGAGAACCTCAGGAGGCGTCCCAGACGAGGCCGTAGAGCAGGATGATGGCGCTGGACATGGTGGCGAGGATGCGCACCAGGTACAGGTCAATCGAGGTGGGCAGCAGCACCAGGTCCACGAAGAGCAGCACGTTGCTGACGGCCAGCCCCGCGAAGCACAGCCCGCTCCACAGGAGCAGCCGGGACTGGGTGCGCTTCCACGCGCGCAGGAGCAGCACCGCGCAGGCCACCGCCGTCAACGCACAGAGGATGTAGACCGCCTCAGCCATTGCCGCCGTCCTTGTCCTTCTTGAACACGAAGGCCTCAGCGAAGCCCCGCACCTTGTCCAGCGGCCGCGAGAAGATGAAGGTGATGACACTCACCCGCTTGGCGCCGTACGCGACGGCCAGCTCCGCCACCGCCTGCACGTCGTCCGAGTCAGAGGGATTGAAGCGGTAGGCCGGAGCCGTGGCCCCATCGCTCGACAGCAGCCCGTGGGAGGCGAGGTCCGCCAGCCGCAAGGCCGCGGAGGTTTCTGTGATTCGCAGCTCCAGGCTCACCGCCGGCGCCGTCCACTCCCGTTCCGCGCGCGACCGAAGCAGGAGGAGGACCTCCAGCTTCTCCAGGGAGTCGATATGCGTCGTGATGAAGCGCTGGACCCGCGGGGAAAGTCCGGCATCGCTCACCCCCCCACCTTGCCCATGTTATTTGGGGCGTCAACCATTTCCCTCACGGCGGTGTTCGCCGTGGCGGGCCCCTGGCACCTCCGCCTGGCTGGTGTCCTCGGTGGGAGGTGAGCCGTCCTCCCGTCCCTGACCGGGACGCTCGGTGGAAATGCGCGGCAGGCTCCTCAAGCCCTCGACGAGCCGGTTGAGGTGGTGGGCATCGCGTCCCAGGGCCTCCAGTTCCGAGGTGTGCTCGGCCACGGGGATGGGTGCCTCACGGCCGGCCGCGGCACGCAGCGCCTCCTGGAGCCGCTCGCGCAGCGAGGACAGCGGCGGCCCCAGCTCCAGGCCCGCGTGCTCCAGCGCGGCGCCCGTCTCGCGCAGCGCGCCCTGGGTATGGCGCAGCGCCGTGACGTCCAGCAGCGCCAGCAGCACCGTCTCCGGGCGGCCGTGCATCTGCGGCAGCCGCTCGCTGAAGGCCAGCGCCGCCCCGCGCTGCCCGCCCAGCTCCCACTCCACCGACACCCCCTGGAGCAGCTCGCCCCGTGCCGCGCGGCTCAGCGGCAGGGCCTCGTCGGGGAGCGCCTGCCCGTCCGGGCCGAGGAAGACGGCGTCGGCATGGAGGGCCCGCGCCTCCCGGTATGCCAGGCACCCGCCCGCCAGTCCCTGCGCGGCCCGGTTGGCCAGCAGCGTGCGCCCGCTGCCCGGCTCCACCAGCGCCAGCGGCGTGGGCAGCGCGGCCAGCACCGCCTCCAGCCAGCGATGCTGGTTGCGGTTGGCCTCCATCTCCTTGCGCAAGAGCTCCTCGCGCACGCGGCCCCGCTCGGCCTCCGCGCGCCGCTGCACCTCCGCCAGCTCGCGCTCGTGCTCGCGCTGCTGGGCCTCGCGCAGCGCCTCCGCCTGCCGCCGCACCAGCTCCGTCTTGCGGAACAGGTCCACGAAGATGCCCACCTTGGAGCGGAGGATTTCCGGCTCGTAGGGCTTGAGGAGGTAGTCCACCGCGCCCACCGCGTAGCCGCGCAGCTCCGGCATCGTCCCGCGCGACAGGGCGGTGAGGAAGAGGATGGGCGTGTTGCGGCTTCGCTCCCGCTCGCGGATGAGCTGGGCCGTCTCGAAGCCGTCCATCTCCGGCATCACCACGTCCAGGAGGACGACGGCGAAGTCCTGGGTGAGCAGGTGCCGCAGCGCCTCGCGGCCGCTGCGCGCGCTGACCAGCCGCTGCCCCAGGGGCGCCAGGGTGGCCTCCAGCGCCAGCAGCCCCTCGGCCTGGTCATCCACCAGCAGGATTGAGACGGGCTCCGCCGACACCGCCGGCAGGCGCTCACGCGTGGGCGTGGCGCTCACGGCAGCACCTTGGCGCGCGGCATGGACACCAGCCGCGAAAGCCAGGCCCCCACGGTGCCCTGGGACAGGCGCTCGACGTCGCCCTCCGGGCCCTCGCCCCCTTCCCAGTCCTCGCCGACGATGGCCACGCGGCCGCCACGCGCCTGGAGCGCGCCCAGCCCCGCCGGGCCGTCCTCGTGGCCGGTGAAGAGCAGCCCCGCGGCGCGGGCGCCGTAGCTGTCCGCGGCGGACTCGAAGAGGGCGTCCAGGCCGGGCCGCTGCCCGTGCTCGGGCGGCTCCACGGACAGGGCCACGCAGCCCTTGTCCACCAGCAGGTGGTAGCCCGCGGGTGCCAGGTACACGTGGCCGGGCACCAGGTCGTCCTTGTCGTCCGGCTCCACCACCGGCAGCGCGCAGCGGCGCCCCAGCGGCGCGACGAGCGCGTCATGCGGCCCGCGGTGCAGCGCCACCACTACCGGCAGCGGCAGCTCGCGCGGCAGCAGCGTCAGCATGGACTCCAGGTCCGCCGCCGCGGCGCGCGGCGCACCCACCACCAGCACGCCCACGTGGCTCATGACACCCTCCGGAAGATGCGGCCGCTGCCGTCCAGCTCCTCGTACGCCGCGGCGTGCGGCGTGCGCGCCAGCGACTCCTTGCGCCCCAGGCACAGGAAGCCGAAGCGGGCGAGGCTCTCGTAGAGGCGGCCGTGCACGCGGTTGTGCAGCGTGCGGTTGAAGGTCAGCAGCGTGTCCCGGCACACGATGACGTGGAACTCGTTGAACGAGCCGTCGGTGGCCAGGTTGTGCTGGGTGAAGAAGATGCCGTCGCGCAGCTTCGGCTGGAGCAGCGCCCAGTTGCCGTCGCGGGTGTAGTAGTCGGTGAGCACGCCCTTGCCCCCGGCTTCCGTGTAGCGGCGCGCGTCCGCCTCGGTGGGCAGCGGCAGCACGCCGGTGCGTGCGTCCGCCAGCAGCCCCTCGCTGGAGTCGGACGCGTACAGCCGGCACCGCCCCCACAGCCCCTCCTCTTGAAGGAGGATGGCCAGGGCATAGGTGTCCTCGCCGGTGCCGCAGCCCGCGTGCCACACGCGCACGGACGGCCAGGTGCGCAGCACCGGCACCACCCGCGCGCGGAAGTCCCGGAAGAAGGCCGGGTCCGAGAAGAGCGACGGCGGCGTGCAGGACAGCGTGCGCAAGAGCCCCTCCAGCGCCTCGCCGTCGTGCAGCACGCGGGCCTGGAGGGCGGAGAACGTCTCCAGCCGCTCCTCGCGCAGGTGCCGCCGCAGCCGCCGCAAGAGCAGCGGCCGGGCATGGCTGCGCAAATCGAAGCCCCACTGCCGGGCCACGCCCTCCAGGAGCAGGTCCACCTCGATGGACTCCAGCTCCGCGCTGGACGTGCCCGCGCTCACCCGGAGACCTCCGTGCGCGGCCCCTTGCCCGCCACGCCGCGCGGCGCATGCAGCCAGACGCGCAGCAGGCTGAGCAGCTTCTCGATGTCCACCGGCTTGGTGATGTAGTCGGACGCGCCCGCCTCCAGGCACTTCTCCCGGTCGCCCTTCATCGCCTTGGCGGTGAGGGCGAGAATCGGCAGGTGGCTGACGCGCTCCATGCGGCGGATGGCGCGCATGGCCTGGTAGCCGTCCATCTCCGGCATCATCACGTCCATCAGCACCAGCTCGATGTCGGTGTCCTTGTCCAGCAGCGTCAGCCCCTCGCGCGCGCTCTCCGCGAAGGCCACCTTCATGCCGTAGCGCTCCAGCACGGTGTTGAGGGCGAAGATGTTGCGCACGTCGTCGTCCACCACCAGCACCTTGCGGCCCACCAGCAGGGGGTCTCGCTCGCGCGCCTTCTCCAGCATGCGGCGCTTGGGCTCGGTGAGCTGCGCGGGCGAGCGGTGGAGGAACAGGCTCGTCTCCTCCAGCAGCCGCTCCGGGCTCTGCGCGTCCTTGACGACGATGGCCTCCGCCACCCGCCGCAGCTCCGTCTCCTGGGCGCGCGTCAAGTCCCGGCCCGTGTAGACGATGACGGGCGGGCCGCCCGCGCCGTGCTGGTCGCGGATGCGGCGGATGAGCTCCGTGCCGGCCATGTCCGGCAAGCCCAGGTCCAACACCATGCAGTCGAAGGTGCGCTCCGCCAGGGCGGCCAGCGCGTCCGCCGCGGTGCCCACCGCCGCCATCTGCACGTCCTCGCTGCCCAGCAGCTCCACCAGCGTCTGCCGGTGGATGGGGTCATCCTCGACGATGAGCAGGCTGCGGCCCTTGCGGTCCACGAAGGAGCGCAGCGACTCCAGCGCGGCCAGCGCGGCTTCCGGGTCCGCTGCGGCCTGCAGGTGGCCGATGGCGCCCAGGTTGAGCGAGCGCTCACGGTGGTCGTCCGCGGACACCGTGTACACCGGCAGCGCGCGGGTGGCCGCGTCGTGCTTCAGCCTGTCCAGCACCACCCAGCCCGCCATCTCCGGCAGGTCCAGGTCCACCGCCACGGCGGCCGGGCGCGCGTTGCGCACGGCGTCCAGCGCGCCTTCGACCTCCGTGGAGACGAGCACCTTGAAGCCGGTGCCCTGCGCGGCGGCGCGCAGCCGCGCGGCGTGGTCCGCCACGTGCGTCACCGCCAGCAGCACCCGGTCTCCGGGCTGGATGGAGCCCCGGTCGTCGTCGATGTCCATCCGCGCCAGCGGCGCCACCCCGGGCTCCTCCACCGCCACCGGAACGACGGTGGTCAGCGGGCTGAGCTCTCGCGGCTTCGGCTCCACCGCCGGGCGCTCCGTCACGAAGTCCAGCGGCAGGTAGAGGGTGAAGATGCTGCCCTTGTTCACCTCGCTCTCCAGCCGGATTTCGCCGCCCAGCAGGCGCGCGATTTCGCGGCTGATGGACAGCCCCAGGCCGGTGCCACCGTACTTGCGCGCGGTGGAGCCGTCCGCCTGCTGGAACGCCTCGAAGATGATTTGATGCTTGTCCTTGGGGATGCCGATGCCGGTATCCACCACGGTGAAGGCGACCACTGCCGGCGCGCCGGAGAGCACCGGGTGGTCCGCCGACCAGCCGCTCTTCGCCATGCCGATGCGCAGCGCCACCGAGCCGGACTCGGTGAACTTGAAGGCGTTGGAGAGGAGGTTCTTGAGCACCTGCTGCAGGCGCTTGGCGTCCGTCTCCATCTCGCCGGGCAGCGCGTCCGCCAGGCCGATGTTGAACTCCAGCCCCTTCTTGTCCGCCACCTGGCGGAAGGTGCGGTCCACGAACTCGCGCAGGTCGGTGAAGCGCAGCGGCCCCACGTCCACGGCCATGGTGCCGGACTCAATCTTGGACAGGTCGAGGATGTCGTTGATGAGCTCGAGCAGGTCCGCGCCGGAGGCGTGGATGGTCTTCGCGAACTCCACCTGCCGCGACGTGAGGTTGCCCTCCACGTTGTCGCTGAGCGTCTGGCTGAGGATGAGCAGCGAGTTGAGCGGCGTGCGCAGCTCGTGGCTCATGTTGGCCAGGAACTCGGACTTGTACTTGGAGGTGAGGCTGAGCTGCTCGGCCTTCTCCTCCAGGGCGCGCTTGGCCTGCTCGACCTCGCCGTTCTTCCGCTCGACCTCCGACTTCTGCTCGGACAGCAGCTTCGCCTTGTCCTGCAGCTCCTCGTTGGTGGTGCGCAGCTCCTCCTGCTGGCGCTTGAGCAGCTCCTCGGACTGCTGGAGCGACGTGGCCTGCTGCTCCAGCCGCTTGTTCGTCTCCGTGAGCTCCTCCTGCTGCTTGCGGAGCTCGTCGGTGAGCGCCTGCGACTGCTTCAGCAGGGCCTCCGTGCGCATGTTGGCGGCAATCGTGTTGAGCACGATGCCGATGGACTCCGTGAGCTGCTCCAGGAAGCCCAGGTGCACCTCGCTGAAGCGGTGGAAGGAGGCCAGCTCGATGACGGCCTTCACCTCGCCCTCGAAGAGCACCGGCAGCACCACGATGTTGCGCGGCACCTCCTCGCCCAGCCCGGAGGAGATGCGGATGTACGTGTCCGGCACGTCCGACAGGAGGATGGGCTCCTTCTCCAGGGCGCACTGCCCCACCAGCCCCTCGCCGTACTTGAAGGTGTTGGCCAGCCCCTTGCGCTGCCGGTACGCGTACGACGCCAGCAGCTTCAGGGCCTGCTCCCCGCCGTCCGCGCGCTCGGAGATGTAGAAGACGCCGTGCTGCGCATCCACCAGCGGCGCCAGCTCCGACAGGATGACCTTGGACACCGTGAGCAAATCCCGCTGCCCCTGGAGGACGCGGGTGAACTTGGCCAGGTTCGTCTTGAGCCAGTCCTGCTCCGTGTTCTTCCGCGTGGTGTCCTTCAGGTTGCGGATCATCTCGTTGATGTTGTCCTTCAGGGCGGCCACTTCGCCCTGCGCGGACACGGTGATGAACCGCGTGAGGTCACCCTTCGTCACGGCGGTGGCCACCTCGGCGATGGCGCGCACCTGCGTGGTGAGGTTGGCGGCGAGCTGGTTCACGTTGTCCGTGAGGTCGCGCCAGATGCCGGCCGTGCCGGGCACGCGGGCCTGACCGCCCAGCTTCCCCTCGATTCCCACCTCGCGGGCCACCGTGGTCACCTGGTCGGCGAACACCGCCAGGGTGTCAATCATGCCGTTGATGGTGTCCGCGAGCTGCGCGATTTCGCCCTTCGCATCCACCACCAGCTTGCGCTTCAGGTCGCCGTTGGCCACCGCCGTCACCACCTTGGCGATGCCGCGCACCTGGGTGGTGAGGTTGGAGGCCATGGAGTTCACGTTGTCCGTGAGGTCCTTCCACGTGCCGGCCACGCCCTTCACTTCCGCCTGGCCACCCAGCTTTCCTTCCGTGCCGACCTCGCGGGCGACGCGCGTCACCTCGGAGGCGAAGGACGACAGCTGGTCCACCATCGTGTTGATGGTGTTCTTCAGCTCCAGGATTTCGCCCTGCACGTCCACGGTGATCTTCTTCGACAGGTCACCGCGCGCCACGGCCGTCGTCACCTCGGCGATGTTGCGCACCTGCGACGTCAGGTTGGACGCCATGGAGTTCACGTTGTCCGTGAGGTCCTTCCACGTCCCGGCAACGCCCTTCACGACAGCCTGACCACCCAGCTTTCCTTCCGTGCCCACCTCGCGGGCCACGCGCGTCACTTCCGAGGCGAACGAGTTCAGCTGGTCCACCATCGTGTTGATGGTGTTCTTCAGCTCGAGAATCTCACCGCGCACGTCCACGGTGATCTTCTTCGACAGGTCACCGTTGGCGACGGCCGTCGTCACCTCCGCGATGTTGCGCACCTGCGCGGTGAGGTTGGAGGCCATGCTGTTCACGTTGTCGGTGAGGTCCTTCCACGTCCCGCCGACACCGCGCACAATCGCCTGACCGCCCAGCTTTCCTTCCGTACCCACCTCGCGGGCGACGCGCGTCACCTCGGAGGCGAACGAGTTGAGCTGGTCCACCATCGTGTTGATGGTGTTCTTCAGCTCGAGGATTTCACCGCGCACGTCCACGGTGATCTTCTTGGACAGGTCGCCGCGGGCCACCGCCATCGTCACCTCGGCGATGTTGCGCACCTGGGACGTGAGGTTGGACGCCATGCTGTTCACGTTGTCCGTGAGGTCCTTCCACGTCCCACCGACGCCGCGAACGATGGCCTGACCACCGAGCTTCCCCTCCGTACCCACTTCCTTCGCGACGCGCGTCACCTCGGAGGCGAACGACGACAGCTGGTCCACCATGGTGTTGATGGTGTTCTTCAGCTCCAGCACCTCGCCCTTGGCGTCGACGGTAATCTTCTTGGATAGGTCGCCCTTCGCGACGGCCGTCGTGACCTCCGCGATGTTGCGCACCTGCGCCGTCAGGTTGGAGGCCATGGAGTTCACGTTGTCCGTGAGGTCCTTCCACGTGCCGGCCACACCCTTCACGACGGCCTGACCACCCAGCTTGCCTTCCGTGCCCACCTCGCGGGCGACGCGCGTCACCTCGGAGGCGAAGGACGACAGCTGGTCCACCATCGTGTTGATGGTGTTCTTCAGCTCCAGGATTTCGCCCTGCACGTCCACGGTGATCTTCTTGGACAGGTCACCATTCGCGACGGCGGTGGTCACCTCGGCGATGTTGCGCACCTGCGCCGTGAGGTTGGACGCCATGCTGTTCACGTTGTCCGTGAGGTCCTTCCACACGCCGGCCACACCCTTCACGTCGGCCTGGCCGCCCAGCTTTCCGTCGGTACCGACCTCCTTGGCGACGCGGGTCACCTCGGAGGCAAAGGCGCGCAGCTGGTCCACCATCGTGTTGATGGTGTTCTTCAGCTCCAGCACCTCTCCCTTCACGTCCACGGTGATCTTCTTCGACAGGTCACCGTTGGCGACGGCGGTGGTCACCTCCGCGATGTTGCGCACCTGCGAGGTGAGGTTGGAGGCCATGGAGTTCACGTTGTCCGTGAGGTCCTTCCACGTGCCACCCACGCCCTTCACGACGGCCTGACCACCCAGCTTCCCTTCCGTGCCCACCTCGCGGGCCACGCGCGTCACCTCCGAGGCGAACGAGTTCAGCTGGTCCACCATCGTGTTGATGGTGTTCTTCAGCTCGAGGATTTCACCGCGCACGTCCACGGTGATCTTCTTCGACAGGTCGCCATTGGCGACGGCCGTGGTCACCTCGGCAATGTTGCGCACCTGGGCGGTGAGGTTGGAGGCCATGGAGTTCACGTTGTCCGTGAGGTCCTTCCACGTGCCACCCACGCCCTTCACCATCGCCTGACCGCCGAGCTTCCCCTCCGTACCGACCTCGCGAGCGACGCGCGTCACCTCCGAGGCGAACGAGTTCAGCTGGTCCACCATCGTGTTGATGGTGTTCTTCAACTCCAGCACCTCGCCCTTGGCATCGACGGTGATCTTCTTGGACAGGTCACCGTTCGCGACGGCGGTCGTCACCTCGGCGATGTTGCGCACCTGGGCGGTGAGGTTGGAGGCCATGGAGTTCACGTTGTCCGTGAGGTCCTTCCACGTGCCGCCCACGCCCTTCACCATGGCCTGGCCGCCCAGCTTGCCTTCGGTACCCACCTCGCGGGCCACGCGCGTCACTTCCGAGGCGAAGGACGACAGCTGATCCACCATCGTGTTGATGGTGTTCTTCAGCTCGAGGATTTCGCCGCGCACGTCGACGGTGATCTTCTTCGACAGGTCGCCCCTGGCCACGGCCGTGGTGACCTCGGCGATGCTGCGCACCTGCGCCGTGAGGTTGGAGGCCATGGAGTTCACGTTGTCCGTGAGGTCCTTCCATGTGCCGGCCACGCCCTTCACCTTGGCCTGACCGCCCAGCTTTCCGTCGGTGCCCACCTCGCGGGCCACGCGCGTCACCTCGGAGGCGAACGCGCCGAGCTGCTCCACCATCCCGTTCACCAGGCGGGCGGTGCGGAGGAACTCACCCTTGAGGGGGCGGCCGTCCACCTCGAGCGCCATCGTCTGCGACAGGTCGCCCTTGGCCACGGCGCCGATGACGCGGCCCATCTCCGTGGTGGGCTGCACCAGGTCAGCCACCAGCGTGTTCACCGACTCCACGCAGTCCGCCCAGGAGCCCAGCGCGCCCGCCACGTTGCCGCGCTGGGTGATGCGGCCCTCCTTGCCGACCACCGTGCCGATGCGCTCGAACTCGCGCGCCATGCGCTCGCTCAGCTCGATGATTTCGTTGAGCGTGTCGGCCACCTTGCCGGCGCTGCCCACCTTGTCCACCGGCATGCGCATGGAGAAGTCGCCCTTGCGCACGGCGGTGAGCACCCGCAGCAGCTGCCGGGAGTCCAGGGTGCTGGAGTCGTCCTCGTCACCCGCCCGAGGCGGAGGCAGAGGCGGCACCACCGCGTTCGGGCGGCGGGCGGATACCTTCTTGGTGGTCATCTATGAGCCCCTGGTCGGTCCGGGAACGGCGCGGCTTGAGACTGCCGCAGCACGGGAATTTCTCAGCGAGGGCCAGTTGTCCCGCAATCTCGCGACCTTGGGCCAGCCCCCCGGGCAGGCATGGCTGGTCAGCAGCCGACAGTGACGCCATCCACTGTCAGGCAGCGGACAAGGACCCACACCCTGCGTGTGGAGCCTGTCGCACATGCGCCCAGTGCCCCGGGAAATCCCGCATGGCGGGGCAAGGGGGGAGTCCGCTACATCGTCCGTCCAAGGACAATCGACCGGCTCGGCTTGTCCGGCGAGCCAGTACGACTACACAATCGCAATGTCAGTGCATGCCACTCCCTGAAGACTCATCGGTTTCCCTACGCGATGCGCCGACGCTTCCGCCGCGAGCCGGGCCTCCCGTGCCCTCGCCCGTCCCGACGGCTCGCACGCTGGGTGCATATCTGCGTGAGTTCGGGGTGCTGGCGCCGCGAGAGGTGCTGGACCTGGCCGAGCCGCTGAGCCTCCTGCTGGAGCAGGGGGGGGCGCCCGCCGGCCCGCTGCCCGCGGACCAGGTGGTGTTCGAGGGCGGGGTGGCGCGGCTGGCCTCGACGCTCGGCACCGAGGCCGGGCCCGTGGATCCCCGCGAGCGCGTGTGGCAGCTCGGAGCGCTCCTCCATGAAGCGGCCTCCGGCGTGCCCCCCGCGGAGCCGCCCCAGCCGCTGGAAGGCCCCGCGGCCTGCCTGAACGCTCCCCTCCTCCGCTGCCTCGCGGCGGTGCCGGAGGCGCGCTTCGACACCCTCGCCGAGGCCCGGCGGGCGCTGGCCCTGGCGCTGGACCCTGTCGGCTCCGCGAAGACGCTGCACCGCACGCCGCCGCCCCGGCCGTCGCTGTTCACCCCCGTCCCCGTCTCCCGCCCGCCCCCGGTCGCCCACCTGGGCGAGGTGCTCGGCAACTACCGGCTGGAGCAGGTGCTGGGCGAGGGGGCCATGGGCGTGGTGTTCCTGGGCCGGCACGTGCGGCTCGACAAGCAGGTGGCCGTCAAGATCCTCAAGCCGCAGCACGGCACGGACAGCTCGCTGGTGCAGCGCTTCTTCCAGGAGGCGCGGGCGGTCAACGCCATCAACCACGAGAACATCGTGGAGATCTTCGACTTCGTCGAGGAGCCCGCGCCGGCGAACGCCATCCCCCGCGTCTACTGCGTGCTGGAGCTGCTCAACGGCGCCAGCCTGAGGCAGCTGATGCAGCAGGAGACGCTCGGGGTGCTGCGCGCGATACACATCACCGAGCAGCTCTGCGCCGCGCTCGGGGCCGCGCACCGGGCGGGCATCGTCCACCGCGACATCAAGCCCGACAACATCTTCGTGACGTCGCGGGGCGGTGACCCGGACTTCGTCAAGGTGCTCGACTTCGGCGTGGCCAAGCTCACCAGCACCCGCCTCGCGGAGCACCCGGGCACCTTCGCCGGCGCGGTGATTGGCACGCCGGGCTACATGTCCCCGGAGCAGGCCTCGGGGCTCGAGGTGGACGGCCGCGCGGACCTCTACGCGGTGGGCACGGTGCTGTACGAGCTGCTCGCCGGGCGCCGCCCCTTCGAGGCGTCGGAGCTGGGCCAGTGGGCGGTGGAGCTCATCGTCAAACCGCCGCCGCCGCTGCCGCAGACGACGCCGGCCGGAGAGCAGATTCCCGCCGGGCTCGCGGCCACGGTGATGCGCTGCCTGGAGAAGGACCCGGAGGCACGCTTCGAGTCCATGGACGCGCTCTCGCAGGCGCTGCGCCCCTTCACCCGGCCTATCCGCCTCGAGATTCCCGCCAGGCTGGAGCTGGCGCCCGCGGAGCCGACGCCGGTGCCCGCCGCGCCGACGCTGGTGCCCGCGCTGCCACAGCGGCCCGCCTCCGTGCGCGCGCGGTGGCCCCTGGCCGTCGTCGCCGCCGTGGCCCTCGCGGTCCCCGTCGCGGCGGTGCGCTGGCGCGCGGAGGAGCCACCGGCCGTCACCGCCACGTCCGCGCCGCCTGCCGTCGTGGCCGCGCCCGCGCCCCAGGCGCCTCCCGTGGAGCCGCCCCCGGCGCCCGCGCCTCCGGCGGCCGTCGTGCTGCGCGTCGTGTCGACTCCGGCGGGAGCGCGCGTGCTGCACGGGGACACCGGCGAGCCGCTCGGCGTCACCCCGCTGGAGCTGGCCGTGTCGGAGCCCCGGCCCCTGCGCTTCGAGCTTCGCGGCTACCAGCCGGCGGAGGCCACCGCGCGCCCCGAGGCGGGCGCCACCGTCGACGTCACCCTGCGCCCCACTCGAAGCGCTCCTGCGGGCACCAGGCCCCCCGCGCCACGGCGTGGCGATAGACTCACCAATCCCGATGCCACGCTCGATCCTTTCCGCAAGTAGCTGGCTGCTCGTCGTCGTGCCCCTGCTGACGGCCTCCGCCGCGGCGCCCAGGCCGAAGCCGGGCACGGCCGCCGGAAAGCAGGAGGACCCGAAGGCCGCCGCGCGCGTGCTGTTCGAGTACGCGCAGCGCGAGTACGACCTGGGCAACTTCGAGGACGCGCTGGGTGGCTACTCGGAGGCGTACCGGCTGATGCCGGCGCCCGCGCTGCTCTTCAACATCGGCCAGTGCCACCGGCAGCTGGGCCAGTACGAGCGCGCCGCGTTCTTCTACCGCCGCTATCTCGCGCTCGAGCCGGACTCGCCCGACGCGGCGCTCGTCAAGGACCTCATCCAGACGATGGAGGCGAAGCAGGCGGCGCTCGAGCCAGCCCCCTCCGGGACGCCGGTGACGCCCGCGCCGGGTGAGCTGACGGTTCCCCTGACGCCGGAAGCGACGCCCGCGGTGAAGGCCTCCTCCGGCCCCGCGTTCCTGCGCAGCGGCTGGTTCTGGGCGGGGGTGGGCGTGGTGGCCGCGGGCGCCACGACGGCGGTGCTGCTCACGCGCTCCAGCGACCCCCGCCCGACGCTCGGAACGGTGACCCTTCCATGAGCCGCCTCGCCCGAGGCTTCGTCGCGCTGCTCCTCGCCTCCCTGGCGACGTGCGGCGACGACAGCACGTCGCTCTTCCTGCGCGTCGACGGCGCGGATGGCGCCACCCAGCTGGAGGTGCGCGGCCTGCGCGACGGAGAGCCCTGGTTCCCCGCCCAGCGGCGCCCCGAGCAGGAGGGCGAGCCCTTCTCTGGCGAGCAGTCGCTGCGCCTGCGCTTCAACGCGCCGCCCGACGTGCCCTTCGTGCTGGAGGTGGACGCCCTCTCTGCGGGAGTCCCCATTGCACGGGGCAGCGCCGAGGCGCAGCCGCGCAAGGGCGCGGAGGTGGAGCTCCGCCTGAGCCTGACGCCCGTCACCGTGGAGCCGCTGCCGGACGGAGGTACCCCGGATGGCGGAGCCGACGGTGGCGAGCCCGACGCAGGTGACCCCGACGCTGGCGTGCCGGACGCTGGAGTGCCCGATGCTGGAGACCCGGATGCGGGGGAACCGGATGCTGGCGCCCCGGACGCAGGAACTCCGGATGCGGGCACAGTCACGTGCACCACCTGCACCGTGCCCGGCGGTGCGTGCGTGGCCAGCACCTCGGCGGTGGCCTGCGGAGGCAGCGGCCTGGCGTGCATCGACTGCACCGCCGATGGGCGCGCGAACCTGTGCACGACAGCCGGGGCATGCTCGTGCGGCACCCAGGGGCGCTGCGGCGTGGGCGAGCGGTGCGTGAACAACGCCTGTGTCTGTGACCGCGACACCTGCGACGGCTGCTGCCAGGGGAATGTCTGCCGCAACGGCGACACCCCGACGGTCTGCGGTATCGACGGGACCAACTGCGCCAACTGCGAAACGTCCAAGTCCGACAATTGCGTCAACGGAGGGTGCCGCTGCGGGCTGAGTGAGCCGTGCCCCCTCCTGTCCATCTGCCAGAACGGCCGGTGCACCTGAGCGGCGCGCGGTGACGGACGTGCGGGAGGTACCCGCGCGCCGAGCCCCTCAGTGCCGGACGCGCGGTGCCGGGGCGCGCACTCGCACCTCCATCTGCGCGTCCCCCGCCACCACGGTGCTCAGCACCTCCTGCTGCTCGGGGGACAGCCGCGCCACGGCGCGCAGCGCGGCCACCAGCACCAGCGCCTCCACCGCGTTCGGCACGCTGATGCCCTCCGGCCCCGTCTTCAGCGGCATGGGCAGCCGGGGCACCCGGCCCGCCGCGGACAGCGCCTCCACGGCATACAGCGGTGAGGTGTCCAGCGTGACGGCCACGGCGGGCAGCGCGTGGGCCGCGTCGGGCTGACCGCGCGCCTGCATCTCCATCAGCATCTGCAGCGCGCCGGGCTTCGCATACAGCGCCAGCCCCGCCCGCCCATCCCCGGTGTTGAAGACACAGCCCTCATAGGTGTGCGTCAGCGGCCCGGAGACCGCCACCTCGAAGGGCTGGCTGTCGTCCCAGTGCGTCCAGGGCCGCGCCTCCCAGTACTCCGTGGCTGCCTGCACGAAGAGCAGGGCCTTGTCCGAGCCCAGCCCGGACAACCCCCGCTGCCCCCACGCGAGGAACGTGGCGATGGCCGCGCGCGACGAGAGCGCCGCCGCCGGAGGCGCCTCCACCTCCAGCCCCAGCCCCGCGGCGGCCTCGGCCAGGTCCGGCTCGCAGCGCACCTCCGAGGGGTCCACTCCCTCCAGCAGCGTCTGGATTCCCACCTCGTCCTGCGCCTCGAAGACAGGCTGGGACGGCTCGCCCGACTCGGAGATGCGCAGGTACACCTGGGTGGTGCCCTGGGAGAGGGGCACGGGGCCGAGCTTGAGCAGGTAGAACATGAGGGCCTTTCAGCGGGTGCGGGCCCGCCGCCCATCCAGGGACTTGCGGACCTGGCGCAGCAAGGTGGCGATGTCGAAGGGCTTCTGCAGGAAGGGAAGGTCCGGGTACACGCGGCGCAGGGCCAGCACGTCCACCGCGCTCATGCCCAGCAGCGCCACGTCCTGGAAGGCCGGCTCGGCCCGGATGCGCTCGATGAGCGCCGGCCCGTCGAGCACCGGCATCATCCAGTCGGTGAGGACCAGGTCTGGACGAAGCTCCGCCATCCGCTCCAGCGCCTCGCGGCCGTGAGAGGCCGTCACTACGCGGTAGCCCTCCTCACGGAGGAGGTCCGCCAGGGCCTCCAGGATGCCCTGCTCGTCATCCACCACCAGGACCGTCTCCATACGGGCGGCACTACTCCTCGCGGTTTGTTCAGGAATGACCACCACCCGGGTGGCGGGCAAGGCCCGTCAACAAGGTGTCAACGGCGACGCTGAAGGGGGGTAGCACCTCGATTCCCTGCCGGGAGATGACGAACTCCCTGAGGGTGGGGTCGTAGTCGGTATCGCGCAGCTTGAAGATGGACAGCAGCCTGCGCAGGCGCCCTTCGAGCTCGACGTGGCGCAGGAAGAAGAGGTTCTCCGCCACCGCGGACGGCCCCACCTCCATGGGCACGTCCAGCGCGGGGCCGAAGAGCCGGGGCGTCTCCAGGCCGAAGAGGGTGGTGGTCCCCTCGCTGCGCAGCTCCTGGGTGAGCGCGGCGAAGAACGAGTTCATCCGCACCGGGTCCGGCGCCGCCTGCTGCATCGCGCTGAGCCCGTCCACGAACACCCGCTTCACCTTGCGCTTGTGCACGTCCGACAGGAGTTGGTCCGCCAGCACGTCCAGGATGCACTCCGCGGGGGGCTGCCAGATGAGGTTCAGCCGCCCATCGGCCGCCGCGCTCTTGAGGTCGATGCCCGCGGCCGACACCTTGCCCAGCAGGCGGTTGGGCGGCTCGTAGAAGCCCATGTACAGGCACGGCTCGCCCTGCCTCAGTCCCTCGGCGAGCAGGCTGCTGCCCATCAGCGTCTTGCCCACGCCGGGCGGGCCGAGCACGAGCGTGGTGGAGCCCGCCGCCAGCCCCTCCGGGAAGAGCGCGTCCAGCGAGTGGATGCCGAAGTGGATGCGGTGGGCGCCCGGGTCCGGCGGCGGGGCTCGGCGCACGCGCGCCTCCAGCCGGGGGAAGACCTCCAGGCCCTCGTGGGTGATGCGGAAGTTGTGGACGCCGTGCAGCGTGGCGCTGCCGCGGAACTTGCGGACCTGAAGCTCGCGCCAGGCGCGCACGCCGGAGGTGCGCTCGCGCAGCTCCAGGATGCCATCCACCATGGTGTACTCCGGGTGGACGGAGGGCCCGTTGGCGCTGGTGAGCATCAGCGAGGTGAAGCGCGTCAGGCCCGCGGCCACCTGCAGCTCGTGGATGAACTTCTTGAAGTCGCGGTTGCTGCCGGCCGCCTCCTGCGCCTGCACCAGCCCGTCCAGCACCAGGATGGTGGCGCCGTGGTTGCGCACCTCGCGCCGCAGCAGCTCCAGCAGCCCCGGCAGCCCCTGCTCCTCCAGCGTGCGGAAGCCGCTGACGTAGTAGACGCCCTCGGGCAGCAGCGCGGAGTCGAAGAACGCCATGTCGCGCATGTTGGAGAGCATGCGCGAGTGCGACTCCGCCAGCAGCGTGACGTAGAGGCAGCGGGCACCCGTGCGCGCCTGGTGGTAGCAGAGCTGGTTGGCGAAGAGGGTCTTCCCCGCACCCGGCTCGCCCACGATGATGTAGACGCCCGACGGCACCAGCCCGCCGCCCAGCACGGCATCGAGTCCAGGCACGCCGGTGGACACGCGTGGGTCCGGGCGCGAGGGTTGCTCGGAAGAAGACATGATGGTCGCTCATACCGTAAACGGCTCCCATGCGCCCCTGGATTGAGCCCCAGGCGTCAACAAGGCAGTTCCGGGGCGGCGGACCTGGCGAGGGCCCCGGCCGCCCGGACTCCGGGGCGGCACCCATCGCCGCGAGGCATGCGCCGAATCCACACCCGATGAAGTGTTGGGTCGACGGGCCCTGCTCCTCTGGAGCTGCCGGGTCCCACGAGTGAGAGCGCCATGGCCTTCATCCAGCCAGACCTGCCAGGCCCCTTCGCGCCTGGCAGCTCCCGTCAGGACGGCCCGGAGCACCCCGGCCGCGAGCGGTCCGCGCACGACGGGCTCGTCGACAGCATCGACGGCATCGTCTGGGAGGCCGACCCGTCCTTCCGCTTCACCTTCGTGAGCCAGCAGGCGCAGCGGCTGCTCGGGTACCCGGTGCAGCGGTGGTACCAGGAGCCGGACTTCTGGCTGAAGCACCTGCACCCCGAGGACCGGGAGTGGGCCCCCTCGCACTGCCGGGAGGCCGCCGAGGCCTGCCTGCCCCACGAGTTCGAGTACCGGATGCTGGCCTCCGACGGGCGCGTGGTGTGGCTGCGAGACATCGTCACGGTGGTGGAGGAGGCCGGGCGGCCCCACCGGCTGCGCGGCATCATGGTGGACATCACCGAGCAGCGCCGCGCCCAGGAGGGCCTGCAGCACACGGTGTCGGTGCTGGAGGCCACGCTCGAGTCGACGGCGGACGGGCTGCTCGTCGTGGACCGCGCCGGGGAGGCCACCGCGTACAACCGACGGTTCAAGGAAATCTGGGGGCTCAGCGATGCGCAGGCGGGCCTGGGCGACGCGGCGATGCTGGACACGGTGCGCGACAGGCTGAAGGACCCGGAGGCGTTCTTCGCGCGGGTGCGCGAGCTGTACGCGATGCCGGAGGCGGAGAGCTTCGACGTGGTGGAGCTGCGCGACGGGCGCGTGCTGGAGCGCTACTCGCTGCCCCAGCGGCAGCGGGGCACCATCACCGGCCGGGTGTGGAGCTTCCGGGACGTCTCGGCGCGCGTGCGCGCGGAGCGGGAGCAGGAGCGGCTGCTGCGCGAAGCGCACGAGGCCATCCAGGTGCGCGACGACTTCCTCTCCATCGCCTCGCACGAGCTGAAGACGCCGCTGACGCCGCTGCGCCTCCACCTCCAGCTGCTGAGGCACGCGCTGGAGTCGCACCAGCCCGTCACGCCCGGGCGCGTAGACAAGGCGTTGGCCCAGGTGCGCAAGCTGTCCGTGCTCATCAATGACCTGCTGGACGCCTCGTTTGTGGGCGCCGGGCGGATGGAGCTGCAGCGCACGCCCGTGTCCCTGCCGGAGGTGGTCGGCGAGGTGTTCTCCGACTTCCGCGACACGAGCGACCGCCACGTGCTGGCGTACACCGCGCCCGACGAGGACGTGCTCGTCCAGGGGGACCGGGGCCGGCTGGCGCAGGTGCTGACGAACCTCCTGGAGAACGCCCTCAAGTACAGCCCGCTGGGCGGCGAGGTGCGCGTCACGCTCACGCACTCGGGGGGAGATGCCGTCGTCACGGTGCAGGACGCGGGCATCGGCATTCCGAAGGAGGAGCAGGCGCACCTGTTCGAGCGCTTCTTCCGGGCGCGCAACGCGCCCGTGTCGGGCTTCGGTGGCCTGGGCCTGGGGCTCTACATCTGCCGCGACATCGTCGAGCGGCACGGCGGCCACATCTGGGTGGAGAGCGCGCTGGGGCACGGCTCGGCGTTCCACGTGTCGCTCCCCGTGCTGGCGACGCGCGCGCTGCACGACGCCCACGTCTGAGGGCGCGGCGCCAGCGTGCCGCCCGCCGTGGCTGGCTGCCCGGAGGCGGGGAACGGGCCTGCGGGCGGCTGGAGCCCGCCCGCCCTCGCACCGGCGAGCGCGAGGCACCGTCTGCCATCCCCCTGGCACATGCCTACCGTGAAGCAGGGAACCACTGCATGGGAGGAAGACATGGTCCAGACGAACGGGCGTCGGGCCCTCGTGGCAGTCCTGGGGGCAGTCCTGTTGGGACTGGGCGGCTGTAGCTCGGACCGCGCCAACACGAAGGTGGAGGACGAGTGGCTGGCACGCCTCCCGCCCCAGGAGATGGAGCAGGTGCGCAAGGCCCGGCTCACCCAGGGCAAGGCCCAGGACGAAATCACCCGCGCCCAGGTGTCCCTGGAGGACGCGAAGCGGGCGCTGGAGGTCGCGAAGGCCAATGAAGACGCGGCGAAGGCCCGGCGCGAGGTGGACGAGGCCGAGCTGCGCGCCGCGCGGGAGATGGGGCAGGAGCAGGTCATCCTCCAGGTCCAGGAGCGCTTCCGCGAGGGAGACCTGGAGTTCGCGGCGGCCCAGGCCCAGGTGGACTACTGGGACCGGGTGGTGACGACGCGCGAGTCCCTCCAGGAGATGCGGGCGCGCGAGCTGGACGTGGCCAACGCGGAGCTGGAGATGACGGAGTACGTGGCGCTCCAGCGCGCCGGTGACGTCCGCGCGCGGCAGCTGGACGGCGAGGCGCTGGCCACGCGGCTGGCGGAGGCCCGGGACAACGCCTGGCAGACGCAGCAGCGCGTGGAGGCCAACCTGCAGCGGCAGCGGCAGGCCCAGGCGCGGTGGCAGCAGCTGGACGACCAGCTGGAGGCCTACGGCGGCGGCGGGCAGCAGGGGCCGTGACACCGCACGGAGGGGGCGTGTGACACCGGCGCCTTCCGGGCGTGACAGCGGCCGTGCGGCCCCGGACGCAGCGCTGGCACGAAGGTTGATGAAGCAGCGGGCACCCCTTCCCTTCCGGGAGCCCGCTGCATGCACCTTCGAAGCCTCTCCTCCTCCCTGCTGCTGGCCGGCGCCGTGGCCGCCTGCGGCGCTCCAACCCCCTCCACTCCCGAGTCCTCGGAGCCCCGGCCCGCGAGTCAGGCCGCGCCCATCCTGAACGGCACCCTCGTCCCCCTTCCCGCGTCCACGCGCGTGGTGCAGGTTACAGGCAAGGATTGCAGCGGCACCCTCATCAGCGCGCGCTGGGTGCTCACGGCGAAGCACTGCCTCCCGTCCGTGGGCGGCATCAAGGTCCTGCTGCCCACCGGCGAGTCGGCCAACGCCGTCATCGTCGAGAAGCATGCGACGCTGGACGTGATGCTCCTCGGGCTCGACAAGGCCGTCACGCTGCCTCCGCTACCGCATCAGCTCTACGCGGGCCCCGTGCTGACGGGAAAGACGCTGCGCTGCATGGGCTACTCGAGGGAGACTCCGACGGGCACCTTCGGCATCCTGCGCTACGCGGACCTCAAGGTGGACGAGGTGGAGCCGGACAACTACGTCCTGCACCAGAACACGGCCGGCCAGTCCGTCTACGGCGGCGACTCTGGCGGCCCGTGCTACCTCATGGACGGCCCCACCGCCCGGCTGGCGGGCGTCATCGAGAGCTACCTCCCCACGAACTTCGACAGCTCCATCGTCCGCGTCGACCGCTTCGACGATTGGCTGGCGGGCATCGTCTACGACGCCAGTTTCCTCGGGCCGATAAACCACTCCTCCCTCTCGCCCACGGGCGGAGACGCGCGCGAGCGCGTGCAGCTGGCGGACGTGGACGGCACCAGGGGCGCGGACCTGGTCTTCCCGGACAGCACCTCCGTGCAGGTGGCCCTCGCGAAGGGCGATGGCAGGTTCGAGCCGCTACAGACCACCCCCCTCACTCCGGGCACCGGCTGGGACACGGCCGCGCAGGTGGTGGACATGACGGGTGACGGCAAGGCCGACTTCGCCTTCCCGGGCGACACCCAGCTCTGGGTCGCGAAGTCCAAGGGCACGGGCCTCTTCGACGTGCCCAGGTCCACTCCGCTGGGCAGCAGCGGCTGGCTCGCGTCGGCCGTGCAGCTGGCGGACGTGGATGGGCTGAAGGGAGCGGACTACCTGTGGGTGGGCACCGACGCGCTCTGGGTGGGCCTCTCCCGGGGAGACGGCACCATCGACCCGCCCACGCTGCGCAAGAAGTGGCCGGACACCGGCTGGAACCGCAACCCCCGGTTCGCCCAGGTGGATGGCGCGCAGGGCGCGGACTTCGTCTTCCCCGGTGAGGGCACCATCTGGGGGTATCCCCTCGTGGGAGGATTCCCCGGCACCGAGGCGAAGAGCTACCAGCTGCTGCCCGGCCCGTGGGAGCCCTATGTGCGGCTGGCGGACGTGAATGGCGACAAGAGGGCGGACTGGGTGGCCATCCGCGGCCACGTCATCTACGTGCAGCTCGCGACGGCGCTGGGGTACTTCGACGCCATCAAGCCCACCCTCATCGAGTGGGGGACGGACTGGGACAAGCGCGCCACACTGGTGGACATCAGCGGAGACGGGCGCATGGACTTCGTCGCGCAGGACACCGGCGCCATCCACGTGAAGCTGGGCCGCGACGACGGGACCTTCGGTCCGATGCGGAGGATGCTCGCGTTCGGCTCGGACACCAGCTCCGCGCTCTTCGCGGACGTGAACGGCGACAAGAAGGCGGACGTCGTCTACGTCACCAAGGGCGTGGTGGAGACGTATCTCTCCACCTTCACCAGCACCTCGCACCTCCCCCTGGCCGAGGAGACGCCAACGCCCATCTTCAACCCCTTGTCCGTCGTGGCCACCGTCTTCAAATGGGCCTTCGTGAATGATGCCGTGGCGGCGCTGAGGCGCCTGTGCATCGCGGGGGGCTGCGACTGGGCCACCCCCGCCGCCGGCAAGGACGGGACGGGCAGCATGTCCCCGGGGCTGCTCGCCTCGCTGCGGGTGGGCGCGCAGGCAGGCGCCTGGGTGCGGGGCCTGCTCGTCGAGGACGCGACCGACAGTGGCTGGGACTGGACGCGCGACCAGGAGCTGCTCGCCGCCGTGGACCTGGACGGCCACGGGCGGGACGCGCTGGTGCTCAAGGATGGCCGTGGCCTCGCCATGCTCGGTGACGACGGGCAGGCGATGCGGCTGCTCCACGCCCATGCGTGGGAGTCCGCCATCGGCGAGTGGCTGCCGCGTCCCGATGACCGCTTCGAGGGCGCGGGCGACGTGGACGGCGACGGCCGCGCGGAGCTGCTCTTCACCAGCCACGAGGGCGCGCTCGGCGTGCTGCGCCGGGGTGAGCAGGGCCTGGAGCCGCTGGCGGTCTACCCCGTCGACACGGAGCTGGGTGGCAACCCACTGCGTCACGGGGTGCGCCTGGAGGCCGTGGCCGACCACGACGGTGACGGCCATACGGACGCGGTGCTGCGCGGAGACAAGGGCTGGACGCTGCTGCGCGGCACGCACCATGGCTTCGAGCCGGTGGGCTTCCTCTCCTACGGCGAGCAGCTGGGCGAGGACGCGTTGGAGCCGGAGACGACGGTGGTGGCCGTGGGACGCTTCCTGGGCTCCCGGGGCCGGGAGCTGCTGGTGCGCACCCACCATGGCCTCACGCTGGTGAACGGCTGGCTGGAGCCGGTGATGTTCCTCCCCTACGGGGCGCCGGTGGGGGAGTGGCCGCTGGAGCCCGAAGGGCAGGTGCTGAGCGCGGGGGACCTCGACGCGGACGGACGCGACGAGCTGCTCCTGCACGGGCACGAGGGCGTCATGCTGGCCACGCTGGCGCACGGCCAGCCGGAGGTGCTGGCGCTGTGGCACAGGGGAGACGACTCCGGCGGCTGGCCCCTGGAGCGCAGGGATGCGTTTGCCGCGGCGGGAGACCTGGACGGCGACGGGCGCGGGGAGCTGGTGGTGCGCCGCGAGGACCGCATCGGCGTGGTGTCCTGGCGAGGCCAGGAGCCCGCGTGGCTGCGCTGGAGCATGGCCCTGGGCCGCTCGCAGGACGGCGTGGCGGACACGACGGTGGCCGGGGTGATGGCGGACCTCGACGGTGACGGGGTGCGCGAGCTGCTCGCGGCGGAGCTGCGCGTGCAGCCCGGGCAGTAGCTCGGGCCGCGCCACGGCGCGAATCCAGGCACGGGGAGGGCGGCTCGGAGTGTAGAACTGCCTTCCCCTGCCCGTCCCGGACGGGCACCGCCAGGAGCGTTTGCCGCGTGGAGACCCTCGTCCGCATCGCAGAAGGCCTCGGCCGCTTCTCCGCGCGCTTCGTCCCCAGCTCCTTCGCCATTGCGGTGCTGCTCAGCCTGCTCACCATGGGCCTGGCCATGGGCTGGGCGGACGCGGCGCCGGCGAAGGTCGTGGACGCGTGGGGCGGCGGCTTCTGGGAGCTGCTCAGCTTCTCCATGCAGATGGCGCTGGTGATGTTCACCGGCTACCTGCTGGCCCTCACCGGCCCGGTGCGCGCGCTGCTGGTGCGGGTGGCCGGACTGGCGCGCTCGCCCCGGGGCGCGGTGGCGCTGATGGCCTTCGTCTCCATGGCGCTGGCGTACATCAACTGGGGCCTGTCCCTCGTCGCCAGCGCCATGCTGGTGCGCTTCGTGGTGCGGCGCCGCCCGGACGTGGACTACCGGCTGCTGGTGGCCTGCGCGTACTTCGGCCTGGGCGCCACGTGGCACTCGGGCCTGTCCGCCTCCGCGCCGCTGCTCGTCGCCACGCCGGGCCACTTCCTGGAGAAGAGCATGGGCGTGCTGCCCATCGACAGGACGCTCTTCTCGCCCTTCAACGTGGGCCTCACGCTGGGCGTGGTGGGCCTGCTGACGCTGCTGGCCTGGGCGCTGCACCCGCGGCCGGAGAACACCGTCCGCGTGGACCCGGCGGTGCTGGAGAAGCTGGCGGACTTCGTGCCGCCGGAGCGCCCCCGCGAGCGCAGCCCTGCCCTCTGGCTGGACCACTCGCGGGCGCTCAACGTCGTCTTCGGGGTGCTGGGATTGGTGTGGCTGGGCCGGCACCTGTGGCTGAACGGCGGCTGGCGCGGGCTCAACCTCAACGTGGTGAACTTCAGCTTCCTGGTGCTCGCGGTGCTGCTGCACGGCACGCCCGCGCGGCTGCTCAAGGCCAGCGAGGAGGCCGCCAGCGTGCTGCACGGCATCGTCCTCCAGTTCCCGCTGTACGCCGGCATCTACGGCATCTTCAAGGCCACCGGGCTGACGGACCGCATCGGCGAGCTGTTCGTGTCGCTCTCCACCCGCGAGACGTTCCCCGCCATTGTCTATCTTTACAGCGGGGTCGTGAACTACTTCGTCCCCTCCGGTGGCTCCAAGTGGGCCATTGAAGCCCCATACCTCCTGAATGCGGCGGCCACACTCGGAGTCGCACCGGAGAAGGTGGTGCTGGCCTATGCCTGGGGCGACATGGCCACCGACCTCATCCAGCCCTTCTGGGCCCTGCCGCTGCTGGCCGTGGCGCGGCTGGACTTCAAGGACATCCTTGGCTTCCTGCTGGTGGCCTTCGGGGTTTACCTGCCCACGGTGACGCTGGCCTTCTTCCTCTTCGGGTGAGGGCAGGCGAGCTTTGGCTGTTCTGTGCTAGACAGGGGTGCAGGCGTGCGGCCCTGGGGCCGCCCACCCAAAGACAAACAGAGGGGACCTCGAGACATGAAGAAGATGCTGACGCGGAGCCTGGTGTGCGCGGTGCTGGGGATGTCGTCGCTGGCGATGGCGCAGGACGCCGAGGCGCCCGCCAAGGAGCCCGCGAAGGCACCGAGCGCGGACTCGGTGCGCGACACGTGGAACTACTTCTACAAGGGCCAGGGCCAGGGCCCCATCCTCGTGGAAGCCAAGCTCTGCACCGAAGTCGCCAAGGACGGTCCGAACAAGTTCGAGTGCATCGCCGAGGTTGGCGCCGAGGGCCTCAAGGCCGGCACCACCGTGATGCTGTGGCAGGCGTACCTGGTGCCGCAGGGCGACTCCATCGAAGACATCATGGTCCAGACGAAGCAGGGCAACGTCGTGCGTGAGACCAAGGACGTGAAGGTGAAGGGCGACGGCTGGCGCGCGCGTCAGTGGACCGGCGTCCGCCTGAACAAGCCGGGCAGCTGGACGGTGGCGGTGATGCGCGGTGACCAGGTCCTCAAGGAGGTCCAGGTCAAGGTGAACTGACGTCACCTGAAGCCCCTGGAGTCCACGACGCCCGCCGGAGCCCCAAAGGCCACGAGCGGGCGTCGGTGTCTCAGCGCTCCTGCTTCCGGGACAGCCAGCTGACGATGAGCGAGGCCAGGGTGGCGGCGGCGGTGGGCTCGTCGATGCGGCCGCGGAGCATGTCGCGCGAAATCGCCTCCGCCGCGCCGATGATGCCGACACAGCGCACGTGCAGCTCGTCCTTCTTCAGCGAGGAGTACGGCGCGAGCGCCTCGCAGTAGAGGTCCACGTACCTGTCGAGCAGCTCCCGCTGGAAGGCCTCCATCTCCTCGTCGCCCTTCAGCGCGGCCGAGATGGCATGCCACTCCGGGCCCATCGACGTGTAGCAATGCATGTAGGCGGTGCTCATCAGGCGGGCAATGTCCTCCAGCCGCTTCCGCGTGCGCTCGAGCGCCTCGCGCAGCACCACGACCTGCCGGCTGTCGAGCTGCTCGTAGAGCGCAATCAGCAGCCCCGAGCGTGTCTTGAAGTGCTCGTAGGCGATGGGCTTGCTGACGCCCGCCCGCTCGGCCAGGGAGCCGAGCGTCAGCGCGTCCGTCCCCTCCTCGCGCACGAGCTGCATCGCGACGTCGAGCAGCTGCTCCCGTCGCTGCGCCTTCGGCAGCTTCCTGGCTGGGGTCTCACTCATGGCACGTGGCTGTTCGTAACCCTCCCGCGCGGCCTCCTCCAAGAAAACGTGGCGAACCTACCACCAGTAACTTACCAATAGTAGGGACTTTCCACTCCATTTCCAACCTGCCCCCGCCGGCAGAGGAGCGCCCCGTCATGTCCGCGAATACGCAGAAGCCCGTCCTCATCATCGGAGGCTCCGGCCTCGTCGGCTCCCAGGCCGCGAAGGCGCTGCGCCGGCTGCACCCGACGTTGCCCATCACGATTGGAGGGCGGGATGTCGGCAAGGCCGGCGCCGTCGCGAAGGAGGTGGGCGGCGCGGACGCGGTGCGGGTGGACCTCGAGCGGGCGGACCTGGGCCAGCCGGACGCACGGGCCTACAGCGCGGTGGTGACGTTCCTGAAGGACGACACCCTCAACTCGATGAAGTACGCGCAGGCGAAGGGGGTGCCGTACGTCAGCATCTCCACGGGGCTGTTCGAGATTGGGCCGGAGGTGGGGCGCTACGTCCACAGCCCCGCCAGCGCGCCCATCCTCATGGCGAGCAGCTGGCTGGTGGGAGCGACGACGCTGCCGACGCTCCTCTTCGCCCGGGAGTTCGAGTCGCTGGAGACCCTCCAGTTGGCGGCCGTCCTGGACGAGCAGGACATCGGGGGCCCGGCTGCGTATGCGGACCTCGAGCGGCTGACGAAGGCGGCGCCCAACAACCTCGTCCTCGTGGACGGCCGGTGGCGCTGGATTGGCGGCGAGGAGGCGAAGCGCACCTTCACCAACGTGGACGGCGCGCAGGTGGCGGCGCAGGCCTACTCGATGCACGACCTGATGAGCCTGTCGGCCGCGACCGACGCGCGCTCCATCCGGTTCGACCTGGCGGTGGGTGAGTCCTCGGCGCGGCGGCGGGGCGAGCCGTTCTCGACGGAGATGGTCATCGAGCTGACCGGCCGGAAGAAGGACGGCACGACGGGGCACACGCGCCACGAGATTGTCCATCCCGGAGGCCAGGCGCCGGTGACCGCGCTGGGCGTCGCCCTCCACGTCGAGCGGCTGCTGGGGCTCGCGGGAGGCCCGCCCGTGGCGCCGGGGCTGTACCTGACCCACATGCTCGTCGACCCGGCCTACTACGTCCGCAAGCTGGAGGAGTCCGGCGCCCGCATCCGCCGCGCGTAGCTCATCCCTGTTCCCTCGAACCCTTCCACGCAGACACAGCCCCGGTCCCATGGACCGGAGGAGTCCTACCGTCATGTCCTCGAACACGCAGAAGCCCGTTCTCATCATCGGAGGCACCGGCGTCGTCGGCAGCCGGGCCGCGAAGACGCTGCGCCGGCTCCAGCCCGCGCTGCCCATCACCCTGGGGGTGAGGAATCTGGAGAAGGCCCAGGCCCTGGCCCGCGAGCTGGGCAACGCGGACGCGGTCCGCGTCGACCTGGAGCGCAGGGACCTCGGGCTCCCGGAGACGGCTTCCTTCAGCGCGGTGGTGGCGCTGCTGAAGGACGAGACGCTCAACTCGATGAAGTACGCGCAGGCGAAGGGGGTGCCCTACATCCCCTTCTCGGACTTCGTGTTCGACATCGGCCCGGCGGTGGCGCTGCACATCCAGCACCCGGACCGCTCGGCGGTGCTGATGCTGGGGCACTTCCTGGGCGGGACGACGGCGCTGGCGACGCTGCACTTCGCCCGGGAGTTCCGGCGCGTGGACTCGATTGAGGTCAGCGCGGTCTTCGACTCGGACGACGTGGGAGGCCCGGCCGCGCAGGGCGACATGGAGCGCGTCACGAAGGGTGTGCCGAGCCCGCTGCTGCTCAAGGACGGGAAGTTCCTCTGGGCGCAGGGGGCGGACGTGGAGCGCGAGTTCGTTGGCGTGGACGGGACGAAGTGGCGAGGCCGCGCGTATCCGCTGCTCGACGTGGTGAGCCTCCCCGCCGAGACGGGCGCGAGGTCCGTGCGGCTCGACTTCGCGGTGCGGGACGCGGCGAGCCGTCCCGCCGGCCAGGGCCCGTCGCACGAGGTCATCATCGAAATCACGGGCGAGCGCGCGGACGGGACGACGGGGCCGGTGCGTCACGAGCTGGTGGACCCGGACGTGCACTCGGGCATGAGCGCACGGGGTGTGGCCTTCGCGGTGGAGCGGCTGCTGGGCCTCGCGGGGGGGCCGCCGGTGAAGCCGGGGCTCTACCATCCGGAGCGGTTGCTGGACCCGGCCTACGTCGTCGCCCGGCTGCAGGAGTTCGGTACGCGCATCCGCCGCCAGTGAGCGGCACCGACGAGCCTCGGCGCGCGTGAGCGGCACCGGCGAGCCTCGGCGCGCGTGAGCGGCACCGGCGAGCCTCGGCGCGTATGAGCGGCACCGGCGAGCCCCGGCGCGCTTGCCGGGCGGCGACACCTCGCTCTCACGCCGGGCGTGCGCCTCGCATGCTCGCGCTGCCGGGCGTGGTGCGCATTCTGAGCGATTGAGAACCAGGCCGTGGCCCCCTGCCGGCGACACCTGGCGCAAACCTGTCGGACAGTCGGACAGGTTTGGAACGGCCGCGTCCGGCAGCCGCCTCGGGTACTCAGAGGCGCAAACCTGTCGGACAGTCGGACAGGTTCGGAACGGCCGCGTCCGGCAGCCGCCTCGGGTACTCAGAGGCGCAAACCTGTCGGACAGTCGGACAGGTTCGGAACGGCCGCGTCCGGCAGCCACCTCGGGTACTCAGAATGAGAGACAGGCCCGCGCGGCCTCCCCGCTCCACGCCTGCGGGTGCCATGTCGCCCGCTTCGCGCATGTCACCGCGAAGCGGGCGTCGGGAGCGTCAGTGAATGACGCTCCCACCGCGGCTCACTCCCCCCGGCCCTGCTCCGCCGGAACCCGCGCCTTGAGCTTCCCCCTCACCACCGCGGCTCACTCCCCCCGGCCCTGCTCCGCCGGAACCCGCGCCTTGAGCTTCCCCCTCACCACCGCGGCTCACTCCCCCCGGTCCTGCTCCGCCGGAACCCGCGCCTTGAGCTTCGCCTTCTCCGCGGCGAGCCGCGCGGGCTCCCGGGCCAGCGCGCGCTCCAGCTTCGCCGCCTCCGCGAGGTAGCGCTGCTGCTCGGCGAGCACCTCCGGCTTCACGGGAGGGGGCACCCACTTCCCCTCAGCCAGGGCCCGCTTCAGCGCCTGCTTCTGCTCGGGGGCGAAGCGCACCAGGGCGTCCCGCGCCTCGGGGACCTTCTTCCCCTTCACGTCGGCGGTGAAGGCGTCGTTGGAGCACTGCTGGCTCTTCAGCGCGGCGACCTCCTCCGCGGTGCGGTTCTTCTCGATGCGCAGGGGCTCGGGCGCGACGCTGCCCTCCCCCGGTGCCGGCGTGCCGCCCTTCTCCGCATGCGCCGACGCCGAGACGAGCACCACGGCACAGGCGAGCTGCATCAGGATGGTCTTCATGTGCATGTCTCCTCAGTAGCCCCAGCGGCCGCTGCTGCCGCAGTACGCGTCGTCCTTGATGCCCCGGCAGATGCCGCGCTCCATCACCCGGAAGTCGTTGCCGTCCCGGAGCGTGGCCCACGGGGTCCCGTCGAACAGGGGGAAGAACTGGAAGTACGCCTGGCCGCCTCCCTTGTCGAAGGCCCAGAGCCCCTTCATCGCCGCCAGGTCCAGGTCTTCGTAGATGCTCATGCCCGCCCCCGGCATCAGATTCGTCCACGCGTTGCCCACCGCGCCCCAGCTGCGGAAGTCGGTGGATGTGGCGGGAGGCCGCGACGCGTCCAGCGGGTCGGAAATCCACACCGTGGGCGCGTTGCCGCCCACCGTCACCATCCAGAACTGCCCGCGCACGGTGTCGCCATTCAGCGGGAGGCCGCTGTCATTGCGGAACGTGTGGTACGCGAGCGTGGGCTTGCGGTTCACCTGCGTCCCGGCGCGCAGCGCGTTCACCCGGGTGAAGCGGTGCGACGGCTTGTCGTAGCAGTAGAAGCCGATGTCGTTGTTGACGCCCTCGGGGAACGCGCCGCACGCGGTGCCGATGGAGGCATGGCTCACGCCCGCGCCACGGTTGGGCCAGTGCACCACGCCGGGCGCGATGTTGCCCGACACGGCGGTGCCGTCCGTGCGCAGCACCTGCCCCTGCGCGGTCCACGCCCCACCGAGCGCCGTCGCCGTGTACCAGCGGTGCTGGCCCGCCTCGGAGGCGAAGAGGGCGGCCACCTGGCTCACGCCGAAGCGGGCCGGGTCCACGTACATGAGCGACAGCTCGGGCTCCTGGGTGGTGTTGGAGCCCATCCACGTGTCCGGGCTCCAGCCCGTCAGGTTGCCGCTCGCGTCCACGGTGGTGCTGTGGAGCACGCGGATGCTGTTGATGGCCGTACGGAAGGAGAGCATCACCCCGCTGCCGAACTGCAGCGCGGAGACGCCCCGCGCGTTGGCGGCGGTGGGCACCGTCACCTCCGGGCCCCACGTCATGCAGGTGGCGCCCACGGTGCTGCCCCCCGGGCACGAGCCGCGCCAGTCGCGTCCCGACACCACGCCCTGCCGGTAGCGGATGCGCTCGTCGGCGCCGGTGTAGAAGGCATACAGCCGGTCGTTGAGCTTCACGAGGTCCGGCGTCGCCCCGTAGAACGGGCCGTCCAGCAGGTTCTGGTAGTTCGCCGTCATCGCGTCGCAGCCCACCCAGGTGGCCCAGGTCAGCGGCGAGCGGACCCAGGTGTTGATGAGCTGGTCGCGGTTCCAGTCCACCTGCGTGGGGGTGGCCGTCAGGAAGAACGGGTTGCCCGCCAGGTAGCTGGCGTCACCGCCCGTGCCGGACGCCTCGTAGGAGCTGGCGGGGTTCACCGCCGTGGTGTTCGCCCCGAGCGAGAACTGCCCGCCCAGGAACGCGTAGTTCATCAGGCTCCTGTACGTGGGCTTGCAGTTCATGGAGCCCCAGGTGTGGTGCCCCTCGTGCCCCAGGTTCAGGTTGTGGCCCAGCTCGTGGGCGAAGGACGCGACGTAGCGCTCCCACGTCCTCACGCCCCAGCCGAGCCGGTCTCCCGGCATCCACCCCTGCCCGCCACCGTCGCCCAGCCCGGCGAGTGCGTAGCGGAAGAGGCCCCGGCGCACCACCGCGCGCTGGCTGTCCGCCGCGCTGGGGTAGCTCGGGTCCGACGACTGCCCGGAGCCGCCCCAGTTGCCATACAGCGTCACGTCGCCGCCCGCGGCCGTGGCCACGCCGATGTCCAGGTGCAGCTTCACGCCGGGCAGCCCGTCCGGGTTGTCCAGGTCGGCCGCCGAGCCGGTGTTGAACAGCGCCTGCGCGGTGGCGGCGTCCGCGCCGGTGAAGGGCTGGCTGGTGAAGTCGGTGGTGTAGTCGATTTCGACGAAGACGTCCTTGTGGCGCGGGTTGGCGCCCCAGCGCGGAAGGTGCTGCGGGAAGGACGGGTCATCCACGCCGCAGATTTCGGCCGTGTCCGACAGGCCGTCGCGGTCCGAGTCCTTCGTGTTGAACACCATGGAGCAGTACGCGAGCGAGTTGCCGTCGCACGTGCCCAGCTCGTTCTCCAGCGCGCGGCCCAGCCCGTCTCCGTCGGTGTCGGTGCCCCAGTCGTTGAGGTACACGAACGCGAAGCCCGCGGGCTGCGTGCCACTGGAGAGGATGACGTAGCAGATGCTCGCGGTGCTGGCGATGCGCGCCGCCAGGCCCACGCCGCTGTTGTCGTCCCAGCGGAGCATGGTGCCGTCACAGGCCATGCCGTAGAGCACGGTGTCGGCGGGGCCGCCCGGCGCGAGCGCCGTCTCGTACGTGGTCGTCGCCCCGTAGGCGCCGCCGGCGCCCAGCCGGTTGCCGGAGAATGTGGCGCCCGTGGCAAGCACGGTGGTGCCGTCCTGCACCAGGTTGCCCGTGCCCCCTACTCCGCCGTGCTCCGCGTGCACGATGACCTGCACCCAGTTGGCGAAGGGCAGGTACACCCAGAGGTACGCATCCGTGCCGCCGCCGCTGTCGTCGTCGTGGCCCAGCTCACCGTCGCCGATGTACGTGGAGCCCGAGTAGAGCGGTCCCCAGACGCGCACGATGGGGTCCGCGCCCGCGGAGAGCGCCGTGGTGTTGAACGAGTGCCAGCCCGCGGAGAGATAGACCCAGCGGTGATACACGGGCGAAGCAATGATGCGATTCACATGGGGCCAGGCCAGCGCCTGGGCGGCGAGCAACACCACCCCCAGGGCAACCCAGCGTCTGAGCTGCGTATGCATTTGCGGGAACCTCCGTGCATGAAGCACGGAGGCGTGTCTGCAATCAGCAGGCCCTGGCGCTCCTCACTCCGCGAGCAGCAGCAGCGCCCGGGGAACATGTTGCGCCCGGGTCCACGGCCTCCAGGCGCGTGTTGCCTGGGGGTCCACAGCGGCCGTCAGCAGGCGCCGGAAGGCCGGCTACGGGTTCGCGAACGCCGCGCTGGGTGAAATCGCCGCCCACGAGTTGCTGCGCACGTTGAAGGCCCGGAACGTCGGCGAGGCCCAGCTGCCCAGCAGCACCACGAGGTGGGGCCGCGACATCGAGTTCCCCTGGGCCCAACGCACCGGCGCGGCGCCGTCCCCGGTGTCCTGGAGCCCGTAGAAGACGCGGCGGTTGGAGGTCGTCGGGGGGGCGAAGGGAACGCCCTCGTCCCCGGCGCCAACCGCGCCGTAGGCCACCCCACCGACGACAGGGGTGAAGGGGTCCGCGCGGGTGTTTCCGGAGACCGCGAAGTGGCCGAAGCCAACGCCGCCAGCGGGAGCGTTCGGGATGGCGTTGACCACGCGGACGCGCGCGTCCAGGGCGTCCGCGGCGAACGTGTCCGGGACGAAGATGGAGCGGGGCGCGAGCGCGCCAGTCTGTCCCGCCTGGCCCGTCACCACGACGAGATAGCGCCGGCCCGCCAGCAGGGCTCCGCTCTGCGACTGCAGCACCGTCGCGCTGTCGTTCTCGTTCTCGGTGACCGTGAGCGCCTGACCGGTCTCGGTGGGCGGCAGCTCCCCCACGGACGTGGCGCCGTTGTACTGCATGTTCACCACCACCCTGCGCCCGTCGCTCCTGAGCACCTGCAGCGCCGGGGACTGCGACTGCCCCTCCGCGGGCAGGAGCGCATTGAAGAAGTAGACGATGGGGTCCCTGCGCACGCGGACGAACTCGTTGCTTCCGGCGCGGACCAGCAGCAAGGCAGGCTGCCCCTCGTCGGCGAGCGGACGCCGGGCGTCGCCGGTGACGATGACGAACCAGGAGCTCCCCGCCACCATGCGGCCGGAGGGGACCGTGAAGTACATCCGCTTGTTCGTCGCGGGAGGGAAGCCCGTCGAGTCCGAGGAGGACAGCTCGAACCGGGAGGCGGTGACCGGCACGGAGACGCCCCCGGCACTGCTCTGCGAGTAGGCGTTGGCCGAGATGGCCACCGGCTCGCCCGAAGTGCTCGTGACGTCCGTCAAGGTCCGGGAGTGCGGATTCCCCTCCGCGTCATTGTCAATCACGCGGTCCGCGGAGACGACGACCACCTGCGCCGCGCCCGTGGCGGGAGTGGAGAACGACTCCTTCAGCGCCAGCAGCCGGGCCCGCCGGACATCGGTCACGTCGCTGTTGTTGGCGAAGGCCATGGTCACCAGCGTGAGGCGCTCTCCGGCGGCGAGGGTCACCGCCCCCGAGCTCGCCACGTCGGGCGCGGTGGCGTCCTCCGCGTTCTTCGCGACGAAGGTCAGCGTCCCCACGGGGACTTCCTTGTACTCCGTCACCGCCGCGTCACCGGGCCCCACGGACGCGAACAGCCGGGTGTCGCCCTGGTAGACGTCAATCTTGTACGGGTCCCATGCCGCCGTCTCCGAGTCACTGGCGTTGTTCTTCAGGCCGAGGAACGCATTGACGAAGCGGACATAGGCGACGGTCGGTGGAGGCGTGACGCACGCATCCCTGGCGTCGCTCGGAACCTGGCCCGCCGGGCATGCCACGCACGCCGCGTTCTGCTCAATCTCGTTCGCGGCGCACGCCACACACGACAGCTTGTCCTGGGAAACCACCTGGCCAGGACCACACGCCACACACGTCCCGTTGTTCTCGCGCTGGTCCGCGGCGCACGGCACGCACGAGCGCGTGTCCCCGGAAGGGACCTGGCCCGCGCTGCACGTCACACAGCGGTCATTCTCCAAGACTTGGTCGGCCACACACTGGATGGGCGCGCAGGAGGTCCGGTCCTGCGTGGGGGCCTGGCCAGAGGGGCACGCCCTGCACTCGCCAGCCGCCAGCTCCGCCTGCCCTGACGGGCACGCCACGCATGACCGCTTGTCCCCGGCGGCTACCTGTCCCGGACCGCACGCCACGCACGCCCCGTTGCTCAGGGCCTGGTCGGCGGTACAGGTGACGGTGAGGGGCTCGCGCTCGCACTTCTCCTCCCGACAGACCCACTGCTGGCCTTCGCCAGCGCTGCCCTCGCAGTCGGCCGGAGCCTCACATTCGGAGCTGCCACAGCCGGCCGTGCCCACGGCCAGCACCAGCCCCAGCGTCAACACCACTCCCTTGAAGACATGTCTCATCGCGCTAGCTCCCCCTCCGGGAAGGTTTCGTGTTGGCTGCTGACAGGATTCACGGCTGGCCCGTGCTGGAGCCGCCAGGCCGCCTCTCGCACTCGGTCCTCAGCAGCGCGGGCGGCTTGTCCTGCGAGAGGTGGTCCCGCAGGTAGAAGTAGGCCATCACGCCCGCGTTGAACTCCGCGCGCCGCAGCCACTCCTCCTTGACGGTGAGGTCCCCCCTCCGCACGGCGTCGGTGAGCGGGTTGTCGAGGGTGCAGATCTCCGTCCACATCCGGACACCGCCAATGGCGTTCGGATTGTTGCTCCTGGGCTCCGAGGACGTTCCCGTGCCGAACCTGCCCACGCGAATCAGGTCGCACGCGCCCTTGGCGGCGCCGAGCATGTTGGCGCCCCACGCCCCCCAGTCATCACCGTCACCGGAGAAGTCGATGTCGACCTCGCCGTACTTGACCCAGGCCAGCATGAAGGGAACGGTGAACTTCACGTCCGTTCCACCCGAGGCCATGAACGCCAGGTAGCGCGCCCCTCCATGGGCTCCCAGCGCCCCATCGCCCGTGAACATGTCGAAGTTCCGCGAGCCATCGCGCCGGTAGCCGAACAGCCCATCGACGAGGTTGGCCACCCGGTCGCCGCTGAACGCGGCGAGGGCCTTGGCGGCGCCGCTCTGCCCATCGCCCAGCCGCCCATGGCAGTTGGCACAGACGCCCTGGAAGACCACCGCCCCCGGGGTGGAGGAGTAGAGGGTGTTCCAGTCTTGCACAGGCTCACCCAGCTCATCCCACGCCCAGCGGTCCAGCGGGTCGTTCCGGTCCAGCTCGGGCGGCGGCCCACGGCGGGGACCGAAGCCGCACACCGTCTTGCGCAACCACCAGTTGGTGGGGAACAGCTTGCTCGCGAGCTGCTCGTGCCTGTCGGTGATGGGGTATCCCATCAGGTGCGCGAAGGGGCCCGGCGGGAGGATCTTCTCCTTCCACTTCAGATTTCGCGGCTGGTAGGGAACCTTGTCGGTGAAATCCTCGGAGACCCACCGGATGTTCCGGGGGTTCTTGCAGGTCTCCCACATCACGTCGTCGGCAACCTTGAGGCGGGCGCGCCTGGCGGCCTCCTGCGCGGATTCCGTCAACCCGTTGTCGCTGTCGCGCTTCATCGAGCCAATCCAGCGCGCCACCACCAGGGCGGCCCGGCAGTCCTTGCCGGGCACGTTGGCGGGCATGTGGATGTACTGCTCGTCGGAGTCGCGCATGATGCGGTGGAACAGGCTGCTGGCGGGAGTGGTGCTGCGCAGCTCCTGCTCGAAGTCCCCCCGGAGGTCCACGTAGCGCTTCAGCTTGTTGACCTCCAGCCGGTCCGTGGGGAAGTCGGGGAGGATGCCGCCGGCGGAGAAGTCCAGGTCGGCGATGGCCGGGTTGCTCTCCACCGCGAAGCCATTGGGGTTGTGGCACTGTGAGCAGTTGCCGATGAAGTACGCCTGCACCGCCAGCTCGTGCTCGTTGCGGTAGCCCTTGTCCGTGCGCCTGGACTTGAAGTCCTCCAGCCTGGGGAGCTCCGCTGCCGAGGAGAGCCCCTTGATGACGCCGTACTTGATGAGCCGGTCCACCTGCGAGAGCTCGTCCGCCAGAATGTCCACGGCCGGGTCCAGCCCGCCCTCGCCCCGGGCCCGGCGGTTGAGCTCCAGTGGGGTGAAGCCCAGGATGAAGTTCTGTGCCTCCGCGCCCTGGTGGCAGTTGATGCAGCGGTGCCGGCCGGGGATTGCGTAGTTGCGCGTGTCGCCACGGCCCTCGTCCGTGGTGTAGACGAGGACGCGGTCCGAGAAGCGCGAGCCGTCGCGGTAGCGCAGGTCGTGCAGCTCCGCCATCGTCCCCTGCTCGTTCCAGATGTACGTGCCGAAAATCGTGTCCTGCCAGCGCTCGCGAGTGACGATGAGCCGCGTCTCGATGCGGCGGTAGGTGACGTTGTCGCTGGCGTCCTTCACCGCCTTGAAGAAGGTCTTGTAGAAGCGGGTGTTGGGCGGAATCTTGAAGCGCTTGCCCGCGGCGTCGTACTCGATGGCCTGCCCCGCCGGGACGTGCACCAGGCGCAGCTTCTTCGCGTGGTCCGAGAAGAGCTGGTAGGTGGGGACGAACGCGAAGGTGCCCCTGCGGGCCAGCTTCAGCGTGTCGAACGTCATGATGTCGGTGTCCGTCTCCGACAGGAAGCGCGGCAGCTCGGTGAGGCCAGCGAACCAGGCATCCTTCTCCGGGTCCGAGCCCAGCTGCTGAGTCTCCCCCGGGTCGGGAATGCAGTGGCCGAGGTCCGTCATGCCGCTGGCGACATCCCTCGCCACCACGACGGCATCCGCCGGAGCCTCCGTCTCACAGCTCACGTCGAAGGCCCCCTCCGCGGGGGCGCCCTGGGCCAGCCAGGCATTGAGAGCGCAAGCCAGGCCCGCCGAGGCCTCCGCCTGATCCGCGGAGGCCTGGGGAGGCATGGCTCCCTGGGAGGCGAGGGCGGCCATGCGCGGCGCGGCGTCCTTCAGCCCCGCCGCGTCGGACGTGTACTGGAAGCCGCCCCGGGCCTCGGGAGTCAGGTGGCAGGTGCCGCACTGGGCATCCACGCGCGCCCGCAGGGTGCTGAACACCTCCTTGCGCGTGACGCTCCGCGGCCCGCCGCGCTTCATCGGAACCCGCTCGCCGGACTGCGCGGGCCAATCGCAGCGCACGGGAACTTCCACCGCCTGCGTGGGTGGCGCTTCGTCATTGGACGTACAACCCACCACGAGGGGAAGCGCCAGCAAGCCCCACCAGAACACCTGTGTCAGGGCGGACCAATTCCTCTCCAACGACATGGACAGTTCCTCCTCGAGGCTCGCGTCAGACGACAAAGACTTGTGACAGAAGTCAGCGCGGGCGCATGGCGTGGCGCGCGGGTCGTCTACTACCGCAGGTGCCTCTCGGAATCGACAATGCAGGCCCCTGCTTCGGGGCCTGCTCTCATTATTTGCGAGCCCGTGACAGCCAGGCCATACGAGGATGTATGGGTTTGCCCTGACGTGTCACGGATTCAAGGCCCCGCCATCACGGAACCGTGACGGCGCGGATGCGGCCCAGCTTGTCGCTGCCGCTCTGCGTGAACCACAGGTGCGCATCCAGGCAGAGGAAGCCCGGGGGCGCGAAGGTGATGCCGGCCGGCTGGCTGTTCTGCGTGGGGATGGGGTACTCGGTGATGGCGCCGTCCAGCGTGATGCGGCCCACCGCGTTGCCCGACAGCTCGACGAACCACAGCGCGCCGTCCGGCCCCGGGGTGATTTCCACCGGCTCGGCCGCGGGGTTGGTGAGGGCGTACTCGGTGATGACGCCGTCCTGGGTGATGCGGCCAATCTTGCCGGTGAACTGCTGGGTGAACCACATGGCGCCATCCCAGCCCACGGCGATGCTGCTGGGGCCGCTGAAGGGAGTGGGGAGCGGGTACTCGGTGATGGTGCCGTCGGAGGTGATGACGCCAATCTTGTTGCCCATGAACTCCGTGAACCACAGGTTGCCGTCACCGCCGACCGAGATGTCCAGCGGGAGGGCGTCCGGGGTGGGGATGGCGAACCCGGTGACGACACCCGCGGGCGTGATGCGGCCGATGCGGTTGCCCGTCAGCTCCGTGAACCAGACGTTGCCGTCCAGGCCGGCGCTGATGCCATGAGGAGAGACACCGCGCAGGGGCAGCGGGAACTCCGTCACGACGCCCTGGGGGGTGATGCGGCCAATCTGGTCCACGGCCAGCTGGGTGAACCAGAGGTTGCCGTCGAGGGCCGGGGTGATGGACTTCGGGAACGAGAAGGCCGTGGGGAGAGCGAACTCGGTCACCGCACCGTCACGGGTGGAGCGGGCCACCTTGCCCGCGCTGGCCTCGACGAACCAGAGGTTGAGGTCCGGCCCGACGGTGATGCCGGAGGGAGAGGCCCCCGCCGTGGGCAGGGCGAACTCGGTGATGGTGCCGGCGGCGCCCTTGGGGCGGCGGCAGACGAAGGGGTTGCTCAGGGACGCGGAGTCCGTCTCCTGGGCCAGGGCCGGAGCGCCGAGCAGCGTGGTGGAGGCGACGAGCAGGGAGGTGCTGAGGAACGACCGAGCGGAAGTGCGCATGGGGATGGTGAGACTCACTCCAGTGTGGGGGTTGGGACAGCGGCACAACGACACGAGGGGCGGAGGCGTGAGGGGATGCCTCACGCCTCCGCCCCGACTTCAGGTCACGAGGACTGGACGTCGCGGACTAGAACGCCTGGTAGCAGGCACCGGCGCCGCGGCCGTCGTTCAGGTCGCCGCCGCACTCCAGCGGGCCGTTGGTGCTGCAGGAGATGAAGCCCTGGCCGACGAGGATGTTCTCGAAGGACTGCTTGTTGTTGTACATCCAGTCGTAGAGCTTCTGCTCCTTCGTGTCCTTGGCGAAGTTGATGTTCTCGTTCACGAAGATGAAGCGGGAGAGCGGGTACACGCCGGAGGCGCCAGAGACGAGCTTGCGGACGTTGGCCGCCGTCGGGGCGATGCCGTCCACGCTGAGGGCGAGGTTGGCCGGGGTGGTGCCGGCCGGCGTCTTGGCCGAGTCACCGGAGTAGCCGATGGCGTTGTTGTTGTTCGCGGTCAGCTTCTCGATGCAGTCCGTGGCGCTCAGGCCCGTGCAGCCCTTGGCCGTGTCGTTGTCGGAGACGACGACGACGTCGGAGCAGAAGGTGGTGCCGCCCAGCAGCGTCTTGAAGGTGTCCGTGGTGCCTGACACGTCGTCACGGCGATACTTGACGATGGCGCCGCCGGTGGCGCGGCCCAGGGCGCTCCAGTCGCTGATGCAGGCGCCGGTGTTGCTGAAGAAGACCTTCGTGAGGTTGGCCGTGGTGATGTTCGTGACGCCGTTGCTGGCCGAGACGAACGCGCTCACCGCGTCCAGGGCGACGATGTTGCTGCTCTCACCGGCCTGACAGGGGGACTTGAGGTCGCGAGACATGGGGGCGATGGTCTGCTGGCGGCCGGCACAGGCGGTGACGGTGTTGCCAGCGGCGTCCTTGTAGGTCGCGCCGGTGCGCATGCAGCCCTCACCCACGCCCGAGCCCTTGCCCTGGATGATGAGACCCGAGGCCGAAGAGATGCCGGCGGAGATCATCGCACCCTTGAGGGTGTCAGAGCCGAACAGCCAGTTCCCGTTGGTCAGCTCGGCAGAGGAGGTCGAGGGGGCCAGGGGAGCCTCCACGCCGCTGGACTGACCACCGCAACCCACGACAGAAACCGCGACGACCGCGGCGGACATCACCATCTTCATCATCTTCATGGACGACTCCTCAGGTGTTGCACTGGGTTGACACGCCACTCGCCGCCCGAGACTTCCTGGCAAGACGGTGCCTCCCCGCGCTGCGGGACCCGGTTGAAAGGTTTTGCTTCAGGGGAGGACCATCGAACCGGGGGCACCCCGGATTCGACGGAGCGCAAGGTGCCTCAAGGCGCGAGAAATTGATGACTCAGTTGCGTCAAATCTCCGCCAGCACCGGGTCACACCGTCACGCGGGAATCTTCCCGCGCCCAACCGTCACATGCCCGCAAGTCTTTGCAGGGCGCGCGGATGCAAGGCTTTGCGGGCGATGCGTTTCATGTCCGTGATTTGCATGCGCGTGATGTTTCACATCCGTGGCGCCTCGCGCATGAGCGGGCGTGTCAGGGATTGGGTCTGCGCCGCGCGCCCGGCGCCGGCGGCCCCACCGACGCGCCTCCGCCCGGGGGCGCGCTTCGCGCCTGTAGCGCGCGGGCTCCACATCGCGCGGCATGGAGCCCGCGTGTCCGCGGCTGGACATGTGGGGGCCGGGGGCCACGCCCGCCTGCATTCCCTCCACGTCCTGCCCTGGGGGAGTGTCGCACCGTCGCTTCTTGCTCCTTCGTTCTCCCCAGGACAGGGAGTTTTTTCAGCACGCAGGACATCCCTCTCGTCCCCGGGGCCAGGGTCCAAAGCGTCCCCAGAGGGGAACGCCCCTCGCGAGGCACGATGGCAATGCCTTTGCAGAAGGGCTGTCCCGGTTGAAGGGCAGGGGGCTGTCGGGGCTGGGGGCGGGGAGAGGCCGGGGCGGGGAATGGTGGCGCGAGGGTTGGCAGCTGTGGTGTGCGCATTGGGATTTCTCCACGTGGGGTGCGGGGAGAGGGCTCACGCGGCACCACGCGCTCCGGGCTTGGAGGTAGCGGGGTCGGTCGCGGGTGAGGGCGAGGGAGCCATTGCATGGTCGCGGTCGCTGGTGCTCGGGGACAGCGAGGCACCGCACACCGTGGTGGCTCCCGACGGGGACGTCCTCGTCGCGGCGACGTACCGCGAGCCTTTGGACATCGGGGGAAGTCCCCTGCCCTTCAATCATGTTGCTGAAGCACCTCACTTACTCGTAGCGCGCTTCTCCCCGGAAGGGGCCCTGCGCTGGGCGCATGGGCTCGTGCCCCGGGAGTCGGCGGCGCGCGGCCGGGTGGGCGGGCTGGCCGTGGACCGCGAGGGCCGTGCGTGGCTGGGAGGCAGCTCGGCCGGCTACTCGCTGGGCACGCAGGCCCTGCCGGAAGGCCCCTTCGTGGCGAGGCTGTCACCGCAGGGTGCCCTGGAGCGCGTGCGCGGCTTCGCGGGGGACGGCACGCTCCACGTGCAGGCCCTGGCGGCGGACGGCGCGGGCGGCGTGGTGCTGGTGGGAGACTTCACCGGACGGCGCGACTTCGGGGACGCGGTGCGGGAGCCGCCTCCGGGGGAGCGGGCCGCCTTCACCGTCCGCCTGGACGCGGACGGCGGCACGCGCTGGAGCCGCACCTGGGCCGCGGGCCCCAAGGGGCTGGTGACGGCGCGGGCCGTGGCGGTGGACCTCTTCGGCGGCATCCACCTGGCGGGCGCCTACGCGGGCACGGTGTGCTTCGGCGGGCCCTCCTTCGTCAGCGTGCGGCAGCGCACGCCCTTCGTCCTCAAGCTGACACCCGACGGCGCGCACGCGTGGAGCCGGGACTTGCGCGGCGCGGAGGGCACGGCGAACGCCGTGGCCGTCGGCTCCGACCGCGTCTTCGTGGGCGGCAACTTCACCGGCCGCTTCTACTTCCAGTCCAGGGCCCACGCCTCGGGCGGGTACCAGGGCTTCCTGGCCGCCTACAACGCCGGAGGCGAGGAGCGCTGGGCGCGCTCCTTCGACGCCACCGCCGCCGCGCTGGCCACCGACGACGCCGGCCAGCTCACCGTGGCCGGCAGCCATGACGGCGCCCTGGCGCTGGACTCGGCCGAGGCGGGCTCCACCGCGCCGGCGGGCCTCTACGTGGCCCGGCTCCTCCCGGAAGACGGGGCCTCACTCTGGGTGCGTCGCTTCCCCAGCTCCGGAGCCGTGCTGGCCCGCGCGCTGGCTGTCGACGCGGCGGGTCATACCCTGGTGGCCGGCGCCCTGGCCCGGAGGCTCCCCGCGGAGACGCCGTACCCGCGTCCCCAGGACGGCTTCCTCCTCCGCCTGCGCCCCTGAGGCCCCCCGCCGTCTGACCTGGGGGGTGGCCAAGGCCCTGATTTCCCCGGGAAGTTGGACGTGGGGGGAGGGCCAAAACCCCTGAGAATTCGACTTTCCAGCCGCGTCCATGTTATTCGCGGGCCGCCTTCAGGACGTGCGACTCTGCGCCCTGAGGGGCGAGGCTGTGCTGAAGCGCAGGCGCGCGGAGCCCCCGTTCGCAGGCGGCCAACCCCTCGACACCACTCCCTGTTTCCCATGGCACGCGGAGTACCCGGCCGCGCGCCTGGACTGAGTCTCTGTGAGGAGTTGCACCCCCATGACACGCACCGTTTCTCGGATGGACGCCCTCCGCAAGAGCGTCACCGGCGCGGCCGCCAGAGCCCTGGGGCTCCTGACGGTCCTCGTCGCCGGCGCCGCCCACGCGAGTGAGGCGGACCTCGTCCTCCCCGACTTCCGCTCCCAGACCTTCATCGGTGGCCTCACCGGCTACGACCTGCTGCTGTCCGGCATCGCCGTCTGTGTGCTGGGCCTCGTCTTCGGCTTCCTGCAGTACGCCAGCCTGAAGAAGATGGCCGTGCACCGGGCCATGCTCGAGATTTCCGAGCTCATCTACGAGACCTGCAAGACGTACCTCGTCACGCAGCTCAAGTTCATCGGCATCCTGTGGGTGCTCATCGCGGTGGTGATGGTGGGCTACTTCGGCTTCCTCGCGCACCAGAGCGCGGGCCGGGTGGTCATCATCCTCATCGCCAGCCTCGTGGGCATCGCCGGCTCCTGCGGCGTGGCCTGGTTCGGCATCCGCGTCAACACCTTCGCCAACAGCCGCACGGCCTTCGCGTCACTGCGTGGCAAGCCCTACCCCACCTACGCCATTCCGCTCCAGGCCGGTATGTCCATCGGCATGGTGCTCATCAGCACCGAGCTCTTGCTGATGCTGGCCATCCTCCTGTTCATCCCGGCGGACTTCGCGGGCGCGTGCTTCATCGGCTTCGCCATCGGTGAGTCGCTGGGCGCCTCGGCGCTGCGCATCGCCGGCGGCATCTTCACGAAGATTGCCGACATCGGCTCCGACCTGATGAAGATCGTCTTCAAGATCAAGGAAGACGACGCGCGCAACCCGGGCGTCATCGCCGACTGCACCGGCGACAACGCGGGCGACAGCGTGGGCCCCTCCGCGGACGGCTTCGAGACCTACGGCGTGACGGGCGTGGCGCTCATCACCTTCATCCTGCTGGCGGTGGAGGTGCCCTTCCGCGTCCCGCTGCTCGTCTGGATTTTCGTGATGCGCATCGTGATGGTGCTCGCGTCGCTGGCCGCCTACGCCCTGAACAACATGTACCAGTCCGCCAAGTACAAGAACGCGGACCACATGAACTTCGAGCACCCGCTCACCGCGCTGGTGTGGGTGACGTCCATCATCTCCGTGGCGCTGACGTTCGTGGTCAGCTACCTGCTCATCCCCAACCTGGGCGGTGACGAGACGCTGTGGTGGAAGCTGTCGGCCATCATCACCTGCGGCACCCTGGCCGGCGCCATCATCCCGGAGGCCATCAAGGCCTTCACCTCCACCGAGAGCCGCCACGTGCGCGAGGTCGTCACGGCCAGCCGCGAGGGTGGTGCGTCCCTCAACGTCATCTCCGGCCTGGTGGCGGGTAACTTCTCCGCCTACTGGATGGGCCTCATCATCGCCGGCCTGATGGGCCTGGCGTTCTGGTTCAGCGGCGCCGGTGTCGAGGGCGCGGGCGTGGGCCAGCTGATGCTCGCCGCCCCGGTGTTCGCGTTCGGCCTGGTGGCCTTCGGCTTCCTGGGCATGGGCCCGGTCACCATCGCCGTGGACTCCTACGGTCCGGTGACGGACAACGCGCAGAGCGTGTACGAGCTGTCGCTCATCGAGAACGTCCCCAACGTGAAGGAAGAGGTGAAGCGCGACTTCGGCTTCGACCTGGACTTCGAGAAGGGCAAGCAGTTCCTCGAGGAGAACGACGGCGCGGGCAACACGTTCAAGGCGACGGCCAAGCCGGTGCTCATCGGCACCGCCGTGGTGGGCGCGACGACGATGATCTTCTCCATCATCGTGCTGCTGGTGGGCATCACCACCGGCCCCAACGGTGAGCAGATTCTGAACCCGGAGAAGGCGCAGTTCCTGTCCCTGCTCCACGCCCCGTTCCTCCTGGGCCTCATCACCGGCGGCGCGGTCATCTACTGGTTCTCCGGCGCGTCCATGCAGGCGGTGTCCACCGGCGCCTACCGCGCGGTGGAGTTCATCAAGGCCAACATCAAGCTGGAGGGTGTGGAGAAGGCCAGCGTGGCGGACTCCAAGAAGGTGGTGGAGATCTGCACGCAGTACGCGCAGAAGGGCATGATCAACATCTTCCTCGCGGTGTTCTTCAGCACGCTCGCCTTCGCCTGCCTGGAGCCGTACTTCTTCGTCGGCTACCTCATCTCCATCGCCATCTTCGGCCTGTACCAGGCCGTGTTCATGGCGAACGCGGGCGGCGCCTGGGACAACGCGAAGAAGCTGGTGGAGACGGAGCTGAAGGCCAAGGGCACGGAGCTGCACGCGGCCTGCGTCGTGGGCGACACCGTCGGCGACCCGTTCAAGGACACCTCGTCCGTGGCGCTCAACCCGGTCATCAAGTTCACCACCCTCTTCGGCCTGCTGGCCGTGGAGCTGGCGGTGGAGCTGACGGCGTCCGGCCAGGGCACGCTGACCACCATCCTGTCGGCGGTCTTCTTCGTCCTGTCGACGGTGTTCGTGTACCAGAGCTTCTACGGCATGCGCATCCAGAGCGTCGCTGGCGCTGGCGGCATCAAGTCCGAGGCGGCGGTGAAGACGGCCTGAGCCGCCTTCCAGTTGCCATGAAGTAACGAGCGGCAGGGTGCCTCCGGGTGCCCTGCCGCTTTGCTTTTGTCTGCCTTCAGCTGGTGACGCGGAAGGCGGGCGGGTCGATGCGGGTGGAGCGGCACTTCGGGCAGGCCCCGGGGCGCGTGAGGCGCTTGCGTTCCTTGAAGGCGAAGCCGCAGCCGATGCAGCTGGCGGGCAGCACCTCCAGCCGCAGCCCCTGCGCCTTGAGGGACATTTCCAGATGTACCAGGTGCTCGGCCACGTCCTTCTCGGAGATGCCCACCAGGCCGGAGAGGTCCTTGGACGTCAGGCCGCCCTCGGGCGCGGCGACGAGGGCCGCCTCCAGCGCGCCGCGCACGGTGCTGCCACGCGCTGGAGGGACGGGGGCGCTCACGCGCCAATCGCCTCCGGGTCCGTGCCCAGCTCGCCGCCCAGGTGCATGCCCGTCTGGCACCGGTAGTCCGTCACCAGCGAGGCGGCGATGGTGGACACCCCCACCAGCACATGGATGGCGGCTGCAATGGGGCTGCGCTTCGCGTAGCCCAGCAGGAAGGGCGCGAGGATGGCCGCCGCGCCATAGGCGTAGTCGGCGATTTCGTGCGCTTCGATGGGGATGAGCTTGGTGAGGCTCAGGCGGTAGTCGGTGAGCAGCGACACGCCGATGACGGACGACCCCAGCGCCAGCCCCGCCACCTTCGCCACCGGGTCTCCCGACAGCACGCCGGCCACCGCGGACGCTGCGCCGCCCTGGTAGTCGAGCAGCGAGTGCACGTCCTGCGGTATCCACCGCCGCAGCGGCAGCCGCCCCAGCAGCGGACGCGACAGGATTCCAGCCGCAGCGCTTTTATCCAGTGCGCGGCGTATCACCCTGCGCAGGGGGGCCTCCGGCTGGACGGGGGGTGGGACGAGGGAGGGGGTGAAGCTGGAGGTCTGCGGCTCGGCCATGGCGGCGCTCCTTCCGGTCGTGACGAATGCTCCCAAGGTAGCCACGCGGCCCGTGCGCCAGGGCGCCAGGGGCCTCGCCTGCCCGGGCCCCAGGGGTAGGAACCCCGCCCCCACGCCGGCGCCCCCGGTAGCAGGCAGGCAGGGGGGCTTCCACTCGGCCGCCCGCCCCGGGCAGACTACAGGTGCAACACGGCCCTCCGCTTTCTGAGAGGGCGAAACACCGCGGCGCGAGCCGCTCTTCTGAACGAGAGAACGCGATTCATGGCAACCGGTACCGTCAAGTGGTTCAACGATGCGAAGGGCTTCGGTTTCATCGTGCAGGACGGCGGCGGTGAGGACGTGTTCGTCCATCACAGCGCCATCAACATGGATGGCTTCCGCACCCTGCAGGAAGGCCAGAAGGTGGAGTTCGAGGTAGGCCGCGGCCCCAAGGGCCTGCAGGCGCAGAACGTGCGCGCGGCCTGAACGGCCGACCACTGGCATCACGGAAGCCCGACTCGCCGGTTGGTGAGGTCGGGCTTTCTCTTTGCGGGCCACTCTTGCGAGGCTCCCCTCCATGCGCCTGCCCCGCTTCCCCCATGTCATCGGCTTCGACGACGGGCCCTTCGCGCGCCGCCCCGGCGCCGCCGTGCCGCTGGCGGGCGTGGTGTGCGGCGGCACGCGCTTCGAGGGCCTGGTCTGGGGCCGCGTGCGCCGCGACGGGTGGAACGCCACCGCCGAGGTGTGCCGGCTGCTGGAGGGCGGCAAGTTCCTCCCGCAGCTGCACCTGGTGCTGCTGGATGGCATCGCCTTCGGGGGCTTCAACGTGGTGGACCTGCCGGAGCTGGCCGCGCGCCTGAAGAAGCCGTGCGTGGCCGTGATGCGGCGCCCGCCGGATTTGGACGCGGTGGAGCGCGCGCTGCGGCGCCTGCCCCGGGCGGACGCGCGCTGGGCGAAGCTGAAGCGCGCCGGCCCCATCCACCAGCTGGGCGGCTTCACCTTCCAGGTCCAGGGCGCGGAACCCGCGCTGGCTGCGGAAGCCCTGGCACGCGTGACGGACCGGGGAAACGTGCCAGAGCCGCTGCGGCTGGCGCACCTCATCGGCTCGGCCGTCGTCACCGGCGAGAGCGGCCAGCGCGCGTAGGCCCGGCTCACACCCCGCATCCACGCGGCACGTAGGATTTCGCTGGCGTCAGATGCGGGTGCCAGTGGGTCAGAATGTTCCCACACTGCCAGAGTGAAACAACGCAATGCGCTGACACAATTCCAGCCGGGCCAGAGCGCCGGGAGGGGGGGTGCAATTGTTTGTCAAATTTTGTTAGTCTTTGCCTCGCGAGGAGGGCGCACCCCATGTTCGAAGTCAGCAATGACTTGAATCGTCGTACCGTCACCGTCCGGCTGAGCGGCTTCGTGAGGCCCAACGAGATGAAGGACTTCGCCGCGGCGTACCGCGCCGCGACGGACACCTACGGAGGCGGAAGGCATCTGGTGTTGGCGGACATGCGGGGATTGCGGACGTTGGAGCCGGAGTCGGCCAGCATCTTCGGCGAGGTGGTGGCGTACGGCCGGCAGAAGGGCTGCCTGATGTGCGCGCACGTATCGGACTCCACCATCTCCCGGCTGCAGACGGCGCGGGTGGCGTCGGAGGCCGCGCCCAACGACGACATCACCGTGGACTGCGTGTCGCTGGAGGAGGCGCACTCGCAGCTGGCGAAGACGCGGGCGCGGCTCTTCCTGGGCACGGATCAGATCTCCGTGGCGCAGGCCGCGGCGCGCTGACTCAGCCCCGCCGCCGCCGGGCATCCTCCAGATAGGCGCGCACGAGCGACGAGACGGGCAGCCGCAGGGCGGTCTCCAGGTCGATGAAGGCCGCCCACGTCACCTCGCGGCGGTCGATGGTGAGCGCCGGCTCGGCGTCCAGGTCCACCTCCAGGAAGTGGACGTGGTCCTCCTTGTGCTCGTCCAGGCCCACCGTCTCGAAGACGGCGCGCAGGGCGTGGGGCTCCAGGTGCACGCCCACCTCCTCGCGCAGCTCGCGCGAGCCGCACTCGGCGGGAGACTCTCCCCGGTGGAAGCCGCCGCCCGGCATGGCCAGGCGGTACTTGTACGAGTTCTGGAGCAGCAGCACGCGCCCCGCGTGCCACACGCCCACGAAGACGCCCCGGGAGCGCGGGCGGCGCACGAACCAGTACACGTACGCCAGCGCATAGGCGCCTCGGAAGGCCGTGCGTGCCAGCGGGTCCAGCAGGCGGTTCAGCCCCTCGCTCTGGGGAACCACGGGCTCATGCGCGTCTGGGGGGGCCATGGCTCCGCATCATGGAGCGTCTGGCGGGGGGCTGCCTACCGCCGCAGCTCCGCGGGCACCTTGTCGAGCCAGCCCACCTCCAGCGCGCCCCACAGGCCCAGCAGAATCGCCTCCGCGGCGTCGTGCCGCAGCGAGGTGGGCTTCGCCGCGCCGGACCAGACGATGATGCGCCGGGCGAGCACGTCCGCCGCCTCCTTGGCGCGGGTGCCGCTGCGCTGCTCCCGCGCGTAGAGGAGCTTCTCCCGCCAGTCCTCGGCGGCCACGCGCAGCACCGGCAGGGCGCGGCGGGAGGCCTCGCGCTCCCACACGTCCGCCACGGGGCCTCCGCCCTCCAGCACCAGCCACGCCAGGGGCCCCACCCCGTTGAGCACCGCCGGCACGGCCCGCTTCAGGCGGGACTGGCTGCCGAAGTTCTGCGAGCGGTACTCGCGCAGCCGGCCGTCGCGCCCGTAGAGCGCCAGCCCCGAGCGCAGGCCCAGGTCCACGGCGAGCAGCGCCGGAGCGCTGTCCCCGGGCTCAGGCGCCACGCCCGTCGCGCCAGGTGAGCCGGTAGGTGACATGGGCCTCGGAGAAGTCCTGCACGGCCACCTGGGGCTGGTGGGCGCCGGTGGCGCGCAGGCCGGCCAGGAGCGCGCCCTGGGTGAAGTAGCGCAAGGTGCCCGCCTCGTTCATCCACAGGTGGACCTCGGTGGGCAGCACATCCGCCAGGCGAATCTCCGAGTAGTTGTTGCCCGAGCGGAACATCTGCTGGGCGCGACCGAGGGCCCGGCGGGGGCCCAGCAGCTGAATCACGCCGAAGGCGGCGCGGCCGAGCACCGTCTCGCGGTAGCCGTCCACCATGCGCTCGCCGAGGAGGCCGTAGCCCACCTCTTCCGGCACCTCCGGGTGCAGCTCACGCGCGGCCACGCGCACCGCCGAGCAGAAGGTGTCGAAGCCGTAGGCGGGCTGGAGCTTGCGGTCCAGGTCCACCCCCACGCCCTTCAAGCGCTCCCGGAGTGCGGGCGTGACACGCCCGACCAGCCCTCGCACGAAGAGCCCCTCCACGGTGTGCTCGAAGACGAGCTTCTCCGGCATGCACGGAAGCCTACTCCAGTGCGGAGACAGGGAAGTAATCCCGTGAGGCTGCAGCGCAATTGCAATCCCTTCCAGCCCTGAACTCCTAGCCTTACTTGGAAAGATGGCGTCCGATAGCCTTCGGGGCTTTCATCCGGAGTGCCTGGCGCCTCATGAAACCTGCGTTCCCGAGCCTGCTGCTCTTATGGGGGTGCGCCTCGCGCGCCCCGGTCCAGGAGCCCACCATTGCCAGGGGGCCGTGGTCGGAAGTGCCTGCGGTCGAGATGCCCACGGGCGACACCTCCATCCCCATCGCCCTGCTCCAGGATGTGGCGGATGCGCTCCTCAAGCGGCCTGGTGCCAGGACGTGTGACCCGATGACCCGGCGGCCCATCGCAGGGCTGTCCACGGAGTACTGCTCGACCATCTATGTGGCGGGAGACAGCAAGTCACTCTCGTGGCGGGTCAGCGACCCCGTCAGGGGCGAGTATGGAGCATGCACCCCGTTCTTCAGGGTCCGGGACGATGACTATCCCGCCTCGCAGATATGGGTCGTGGGGTACGTCCACAACCATCCCTGTGGTGCCCCCCCTTCCTCGAATGACCTCGGCACCTGGCCCACGAACGCGTTCAACCCATATGTGGCCATGGCGGAGGTCCGACTCATTCCCGGCAATCCAGCTCCGGCCATCCACGAGAACACAGCCATCGAAATGGCCTCCGCGCTGGTAGCGGAGCGCCAGGACGGCACCCGCATCTTCCTGCGCTACTTCCCGACGGGTGAGATTCAGCAGTGGAGCCGCGTGAAGAAGGACTGGGCTACCATCGGTCGCTGTGCACCACGCGGGGCCGAGAGCCACGGCCGGACACCGAGATGCACCCAAGAACCCCTGCGATTGTTGAGCGAGTAGGCGACAGGTATGTGGCGACGGACATGCTCAGGTGCGTTGGCGGTGGTGCTGGGGATGCTCGCCGGCTGCACACTGCCCTTCTCCTCGCGAAAGCGAGTCATCGAATGGCCGGATGAGCAATCGACCCGGCTCGTCGGCCAACCCATGGAGGCTGGAGCGGCGCTCGCGGCAGCAGCCGCCGTCCGGGAGTTCGTGAAGCAGAACCGGTTTCCTCGCGCATTCGAAGGCTGCTCCAGCCCGGAACAGGGACTGGATGTTGCCATTTTCACCGAGCCCAAGACGGGCTTGTACTTCGTCGTGCTGCATCAGCGCTTCGACCGGTGCGGCGGCCCGGCTGGACGGGTCCTCGACTGGTGGGTCGAGTACGCCGTCACGGCCCAGGGAGAAGTCGTAGCCGAGGCGCCGCCGTGGGGACCGCCTCCCGCCTCGCCTCCCACGCAGAGCCCGGCACCTGGCATCCAACCTCCGGCCCCGGAAGGCACCACGACAGCGCCTCCAGAGCCGACACCCGCTCCAGCGCCCCAGCCCGAGGCGCCCTCGGAGCCCCCGACGCACTGACAGAAGGCAACACCGGGCCCGCCATGAGTCACGGGCCCGGTGTGCCACGTGTCACGCGGCCCGGCCGGGCCCCTGCTCCACCGCGGGCACCGGGGCGGCGGGCGTCATGTCCGCGGCGCGCCGACGGCCGAAGCGCAGCCGCTCCATCGCCGCGAACACGACCGGCACCACCAGCAGCGTCAGGAACGTCGAGGTGATGACGCCGCCAATCACCGCAATCGCCATCGGCGCGCGGAACTCGGAGCCCGTGCCCGTGCCCACCGCCGTGGGCACCATGCCAATCGCCATCGCCGCGCTCGTCATCAGGATGGGCCGCAGCCGCCGCGGTCCCGCCTTCAGCAGCGCCTGGTCCACCGTGTCCCCCTCGCGCAGGTGCTGCAGCGCACCGTCGATGAGGAGGATGGCGTTCTTCGTCACCAGGCCCATCAGCAGGATGACGCCAATCATCGCGCCCATGGACAGGTGGTAGCCCGTCACCACCAGCCCCAGCAGCGCGCCCACCAGCGCCAGCGGCAGCGACACCATGATGGTGAACGGGTGCTTGAAGGACTCGAACTGGCTCGCCAGCACCATGTAGATGAAGACGAACGCCAGCCCGAAGGCCATGCCGAACGCGCTGTTCTGCTCGTCCAGGCTCTTCATCTGCCCGTCGTACGTGACGGCATACCCCGGCGGCAGCGGCTGCGCCGCCACCCTTGCCTTCAGCTGCGTGGCGATGTCGCCCAGCGCCGCGCCCTTGCCCAGCTGCGAGTAGACGGCAATCTGCCGCTCGCGGTTGTCGTGCTCGATGACGCTGGGCCCGTCCTTCAGCTCCACCTGCGCCAGGTCCGACACCGGCAAGAGCCCGCGCGCCGTGTACACCTCCAGCTGCCGCACGCGCTCCGGAGTGGCCCGGTCCTTCTCCGCCAGCCGCACGCGGATGTCCGTCTCCGTGATTCCCTCGCGCAGCTTCGCCACCACGTCACCGCTGATGGCCAGCCGCAGCTGCATGGCCAGCGCCGACGCGTTCAGCCCCGCGTCGCTCGCCCGCGCCCGGTCGATGCGCACCTGCATCTCCGGCTTCGGCGGGTTGGACTCCACCCGCACGTCCGCCGTGCCGGGCAGCTCGCGCAGGATGCCCGCGATGCGCTCGGCCTCCTGGTTGACGCGCGTCAGGTCCGGGCCGGTGATGCGCACCATGATGGGGTAGTAGTCGCCCAGGCCCTCCAGCATCGGCGGGTCCATCAGGTTGACCCGCGTGGCCACCAGCGCCGGCGTGAGCAGCGCGCGGGCCTCCTCCTTGATGACGGGGATGCCCTTCTCGCGCGCGTCCTTGCCCACCGTCAGCACCCGCAGGCGCGACTTGTTCACGTCGCCGTTGGTGCCGACGATGGCGTAGACGTCCGTCACCTCGGGAATCTTGAGCAGGAGCGCCTCGGCTTCCGCGGTGCGCGCCTCCGTCTCCGAGAGGTTCACCGAGTCCGGCAGCGTCAGGTCCACGAGGAACTGCGAGCGGTCCTCCGGCGACATGAACTCCAGGCCCAGGCGGCTCGCCGCCCCGAAGGACAGCGCCAGCACCAGCACGGTGATGCCCGCGGTGGCCCACTTGTGCGCGAGCACCCAGCGCAAGATTCCCTCGTAGAAGCGCTCGGTGCCGTCCAGGAAGCGGCGCAGCGCGGCGGCCACCGCGTTCTCCCGGTGCACCTCGCCCGGCTTGCGCGCCTTCGCCAGCCGCGCGGACATCATCGGGTCCAACGTGAAGGAGATGAACAGCGAGACGAGCACCGCCGCGCAGATGGTGATGCCGAACTGCTTGAAGAACTGGCCGACGATGCCGGGCATGAAGGCCACCGGCACGAACACCGCCACCAGCGACAGCGTCGTCGCGAGCACCGCCAGGCCGACGTCCTTCGTGCCGTTGGACGCGGCGCTCATCGGGTCCTCGCCCTTCTCCAGCCGGTGCGTAATCGCCTCGCGCACCACCACCGCGTCGTCGATGAGCAGACCGATGGCCAGGGACAGCGCCAGCAGCGTCATCTGGTTGAGCGTGTAGTCCAGCATGTACATCACGAAGAACGTGCCGATGACGGAGGTGGGCAGCGCCAGCGAGGAGATGAACGTGCCGCGCCCGTCCAGCAGGAACATCAGGATGATGAGCACCGCCATCGCGCCGCCGAAGACGAGCGCAATCCACACCTCGTGGGCGTTCTCCTTGATGAGCACCGACTGGTCGATGAGCAGCGAGGCCTTGAAGCCCTGCCCCACCGCGGGCCCCATCTGCTCCATCGTCTTCTTCACCGCGTCGCTCACCGCGACGGTGTTGGAGCCCGGCTGCTTGACGATTTCGAGGATGACCGCGTCCTGGCCGTTGAGGCGCGCCAGGGTGCGCCGCTCCGCCACGCCGTCCGTCACGGTGGCGATTTCATCCAGGCGCACCTGCGCGCCGGTGCGGCTCTTCGCCACCGGCAGCGCGCGAATCTCGTCCACGTCGCGGAACTGCCCCAGCGAGCGCACCGTCAGCTCGCTGGGCCCGAGCAACAGCCGGCCCGCCGGCAGGTCCAAATTCTCCGCGCCCACGCGCTGGGCGATGTCCAGCGGGGACACACCCGCCGCGCGCGCCTTGTCCAGGTCGATGTCGATTTGCACCTCGCGCGTGTCGCCGCCGGTGACGCGCACCTCCGCGGCGCCCTCCAGCTGCGCGAGCGCGGGCTTGATGCGGTCGTCGATGAGCCGGCGCAGCTCCGCCGAGGGCAGCTCCGCCGAGACGGCATAGGTGAGGATGGGGGTGGCGGACAGGTCCACGCGGCCGACGACGGGCGCGTCCGAGTCCCGGGGCAGCTTGTTGGCCACGCCGGCCACCTTGTCGCGCACGTCCTGCACCGCGCGGTCCAGCGGCGCGGTCAGCTTGAACTGCACCACCACCGTGCCCAGGTTCTCCCGGCTGAAGGAGTGGATCTTGTCCACGCCGCTGATGCCGGCGACCGCGTCCTCGAGCGGCTTGACGACCTGGGTTTCAATCTCGCCCGGGCCGGCGCCCTTGTAGACGGTGTTGATGATGACCACCGGGAAGGACACGTCCGGGTAGAGGTCCGTGCCCACGCGTCCCAGGCCCATCAGGCCCAGGACGATGAGACAGAGCGACAGCATGGCCGTGAAGACGGGCCGGCGGATGGAGACGTCGCTGAGAAGCATGGGGAGGCTCCAGGGGGCCTTGCGAAAGGGGCGGCTACTTCACGGAGACGCGGGTGCCCTGCGAGAGGCCCGGCGTCGGGTAGTCGATGACGGCTTCCAGCGGGGCCGGGGCCAGCACCACCACCTCGCGCTCGCGGCGCTCCAGCACCTGCACGTCCACGCGGCGCACCTCGCCGGACGCGACGACGAAGACATGGTCCCCGTTGTTGGAGGACAGCGCGGTGCCCGGCACCACCTGGGCCGCCTGCGCCTCGCCCATGGGCAGCACGGCGCGAGCCAGCGTGTGCGCCACGAAGCGGCCGTCCGGGTTGGGCACCGACAGCTCCACCGGCACGCGGCGGGTGCCGGGGTCCGCCGAGGGCAGCACGTTGCGCACCACCGCGTCCTCCGAGGAGGCGCGCGCGCCGATGGACTCCACGCGGACCTTCACGCCCGGCTTGAGCCGCGCGCGCATGGACTCGGCCACCGTCGTCTTCAAGAGCAGCGTGTCCAGGTTCTCCAGCGTGAAGAGCGGCATGCCGGGGGCCACCGTGGCGCCCGTCTGCTCCGGCGCGTCGATGATGGTGCCGGCGAAGGGCGCGCGCAGCTCGTGCCGGCGGCGCGCGGCGCGGGCCTGGGCGAGCTGCGCCTTGGCGGCCAGCACCTGCGCGCGGGCCTGCTCGGCCGTCGCGGTGGAGGAGCGGTTCTGCAAGTCACTCACCCCGCCCTCCTGCTGGAGCTTCACGTTGCGGGCGGCCACGTCGGCGGCCATGGCGGCGGCGGCCTCGGCGGCGGCGACCGCGGCCTCGGCGCCGGCCACCTGCGCGTCGGAGATTTCCGGGTCGAGCTGCGCGAGCACGTCGCCCTTCTTCACCACCTGCCCCTTCGTCACCTTCACCGCCGCGAGCCTGCCGCCCACCTCGAAGCCCACCTGCAGCCCCTGGGCGGGATAGAGCGTGCCCGTCACCTGCTCGCTGGGAGCGGCCTGCACGGTGCGCGCGGCCACCACCTTCACGGCGGGCATCGTCGCCGCGTCGCCGGTGGCCTTGGCGGCCGGCGCCGAGGCGGAGGCGTCCGCCTTCTGGCAGGCGGACAGCGACAGCGTGGCGGTGGCCAGCCCCACGGCGGCGAGCGCACGGACAGCGGACGGCTTCCAGGAGGGATTCACGGGCGTTTCCTCGGGGTGTGACGGGTCTTCGCGCGGGCGCGGGGCCGGCGCGTGGAAGGGGCGGAGGGCCGCACGGAGCGGGCAGGGGTGGCCCGTGGGAGGTTGCCCTCCCGGGCCGATGTGAGCGGGGCGGCACGCGCGGCCTCGGGAGGCCGGGACGGGGCGGCACGCGCGGCCCGGGGAGGCCGGGCCGAGGCGGCTTGCGCGGCCCCGGGAGGCCGGGACGGGACGGGCTCGGCGGTCCGGGCCGACGCGGCCCGGGGGGGCCGGGGCGCCTCGTCGTCCAGTTGGGGCATGGTGCCCTCCTGGCACAGCCGCTGGAGCGTGCGCGCCCAGGCGGCCAGGTCCGGCTTCTCCTTCAGGCGCGCCATCTGCTTGGACAGGAGGAGGTAGGCGCCGACGATGACGGAGCCGAACAGCTCCGGGTCCAGCTCGCGGTCCACCGCGCCGGCCTCCTGCAGGCGCTGGAAGTCCCGGGCGACGCGCGCCACCTGCGTGTCCGTCACCTGCCACAGGAAGGACTCGAACTCGGTGCCCTGGCTGCCGCTGAGGAGCACCAGGGACACGTCCCGGTACGCCCACACCAGCTCCATCGCCTCCAGGTCGTGCGCGGCCTCGAGCCCGATGAGGCGCTGGTAGCGCTCGCTGCGCTCCCGCCTGTCTCGAGGCCCGGGCACGCCATGCTCCGAGAGGAAGCGCTCCATCGCCTCCATCCGCCGGGCATTCACCCGCTCCAGCCCCGCCTGGAACGCGCCCACCACCTCCCCGAAGAGCGCCTCCTTCGACGGGAAGTGCAGATAGAAGGCGCCCTTGGAGAGGCCACAGGCGGCGGTGATGTCCTCGATGCGCGCGCCCCGCAGGCCCCTGCGGGCGAACTCCGCGCGGGCGGCGGTCACCAGGGCAGTGCGAGCATGAGGGTCCGCGGGACGGGCCATGACGGTCCGGTTACTAACCCGCCGGTCAGAAACAACGCAAACATGGCTGAATCGCGGGTCAGGAACCCACACGGCCCGGCTTATCGGCGGGTGAAGTCCGCGCGCCCCGGGCCCGACGGGAGGCGCCAGTGTGCGCCGCCAGCGGCCCCGGACGCACAGGAGTCCCACCTCCTGGAGCCGGCGTCACCCCGGAGGTGTCTTCCATCAGCCCTTGCCCTGCCCTCCGGTCCAGGGCGTCAGGACCTCAGGGGAGGGCCTGGACGGGACGGGCCAGGGCGGTGCACAGCGGACAGGCGGAGGCCCCGTGGGGCGCGTCACGGCGGTGCAGGTCCAGCACGGCCCGGGAGATGTCGGCCAGCTCGCGGCGCACCTCGCGGCGGGCGCCCTTCACGCGGGCGATGCGCATGTCGTCGTAGGTGGTCGTCTGATGGCGCATCCAGGCGATGACGGCGGCCTCGGCGCGGCGCTCAATCGGGATGCGCTCGGTGCGTGCCACGGTGCCGCTGCCCACGGGGGTGGCGTGGGCCGCCACCAGGACGGCCAGCCGCTTCGCGTGCGGCAGCCAGGCCGGGGAGAAGGCGAGGAAGCGCAGCACGGCGTTGGCGAAGTCCACCTCGTACGCCTCCTGCTCGCGGGCGCGGCGCTCGCGGCCGGCGGCCAGCTTCTTCTCGTAGGCGGGGGTGGCGCGCTCGGCGTCGAGGGCGGCGCGGGCCTGGAGGATGTGGGCCTCCGGGGCCCAGACGCCCCGGGAGAAGAGCTTGCGGCCGACCTTCTCCACCACCGTCCAGGAAGGGCCCGCGGCCTTCACGCGGCGGGTGAGGCCGGCGTCTCCCGGGGGGAGCAGGGCCCAGCCGTCGGGCACGGTGAGGACGCGGCCGTCCGGCGCGCGCACGCGGCGGGGGTCCGAGGTGGGGCCGAAAGTCAGGGATTCGGGCATGGGAGTGTCAGAGGGGGGCGGCCTCATAGCACGGGTGCATCCAACCCTGCTAAATGGCCGCCTCGCGCCGTGGGTTGCAGGGCGCGGGAGGTCCTCTTCGCGTGGGAAGTGCTGGCATGTCCCTCCTCAGGCTCACCTTCCTCGGCACCTCCGCCGCGCAGCCCACGCTGCACCGCAACCTGTCCGGACTCGCGGTGAAGGCGGACGCGGACCTGCTGCTCTTCGACTGCGGCGAGGGCAGCCAGCGGCAGATGGTGCGCTACGGCACCGGCTTCACCGTGGACGCGGTGTTCTTCACGCACTTCCACGCGGACCACTACCTGGGAATCATCGGCTTCTTGCGCACGCTGGGGATGATGGGCCGCACCGAGCCCGTGCGCCTGTACGGACCGCCCCCGGCGAAGCGCCTGCTGCACCAGGCCGTCCACCTGGGCGTGGAGTCGCTGTCCTTCCCCATCGAAATCCACGAGGTGAAGGACGGCGACGAGGTGCGCCGCGGCGGCTACGTCGTGCAGGCGGTGGGCGTGGACCACCGCATCAACGCGCTGGCGTACGCCCTGGTGGAGGACGACCGGCCGGGCCGCTTCAATCTCGCGACGGCGCGGGAGCTGGGCGTGCCGGAGGGCCCCAGCTTCGGGAAGCTGCAGCGGGGCGAGCCGGTGACGCTGGAGGACGGGCGGACGGTGAAGCCGGAGGACGTGCTGGGCGCGCCGCGCCTGGGCCGCCGGCTGGTCATCTCCGGGGACACGCGGCCCTGCGCCTCGGTGGTGAAGGCGGCGAAGGACGCGGACCTCCTCGTCCACGAGTCCACCTTCTCCGACGACGAGCAGGAGCGGGCGCTGGAGACGCGCCACTCCACGGCGCGCGAGGCGGCGCGGGTGGCGAGGGAGGCGGGCGCGCGGCGGCTGGTGCTCACCCACCTGTCCAGCCGCCACGACACCGAGCCCGCGAGGCTGCTCGCGCAGGCCCGCGAGGAATACAAAGGGCCCGTGGAGGTCGCCTTCGACGGGCTGACGGTGGAGCTGCCGCTGCGCGACTGAAGACGCCAGCGCGCGCGGCGGCGGCTCACCGGCTGCCGCAGACTACTCGAGCTTCTCGGCCTGGGCCTTCAGCGCGTTGGCGGACTCGCTGTCCACCTTCTGGATGAGCTCCCACTCCAGCTCCTCGTCGCGGTTGAAGTTGCCGGTGTCGGTGCGGGGGGCCGCGTCGTTGACCTCGGTGCGGCGGCCGGTGGTGTTGTCGGCGCCGCGCGACTCGGTGGAGATGCGCTTCCAGTACTCGAGCGAGCACTGGCCGGGGCCCTTCTGGATGCCGCGCACGAGGTAGGCCACGTAGGTGGTGCCCAGAGAGGATGGGGCGCCCTCCATCTTGAACTCGGTGGAGGCCTCGAAGCCCTCCTTGCCGGCCCGGAAGGAGTAGCCCCGCTCCTTCAGCAGGGCGAGGGCCTGGGGCCACACCTCGGCGATGGGCTTGCGGTAGACGTGCTCGCGGGCCTTGTCGTGCAGGAAGGCCTCGCGGCGGCGGCCGGCACAGCCCGCGGTGGTGAAGGAGACGGCGACCAGCATCAGGAGGGCGGCGGCGCCGCGACGGGACATCGACAGGTTCATTGCTCAGGACTCCACGGGAGTGTGAGGTGCGCAACCATCCCTCACCCTGGCTCCCGTCGCCAAGTGCCCCCTGGGATTGGTTGCCAGGCGCAAGTGTTCCGCCCACGCTCCGGGTGTGGCCGCGCGGCGGAAGCCGTGCACATGATGGGGCCCTGCGATGATTCCCATCAGTGACGACAACCCGACCCTGCGCACCCCCGTGGTGACGTACCTGCTGCTCGGCGCCGTCTTCTTCGTCTGGGTGGTCATCCAGGGGGCGGGGCTGGACGAGTACCGGCTGGCGGAGAGCGTGTGCGAGTACGGCCTCATCCCGATGGAGCTGACGGGCCGCGCGGAGCTCGGGTTCATCCTGAAGCTGGCGGACGGCATCTCCTGCGGGGTGGACGCCGACGTCTTCAACCGCCTCACGCCCATCACCTCCATGTTCCTGCATGGCGGGTGGATGCACCTCATCGGCAACTGCCTGTTCCTCTGGGTCTTCGGCAACAACGTCGAGGACAGCATGGGGCGCTTGCGCTTCATCCTCTTCTACCTGCTGTGCGGCGTGGCCGCGGCGGTGGCGCACATGGCGGTGGACCCCGTGTCGCCCATTCCGACGGTGGGGGCCTCCGGCGCCATCTCCGGCGTCATGGGCGCCTACCTGGTGCTCTATCCGCGCGTGCGGGTGAACATGCTGTTCATCCTCTTCATCTTCATCCAAATCATCCCGGTGCCCGCCTGGGCGGTGCTGCTGTGGTGGTTCGTGGTGCAGGTGGTCAGCGGGCTGCCGCAGCTGATGTCCATGCCCGAGGTGGCCAGCGGCGTGGCCTTCTGGGCGCACATCGGCGGCTTCGTGGCGGGCGTGGTGCTCATCAAGCTGTTCCAGAACCCGCGCTACACCGCCCAGCGCACGTCGTGGAGGCACCGGCTGCACCCGGACCATCCCTGAGCTTGGCCGCCACCGCCGACTGAGCCAGAGTGTCGCGCCGCCGCCCCGGGGGTGGGGCGTTCCCAGACAGGTGCGAGACACGATGCTGCGACGACTCGGTGGACTCTTCGGTGCGGTGCTGCTGCTCACGGGCGTGGCCGGCTGTGCGCGGCGCGCCCCGGAACCCGGCCCCGGCGCTCCGGGCACCACGGTGTACGTGGCCAGCCGCGTGCGGACGCTGGACCCGGCCCGGCCGGTGGCCGAGGCGCTCGCGGTGAGGGACGGGAAGGTGCTCGCCACGGGCACCCGGGACGAGGTGCTGGCCGCGGCCGGCGAGGGCGCGCGCGTGGTGGACCTGGGCACCGCCACCCTGGTGCCGGGCCTCACCGACGCGCACGGCCACCTGGCGGGGCTGGGCAGTGGCCTCGTGACGGTGGACCTGGAGGGCGCGGCCACCCGCGAGGAGGCGCTGGAGCGCGTGGCGAAGGCGCCCCAGACGGCGTACCAGGGCGAGTGGCTGCTGGGCCAGGGCTGGGACCAGAACGACTGGCCGGAGAAGGCCTTCCCCACGCGCGCGGACCTGGACGCGAAACACCCGAAGACGCCCGTGGCGCTCAGCCGCGTGGACGGGCACGCGCTGTGGGTCAACAGCGAGGCGCTGCGGCGCGCGCGCATCACCCGCGACTCCAGGGACCCGGCCGGCGGCCGCATCCTGCGCGGTCCCGACGGCGAGCCCACCGGCATCCTGGTGGACAACGCCATGGGGTTGATTGCCGCGGTGATGCCGCCCCCCACCGACGCGCAGCACGAGGCGCAGCTCGCCGCGGCGCTCGCCCGCGGCGCCCAGGCGGGGCTCACCGGCGTGCACGACGCGGGCATGGACCTGCGCACCTTCCGCCTGTTCCAGCGCTGGGACCAGGAGGGGAAGCTGCCGCTGCGCGTCTACGCCATGGCGGACGGGCAGATGAGCGACTCCCAGGAGTACCTGCGGGAGGGGCCCTTCCAGGGGAAGCTGCTGACGCTGCGCGCGGTGAAGTTCAGCGCGGACGGCGCGCTGGGCAGCCGCGGCGCCGCGCTGCACGAGGACTACAGCGACGAGCCGGGGCACCGCGGCCTGCTGCTGCTGTCCCCCGAGGAGTACGACAGGCGCGTGCGCGCCTTCCTCGCCAGGGGCTTCCAGGTGTGCACGCATGCCATTGGCGACCGGGCCAACACGCTGGTGCTGGACACGCTCATCAAGGCCGTGGAGGCCACGGGGAAGAAGGACGGCCGGCACCGCGTGGAGCACGCGCAGGTGATGCGGCTGGAGGACATCGACCGGCTGGGCAAGCACGGCTTCGTCGCCAGCGTGCAGCCCACGCATGCCACCAGTGACATGCCGTGGGCGGAGGTGCGCGTGGGGCCGGAGCGCATCCGCGGCGCCTACGCGTGGCAGCGGCTGAAGGCGTCCGGCGCGGTGCTGGCCCTGGGCAGCGACTTCCCGGTGGAGCGCCCGGACGTGCTCAACGGGCTGTACGCGGCGCGCACGCGGCAGGACGCCAGCGGCCAGCCCCAGGCCGGGTGGTACGCCGACCAGCGGCTCAGCGGCCAGGAGGCCCTGGAGGGCTTCACCGTGGGCGCCGCCTACGCGTCCTTCTCCGAGGACCGGCGCGGCCGGCTGGTGCCCGGCATGGACGCGGACTTCGTCGCACTCTCCGTGGACCCGGTGGACGCGCCCCCGGCCGAGCTGCCCCGGGGCCAGGTGCTCCTGACGGTGGTCGCCGGCTCGGAGGTCTACCGCGCCCCCGGGCGCCAGGCCCTTCCCTAGCCAGTCAGGCCATCAAACAGCAGCCCCACTGGATGGACTACTGCCCCCCCTGCCGGCGGAAGCGATTCACGGGCAGCTATTTCCGCCGGCTTGTAGGGTGCTCTAGCATACAGATCCACCGCCATTCCCTGGACGGACTCTCCAGTCCACGGCTGGCGTGGGGGGCCTCGAACCGTGACATCATCCCTGTCGGGCGTGCATTACAAAGGCTTTACCGTCCAGAACCTGCTGGCCTACGTGCATGAGCGGTTTGGTGACGAGACGGCCCGAATGGCCGTCGAAGCCCTCCCGCCAGAGCTGCGGACCCACACCGACCCGCGCACGACGCTCGCGGTGGGGTGGGTCCCGGTGGAGGCGTACTTCGGCATCGTCCAGGCCGTGGTGGACCAGCACTTCGAGGGCAACCCCGCGGGTGCGCAGACGATTGGCTACGAAGTCACCCTGCGGGACATCCACTCCATCTTCAAGATGGTGCTGCGCTTCACCACGCCGACCATGGTGCTGGGGATGGCGCGGCGCATGTGGCGCTCGTACTGCGACCAGGGTGAGCTGCTGCACGCGGAGGAGAACGGCACGGGCGTGCTGACGCTGCGCCAGTTCTCCTACCAGACGCCGGTGTCGCTCAACGAGCTGGCGGGAGGCTTCCGCGCGTACCTGGAGTGCTCGAGCGCGAAGAACCCGCGCGTGGAGGTCATCCCCCCCACCGCCGACGGCTCCCTGCGCTGGCGCATCATCTCCGGGTAGCCGGGGCCCGTCGCCGCTCCGGCCCGGGTCGCCGCGTCCGCCTCGCGACCTTCCGGGCCGAGGCCTCTGTACCCCCCACGTTCCAGCGGGGTGACGGCCGAGCCAACAGTTGCGGTGAAGTGGCGGATGAAGCGTTGTGTCTTGAATCCATGGCAGGGGGTGTGGCACACGCCCGCCACCCTTCCGGACGACCCTCAGCCCGTCCCACTCCCCCCAGGAAGTGCGAAATGCTTCGCAAGCTCGTGTTGTCGTCGCTGCTGGCCCCCGTGCTGGCCATCGGCGCGTGCGGCCCCGCCCTGGAGGAGTCCGGGGAGCCGCCGCACGTCGGTGAGAGCGCGCAGCCCGTGCTGTACGCGCCCCCGGTGCCCGCGAGCGGCAACATCCTGGACAGCACGGCCTACATGGGCCGCGTGGAGCTGGGCAGCGCGGTGCAGACGCGCTTCACCACCCACCCCCAGTACCTGTCGTTCGGCTTCAGCGTGCGTCCGGGCGCGCAGGTGAAGCTGGAAGTCACGCACCTGGGCAGCAGCATGTACCTGGACACGGGCCTGTTCGTGTACGGGCCGCGCCGGGCGGACGGCAGCTACGGCACGCTGGCGGTGGCCCAGGACGACGACGCGGGCTACGGGCAGCTCAGCAAGGTGGCCGCGCTGGCGCTGGCGCAGGGCGGGGACTACCTGGCCGTGGTGAGCACCGGCACCGGCGCGGGCAAGCAGTTCCGCCTGCAACTGGACTGCCTCAACGGCGCGTGTGCTCCCGCGGTGGACCCGGCGCTGTACGCCACGTGCGACCTCCCGGTGGCCACCCGCCTCGAGGAGTGCGTCGAGGGCACGGTGGAGGAGTACGGCGTGTCCCTGGCCAGCGCGTATGACCTCTGCACGGGCCCGGATGACGCGCACGCCGCCTACATGGACGTGTGCGACGGGAGCGCCGCGGCGCCTGCCTGGTGCACGGGCGGCGAGTCGCAATTCACCCAGCGGATGTGGCCGGTGTGCCAGGAGCACTACCTGCACTACTACGGCCTCTACACGCTGGCGCTGGCCCCCATGACGGTGCCGGCCACGCTGCAGGCGGACGTGGCCGCCGCCAACGCGCAGTGCGGCAACTGGTGCACCAGCCGGCTGGAGACCTTCACCTTCGCGTGGACGTCCACCGCGGCGCCCCGCCTGGACAAGGTGGCCGAGGCCTACCTCTCCGCACCTGAGTACCGCGACCACCGCTACAGCTACTCGGGCGAGCTGACGTTCAGCCAGTTCGCGGACGACGTGTCGATGTTCTGGAGCGCACTGCCTCATGACTTGCTGGCCGAGCTGGCAAGCGGCACGGAGACAGTTCGCATTGCCCATTATGAATGGGATTACATGCAGGCCCCGAGTGCGATGGAGTGGAACGACCTTTACGTCGTACTCTTCCCGCAGTCGCACCGAGTAGCGGTGTTCCACAAGACGTTCTGGGAAATTTGAGTCAACGCGCTACGAACCCGCGTTGACCTGTGACGCCGGTGCCTTTCTCCTGGTGGGGGCACCGGCGTCATTTTTTTCTACGGCCTGTGCTCGGCGCGCAGCTCGCGCATCCGGGCAATCAGCGGCCTGAGGAACTCCGGCTGCTGCCGCGGATCCACGGCGGTCACCAGGCTCGCCCACCCGTTGCACTCGTAGAACAGGGAGTAGCGGCCCTGGTCGACGCAGTCAGGGCACCCGTACACGTGCTCCCACCGCTGGGTGAAGGCGTCCGCGAGCAGGGCCTCCAGGGCGCCCTGCTCCTCCGCCGAGAGCGCGAAGGGGAACTTCGACTCGGGCCCGTCCAGCGTCTTCCGGTCCGCCCACGCCACGTAGCCAAGCCCCGCGGAGGAGACCTCGACGCGGGTGTAGCAGTCATCCTCGCATTCACCGTACGACTCCTCGTAGGTGAGCACGAACTGCTCGCAGACCCGAGGCTCCTGCAGCGCCAGCGTGTCCTTCACCGGCTCCCTCTCCGGCCGGTCCGAACCACATCCCGCCGCCAGCACCGCTGCCGCGATTGCCCAGTACCGCATGCTGCACCTCCCCATGGGTGGCCCCCGGGGGGAGGCTAGCACCGCGTCACGGAGCCTCGGAAAAGCCGTTGCAATCCGTGCGCGGGTTCACGGAGCCGTACGGCCCGTCAGCCAGTGTGAGGTCCACGTGCCGTGGGCGGGCTCGCCCCAGCACACCCGCACCTCGCCGGACGTCGGGTCCGCCACGAAGCCGGCGAGGGTGCGCTCCCGGCAGATGCTGTCCGGGAAGCCCTGCCGGTCCGCGAGGATGCGCTGGACCCCGTCCAGCGCCAGCCCCGGTTGCACCAGGCGCTTCCCGCTCGCGAGGCGCGGAAGCGAGTCTGCCTGCGGGGTGCCCGCCGCCGTCGCCAGCACCGGGTCCAGGAAGTGGTTGGTGTGCACCCACGCCCCCTCGCGCGAGGCGTCGGTGACGACCATCCGCGTGGAGGTCAGCTCCACGTTGACCACCCGGCCGCCCTGCACGAGCACGCAGTTGCCGCTGCCCCCGCGCGGCGTGGCGGCGAGGAAGTCCAGCGCGGCGTCGATGGAGGGCACGTCCAGCAGGGCCCGCGTCACGAAGTCCATGGGCAGCCCCGGCCGCGCGTCCGGGTCCGGCAGGTAGTCCATCAGCACCGCCAGCCCGTGCCCGTTCAGCGACGCGGAGCAGCCCGGCAGCGCGTACACGTAGCACAGCGACAGGAACCGGCTGCCCGCCACCATGGCGTCGAGCAGGAACACCTCGTCCACCACCGGCACCAGCGAGTCCTCGTTGTGGCCCACGAGGATGCCTCCGTGCGCACCGCGCACCGCCACGCTGGTGCAGCCGTGCGCGGCGGAGACGGGCGGCAGCCCCGCGCTGCTCAGGTACGAGAGGACCTCCAGCGGCACGTCCGCCGCGCGCGCCCACGCGCGCAATTCCGTCAGGGAGCCCGGCGTCCATCGCTCGGCCGCATCCAGCGCGGGGGCGATGCGCTCGCGCAGCGCCGCTGCGTCCAGGCCTTCCCGGGCCAGCCCCTCCAGCGCCGTGTGTACGGCCCGCTGGATGTGCGGCCGCATGGCGGTGCCCACCGCCGTCCCCAGCGCCTCGTGGCCGCCGGTGACGCGCAGGACCGGCAGCGTGGCGCCTTCCGCGACGCGAGCCATGGGCCTACAGCTCCGCCGAGTAGCTGATGGCCTGGATGCGCTTGTTCAGCTCGGCCTGCGCCGCCTGCTGCTCCTTCTCCACCCGCGCCAGCTCGCGGCCGATGGCCTCCAGCCGGTCCTCCTGCTCGTTGAGCTTGGCCACGAAGCGCTCCGCCAGCTCGCGCTGCGACGCGCCGCTCTTCAGCGACTCGATGTTGGAGCGGATGCGCTCCTGGTCCTTGAAGAGCTGCTCCCGCTCCTCCGTCAGACGCTCCTCCTCCTCGGACAGCGACGCCACCCGCTGGCCCAGGGCCACCACCTCGCGCAGCGCGTCCGCCACCTGCCGGTCGACGTAGCGCGAGGACACGAAGTACGTCACCTCGTCCAGCCCGATGTTGGAGATGAGGTACTGGCGCTGGCCGAGCGTGCGCTCGACCACCACCAGCTCGTCATTCGCGCTGGCGGCCAGCTCCCGCTTGAAGCGCCAGAAGCCGTCCGTCGTCTCCGCCGGCTCGGGCGCGTCCTTCATCAGCTCCCAGCCCGTGCGCGGATGCTCCACGTACAGGACCTGAGCGCGCGGCGCCTTGTTGCGCACGACGTACTTCGTCTTCCGCACGTGGAAGTACTCCACCACCAGGATGCCCCGGTGCACCATGGCCTTGAACACCGGCCCGTCCTCCGTCCGGTCCTCCACCGACACCACGCAGCCCAGCTCCACGGCGTACGGCACGAAGCGCCTGTCATGGGGCTTCATCGTGTCCAGCATCGCCTCGCCCACGTAGCGCTCGTCCTCGGACACCGTCACCGGGCCGCCCTCCAGCGTCAGGCCGGTGGTGTTCTTCAGCTCGATGCAGGCCATGGGGTTCTTCTCGCGCGTGGCCCGGTTGTAGAGCAGCACCCGCTTGCCCTCGAAGGGCTTGTGGAGGATGGGCACCAGCGCGCTCTGGTTGCGGTGCACCGTCACCGGCCGGTCCACGCCGTACTCGAAGAGGTCGCCCACGTCCCTCGTCAGCGTCGTCACCGCATTGCTCTGCGCCATGACCTCCCGCATCAGGGGGCCGCCTCCCCCGGGACCGCCCTTCTCGGACCGTCCAAGGCTGCGTGGCTGCTGGATGCGGGGCCTGCCGATTTCGATGGCGCCTGGGGCCATCGCCGGGGCCGGAGGGGGTGGGGCCATCATGTCCATGGCGCCCCCGAAGCTCTCCTCCGGAATCACCGGCGCAGCGGCCGCCTCCGTCCTCACCTCCACCACCGGCCGCTTCATGTAGCGGGGGTTGTAGAGGTCGTGCACGAAGGACACCGGCAGCCCGGCGATGAGCGACAGCTGCACGTCCACCCAGTCCTCGTCCCCGGTGTTGTCCACCAGCGCCCAGCCCTGGAGCAGCGGCGGCTCGCCCTCGTCCAGGAGGATGCGGTAGCTCGTCTTCCACACCGGCGACTCGACGACGTAGCTGACGAACAGCTCGCGCTCGCCCTGGCCGCTGGTGAGGATGGACATGCGCTTGCTGTCCTTCTTGTACGAGGACAGCACCGTGGCCAGGTAGAACTCCAAATCCTTGCGCACCGCCTCGTCCAGGAACTCCAGCTCGGAGATGTCCAGCACGTCGAAGGTGCGCAGCGAGCCGCCCACCAGCAGCGACAGGAAGGGGCGCATGAGGCTCGTCTCCCCCGCCGCCACCGCCAGCGAGTCCAGGCCGATGATGGCGCCCTCCACCTGACCGCCGCCCACGCGCGCCCGCACCCGCGCACCCTTTATCTGCCCCAGCAGCGCCGTGAGGCTGTTGTCCTCCGGGATGCGGATGGTGGCCTCCGCCAGCAGCTGCTCCAGCGGCTTCGTCGAGTCGTAGCTCACCGCCGACACCGAGCCGCCCGACAAGTCCAGCACCGTCAGGGACTTCAGCACGTCGTTCATGTCGCGCGCCTTGAAGTCCAGGTTGAGCGTGTCGCTGCCGCTCACCTTCCCCCGGCGCTCGAAGTAGCCGACTCCATGCTTGTAGAGGACGACACGGCGGATGGGGAGGTTCGTGGGCATGAGGCGCGGAACTCCAGGAAGATGGGAACGGCCAGGGCAACGGTGTATCAAGCCCCGGCGGGGGGCGCGCAATGGCATCCCCCCTCCAGAGGTCGACCACATGCAAAAGCCCCGCTCCTTCCTGTCCCGCTCCGCGCTGCTGTGCACGGCGCTGGCCCTCGTCGGCACCGGCTGCAGGACAATGGCTCCAGACACCGCCAGCCCCTCGGACGGCACGCCCGTGGGCCAGGACACCGGCACCGGCGCCACGCCTCCGGAGGGCTCCGGCGCTGGCTCCGGTTCCGGCTCCGGTTCCATGACGGACCCGGGCACGGCCGTGCGCGGGGACTCGCCGTGGCAGCGCGCCCGGGTGGGTGACCGCGTGACGTACTCGTTCTCCGCCAACCGCAGCACGCGCATCCAGCGCGGCAGCGGCGCCCGGGCCGCGGCTCCGGAGGCGGGTGACACCGTCGCGGTGGCCGGGGTGGTGACGCTGGAGGTGGTGGCGGTGGAGTCGCCCTGGGTGTGGCTGAGCCTGTCCTTCGCCGGAGACGGCGGCGCGCCGCTGACGCACCCGCGCCTGTCCCGCTCGCTGGTGCTGCCGGTGCGCTCGTACGAGTCGCGGCCGCTGGAAGTCCCGCGCGAGGGCGTGGAGAGCACCGAGCAGCCCACCGCCGCCGGCCGCACCTGGGAGGCCAAGCGCTACATGCACGACCAGCGCCCGGTGGACGGGCCGCTGCAGAACCGCCTCTACGCGGTGGAGCCCGGACCGCTGTACCTCACCAACGGGCTGCTCGACGCGAGCACCACGCTGTCCGGCTTCGGCGCGAGCGGCGGCTACCAACTCACGCTGATGGAGGTCCGCCGGGGCACCGGCGACAACGCCACCGCGGCGGTGCCCGCGCTGACGCAGCCCATGGGCCCGGGCACCTGGTACGACGTGAAGGTGGACTCGGAGGGCAGCACCTCCGTGCAGCGCACCTGCATCGGCGCCGAGCGCGGCTACGTGCTGCGCCAGCAGGCGACGCCCACGCGGGACGGCCCGGCGTGCCCGGACTTCGCGCAGGCGGACGTCATGCCCCTGGAGGAGGCGGTGCTGTCCCTGGCCTGGGAGGCCGTGGGCCAGCAGCAGTGGCCGCCCCAGCCCGAGGGCGCCGCCCCGGCGAAGCGCGAGACGCTGGAGGCGGACGAGCACAAGGTGGCGGTGCTGGTGCTCGACACGCCCGACACCGTGTCCGGCGCGAAGGCCGTGCGCGCGCAGGCGTACGCGGCGGACCCGTGGGACGCGTCGCTGGCGGGGCTGGCCCACGAGGCCCGCTTCCAGACGCTCGCCGACACCGTCTACCGCCTCGCGCCTCGCGGCAAGCGCACGCCCTCGGGCGAGTCGCGCGTGGTGGACTGGGGCACGTGGGCCGCGAAGCCATGACGCTCGCCCTCTACACGGTGGTCATCGAGGTGGACCCCACCGCCGAGGAGGCGTGGAACCGCTGGCACGAGGAGACGCACGTCCCCGAGGTGCTGCGAGAGCCGGGCTTCCGCTCGTGCCGCAAGTGGCGCGACACCGAGACCGCGCAGGGCGGCTGGGCGCGGTACGTGTGCCACTACGAGCTGACGGACGTGGAGGCGATGAAGCGCTACGCGGCCAGCGATGCCGCGAAGCGCCTGCGGGCGGAGTCGGAGGCGCGCTTCGGCCCCGCCACCCGCCACTCGCGCCAGGTGCTCACCGAGGTGAAGCGCTTCTGAAGCCCCCGCGAAGGGGACTTCCCGAGGGGCCGCCCGGACTCAGGCGGCCACTTCAGGCGCAGAGGGCGGCCCGGGCGGGCGCCTTCACGGCCCCACCCGGCGCCATGAGGAAGTGGCCCTTCGGGTCCGAGGGCAGGTCCAGCCGCAGGTAGACGTGGCTGCCCGGGGCCGCCTCCGTGCCCGGGAAGGCCGGCGTCCCCAGCGCGCGGAACCCGAGGGACTCCAGCACGCGGCGCGCGGTGTCGTTGCTCGAGCGCACGGAGGTCTCCAGGTGACGCAGGCCGTCCAGCCGCACGCCGCGGCGCACCGTCTCCGCGGTGGCCCAGTGGCCCGCACCCGCCAGCCGGTACGGCGCCGCCACCGCGCAGCTCAGCCGTGCGTAGCGCTCTTCGCGGTGGATATTGGACAACGCGGCCAGGCCGATGATGCCGTTGCCCTTCTCCGCCACCGCGAACAGCCGCGTGCCCTCCGCGGCGCTCCAGAGGCCGGGAGGACGTTTCCCCAGCTCCGGCCGCCACCACCAGAAGACCTCGGCGATGTCCGGGTCCTCCAGCAGCAGGTCCACCGCCCCCGAGACAGCGCTCCCCGCGACTTCGATGGGTATGAGCTGGCGTTCACGCATTGGTTTCGTCCCCCTGCGCCGCATGGACTTCAAGGGACGTGCCAGTATTCAAGCGCCCTGCACCCGGGCAGTGCTTTTCGCAAGGGCGCGGCCGTGCGTCAGCCTCAGACGCGGGTGCGTGTCATGGCGACGCGCACCGCGGCACCTCACGAGGGTGCGGCGTGTACCCGACGCCACACGCGGCCCCGTGGACACACGGGGCCGAGACTCCACATGACGGCGGCCCCGAGGGCCGCCTGGGCTGTGAGGGATATCCCTTACTCCGCGACGGAGAGCTTCACGTCGATGTTGCCGCGCGTGGCCTTGGAGTACGGGCACACCTCGTGGGCCGCGTGCATCAGCTTCTCGGCCTCGTCGCGGGGCATGCCGGGGAGGATGCCCTTGAGCTCCACCGCCAGGCCGAAGCCGCCGTCCGGCGTCTTGCCGATGGTGACGGACGAGGTGATGCCCACGCCCTCGCCGAGCGTCTTGCCCTGCATGCGCGCCACCAGGCGCAGCGCGCCCTCGAAGCAGGCGGAGTAGCCCGCGGCGAACAGCGTCTCCGGGTTGGCCTTCGCGCCGCCGGGGCCGCCCATCTCCTTGGGCAGGGCGAGGGCCAGGTCGATGACGCCGTCGGCGGACTTCACCTGGCCGCTGCGGCCACCGTGGGTGGTGGCGGTGGTGGTGTACAGCGGGCTGACAGTAACGGGGGCCATGGAATGCTCCTTCTGGAAGGAATTACTTCAGGGTTTCAGGTTGGGACTTCGACAGCGCTTCGAACAGGCGACGGACGTCGTCGCGAAGACGTGAGAGCTCCTGCAGCGACAGGCCCATCTTGCAGACCAGCGCCTCCGGCACGGACACCGCCTTGCGACGCAGCGCGCGCCCGGCGGCCGTGAGGTGGACGTGCACCGAGCGCGCGTCCTCCTTGGAGCGCTCCCGCCGCACCAGCCCCTGGGCCTCCAGCCGCTTGAGCAGCGGCGTGAGCGTCCCCGAGTCCAGGAACAGCTTCTCCCCCATCCCCTTCACCGTCACCCCATCCGTCTCCCACAGGACCAACATCACCAGGTACTGCGGGTACGTCAGTCCAAGCTTCGACAGCAGGGGGGCGTAGGCCTGGGTCACCGCCCGGGCCGCCGCGTAGAGCGGAAAGCAGAGCTGCGCGTCCAGGCTGAGCGGGTCGTCCACCGACATGGCCAATGAATAGGACACGATTCAATTGCGTGCAACCAATTCGACGAGGCGCCGGTGCCGGGCCGTGCGTTCCGGTCCGTGCCGGGCCGTGGTAGAGGCGGGCACTCGGCGCGTCGGCCCCCCGGGGAGGCGGGCCGCGCGAGGACAGGAGCACGGGATGTTGAGGACCATCACCGCCACGCGCTACGTGACACCGCTGCGCGAGGGTGGCTCGCTGCCGGCCATCATCGAGGCCGACGACGCGGGGCTGTACGTCTTGAAGTTCCGGGGGGCGGGCCAGGGCGCCAAGGCGCTCATCGCCGAGCTCATCTCCGGCGAGCTGGCGCGGGCGGCGGGCCTGCGGGTGCCCGAGGTGGTGCTGGTGGACCTGGACCCGGCGCTGGGCCGCAACGAGCCGGACTCGGAGATTCGCGAGCTGCTCAAGGCGAGCGCGGGGCTCAACCTGGCGCTGGACTACCTGCCCGGCTCGGTGACGTTCGACCCGGTGGCGGGCCCCTTCCCGGATGCGGCGATGGCCTCCGCCATCGTCGGCTTCGACGCGTTCATCACCAACGTGGACCGCACGCCGAAGAACCCCAACATGCTCAGCTGGCACCGGGACTTGTGGCTCATCGACCACGGGGCGTCGCTCTACTTCCACCACTCGTGGGAGGACTGGGAGGCGCGCAGCCAGGGCCGCTTCGCCCCCATCAAGGACCACGTGCTGCTGCCGTGGGCCAGCGCGCTGCCGGAGGCGGAAGGCCTGCTGCGCGCCCGCCTCACGCCCCAGGTGGTGGAGCGCACCGTGGCCGCCATCCCCGAGTCCTGGCTGGTGGGCGCCGAGTCCCCCTTCCCCACCCCCGACGCGCACCGCGCCGCGTACGTCACCTGGCTGACCCGGCGCGTGGAAGCGCTGCCGGCCTTCCTCGAGGAGGCGGCCCGTGCCCGCGCCCAGCTCGTTTGATTACGCCATCATCCGCGTGGTGCCCCGCGTGGAGCGCGAGGAGTTCATCAACGCGGGCGTCGTCGTGTTCTGCACCACCCAGCGCTTCCTCGGCGCACGGGTGGAGCTGGACGAGGCGCGGCTGAGGGCGCTGGCGCCGGACGTGGACCTGGAGGCCGTGCGCGGCCACCTGGAGAGCTTCCGCCGCGTCTGCGAGGGCGGGAAGGACGCCGGCCCCATCGGCCGCCTGCCGCAGAAGGAGCGGTGGCACTGGCTGGTGGCCCCGCGCAGCACCATCATCCAGACGGGGCCGGTGCACTCGGGCCTGTGCCAGGGCCCCAACCCCGAGCCGAGGCTGGCGCTGGAGCACCTGCTGGACACGGTGGTCCGCGTGAAGCGGGCTACTCCCGCACCCGCCGGCCCGTGAGAGGAACTTTGGAGATGCACTCCCCCACGGAGGACACCACGCCCGCGTCCGAGACGAGCACCTCGCGACGCACCCAGACGTAGCCCTGGATGGCGTCCTCCAGGGACTCGTTCTGGATGACGAACTGCAGCACCTTGCGCGTGCCCGCGCCGTCCGCCACCACGTCCGTGCGGATGGCACCCACGAACTGGTAGGGGCCCGACTCCAGGGCCGTTCCCTCGATGACGTCCGGCGCGGCGTCGTCGTCGATGCTGATGGAGACTCCGGGCAGCACGTAGTCCACGTCGGGCACCTCCATGCGGGTGGACTCGAACTCCGCCTTCCAGATGTGCCAGCGCTGCTGCGCGGGGATGTTGGCCGGGCCCGGCGCCGGGGCCACCGCCTCGCCCGTGCAGGTGGTGGGGACGTCGGCCAGCGCCGCCGCGTCCAGCTCCACGTCGTACACCCACGAGTCCTCGCCGCCACAGCCCACCAGGCCCAGGGCCAGGGCCGTGGTCAGGCCCCACTTCATCCAGTTCCGGCGCATCAGGCTCCTCATCGTATGTGCGGAGGATGTCCGGAGCCACGACAGGCGCTGGCGCCCCTGCCGGACACAGAGTCCACGTGAAGCGGACATTGAGAGGGAGGGTCCGCTACTCCTCTACCCGGCGGCCGGTGAAGGAGAGGGTCGAGAGGCAATCCCCGGACCTGGCTTCAACGCCCGTATGGCTGGTGACAAGCCAGAGATGCCAGACTCCGATAGAACCCTGGATGGAGTCTCCCAGCGCCTCACCGTCGATGGCGAAGCGAAGCCTCCATTCATCAGCCCCCTCTCCAGGAACCTCCTTCAGCCGGCTGTGAAGGAATTCGAAGGGGCCTGCTTCAGCGGGCGGGCTGAGGACGTCCGGGGCGTCGTTCGCATCGATGCGGTACGGAGCTGCCGGGAACTCGATGTCGACGTCGGGCACCTCCAGGAAGTACACCCCCACCTCCGGGTTCCGGAAGGTCCACCGCTGCTGGGCGGCCACGTTCCTGGCGGGCCCCTGCGGAGTCGTCTCCTGGTCCCCCTTGCACCGGGTAGGGACGTCGAGCAGCTCCGCTGCGTCCAGCTCCACATCGTAGACGCGCGGGTAGTCGTCTCCACACCCCACGAGTCCCAAAGTCGCGGCGAATACGACGGCTCGCTTCAGCCTGTTCACGTTCTTCCCCCTTCCTCGCGGCGCGCGCAAGGTCTCCCGCACGGCTGCCCACCGGGAAGCCATGCGAGCTCCGACCCTATGCCTGGCAACAGGAAAAGCCAAAGGATGGGGTTCAAATGAAGTCTTTACCCGGCGGGCAGCCGGCCGGTGTCCGGAATGCGCACCCGGCCCCACAAAGCCAGGACGCCCCGGCCCGGGGGTTAGTAGTTTCACCGTACCGGCCCGGCCCGGGCCTCGCACCTCGTATGAACGACTCCGGATTGCGAATCGTCACGTACAACGTCCGCTACTTCGGCCACATGCTGCGCGGCCTCGCGAGCACCGTGGGCCCCAAGCGCCGCGTGGCCGGGGCCCTGGCCTCGCTGGACCCGCTGCCGGACATCGTCTGCCTGCAGGAGGTGGAGACCTCCTCACTGCGCAGCACCATCGCCCACCGTCCCAAGCAGCCGGGGGAGACGCAGCTGGCGGCCTTCATGGACCGCATGGTGGAGACGTTCGGCGCCCAGGCGCGGGACATGCCCTACGAGGCGTTCTATTTCCGCGCCCACCACTACAAGCTGGGCGAGGTGTCCCTCTACACCACCGGCCTGGCGGTGCTCGTCAACACGCGCACGCTGGAGGTGGACGCCCACAACGTGGACCGGCCCGAGCACATCACCCACCACCACGTGCAGCGGCTGAAGGACCGGAAGCAGAGCCGCATCTGCGCGCACATGCGCCTGCGGCGGCGCGGGGACGGGCGCGCCTTCCACATCTTCAACACCCACCTGAGCCTGCCCACGCCCTTCTCGAAGGAGTTCTGGGCGACGAAGGACAAGATGGGCTGCGGCGTCAACCAACTCCACGAGGCGAAGAAGCTGGCGGACTTCATGCGCTCGCTGTCCGGTGACGAGCCGTACATCGTCTGCGGGGACTTCAACTCGCCGCCGGCCTCGCCGGTGTTCCGCTACCTCACCGGGGATGCGTGCCTCACGTGCGCGCAGGTCGCCGTGGGCCAGATTGACCCGAGCGCGACGCGCGGCTTCCCCACCGCGGGCTTCATGCACATGCGCATGCACCTGGACCACATGTTCTCCGGCGGCGGCGTGCGCTGGCTGGACACCGAGGAGACCCTGCCCTTCGGCGACACCGCCAGCCGCTTCCACGGACTGTCCGACCACATGCCCATCGTCGCGCGCTTCACGCTGGACGCCGCGCCCGGGGCGACAGCGTCCGTGCCCTCGGTGGGGTGAGGCGGGAGGCTCACTGCACGGAGGCGCCCTCGCCGTCCTTCTTCATGAGGAAGGTCACCTTGCCGTCGGGCTCCAGGTAGGCCAGCCGCACCTTGCGGATGGACTCGGTGCCGTGCTCTCGCAGGCGGCTGAGGAGCTCCTCGCGGGACATGAGGCTCTTGCGCAGGTTGGTCTCGTTGATGCGGCCCTCGCGCACCAACTCCACCGGCGGGCCCTCCAGCACCAGCGCCGCCTTGTGGCTGCGCATGGCGAGCCACGAGAAGAAGCGGTCCCACGCCGCCAGCGTGCCCAGGGCCAGGAAGGCCGTGGAGAGGCTGTCGTCATCCGCGACGATGCTCTTGCGCAGGCAGACGGAGATGATGAGCAGCAGGACGATGTCGAAGGTGGAGGAGCGGCCGAACTCCTTGCGTCCGGACAGCCGCAGCACGAGCTGGGCGAAGAGGTAGACCGCGGTGGCGCGGAACATCACCTCCAGGGGGTGGATGTCCGGCGTCCAGAGTCCCTGCCAGTCGAAAGGCGCCATGCCCCGAAGATGGGCACGGCGAAGCGGACCTTGGGGCGCCTGTCTGCTTGTCGGACAGGTTGGCGGAGCCGAGCTCAGCCGCCTCCCGAAAGAGCGCGCTCCACCTCTTCCCACGCCGCCAGGAGCTCGCGGGTGCGGCGCTCGGCCAGCTCGTGGAACTCGGGCGCCAGGTGCGCCACCTTGTCCGGGTGGTACTGCGTGATGAGGGCCCGGAAGGCCTTGCGCGCCTCGTCCAGCGGCGCGTCCCGGGACAGGCCCAGCACCGTCCAGGCGTCCCGCGCCACGGGCACGGGCGGAGGAGCGGGAGGCGGCACCCGCGTGCCTCGAGGTGGAGTGGCCTCGTCGTCCCGGGCCTGTCGCCCCGTGCTCCGCGCTTCGGGGCCGCGTGCACCCGTGCTTCCCGCTCCGGAGTCCCACGCGCCCGTGCTGGCGGGACGCCGGGGTGAGCGGGGGGCAGGCTCCGGACGCCTGCGGCCGGGGCGCTTGTCCGGGTCCGGCGCGGGCACGCGCGGCGTGAGGCGGCTGAGCGCTTCCTGGAGGAACCAGAGGTCCTCGAACGGGGCGCCCTGCTTGCGCACCACCGCGCGGGGCCGGCCGCTCTCCAGCAGGAGGTAGCTGGTGGCCGCGGCGTAGGCGTCGTCGCGGCTCGCCGGGTAGAGCCGGTCGGCGAGGTCTCCGAGCGGGTCTCTCCACATGCCCTCGGTGGTGCCCTCGTCGGCCACCAGCACCTGCGTCAGCACGTCGCCGTGGAGGAACTCCAGCGTGGCGAAGGGCTCGCGTGACTGGGGCGCGCGCATGGCCGGGCCATGGCGCACGCCCGCCACCAGCAGCAGCCCCCGCGTCCCGTCCACCCGGGCGAAGAGCGCCTCACGCACCTGCTTGTCGGAGAAGAAGAGGACGAACTGCACGGTGCCGTCCAGCCTAACCGCAGCGGGCCGGCCCGCGCGCGGGCAGTGGCCCCGTGCCCCGACCGATACCCGACGCTGCCCCATCCCTTTCGTGCACTCCTGCTCGACGGGTGGCACGGGCGCGCGGAAGAATTCCCCCAGCTTATGCGCTGCTGCCACCGTCACGCCTCCGAGTCCGCTCCCGCAGACCCCCACCCCTTCTCGCTCCCCGGCGCCACCGAGCACTACGCCGCCGAGCGCCCCGTGCGCGCCGAGCACGTGCGCCTGGAGCTGGACCTCGACTTCGACCAGCGGCGCCTCTCCGGCCTCTGCACCACCCGCATCTCCGCCGTCCGCCCCGTCTCCCACGTCACCTTCGACGCGGTGGACCTCGACGTGTCCCAGGCCCTCGTCGACGGCCGCCCCGTCCGCTTCTCCAACTCCGGCGCCCACGTCCGCGTCGAGCTGCCCGCGCCGCTCGACACCGGCCGCGCCTGCGAGGTGACGCTCCACTACGCCTGCCGCCCCCGCCGCGGCCTCTACTTCTGGGGCCCCGACGCCGGCTATCCCGACCGCCCCCGCCAGGCCTGGACGCAGGGCCAGGACATCGACGCGCGCGCGTGGTTCCCCAGCCTGGACACGCCCGCCCAGAAGGCCACGTCCGAGGTCATCGCCACCTTCCCCGCGGAGATGACCGCCCTCTCCAACGGCGTCTTCGTCAGCGACCGCACCGACGGCGGCCGCCGCACCCAGCACTACCGGATGGAGCAGCCCCACGCGCCCTACCTCGTCACGCTCGCGGTGGGCGAGTTCGAGGAGGCCACCGACTCCGCCGGCACCGTCCCCCTGCGCTACCTCTTCCCCAGGGGCCGCCGCGAGGACGCCCTGCGCTGCGTGGGCCGCACCCCGGAGATGGTGCGCGTCTTCCAGGAAGTCACCGGCGAGCCCTTCCCCTGGAGCGGCTACGCCCAGGTCTTCCTCACCGAGTTCATCCTCGGCGGCATGGAGAACACCACCGCCACCAGCCTCACCGACGCCGTCCTCCACGACGCCCGCGCCCAGCCCGACTACAACGCCGAGCCCCTCATCTCCCACGAGCTGGCCCACCAGTGGTTCGGTGACCTGCTCACCTGCCGCGACTGGCCCCACGGCTGGCTCAACGAGGGCTTCGCCACCTGGTGCGAGGTGCTCTGGAAGGAGCGCGCCGACAACCTCGACGAGGCCGACCAGCACCGCATCACCCAGCTCGAGGGCTACCTGTCCGAGGTGCGCGAGCGCTACGCCCGCCCCATCGTCGCGCGCCGCTTCCATGCCCCCATGGACGTGTTCGACCGGCACCTCTATGAAAAAGGAGGCCTCGTCCTCCACGAGCTGCGCCGCCGCCTGGGGGACGCGCTCTTCTTCCGCGCCCTGCGCCACTACGTCGCCCGCCACCGCCACGGCGCCGTGGAGACGGTGGACCTGGCGCGCGCCTTCGAGGAGGCCACCGGCCACAACCTGGACGGCTTCTTCGACCAGTACGTCTTCGCCCCCGGCCACCCCGAGCTCAAGGTGGAGGTGCGCTACGAGGCCGAGGACGCGCGCCTGCGCCTGAAGGTCCGGCAGACGCAGCGCACCGACGCCGGCATCCCCACCTTCCGCCTGCCGCTCGACGTCGTCGTCACCGTGGACGGCGCGGACGTCTTCCACCGCCTGGAGGTGACGGAGGCCGAGCACTCCTTCCTGCTGCCCTGCCCCACCGCGCCCACGCAGGTGCGCGTGGACCCGCGCCGCGACGTGCTGGGCACGGTGGACGTGGACAAGGCCGTGGGCCTGTGGCTGGAGGAGCTGCGCGCCGCGCCGGAGCCTCGCGCCCGCACCGAGGCCGCCACCGCCCTGGGGAAGCAGGGAGGCTTCCGCGCCGTGGAGGCGCTGGGTGACGCGCTCGCGGACGCGCGCCTGTTCTGGGGCACCCGCGCCGCGTGCGCGAAGTCCCTGGGCCGCCTGCGCACGCCCGAGGCCCGCACGCGGCTGCTGGCGGCGCTGGGCACCGGGCACCCCCGCGTGCGCCGCGCCGTGGTGGCCGCGCTGGGCGAGTTCCGCCGGGACGCGGAGGTGACGGCCCGCCTGCGCGCCCTCGTGGAAGGCGGTGACGCCAGCTACTTCGTGGAGGCCGAGGCCGCGCGCAGCTACGGCCGCCTGCGCGCCCCCGACGCCCTGGCCGTGCTGGAGGCGGCCACCACCCGGCCCTCCTTCCAGGACGTCATCGCCGTGGGTGCGATGGACGGACTCGCCGAGTCGCAGGACCCCGCCGCCTTCCCGGTCGCCGTGGCGCGCACCGCCTACGGCCAGCCCCGCGTCCTGCGCCGCGCCGCCACCCAGGCCGTGGCGAAGCTGGCCGAGGTCGCCGGCCGCGGGCGCGAGGCGGTGGACCTGCTCGCGGAGCTGCTGAGGGACCCGCTCTTCCGCGTGCAGATGGGCGTCTTCGAGGCGGGGCGCACGCTCGGCGACCGGCGCCTCATCGCCGCGCTGGAGGGCACTCCGCTGGAGGACCCCCGCGCCCGCCGCGCCGCCCGAGAGACGGTGCGCGCCCTGCGCGAGGGCGAGCCCCAGGCCCGCGAGGTGGCCGCGCTCCGCGAGGAGGTGGACACGCTCAAGGAGCAGACGCGCGGGCTGCGCGAGTGGCTGGAGCGGCTCACGCTGAAGCCCCCAACAGCCCCTGCGCCCGCCGCCCCGCGAGGCACGGGCCGCGCCAAATCCGCCGTGAAGTCCGCCGCCAAGAAGCAGGCCCCGCGCGGACGCCCCGGGAAGCGTCGCTAGCCGGGCGCCCGCTCCCACGCCCGCTGCTCAAACGGACCTGTATTCCGCTCCTCCTGCCCGTCGGGAGGCGCGGCCAGCGTGTTCAATGGCTACCTGTATGGAAAGGGGACACGTCCCGCACTTCGCGGAGGCCAGGGTCCCCGTTCCCGCCGCGCACGGCCCCCACCGGCCGCGCGCGACCAGGGGAGAACATGGACGGTGCCACAGACGAGCTCAGTGCGTGGCTGGACGCCGCCGTGGACCCTTTCGTGGGCTGCGACGCGAGGGAGTCGGTGTGCGTGATGAACAGCGCCGCCGAGCGCCTGCTCGGCTGGAAGCGCGATGAAGTCCTGGGACAGCCCGCATCGCGCCTGTTCCCCCAGCGGCTGCACCAGTACGAAGGGAAGAGCCTGCTGCGCTACCTGCTGTCGCGCAGGACGTCGCTGGGAGGCCGGCCCGTCCGCGTGCTCGCGCGCCGCAAGGACGGGGTGGAGGTCCTGGTGGAGCTCACCGTGGGCGCCTCCGGCCAGGGCTCGCACGAGCGCATCGTCATCAACTTCCGGCGCCTGCACGAGGTCATCGACACCATCCATGAGCCCGTGGAGCGCTCGCTGAACGGGGGGGGCGGGGCCTCCTCGGGGGGCGCCCTCAGCAACGATGCCCTCTACCGCGTCGTGGTGGAGAACGCACCGCTGGGCATCTTCCACTTCGACATCACCCCCGTCATCACCGCCTGCAACGAGCAGTTCGTCAGCATCATCGGCACGCCCAAGCGCATCCTGGTGGGCCTCAACCTGCTCTCCATCCGCGATGAGAATCTCATGCGGTGCGTGCGCGAGACGCTCGCCGGGCAGGCCTCCGACTACGAGGGCGAGTACCGCTCCGTCACCTCCGGGAAGACGACGCCCGTGCACGTGCGCTTCGCGCCCTGCTACGACGCCTCCGGCCGCGTGGAGGGAGGCGTGGGCATCGTCGAGGACATCAGCGAGCGCCGCCAGGTGGAGGAGGAGCGCGACCAGAGCCTGGCGCAGCTCGCCACCCTCTTCCGCACCACCCCCGTGGGCCTGGGCTACCTGGACAAGGACCTGCGCTACCAGCGCGTCAACGACATGCTGGCCGAAATCAACGGCGCCACCCCGGAGGCGCACCTGGGCCGCCGTCCCAGCGAGGTGCTGGGCCGCACCGGCATGATGGTGGAGAAGACGCTGCGGCGCGTGATGGAGACGGGCGAGCCCATGGTGAAGCGCGAGGCCACGTCCAAGGAGCTGGGCATGCCCGGCCCCCTGCGCCATCTGGCCGGCAGCTTCTACCCGGTGCGCACCTCCGACGAGCGCGCGGTGGGCCTGGGCGTGCTCATCGAGGACATCACCGAGCGCAAGCTGGCCGACGAGGAGCGCGGCCGCCTGTACCGCGAGGCCCAGGAGGCCATCCGCGTGCGCGACGACTTCCTCTCCATCGCCTCGCACGAGCTGAAGACGCCCCTCACCCCGCTGAGCCTCCGGCTGGCCACGCTGGAGCGCCGGCTGGAGCGCGGCGAGCACGTGGACCCGTCCACCCTGCGCCACGCCCGGCAGCACCTGCTGCGCATCACCGGCCTCATCAATGACTTGCTGGATGCATCGCGAATCGAAGCGGGCCGGCTCGCGCTGCACCTGGAGGCCACGCAGCTGGACAGCCTGGTGGAGCACGTGCTCCAGGCGATGGAGGTCCACCGGGGCACGCACGAGGTCCACTTCGAGCGGCCCGAGAAACCCCTCCAGGTGAACGTGGACCCGTACCGGCTGGAGCAGGTCGTCGGCAACCTGGTGGAGAACGCCTTCAAGTACAGCCCGGACGGCGGCACCATCCGCGTGGAGCTGCACAAGCGCGGCGAGCTGGCGCTGCTGTCGGTGTCGGACCCGGGCATCGGCATCCCCCCGGACCAGCAGAAGCTCCTCTTCGACCGCTACTTCCGCGCGCGCAACGTCTCCTCCCGCTCGTATGGCGGGCTGGGGCTCGGGCTCTACATCAGCCGCGACATCGTCGAGCGCCATGGCGGGCGCATCTGGGTGGAGAGCGAGGTGGGACGGGGCTCCACGTTCTACGTCGCGCTGCCCCTGCTGAAGGGTGCGAAGGAGCAGCCGCCCGCGGAGCAGCCAGACCGGCACGTGCACTGAACCTCCGGCACCCGCGCCTTGGCAAAAAGTACAGGTGGGGCTGTCGTCCAGTGGCCATCAGGGCCCCCGTTACGCCTGGATTCGCACGCTTGTGACGCTGGCATGGCGGGTGCTCCAGCCCACGGTGGGAGAATACGACCACAAGGATGGAGACCATGACGACGGACACGCCTGCATTTACCCGAGACAACGAAGGCTGGATTGTCCGCGTGAGGATGGGCGGACGCATCCAGGAGGTTCGCTGCACCACCGAGAGCCAGGCGCGCTACTTCGCCACCGTGCTTGCGATGAACCCCCCGAAGCCGTCGAAGCTGCGACACTGAGCCCATGGAACAGCCCCAGCTCCTCGGCCGCCTGCTGCTGAAGTTCGACCAGGACGCCGCCGCGGTACCGGATGACCTGTCCGCCGCGGCGCGCGCGCCGGATGGCAGCGTCTGGGTGGCGTCGGACGAGCACGGGGTGCTGCACCGGCTCAACCCGGAGGAGCCCCGCATCTTCTCGCACCAGGAGCGCCACGACGTGGCGAGCCTGCTGGGCGTGAAGGGCGGCGAGGAGATGGACATCGAAGCGCTGGACATGCAGGACGGCCACCTGTGGCTGGTCGGCTCGCACAGCGCCGTGCGCAAGAAGCCCAAGGGCAAGGGCGTGGAGAAGGACCTGGCCCGGCTGGCCACCGTGGAGCACCAGCCCGCGCGCTTCATGCTGGCGCGGCTGCCGCTGCCCGACGCGGAGGCGGACCGGCCGGCGCCCCCGAAGGAGGCCGGGGCGCGCGCGAAGAAGGCCGCGAAGAAGAAGGGCGTGGCGAAGCTGGAGCCGTCGAAGGCGGGCAGCCCGCTGGTGGAGCTGCTCCGCCGCGACGAGCACCTGGGCCCCTTCCTGGTACCGGCGGGCCGGGGCGCGCCGCCGGGTGCGCTGGCCATCCCCAGCAAGGACAACGGCCTGGACATCGAAGGGCTGGCGGTCCACGGCGACCGCGTCTTCCTGGGGCTGCGAGGCCCCGTGCTGCGCGGCTGGGCGGTGATGCTGGAGATGGAGGTACAGGACGCCGGCAACGGCTTCCTCGCGCCCAAGCGCGGGAAGAAGGGCGGCGCGTACCGCAAGCACTTCCTCCAGCTGGACGGGCTGGGCATCCGCGAGCTGAGCCGGCACGGGGACGACCTGCTCATCCTCGCCGGCCCCACGCTGCCGCTGGACGGCACCATCCGCCTGTACCGGCTGCGCGGAGGGCTGCACCTCACGGAGGACTCCATCCATCAGCAGGCCCCGGGAGACCTGGAGCCGCTGTTCGACATCCCCCGCTCGGAGAAGGCGGACCACGCGGAGGGCGTGGCCCTGTTCTCCTACTTCGACAAGGACGACTCGGTCCTCATCGTCTACGACTCGCCCTCCCAGCAGCGCCGCTATGGGCCGTGCGGCGTGCTGGCGGACGTGTTCCGGCTGTTCTGACGCAGCGGGCGGCACCCACTACTGGAGGATGATGGGCTGCGAGACGAGGTACTCGTCCAGCTGGAAGTGGTTGTTGAACGCCACCTTCCAGGCGCCCTCGTGGACGCCGCCGGGCCGGGGGATGAGCGGGCCGCCCACCTGACCGCTGGAGCCCCAGGTGAAGCCCATGTCGATGCCGCTGCTCTGCTCGAGGGCCTCGATGTCGACGGCAATCTGCTGGTTGAGCCGGCGCAGCTCCCCCCGGCTCTTGAGGCCGGACACGTGGAACTTCAGGGTGCGGGAGACGACGTCGAAGCCGAACGCCTGGAACTGGTTCCGGTCGGCCGGGTCGGTGACGACGACCGTGTACGCGCTGCGCAGGTTGGTGGCGAACGCGTAGAGCGGCGTGCCCGCGGGAATGCTGGACAGCGGCGTGGGCCCGTTGGGCTGCGCGGGGGGCGCGGCCGGGATGGACGACGGGCAGTAGTTGTAGAGGGGCGGGCTCGTCGTCGCCGCCTGGGACTGGACGTCGAGGGCGCCGGACTCGGACCCGGCGAGCTCGGGCTCGACGTTGCAGGCGGTGGTGGACAGGGTGAAGGCAACCAGCAGCGCGTGACGGAGGAGCTTCATGGTGTGGACCTCGGTGTGAAGGTGACACTTCGAGCGTTCCCGGCCCTGGGGGGCCGAGCGCGCGGTACGGTGGACTGAGGGGACTGAGGGGACTGCTGGTGCCGGGCTACTCGAAGACCACGACGGTCTTCACCCAGCTGTCCGGCTGTGACGACAGCACGCGGATGCGCTCATCCCGGAGCGCGACGGCGGCCGGGGTGCCGGAGCGGATGCGTTGCATGACGCGTGAGAAGAAGGGCCCGGCCTCGGCGTCCGGGATGTCGATGGGCGAGGCGATGACGGCGCGCGCGCCCGCCTCGGCGAAGGCGACGGGGAGGCTCCACGGCGCGTGGAGGTAGGGCGCCGTCCTCGCGGCCTGGCAGGCCCCGAGCAGCACCACCGGCGCGCCCTTGAGCTGCTGCCGCCGCACCTCGCCCGCGGTGAGCGCGTAGCGGCCCCCCGCCTCCGGCGCCATCACCAGCAGCGAGGCGTCCGACACGCCCAGGTTCACCAGGCCGTGCGCGTGGATTTCCACCTCGGTGGCGTCCGCCAGCTCCGCGAGCAGCCGCGACGGCGTGGCGGCGGCGCCCGTCAGCTCCACCCGGCGCGGCGAGGGCTCCGCGGGCTGCGACCAGCTGCGCAGCCGGGGCAGGCCCAGCGAGGCCGGCGCCGCCACGTCGTGCACCAGCAGGGGCCGGGGGGCGGACACCGACGGCGCCACCCGCTTCGCGCCCGCCACGTAGCTCCACGCCAGCTCCGCCGGCAGCAGCCCCGCCTGGCCGTGCACGGGGTAGCGGGCGAAGACGCGCACGTGCTCGCACGGCTTCAGCGCGGACACCAGCGGCGCGGGCACCAGCTTCGTCACGTCGAAGTCCGGCGAGCGGCGGCTCGCGTCGGAGTGGCCCAGCAGCTCGCCAGAAGCGCCGCGCGCGGCCACCACGGTGCGCTCGTCGTGCACCTCCACGCCCACCTCGCAGCGCGAGGGCACCGGGGCCCCGAGCTCCTCGGCGAAGAGGGCCAGCGCCCCGGCCCAGTCCTGGCGGTTGCCGGCGTCGAGGATGAGGGACGAGTAGCTGTAGGCGCGCGCCTTCGCGGCCACCGGGTCCGCCGGGCCCAGCCGGGCGCCGTCGGAGATGGCCTGGCGCAGCAGCGCGCGGCCCGCCTCGGCGTCGCGGGTGCTGACGGCGCGGCCCTCGATGTGCGTGGCCATCACCCGCTCGCCCGGGCGCAGCCAGCCCGCCGCGTCCAGCTTCTTCAGGCCGTCACGCACGCGCTCCACGTCGTCCGGGCGCGAGTCCAACCGGGCGAGGTCCGCCAGCACGAAGGCGCCATTGAGGAAGAGGGGCAGCTCACACGCGGGCGCCCGCTCCAGCTCCGCGCGGGCCGCCTGGGGCCGCAGGGCGAAGACGTGCAGCGAGGCCAGGCTCTCGTGCACGTGGCGCTGCGCCGCGCAGCCCCTGTCGCGCAGGGCCTGCTCCTGGAGGTACGCCCGGGTCAGCGCGAAGGCGTTGCGGAAGCGCGCCATGTCGCCCATCACCAGCAGCAGGTCCGCCTGCAGCGTCCACTCCTGCGTCCGCCGCGCCCACTCGAGGCCGGCCATGGCGTGCTCGCGCGCCTCCACCAGCCGGTGCTCGTCCTTGTAGATGTGCGAGAGCAGGTGCTCCACCTGGGCGCAGCGGAAGTCCGCCTTCGCCGCCTGGCACTCGGCCAGCGCGCGCAGCAGCCGCGCCTCGGCGCCGGCCAGGTCGCCCCGGGTGTACTCCCCCATGGCGCGCTCGCGCTCGCCGTTGAGCAGCAGCCACGGGTCGCCCAGCGTCTTCGCGGCCTGCTCGTACTCGGCGATGCGCGCGGGCAGCTGGCCCGCCAGGGGCAGCACGCCCAGCAGGAGGTCCGAGTTGCCGGTGGCGGACAGCTCGCGCACGTACGCGTCCAGCCCCTTCATGTCGAAGGTGCCCAGCAGCACCTGGAGGAAGCGCTCGGCCAGCGGGCCGCGGCGCTGGAAGTCCAGGCCGGCCACGCGGGTGGCGTAGCGCTCCAGGGTGTCCCCGCCGTAGTGCGCGTCCAGCACGCGGGCCAGCGGCAGCAGCGCCTTCACGCGCTCCGGGGTCGGAGCCGCCCACACGGAGATGTTGAACCAGTTGCGCGCCGTGCCCGGCACCGCGCGGGCCAGGGCGTCCGGAAAGGGCGTGCCCTGCGTGGCCAGCAGCTTGCCGGCCTTGCCCGCCTCTTCCCACGTCCCACGCTGCCCCTCCAGGTTGCGCCGCAGGGCCGAGGCGCGCTCCTTCGCCTCCTCCGCCCAGCCCGGCTCACCCAGCGCCGCCACCGCGTCGAAGGCGTCGGCCGCCACCGCGTCCAGCCCCAGCTCGCGCAGCACCAGCGCCCGGTTCCACAGCGCCTGCGGGTGCCGGGGGTGCTTCTCCAGCACGCCGTCCAGCAGGATGAGGGCCTCTTCCAGCTCGCCCTTCGACAGCGCCACCACCGCCCGGTCGCTGTCCACGTCCGGCGAGGCCGGCGCGCGCTGCAGGTACTCCGCCGCCTGCTCCCGCTCGCCGCGCAGCAGGTGGCCGGTGGCCAGCCCGTGCAGGTCTCCCGCCTCCTCCAGCTTCGCCAGCTTCTGCAGCGGCACCAGCTCCCGGGGACGCTCCTCGCCCGAGCGCAGCACGCCGTAGGGCCGGTGCGCGCTGGCGCCCTCCCAGCTCAGCCGCGCCTCCAGCGAGCGCGTGGGCGCCAGGGCCAGCGCCTCGGCCCCCTGCCCCGTGGACAGGCCCGGTGAGCGCAGCACCACCAGCGCGAGCACGGCGGCCAGCGAGCCCGCCAGCGCGGCCGCGGCCACGCGGTTGCGGCGGCTCCACGCCGGACGGAAGGCGCGCCGCGGCTCCGCCTCCTGACGCGGCGGCGGCGCGGGGGCCACCTCCTGCTGCTCCACGTCCACCAGCCGCGACGAGAGCGCCTGGAGCTGGAGGATGTCGTCGAGGTCCGCCTGGCACTGCGCGCACGTGCCCAGGTGCACGCGGAAGGTGTCCGCCTCCTCAGGGGACAGCTCGCCGTCCGCGAAGGCCTGGACCTGGTCGTGGATGTCGGTGGGCTCCAGCGCGCTCATGTGCCCTCCGCCTCGCCCGGAGGCGTGGGCATCAGCAGCTCCTTCAGCCGGCGGCGCGCGCGGATGAGGCGCGTGCCCACGGTGGCCTTGGGAATGCCCAGTCGCTCGGCGATCTCCACGTAGGACCTGCCCTCCAGGGCGTGCAGCCGGTACACGGTGCGGAACTCCTCGGGCAGCTTCTCCAGCGCCTCGCGCAGCTGCTCCGGGCTGATGGCGGCCCAGGCGGGGGCGGTCTCCACCTCGGGAGCGGCGATGCGCTCCTCCATGTCCTCGGCGGACACGTCCGCCCGGCGCTCACGCGTGCGGGAGCGGCACCGGTCGATGAAGAGGTGGTGGAGGATGGTGAGCAGCCACGCGCGCCCGTCCGTGCCGGGCTTGTACTTCGCGAGGTTGCGGAGCCCACGCTCCAGGGTGTCCTGGACGAGGTCGCGCGCATCCGCGGCATTCCCGCACAGGCGCAGCGCGGTGGCCTGCAAGGCCGCCTCGTGCTCCCGGGCGAATGCCGCGAACCACCGGCTGTCCAGGGTCGGCGATGACAGGGGCCTGCTTTCCACTCGGGGTGCAGGCTGACCCGTCACGTCCCGGGCCGTCAAGCTCCGCGTCAGCAACGGGCTGGACAGCAGGGCGTGCGGCGAGAGGGCGAAGGCGTTCATGGCGGTCGCCTTCACAACGGCGGCCCCCGCCCATCTTCCCGGGGAGGATTTTTTCGTGGATTTTCCGCCCCGGGCCCCGGCCCCCTCAGAGGGGGAAGGCTACGGGTTGCGGCGGACGATTTCGGCGTTGAGGACGTTGGCGAAGCCCACCCACGTCAGGTAGGGCGCGACCAGCCAGGCGGCCGGGCGGTCCACGTTCCGCGTCGTGGCCACGTAGGCGCCGATGCTGCCCAGCAGCGCCACGTTGTCCGCCAGGGCGCGGCGCGGCTGGTGGCGGCCGAAGAAGAGCCAGGACCAGGCGGCGTTGAGGCCCAGCTGGACGCCCCACCAGGCCAGCGCCTTGGAGCGCGCGGGCCCCGCCGGCGCCGTCCACACCCGCCAGCCGGAGACGGCGATGAGGCCATACAGCACCGTCCACACCGGGGCGAACACCTTGGGTGGCGGCTGGAAGGGAGGCTTGCGCAGGCGCCGGAACCAGCGCTGGTCGGCGGAGCTCTGCCGGCTGCCCAGCGCCGCCGCGCCGAACGCGAGCGCGCCAAAGGTGCCCAGCGCCACCACCGACTCCGTGCGCAGCGTGGGGTTGAGGGCCGTGCGCTTCACCGGGCCCGGCACCGTCCGCGTCGTCGGTTCCACCTTCGTCGTCTGCATCCCAGACCTCCCGTGGCCTGCGGTCCGCCACTGTTGGCTGGAAGGTGGTGCCGGGCCTGCTTCGCCGCCACCATGGCGTCGGGCGATGTACAAATGAAGTCCCCCCACGGTTCTGGAGGCGTCGCATGGTGAGCGCGGAGGAAGTGCTTGGCTTCTGGTTCGGTCGACCGCCGGACCCCGTCCGCAACCCCGACAGCGCGCGTCCTCAAGAACGGTGGTGGGAGCGGGACGCCGCGTTCGACGCGGAGTGCCAGCAGCGTTTCCTGGAGGCGCACGAGGCGGCCGCCGCGGGGAAGCTGGGGGCATGGAAGGACGAGGCCCGGAGCTGCCTGGCGCTGGTGCTGCTCCTGGACCAGATTCCGAGGAACGTCTTCCGGGGCACGCCGCGGGCATTCGCCACGGATGCGCTGGCGCGCGACGTGGCCCGGCATGCGCTGGCGCGGGGGCTGGACATGACGCTGCCGCCGGTGTGGCGGTGGTTCATGTACCTGCCCTTCGAGCACAGCGAAGAGGTCCATGACCAGCGGCTGGCCGTGGCCCTCTTCGAGATGCTGGCGCTGTACCACCGCGACAGCCGCGACTCGCTCGACTACGCCCGGCGGCACCGGGACGTCATCGAGCGCTTCGGCCGCTTCCCCCACCGCAACGGCGCGCTGGGGCGCCCGTCCACTCCGGAGGAAGAGAGCTTCCTCCAGGAGCCGGGCTCGGCGTTCTGACGCCCGCCGCTACAGCGGCGTGGCGTTGAGGGTGGGCGAGGCCTGGGGCACCGGCTCCGCGCGGGCCTCCAGGGTGACGCCCGCGGACAGCCAGCCGCGCACCAGGGTGAGGTGCTCGGCCTCCGCGTCCAGGGCGAGCTGGAAGCGGTCCGCCAGGGTGTCATGGCCCAGGCCGCGCGCCAGCTCGATGAGCATCTCCCAGCCGGCGTTGTCCGTCAGCTCCGCCACCAGCAGCGCGTGCAGCGTGTCGCGCAGGTTCATCCGCGGGTCGCTGACGACGGCGGGCAGGCCCATGGACGTCACGGCTCCCACGTCCGCGCAGGGCGTCACCGCCGTGGGGTCCGCGCCCAGCTTCGTCAGGGACTCGGTCATCAGGGCGAAGTGGGACATCTCGTCGTTGAGGATGCGCTGCAGGCCCTCGCGGGTGGGGCCGCCCTCCCAGCTGCCGAGGACGTCGAACTTGGCGAGCGCCCCCTGGTAGAGCCGGGTGCCGGTGCGCTCGAAGGCGAGCCGTTCCCCCAGCTTGTCGATGAACACGGTGGGCTTGGAGCCCTTGAGCATGTCCACCGCCGTCTTGGCCACGCCCTTGAGGCTGGCCGGGGGCGGCACGCTGCCCACGCCCGGGCTCTCCCGCGCGTACTGCTGGCGCACCTTGATGAGGAGCGTCTCGTCACCCAGGTGGCTGGGCTGCCGCTTCTGCGCCTCCTGGATGATGTCCGCGCTGTCCACGGGCGAGGTGGCGATGCCCGTCTTGTTCATGCCCATGTCGCTGGTCGTCTTCTTCATGTCAGTGAACCTTCTTTCCTTCCAGCACCGAGCCCATGCGCGCCGCGCGAGCAGCGAGCTCCGTCCCGGGAGTCCATTGGTAGCCCGCCGCCACCGTCTCGGAGGGCGAGCCCTCGGAGTTGAGCTGGTCGCGGTAGACGAACGAGCGGTGGTCCCTCGGCAGCTCCGCCATGCGCACGTAGTCGGGGCCGTTGGAGGCGAGGTCCTCTTCCTGGTTCAGCGTCTTGCGGACGAACTCGCGGTGTTCCTTGAAGCCGATGGGGTCCGGCATCGTCGCGGGGAGGATTTCCGCCGCGTCACGGCCTTCCACCTGCTGGAAGAGCTGAATCACGTGGTGGAGCTGTCCCAGCTCGTAGTCCGTGAAGCGCTGCCAGATCTCCTTGATGCGCGGGTTCTTCTCGTACGCCAGGCACGAGTAGAAGTTGTAGACCTGCATGGCCTCGTGGAGGACGCACTTCTCCAGGAGCGACTCACTCGGGTCCAGCAGCGACTCGTACATGGAGGTGTGCTGCTCCTCGATGGCGGCAATCTCCGCGTAGAGCTGGCGCGCCACCGGGTCGGTGAAGAACGGGCCCACCGTCATGTAGTAGTCGTGCGTCTGGTTCTCCGCGGCGGTGATGCTCATCGCGTGAATCTTGGTGAGCGGGTGCGCGGTGCGCTTGTCGTAGGGACGGCGCAGGTCATCCAGCGGGTAGCGGTGCTCCACGGACGTGGGCCGGCCGGGGGTGATGTCCGTATAGGACTGGGTGATGTTGTTGGGGTCCTTGCCCTCGAGCCGGTCGTAGAGCGCGCCGTACCGGTACAGGTGGTCGAAGTCCTCGAGCAGGCCGAAGCGGTACGTCTGCGCCAGGTACGGGTCCGGCTCACGCAGGGCGACGCTGGCCGTCACCTCGATGGCGACCTGCTCGAAGCCGAGCGTGGTCTCCAGCGGGGTCTGGTCCGGCGGGTTCAGCCAGTTGATGAGCGTCTGCTCGAACTGCTCGACGCGGCGGATGAGCGCGAGCTGCTCGCGGAGGTCCCGGTTCATGCGGGCCATGGCGTGCTTGGTGCGCAGCGCGTCCGCCATGATGCCGTTCATGTAGATGACACAGACGCGGGTGAAGGCGTCGTCATCCAGCTTGCTGTAGGGGCGCCGGACGAGGTCCTTCCAGGTGAAGACCTGTCTATCGAGTGGAACGCCTTTTTCCTTGAAGATATCCAGGGCCACGTCTGACTCCTTCGCGCGGGGCTGTCGGAAGGCCTCGTGCCCTCCGCATCGGCGCATAAGGTCCGGTCGCGAGGGGAGTCCGGCAAACACGGGGCGAGCCGTCGCCCGTCAACCGCCAGGGTCGTCGGAGGCTCGGCTGGCCGGCTGGTATGGACCCAGGTCCACTGGGTATCGCATCCCCTCGAACTGGCTGATGAATCTGGAGTCCGGGCGGCCGTCGAGACACCGGACGCGGGCCTGACTGCCCGCCTGGAGCAGAGGCGACGGTGATGGAAGGTTTTCCGGGGAGTCGAGCAGGCCAGGCGCCACCGGATGGCGGATGCCGGGCGGGACGGCGACTGAGGTAGTGTGAACCGCAGCACGCTTCGCAAGAGGGGGCCGTGGCAGGCGAGCGCTGGAAGATTCTGAAGTCGCGGTGGCGCAACCACTGGCGGCTGATGCTGGGCGTGGCGGTGCTGGCCACCACGCTGGCGGCCGTGTGCCATCTGCTGGGCGAGTCACTGGGCGGCTGGCTGGAAGAGGCCGAGCGGGGCGCCTACGACAAGATGGTGACCGGCTTCACCGACGGGCGCGGGAAGTCACCGCACGTGGTGGTGCTGGCCATCGACCAGTGGAGCCTGGACAACATCCGCGCCAACAAGCAGTACGCGCTCAACTTCGGGAACTGGCCCTACAGCCGCAACCTGTGGGCGCGGGTGGTGGAGCAACTCGAGGCCGAGGGCGCGCGCGCCATCGTCTTCGACGCGGTGATGGACGAGCCCTCCACGGACACGGGCATGGACCTGGCCTTCGCGCAGACGCTGCGCGACACACGGGTGCCCTTCTTCGTGGGCATGTCCTCCAATGCGCCCCGCGCGGACTTCAGCGCCCCGGCGCCGAGCGCACCGGCCCCGGCTGCGGCTCCCGTGGCCTCCGCGCAGGACGCGCTGCCCACGGAGGCCCTGCCGCCGTCCCAGGAGGAGCCCTCCCCTTCGGGCGAGGAGTTCCCCGAGGACGGCACAGCGCAGTTCGAGGACGTTCCGGACGCGGAGGCCGTGCCGGAAGTCACTCCCGAGGCGATGGCCCGCGCGGTGGCCTTCCCGGTGCGCGTGGAGGGCCGCGTGCTGCCGACCCTGGAGCAGGAGTCCGAGGGCGTGATGCAGCCGCAGCACCCGGTGCCGCCCATTCCCCTGCTGGTGGGCGCGGCGGATGGCTTCGGGCTGGTGGACGCGGAGTCGGACCCGGACGGGTTCATGCGGCGCACGCGCTTCGCGTACACGGACGGCGTCAACACGTACCCGACGCTGCCGGTGCGCGCGGCGGCGGGCATCCTGGGCGCCAGCGAGGTGGAGCTGTCGGAGCACACGCTGCGGCTGGGCACGCGCGAGTACACGGTGGACGCGGAGGGCGACACGGCCATCGACTTCGGCGGTGAGTTCTACGAGCGCTTCGAGGCGGTGCCGCTGCTGAAGGTGCTGGACGACTGGGCGCGGCGCAACGCGGGCCAGCCCACGCGGCTGCCGCCCGGCCTCTTCCGCGACAAGGTGGTGGTCATCGGCGGCAACGCGGTGGGGCTCAACGACGTCAAGGCCACGCCCTTCTCCCCCGTCGTGCCCGGCCTGGTGAAGCAGGCGACGGTGCTGGACACGCTGCTGGGGAACGGCCGCTTCTTCACCCGCGCGCCGCTGTGGCTGAGCCTGCTGCTCGTCTTCGGGGTGGCGCTCGTCTCCGTCGTGCTGCTGATGACGACGCGGTGGACGCCGCTGGAAATCGCGTGGCCGCTGGCGCTCTACCTGGGCATGCATTGGGTGACGGGCCCGGTGCTGGCGAAGACGGGCATGGTGCTGCTCACCGCCCTGCCCTCGCTGGCGGGCATGCTGGCCAGCGTCGCCGCCGTGGCCTTCAACCACCTGGTGGCCAACAAGGAAGCGGAGTTCATCCGGCAGGCCTTCAGCCGCTTCATGGAGCCCAAGCTGGTGGAGCAGATGATTTCCCAGCGCGAGCTGCCCCGGCTGGACGGGGAGAATGTCGAAATCACCGCCTTCTTCAGCGACATCCGCGGCTTCTCCACCTTCAGCGAGCGCTTCAAGCAGGACCCGCGCAGCCTGGTTCGCATCCTCAATACGTATCTGACGCGGGTGAGTGGCGCGCTGCTGAAGGAGGGCGGGTGCCTGGACAAGTACATCGGCGACGCGGTGGTGTGCCTCTACGGCGCGCCCATGCGCCAGCCGGACCATGCGGTGCGGGCCTGCCGGGGGGCGCTGGCGGCGAAGGCGGAGGTGGACCGGCTGCGCGAGGAGTTCCGCGTCCAGGGCCTGCCGGACATGTACACGCGCATCGGCCTCAACAGCGCGGTGAACTTCGTGGGCAACTTCGGCAGCGAGCAGCTCTTCAGCTACACGGCCATCGGCGACGGGATGAACCTGGCCGCGCGGCTGGAGGGCGCGAACAAGGCGTATGGCTCCGTCATCATGATTGGCCCGCGCACGTACGAGCTGGCGAAGGAGCACATCGAGGTGCGCGAGCTGGACCGGGTGCGCGTGGCCGGCAAGACGGAGGCCGTCACGGTGTACGAGCTGCTGGCGCTCAAGGGCGGGCTGGACGCGCACAAGCAGGTGACGGTGGAGCGCTACCACGCGGCCCTGGCGCTCTACCGCGAGGCGCGCTTCGCGGAGGCCGCGGCGGTGCTGGAGGCACGGAAGGCCGAGGACCCGGAGGACGGGCCCACGCAGGCGCTGCTGGAGCGCTGCCACAAGTACGCCAAGGCGCCGCCGCCGGAGTTCGACGGCGTGGCGAGCCTGGACAAGTGAGCTGGAGAGGAGCCTGGGAGGCATGCGGATGAGAACGAGAGCAGGCATGGTCGCCGTGGCGCTGGCGCTGGGCCTTCCGGGCCTGGCGGGCGCCGTGAAGGTCGGCGGGACGCTGTACGTGAAGGCGAAGAACACGCGGGTGATGGTGAGCCCGTCCCCCACGGACAACGCGGTGGTCATCCTCCAGCCTGGGGACACTGTGAAGTGGGAGGGCGCCGACGCGACGAACAAGCAGTGGCACCGCGTGGAGGCGCCGGGCGGGAAGAAGGGCTTCGTCTTCCAGACGAACCTGTCCACCACGCGGCCCAACATGGAAATCGTCGTCGACCCGAACGGCAAGCAGACGATGGACCCGAAGAAGTTCGTCGCCAGTGGCGCCGCGGTGAAGGCGCTCAGCCCCGGCGCCGAGAAGTACGGCAACGGCAAGAAGGGCGACTACGCGAAGGCCGTCAGCGACATCAAGGCGGTGGAGGCGCTGGCCAAGGCGGTGTCCACGGAGGCCATCGCCGCGCATGTGGAGGAAGCGGGGCTCTTCCCGGTGGTGGGGCCCACGGAGAAGGTGGCGCAGGCGGCCCCCCAGGCGCCCGCCAAGGGCTCGAAGAAGAAGGCGGTGAAGTGATGGGGCTGCGAATGACGGTGCTCGCGGCGCTGGGCGTGGGCGTGCTGGCGGCGCCCTGCGGCGGCTTCAATGCCTCCAACCTCACCAAGGGCGACAACCTCCTGGGCAAGATGGGTGAGGCGGCGGAGAAGGCGGAGGAGTGCAAGAAGCTGGATGTCGAGCCGGCCGTGGCGGAGGAGTACGCCCTGGGCGGCGCGCTGGCCATCCACTTCGTGCAGCGCGGCGGCGGGCTGGTGCTGGAGGCTCCGCCGAAGGACGGCACGCAGCACCAGCCGAGGCGGCCGGGCGAGGCGCTGCACGACTACGTCAACACCGTGGGGAAGAACCTGGCGGCGCAGTCGCCCCGTCCCACGCTGGAGTGGACGTTCGGCGTCATCGACGACAAGCAGCAGTTCAACGCGGTGTCCGCGCCCGGCGGCTACGTCTTCATCTCGCGCAAGGTCCTGGAGTCGGTGGAGAACGAGGGCCAGCTCGCGGGTGTGCTGGCGCATGAAATCGCCCATGTCGTGCTCAAGCACGCCATCCGTCAGTACAACGACACCAAGGTGAAGACCTGCAAGATGGCCGCGATGGGAGAGGCCGTCCTCTCTCCGGGCGCGGTGGCGCTGCTGTCCTCGAGCAAGAGCGGCGATGGCACGCTGGACCTGGACAAGGAGCCCGGCCTGCTGGGGAGCCTGGCCGAGGACACCCTCGGCCTCTTCGACAAGGGCAACTCCAAGGAGATGGAGTTCGAGGCGGACAAGATGGCGGCCCAGCTCATGGTGTCCGCGGGGTACGACCCGGACGACTACCGCCGGCTCATCGCGAAGACGACCGAGAACACGACCTTCTCGTCCCGGCACCCGTCGAAGTCGGACCGGGTGAAGAAGCTCATCGCGTACACCAGCTCGCTGAAGGCGAAGGAAGGCGAGTTCGCGGAGCTGGCCACCGAGGGGCTCAGGTCTCCTCCGCTGAACACGGCGGCCCTGGCCGTCATCCGCTCCGGCACGGGCGTGGCGAAGGACTCGAAGTAGCGAAAAGCAGAAGGGGCGCGCGGCTCCCGCTTCCGGGTGGCCGCCGCCCCTTCGTTGCAGCAAGCACGTGGCGCTTCAGCGCACCATCGCCTGGCTGAGCGCGCGGTGCACGGACTCCAGGGCCTTGCGCGCCTCCAGCAGCTCGGCGCGCTCGGCGGTGAGCGAGGCCACCTGCTGGGCCAGCACGTCGCGCTCCCCCTGGAGCGCCTCCACGGTGCGGCGCAGGGACACCGTCTCGTCCTTGGCGGCCTCCAGCTCTCCGGCGAGCCGCTCCTCCTCGGCGAGGCTGTCCACGAGCGACTGCTTGCCCCGGGCGACCTCGTCCTCCAGCGCCTCGCGCTCGCGCGCCGCGGCCTGCAGGGCCTGACGGGTCTCCTGGAGGGACAGGAGCGCCTCGTCGCGCTCGCCCTCCAGCGCGGACAGCTCGCGCTCCAGGTCGGCCAGCAGCTTCACCCGGCCTTCCATCTCCGAGGTCAGCCGGCGCGCCTCGTCCATGCGCAGGCGGGCCTCCTCGGTGGCCTTCTCCGCCTGGCGGCGCGACACCTCGAGGTCCTGCGTGAGGGAGAGGTTGAGCGCCTTCACCTTCACCAGCTCGGACTGCAGGTGGGTGATGCGCTCCACGGCGCGCTGGCCCGCCTCGGCCACGGTGGCCGGCAGCGGCTCCGGGCGCGGGTTCTCCCGCACGGCCTTGAGGCGCGCCTTCAGCCGCTCGCGGCGTCCCGCGGAGTCGTGCGCGTCCTCGCGCGGAGAGGCTGGCGTCTGGACCTCCACCTCCGTGGGCGGCGCCTCCACGCGGGCCACCGGCTCGGCGACGGTGGCGGTGACGTGGGGCAGCGAGGCATGGGCCGAGGCCTGCGTCATGGGGTGCTCCGGCGGAGGCCCGGACATGAGGCCGTCCAGGTGGAGCGCCGCGGGCGGCGCGGCGTAGGTGACGGGCTCGGCGGCGGGCGCGGCCTCGTAGCGGGCCTGCGGCTCCACCGGCTCGGGCTCTGGAGACGCGTAGGTGACGGGCTCGTCCGCGGCGGACTCCTGGGCGCGCAGGGCGGCGTCCATGGCCTCGGCGGCGGTGGGGCGCGGAGCGCGGGCGCGCTCGATGCGGGCGCGCACCTCGGCGGACAGGTCCGGGGCCTCGGCGGCGGGCGGCGGAGCGGACTCGGCGACAGCGTCCGACTCGGCGGGCGCGGAGCCCTCGGCCGGGTCGATGAGGCCGGTCAGCGCCCCCAGGCGGAGGCGCGGCTTGGCGCGGGACACGTTCTGTTCGAAGGCTTTCTTCATGGCGGTTCTCAGCCGGCCTGCTGGGTGCCCTTCTTCGGGGCGGCGGCGGCCGCGGCGACGAGGCGCGGCAGGATGTTGTCAATCATGGCCTGGATGTCGCTGGCCCCCTTGGACGTGGGGTCCGCGACGAACACCGGGCGGCCCTCACTGGAGGCCTGCGCGAACTTGGTGCACTGCCGGATGATGGTGGGCAGCAGGAACTCCGGGTAGTGCGTCTGCAGCGCCTCCAGCGCCTCCTTCGCCAGCTTGAAGGTGGCGTTGAACGAGTTGACCACGATGAAGACGTGGTCGAGCACGTGGTTCAGGTCCTCCTCCAGGCTCTGCACCGTTTCGAACAGCAGCTTGAGGCCGTGGAAGGACAGGAAGTCCGCGAGCACGGGGACGAGCAGGTCGTTCGCCGCCATCAGCGCGTTGAGGTTGAGCAGGCCGAAGGACGGGGGCGCGTCGAAGACGATGACGTCGTACTGCGCCTCCACGTCCTTGAGGGCGTTGCGCAGCTTGAACTCGCGACCGGACATGGGCATCAGCGCCAGGTCCATGGTGGACATCGTCAGGTTGGACGGGACGAAGTCCAGGTTGGGCAGGGTGGACTTCTGGATGACCTTGGCGAGCGGCGTCTTGCGGACGAGGACGTCCAGGAGCGTCTTCTCGAAGTCCTCGCCCTCGTAGCCGAGGCACTTGGTGGCGTGGCCCTGGCTGTCGAGGTCGATGAGGAGGACGGCGTAGCCCAGCTCCGCCAGGCGCCAGGCGTAGGAGGTGGACAGGGACGTCTTGCCGGTGCCGCCCTTGAAGTTGAGGAAGAGCTGGCGGCGGTGGCCGATGCGCGCGGGGAAGGCGTTCAGCGTGGTGCGCAGCTCCCAGATGTCATCCGGGGTGTAGGTGTCCTTCCGCGACTCCGGCGGAATCTGCTTCGGGGACACGCCGAGCATCTCGGCCACCTGCTTGGAGCTGTACGTCGGCGCTTCCATGGACGACCCTTCGCAAGACGTGCGGAACGGCTAACTTGCCTCAAGCGGCGAAGTATTTGTGCCCCCTTCGGACCACCGCTCCCCTGGCGGACAGGAGGGTGAGCGCCTCCTGGGCGAGCTCCGAGGGAGCCGACAGGGCGACTGCCAGCTCGACGAGCGAGCGGCCTCGGACCGCCAGGCGGACCTCCGACAGCATCCGGGTGCAGAGCTCCTCGATGGGCGAGACAGCGCGGGCCGGGGCCGGGCGGGGCTCGACGGGCGCGGGGGCCGGCGCGGCGGCCTGCGCATGCACGGCGCCCATGGCCACCAGGGCCGCCTGCACGGGGGACAGACGCTGGGCGGGCGGAGCGGCGCGAGGCGGCTGGGCGGGAGGCGTTCCGGCCGGGTTCCGCGCGGGAGCGGCGGCCATGACCGGGGCAGGACTCGGGGCTCGGACCTGCGCGGTGGCGCCATTCGAGGCAGCGGCCAGGGCCTGCGGCGGAGCAGCACCCATCCGGGCCTGCACCGTCGCGCCGACCAGCACCTGCGCCGGAGCGGAAGCCGTGGCCACCAGGACCTGCTCGGGCACGGCCATCATCGCGACTGCGTGGGCCACGGGAGCGACAGTCACGGGCCGGGGCTGCTCCAGCCGGGCGCGCACGGGCTTCACGGGCAGCGTCGCCAGCCGGCGGATCTCCCGGCGCCGATGCGTGTCATCCAGGTCCACCACCGCGGACACGTCATGCCCGAGGATGCGCGACAGGCTCTGCGCGGCCGCCTTGCGCACGCGCGGCTCGCGGTCCGCCAGCGCGCCCAGCAGCAGCGCACGGGCGTTCTCGCCACTCCCCGCGCCGAGCGCCAGAGCAGCCAGTGCGCGAGCCTCCGGGTCCGCGTCGTGGATGGCCTCTTCGCCCAGCCGGCGCGCCGTCTCACCCTCGAGCCCCAGCGCCAGCAGCGACGCCCGGCGGCGCACCGAGCGGTCCGGGTCCTTCATCGCCTGCGCCAGGTGCGGCGCCGCGTCCTTGGGCGCCAGCGTCAGCAGCGCCTTCAGCGCGGCGATGCGCACCTCCGGTACCGGCGACGACAGCAGCGGCGACACCACCGACGCCCCCTGCTCCCGGCACAGCGAGGCGAACGCCTGCAGCAGCGCCACCTGCGCCGTGGGGTCCGTCTCCGCATGCAGCGCCGTGGCCAGCGCGGGCGCGGCGGCCGGCTGTGCCAGCGCCTTCAGTCGCTCCGCGGCGCGAACCCGGGCGGCGGAGTCCTGCGCGGACAGCTCGCGCACCGAGAAGCCGAACAGCGTCTCGTCCGTCGAGCCACCGAAGCTCGCGTGCGCGGACAGCCCCGCGTGCGCGGACAGCTCCGCCTGCTGCGCCGCGCTCACGCCCAGCCGGCCCGCCTGGAAGAAGCGCTGCGCCTCGCGCGCCACCGGCGACAGGCCCTCCATCCCCCGCTCGAACCTCTCGGGAGACCGCTCCGCGGACGCGACGGGCGGCTCGCTGTCGGACGCGGTGCCGGCCGTCTCGCGCAGCGGCACGGACGGGCCGCGCACCGGAGGCACCACCACGCCCTGCGCCACCGGCCCCGCCTCGCCGCGCAGCAGCACCTCGCTGCGAAGCTGGGAGATGAACGACGCCAGGTCCAGCCCCAGGTCGTCGTCCTCCTCGTCGCGCTCCTGCGCCGACGAGCGGATGCGGCTGGCGTCCAGCAGCTTGTCCATGAGCTGGTGGCGCTCGCCGCGCAGCGCCTGGTTGAGCCGCGTCAGCTCCTCGCGCTCGGCCTGCATGCGGGCGATGCGGACCTCCAGCTCCGCCACCTCGCGCCGCAGCTCCAGCTCGCGCTGGTGCGTCTCCGCCAGCTCGCGCTTCAGGTGCGCCATCTCCTCGCGCGTCGAGTCCAGCTCGCTGTGCAGCTGCTCCGCGCGAGCCTCGAAGTAGACGATTTTTTCGAGTGCGCTCTTGAGCAGCGCGTCCGGACGCTCGTCGCTCACGACCTGTACAGCCCTCCCCGCGAGGCGCGATGCACCCCCGGCTCCGTAGACCGGAGGCATGCACCGGTTCCCCGGGACCCACCGGGGCGCCCAACCTATGTCAGACCTCCCGCCTTCGTAAACCCCGGAAACACCAGGGCTTTTCCCCTGTGCATCCACCGCGCCGTTGACAACGCCGCGCAGGCCGATTTTTCGGGCCTCGCGCCGCCGTGCCCCCCGCGCCCGCAGGGCCCTCGCGAGGTCGGAAACCCGCCCGATTCCGGACGCTTCCACACGCCCTTCCGGGAGCCCCGGAATGTCAGACCCGACTCGTAGTCTGTGTTCCACGAGGCGGCCAACCGAAGTCACTTCTCCCCGGCGCCTCTCCGCTCGAATGCGGGGGGACAAGCCCTCTTTTCGACAGGTTTCCGCACGCCATGGAACAACGACTGGCCACCATCATTGGAAACGCGGTTCGCGCGGCCCGGCAGCGGCTGGAGCTCACCCAGGCCGACGTCGCCGAGCGCGTCGGCATCGCCACGGAAGTCTACGGCCGCCTGGAGCGCGGCCACATGCTCCCCAGCGTGCGCACGCTGAGGAAGCTGTGTCTGGTCCTCAACTGCTCCTCGGACGTGCTGCTCGGCATGGCGGGAGTCGCCGGAGTCGAAGGCGCGCCCGCGCTCGCCGAGGACCCGCCGGAGTACCGCGAGCGTCCCGAAGTCCGCCGCCTGCTGCGCACCGTGCGCAAGCTGGACGCGCCCCGGCTGCGGCTGCTGGGGCAGGTGGCCAACGCGCTCGAGAACTGAGCGCGCCGTCCCTCTCTTCCACCCCACGTGGAAGAGAGGGAGCCAGGACGGACTCAGACCGGGGCGGGGGGGACCCTGGATGTGAGGGAAGTTTCGTTCTGGCGCAAGCGCTTGGCGCGTGGAGTGAAGCGGCGGCGGCGGGGCGGGCGTACTTAGAGTCTTCATGACTCGCGCCCCCCCGCCGACGCCCAGCTTCGACCTGCCCCAGCTCGCGGTCCACGCGTTGTGGTGGGTGTGGTTTCCCGCCTTCGTGCTGAGCTGGGACGGGCTGGGGGTGGCGGGCCGGCTGGGGATGTGCGCGCTGGGCTGGGCGGTGCTGTTCTGGAACTACGCCGTCCTGCACAACCACATGCACGTCTCCACCGCCCGGCCGAAGCTGGCGCACTGGGTGGTGTCCCGGACGCTGGGCATGGCCTGCGGCTTCCCCTACCGCGGCTACTACATCCACCACTTCAACCACCACAAGTACAACGACGGGCCGGGGGACTGGGGCCAGCGGCGCCCCGGCGAGGGGGCCGTGCGCTACTGCCTGCGCTCGGCGCTGTCGCCCTGGTTCTGGCCCTTCGAGGCGGTGGGCCACGTCTGGAAGGCGGCGACCAAGCGCAAGCAGCGGCTGGAGCTGGTCATCGACTTCCTGGTGGTGGACGGCACCCTGCTGGCGCTCGTCGTCTGGAAGCCGGCGCTGGGGCTGGCGTGGTGGGCCGTCCTGCTGGTGGGCCAGGTGTGCATCCTCTGGCTCAACCTGGCGGCACACTTCGAGACGGACGCCAGCCAGCGTGACGCACTGGGCAATACGTCCACGTCGCGCTTCTACAACCTCTTCTTCTTCAATGCGGGCTTCCACCAGGCCCACCACCTGAAGCCGCAGACGCCCTGGTACGAGCTGCCGGCGGCCACCCGGGAGCTCGCCGCCTCGGGCCTGGTCCGTCCGGCGCTGATTACCGGACTTTCGCCCATCAATCCCTTGTGGGTGGCCCGCATCATTCGGCGCTATTCTGCCAGGCCGTGCGATCGGCAGACGGAGTCGACGATTACCTCCGGGACCCCCTCGGCCGTTACGTAGTCGGGGAGGGCTTCCTCCATTGGTACGCCTCGGCGGACCTGTGCGGCTTCATCCTGTGGGGACGCCCGGGTGAGTCGCAGGTGCGGCGGCTCGTGCAGATTCTGGACGTGGAGCTGGCGCCCGCGAAGCCCCACGCCTCGCTGGTGGACGCGCGCCGGCTGGAGGCCGCGGACCCGTCCGCCTTCGCCGTCCTGGTGAAGTACATGCAGCCCCGGGAGAAGGCCTTCAGCACCTCCGTGCTGAAGCAGGCGCTGGTGCGTCCGGAGGGCGTCGTGGGCGCGGTGGTGGGCGGCTTCTACACGCTCTTGTCCGGCGCGTACCCCAGCCGCGCCTTCAGCGACCCGGCCGAGGCGCTGGCGTGGCTGGGCCACCCGGAGGCGCTGGCGGCGCCGCTGCTGGCGAAGCTGAATGACCTGGTCGCCGAGGCCACCGGCCAGTCGCCGCTCTTGCGCGAGCTGCACCAGGTGATGAAGGGCAAGCTGCCGGACGTGAATCTGTCGGACGTGGCCCGGGAGATGGGCATGTCCGAGCGGACGCTGCAGCGGCGGCTGAAGGAGGCGGGCACGTCCTTCCAGGCGGAGCTGAATGCCGTGCAGGTGCGCATGGCGCAGGCGCTGCTGCTGGAGACGGACATGAAGCTCACCGCCGTGGCGGTGGAGGTGGGCTGCGCGTCGCTCCAGCACTTCAGCAGCCTGTTCCGCAAGCTGGTGGGCACGTCCCCCAGCGCGTGGCGGGACGCGCAGCAGGGCAAGGCGTCCACGGAGGCCGGGGAGGAGACGGCCGCGGAGCCCTCCACCCAGGGTGGCGAGTAGCAGTCCGGCGTCAGGGGTGCGGGTACGTCACCGTGAGGGTGGGCACCAGCCCCGGGTCCGTGCTTGTCACGAGACTCCGGGCAGTCGCAGGGTGAAGCGCGCCCCACCCTCCGGGCGGTTCTCCGCCACCAGGGTGCCTCCGGCGCGCGCCACGTACTCGCGGCACAGGGCCAGGCCCAGGCCGGTGCCCTTGCCCGGGGGCTTGGTGGTGAAGAAGGGCTCGAACAGGCGCGGCAGCACGGCGTCGGGGATGCCGGGGCCGTTGTCCTCCACGTCCACCCGCACGCCCGTCTCCTCCCGCGTGGAGCGCACGACGATGCGCGCCGGGCGGCGGGGCTCCATGGTCTCCAGCGCGTCCGCCGCGTTGAGCAGCAGGTTCACCAGCACCTGCACCAGGTGGCGCTGGCTGATGCGCACGCGAGGCAGGCCCGGGGCGAGCTCCCGCACCACCTCGCCCAGGCTGCGCAGCCGCACCGACGCCAGCCGGTCCGCCTCCGCCACCGCGTCCTCCACCGCGCAGTGCTCCTCCGCGTCCGTCGCGTCGCGCGAGAAGCGGCGCAGGTCCGCGACAATCTGCTGGATGCGCTGCACGCCCTGCTGCGTCTCCTCCAGCACGCGGCGCAGCTCCTCCACGTCCGGCGCCGGCTCGCGCAGCTCCTCCTCCAGGAAGCCCAGGTTGGACTTCACGTAGGCCAGCGGGTTGTTCACCTCGTGCGCCACGCCCGCGGCCAGCTTGCCCACCACCGCCAGCCGCTCCATCTCCGCGCGGTTGCGCTCGGCCTGGGCGCGCAGCCGCTCGCTCTCCGCCAGCCGCTGCAACGCCTCCACGCGCTCCCGGTCCGCCTCGCGCTCCGCGTCGCGCAGCCGGCGGAACGTGCGCCCGCCATAGACGGACACCCACGCGATGAAGACGAAGGAGAACACCTGCGCCAGCGCATCGCGCGGCGACGCGCGGGACCACCAGCACGTCAGCAGCAGCGACACCAGCGTCAGCGCGCACGCCACCAGCGTGGGCTGCCGGTGCCCCGGCGTGAAGACCGCGATGATGAGCGGCACCGCGTACAACCCGGGGAAGAAGGGACTGGCCAGGCCGCCGGTGAAGCGGATGACGAGCAACAGCGCCACGAGGCTCACGAGGGCGGCCAGCGCGCTGCCCGTCTTCGAGTCCACCCAGCGCGCCCTCACCGCCACGCCCAGCACGATGAAGACGGCACTCCACGCCACGTGGACGGCCAGGACCTCTGGAATCAGCCGGCCCAGCGTCAGCGGGTGCGTGGCGCCGGAGAGCGTCAGCCCCAGCGCGCACAGCAGGTAGTTGCGGCGCCGCAGCCGCAGGTGGGCTTCCAGCTCGGCGGGCAGCGGGGCGGTGGGGACGTCCTGGGACAAGGAGCGGGTTCCTGGGGCGGGCGGGCGCAGGGGCCTACTTCAGCGCCCGCCAGGCGGCGGGACGGGACGTGTGCCGCTGGACGCAGGCCGCGAGGCCGGGGACGTCCGCCAGCGGCCCGCCGGGACGGGTGGAGCGCGTCTTGGGAGTGAAGGAGAGCGTCATCATCGGCGGGGCTCCGAGGTGTGGCGCCGCAGGCGACGGGCCTTGCCCAGCCGCGCGGCGCCCCGGGAGTCTGGCTTTTCCACCATCCGCCGGCTCGCGGGCAAGATGGGGTCCGGACAGAGCGTGCGCAGTCGACACGTCCGGCACTCCGCGCCGCCCCACACCGACTCGTAGAGCGCCGTCACCCGGTCGATGACGTCGAAGTCCTCGGTGACGAAGCCCAGCTCGAAGTTGCGCACGGTGTCACCCTTGGCGCCCAGCCCCGCGCCGGTGAGGTTGGCGCTGCCCAGGTAGGCCCACGCCCCGTCGACGACGACGGCCTTGAAGTGCACGCGCGGACACACCTTGAGCGCCAGCCCGCCCGCCACCAGCCGGGCCCGCTTGTCGAAGGCCGCGCGGAAGGGCCGGCTGGGCAGCTCCGCGTGCAACAGCCGCAGCGCCACGCCGCGCGCCGCCAGCGTGTCCAGCACCTCCACCAGCGGGACGAAGCGCCCGCCGTGCTCCACGAACATCGCCTTCACGTTGGCCGTGGCCATCCACACCGACTCGCGCGCGTGGAGCAGCTTCTCCAGCACCACCTCCCGGTACAGCCCGCTGCCCGACAGGAGCTCCGCTTCGATGGGACGCATGACGCCCAGTCTCGCACACCCGCCTACATACAGCCAGCGGGCGCCCGTCCTCGGGCTTCCGTACAAATGACCGCAAGTCACTTGACGACTGACTGCCGGTCACCTACTTGAGAAGGCATGGTGAGCCAGTCAGCGGCGAAGGCGCGGCGGCCGCTGCCCCAGCGGGCGCGCAAGGACGAGGACAAGGAGGCGCGGCGGCGGCTCATCCTGGATGAGGCGCTGGAGCTGTACCAGGCCACGTCCTACGGGGACGTGAAGATGGCGGACGTCGCCGAGCGGGCGCAGCTGGCCAAGGGGACGGTGTTCCTCTACTTCCCCACGAAGGAGGCGCTGTTCCTCGCGCTGCTGGAGGACCTGCTCTTCACGTGGTTCGACAAGCTCGACGGGCTGCTGGAGCCGGGTGACGGTGCGTGGACGGGCCCGAGGCTCGCGCGCACGGTGGCCGAGTCGCTGGACGGCGAGGAGGCGCTGACGCGGCTGCTCGCGCTGCTCCAGACGGTGCTGGAGCAGAACGTGACGGCGGCGCAGCTGCGGCCCTTCAAGGAGCGGCTGCTGGCGGCGCTGCTGGGCACCGGGGCGAAGGTGGAGGCGCGGCTCCCCTTCCTGAAGGCGGGGGACGGGCCGCGCTTCATCATGCAGATGAACGCGCTCGTCACGGGCCTGCGGCAGATGGCGGACCTGGCGCCGGTGACGCGCGAGGTGCTCGCCCTGCCGCACATGGCCCCGCTGCGCGTGGACTTCACCGCCGAGCTGACCGCCGCCCTCACCACCCTGCTGCGCGGGCTCGAGGCCCGCTGAAGTCCCACCCCTTTCCCCGCACTGGAGCACGCCCATGCTGGAAGCCCTCCCCGCCCCTGTCGAGACGAAGCCCTCCGCCGAAGCCGAGCGCATGCGCGCGGTGTTCGAGGCGCAGCGCGCGCACCGCTGGACGATGTCGCGCACCACCGCCGCCGAGCGCATTGCCCGGCTCAAGCGGCTGCGCGAGGCGATTGTCGCCCGGCGCGCGGAGCTGGCGGACGCCATCCACCGCGACTTCCACAAGCCCGCCATGGAGGTGGAGCTGACGGAGGTGCACCCCACGCTGGAGGAGCTGAACCACACGGTGAAGCACCTCAAGTCGTGGATGAAGCCCACGCGGGTGGGCACGCCGCTGCTGCTGGCGGGCTCGTCCAGCCACGTGCGCTACGAGGCCAAGGGCGTGGTGCTGGTGCTGTCGCCGTGGAACTACCCGTTCCAGCTGCTGATGGCGCCGCTGATTGCGGCCATCTCCGCGGGCAACACCGTGATGTGCAAGCCCAGCGAGAAGACGCCGCACACCTCGCGCTTCCTGGCGCGGCTGGTGAAGGACGTCTTCCCCGAGCACGAGGTGGCCCTGTTCGAGGGCGGCGCGGAGACGGCAGAGGCGCTGCTGGAGCTGCCCTTCGACCACATCTTCTTCACGGGCAACCCGCGCATCGGCCAGAAGGTCATGCACGCGGCGGCGAAGCACCTGGCCAGCGTGACGCTGGAGCTGGGCGGCAAGTCGCCCGTCATCGTCGACGAGACGGCGAACATCACGGCCACCGCCGAGAGTCTCTGCTGGGGCAAGTTCATCAACAGCGGCCAGACGTGCGTGGCGCCGGACTACGTCTTCGTCCACGCCTCGCGCGAGCGCGAGCTGGTGGAGGCGATGAAGACGGTCATCACCCGCTTCTACGGCGGCACGGAGACGGAGCGGCAGGCGAGCCCGGACTTCTCGCGCATTGTGGACCCGGCGGCGTGGCGGCGGGTGAAGGACCTGGTCGACCGCTCGGTGGCCGTGGGGGCGAAGGTGGAGGTGGGCGGGGCGGCGGACGGGCCCTCGCGCTACGTGGCCCCCACCGTGCTGTCGGGCGTGAAGGCGGACATGCCGGTGATGGAGGGCGAAATCTTCGGCCCGGTGCTGCCGGTGATGACCTACCAGAAGCGCGAGGAGGTCTACGCCCACGTCCGCAGCGGCGGCAAGCCCCTGGCGCTCTACGTGTTCAGCCAGGACAAGCGGGCCATCGAGGACATCTTCCAGAACACCACGTCCGGCGGGGCGGTGGTGAACAACGTCCTCATCCACGTGGCCAACCCGAACCTGCCCTTCGGCGGGGTGGGAATGAGTGGCCTGGGCAACTACCACGGCGTCTACGGCTTCCGGACCTTCAGCCATGAGCGCGCGGTGACGGTGCAGTGGATGAAGTCGCTGGCCTCGGTGTTCTTCCCGCCGTATCGCGGAAAGGCGCAGGAAATGGCCTCCCGCGCGACCCGGCTGATGGAGTAGGCAAGATGGCCGGTGCGGGCGGTGTTCCCGAAAGGGGCACCCCCGGGAGGAGCCGGTCCATGCACGTGGTGAAGCTGGCAGAGGAGCAGGTGCCGCAAGGCGTGCGAGAGGCGTTCGAACGCCTGCAGGCGCGTCGCTGGGACGTGGCGCGGCGCGGCGCGAAGGAGCGACTGGCCCGGCTGGAGAAGCTCAAGGAGCTCATCGTCGCGCGGCGCGAGGCGCTGGCGGACGCCATCCACGCGGACTTCCGCAAGCCGCGCGCGGAGGTGGAGGCCACCGAGGTGATGCCGGTGCTCCAGGAGCTGGCGCACGCGCAGAAGCACCTCAAGGGGTGGATGAAGCCCCGGAAGGTGACGACGCCGCTCCTGCTGACGGGCACCTCCAGCTTCGTGCAGTCCGAGGCGAAGGGCGTGGTGCTGGTGGTGGCCCCGTGGAACTACCCCTTCAACCTGCTGGTGTCTCCGCTGGTGGCGGCGGTGGCGGCGGGCAACGTCGTCATGTGCAAGCCCAGCGAGAAGACGCCGCACACGGCGCGCTTCCTGGCCGAGCTGCTGCGCGACGCGTTCCCCGAGGACGAAGTCGCCCTGGTGGAAGGCGGCCCGGAGGTGGGTGAGGCGCTCCTGCGCCTGCCGTTCGACCACTTCTTCTTCACGGGTGGCCCGCGCGTGGGCCGGCGGGTGATGGAGGCCGCGGCGAGGCACCTGGCCGGGGTGACGCTGGAGCTGGGCGGCAAGTCGCCCGTCATCGTCGACGCGACGGCGGACCTCGAGAGCACGGCCGAGCGGGTGGTGTGGGGGAAGTTCCTCAACGCGGGGCAGACGTGCATCGCCCCGGACCATGTCTGGGTACACGCGTCGCGCGAGGAGGCGCTGCTGGCGGCGATGAAGGACGCGCTGGAGCGCTTCTATGGCCGCTCCGAGGAGGCGCGGCGCGCGTGCCAGGACTTCTGTCGCATGGTGGATGACGGGGCCTTCAAGCGGGTGCGGGGGCTGATGGACCGCTCGGTGACGGCGGGCGCGCGCGTGGTGGCGGGGGGCGGCGTGGACGCGGAGACGCGCTACATCGCGCCCACGGTGCTGGCGGACGTGACGCCGGACGCGCCCATCATGGACGAGGAGATTTTCGGGCCGGTGCTGCCGGTGCTCCGGTACGAGTCCCTGGACGAGGTGGTGGCGCAGGTGCGCGCGGGGGGCAAGCCGCTGGCGCTCTACGTGTTCAGCCAGGACGAGGCGACGGTGGAGCGGGTGCTGCGCGAGACGAGCGCGGGCGGCACCTGCATCAACACGGTGGTGCTGCACAACGCGAACCCCAACCTGCCCTTCGGCGGCGTGGGGCAGAGCGGCGTGGGCGCGTACCACGGCGAGACGGGCTTCCGCACGTTCAGCCACGAGCGCGCGGTGCTGCGCCAGGGGCGCACGTCGCTGGCGCACCTGTTCTTCCCGCCGTACACCGGCAAGGCGCAGAAGCTGGCGCGGCTGGCGAGCCGGCTGTTCGAGTAGGGTTTCGGGCCTCGAGAAGCACCCGCCGGGCAGGCCGGCGGGCGCGGGCTTCAGCGCGGCCCTACGGGATGAAGGGACAGCGGTTCACCGCCATGCACTGCCACGGGCAGCCCTCCACGCCGCACGGGTAGCAGCACTTGTACCCGGGCGCGCACGTGCCCGCCGTCTCGCCACAGGTGTACGCCTGCGCGGAGACGTCCGTGCTCTCGGAGGCTTCGGGCTCCAGTGGCGCACCCTCCTCCGCCACCGGGCCTCCTCCACAAGCCACGGTGAACAGCGCCGACAACAGGAGGACCGCGCTCCGCATCGAGACGAACCGTGACTGCCTCATGTCGAGCTCCTTGAAGGTGCGAGTCCAGCCTTCTTGCTGGAAGCCACATCTTCCCGGCTCGGGCCCCTGGTTGCATCGCGGCACGCGTCACGGCCGGCGGTGTGCAATCGTGTCCCTTCATGCACGTAGAGCAGCAGTGCAAACCTACCGCGGGAGTCCCTCCGGTGAGCCGCACATGACAGACACGGGTTCACCTTCGTCCCTGGCGGTAGCCGCGCCCGCGGAGGCAGCGCCCTTCTCGCGGCTGCCCGTGGCGCTGCGCCCGCACGCGAACCTGCTCACCTACTACCTGCTCTCCGCCATGCTGGCCGGCCCGGGCTTCCCCATCCTCATGGCGGTGCGGTACTTCAAGTTCCGCACGCTGCGCTACGAACTGGACGCGGAGGGGCTCACCGCGCGCTGGGGCATCCTCTTCCGCCGCGAAATCTCCCTCACCTACGCGCGCATCCAGGACATCCACCTGTCCAGCAACGTGGTGGAGCGCTGGCTCGGGCTCGCGCGAATCCAGATACAGACGGCGAGCGGCAATGCCCGCGCGGAAGTCACCATCGAGGGCGTGCAGGCCTTCGAGGCGATGCGGGACTTTCTCTACTCGAAGATGCGCGGCTCCCGGGAGCACCCCCTGCCCGCGTCTCATGACACCTCGCACGCGCTGCCCGCGGGTGACGCAGCCGCGCTGACGGCCACGCTGCGCGAGGTGGCGGCCGAGGTGCGTGCGCTCCGGCTCAGCCTGGGTGACGGCTCCGCGACGCGGGAGAAGGCGGAGGAGACGGATGGCTGAGCCCCGCCACGCATGGTTCCTGCGCCTGCTCAAGGTGCCGCCGGAGCCCCAGGTCCCCGTGGGGGACGCGGTGCGCGTGTTCCGCTCCGCGCCCGGCTACCGCCGCTACCGGCTGCTGGGCTGGGGCATGAAGCAGCTCGGCCTCGTCGTCGGCCTGCTCGCGGGCTTCATGTTCCTCAGCGCCTTCGGCTCCCCGTTCGACTTCCGCTACGCGGACGAGATTGCCTGGGGCCTCGAGGCCTTCGCCTGGCTGGGATTCCTCGCGCAGCTGCCCCTGGGCTTCCTGGTGACGTGGGTGGACCTCAACCTGCGCTGGTACATCCTCTCCGACCGGAGCCTGCGCATCCGCGAGGGTGTCGTCTCCCTGCAGGAGAAGACGATGACCTTCGCCAACATCCAGCAGGTCTCCATCCAGCAGAACCCGCTCCAGCGCCTGTTCGGCATCGCGGACGTGAAGGTGGAGACGGCCGGTGGCGGTGGCTCCAGCGGCTCGAGTGACGCGGACTCCCGGGGCGGCGAGCACCTGCACGAGGCGCACTTCCGCGGCGTGGACAACGCCCGGGAGATTCGCGACGTCATCCTGGCGCGCGTCCGCCAGCACCGCGATGCCGGCCTGGGCGAGCCCTCCGTGGTGCAAGCGCCCGCTCCCGACGTCAGCACGGCTCCCGACGCACTCGCGGCCGCGCGGGAGCTGCTGGGCGAGATGCGGGCGCTGCGGCAGGCGCTGCCCTCACGCCGGAGCCGGACTCCGGCGGAGTAGCCCGTCACACGGGACGACTTCAGCTGCGCAGGCCGGGGGCCTCGTGGCCCGTGCGCGCCACGTACTCCGTGTAGCCGCCGCCGTACTGGTGGATGCCCTCCGGCGTCAGCTCCAGCACGCGGTTGGACAGCGCGGCCAGGAAGTGCCGGTCGTGCGAGACGAACAGCATGGTGCCCTCGTACCGCGACAGCGCGGTGATGAGCATCTCCTTCGTCGCCATGTCCAGGTGGTTGGTGGGCTCGTCCAGCACCAGGAAGTTCGGCGGGTCGAAGAGCATCTTCGCCATGACGAGCCGCGCCTTCTCACCGCCCGACAGCACGCGGCACTTCTTGTCCACCTCGTCGCCCGAGAAGCCGAAGCAGCCGGCCAGCGCCCGCAGCGAGCCCTGCCCCGCCCGGGGGAACGCGTCCTCCAGCGACTGGAACACCGTGCGCTCGCCGTCCAGCAGGTCCATGGCGTGCTGGGCGAAGTAGCCCATCTTCACGCTGCCACCCAGGGCCACCGAGCCCTCGTCCGGCTGCGTGGAGCCCGTCACCAGCTTCAGCAGCGTGGACTTGCCCGCGCCGTTGACGCCCATGACACACCAGCGCTCCGTGCGGCGCACCAGGAAGTCCAGGCCCTCGTAGATGCTCCGGTTGCCGTAGCCCTTGTGCACGTTCTTCAGGCTGACCACGTCCTCACCGGAGCGCGGCGCGGGCTGGAACTCGAAGAGCACCGTCGTGCGGCGCTTGGGCGGCTCCACGCGCTCGATCTTCTCCAGCTTCTTCACCCGGCTCTGCACCTGCGCGGCGTGCGAGGCGCGCGCCTTGAAGCGCTCGATGAACTTGATCTCCTTCGCGAGCATCGCCTGCTGGCGCTCGAACTGGGCCTGCTGCTGCTTCTCGTTCTGCGCGCGCTGCTGCTCGTAGAACTCGTAGTTGCCCGAGTACGTCGTCAGCGCGCCGCCGTCGATTTCCACCACCTTGGTCACGATGCGGTTCATGAACTCGCGGTCGTGCGAGGTCATCAGCAGCGCGCCCTCGTAGCCCTTGAGGAACTCCTCGAGCCAGATGAGGCTCTCCAGGTCCAGGTGGTTGCTCGGCTCGTCGAGGAGCATGGCGTCCGGACGCATCAGGAGGATGCGGGCCAGCGCCACGCGCATCTTCCAGCCGCCCGACAGCGCGCCCACGTCGCCGTCCATCATCTCCTGCGTGAAGCCCAGGCCCGCGAGGATTTCCCGCGCGCGGCCCTCCAGGGCGTAGCCGCCCAGCTCCTCGAAGCGCCCCTGCACCACGCCGTAGCGCTCGACGAGCTTCTCCATCTCGTCCGCCCGGTCCGGGTCGCCCATGGCGGCCTCCAGGTCCTTCAGCTCGGCGGCCACGGTGCTCACCGGGCCGGCGCCGTCCATGACCTCGGACGCCGCGCTGCGGCCCGACATCTCACCCACGTCCTGGCTGAAGTAGCCGATGGTGACGCCCCGGTCGACGGCGACCTGGCCCTCGTCCGGGTGCTCCTGGCCCGTAATCATCCGGAAGAGCGTCGTCTTGCCAGCCCCGTTGGGACCGACGAGGCCGACCTTCTCACCCTTGTGGAGCGCCGCGGAGGCCTCGATGAAGAGGATCTGCTGGCCATTCTGCTTGCCGATGTTGTCGAGACGAATCATGTGCGCACGGGGCCCGGAAGCGGTTGCGGCGCCCTTATGCCACGTGGCGCGCCCTGGGAAGAATGTTCCGAACCCCCGGACTCCCCATTCTCTTGCAGCGGGCGGGCGGACGGGCCCCGAACCGGACGCCAGAGGTACACTCGGGTAGGATTCCGCCTCCCGAGGGCGCTCCGCCCCGCGGGAGCCCGGAGGCACGCCGATGAGGAGCAGGGAGCTGTGGGAGACCCGGCCGGCGACTCCCGAGGACGTGCTGGAGCTGCTCAGGGACGACCTGCGACACCGCGCCGGGTGGGACCCCGAGGTGGACGGGGGCGCCACCCTCACCTTCGACACCCCCGTCGCCGAGTGGATGGACGCCGGAGACCTCCTCACGAGCTGGAAGGCGCTGGCGCCCGCGCTCAATGACTGGCTCGGCGTCGACTTCGCCCCGGAGGCCTGGCGCGGGCTGCTCTCGCCCCGGAGCCGCCCCCTCGGGCACCTGTGCGCGCACGTCGCCTCGCACCTGCGCATCCCCGTGCTGCCAGCCTTGCGCGTGGCGGGCACCGCCTGCGCGACGGCGGGAGCGTTCCTCACGCTGCGCACGGCGCTGGTCCGCGCCGGGCTGCCCGTTGCCGGAGCCCGTCCCTCGGCCCGCCTGCCGCTCGACACCTGGGCCCAGCTGGACACCTTCACCCGGGCCGTCACCCGCCTGGCTCCCGGCGTGCTGCCCGCCGCGAAGGTCCGCGTCGACCGTACCCGGAGCCGGTGCGGGTGGGCCTTCATGGGAGGACTCGCGCTCACCCTGCTGGGAGGCTCGTCCCTCGGCGGCGCTCCGGGAGTCCTCGGGGGCCTGCTGCTCGCTGGCGGACTGCTCGGCCTGTGGCTCACCCGGAACGCCCCGCCCGAGGACATCCGCTTCGAGGGGCTCTCCACACTCGGTGACGTGGCGCGCGCCCTGGCCGCTCGGCGTGTCGTAGAGTCCCCGCCGTGCTGACCGTCGACCCGCATCCGTCCCTGGACACCCTGGCCTTCACCACGACGTTTCCGGCCCCGCTGGGTGCGCAGCCCTCGCCGGACTGGCTGGTGGCCCTGCTCAAGCCCGGCGCCTCGGCGCCCCTGTCCAGCGACGACACGGTGCGAGGCACCGTGCGCGACATGCTCCGCCACGGCGGCTACAAGCCCACCGGCCGCGGCAAGCCCGCCTCCGAGTACCTGGTGCGCGCCTCCGGCGACGGCTCGCTCGGCTCCATCAACCTCGCCGTCGACGCGTGCAACGCCGTGTCCCTGCACAGCGGCCTGCCCATCAGCGTGGTGGACCTGGACCGCGCCCGCGCGCCGTTCCGCGTCGGCATCGCCCCCGCCGGCTCGCAATACGTCTTCAACGCCTCCGGGCAGAGCATCGACCTGGAGGGGCTGCTGTGCCTCTTCGACGCGGAGGGGCCCTGCGCCAACGCGGTGAAGGACGCCCAGCGCACCAAGACGAACGCCGACACCCGCCGCACCCTCACCGTGCTGTGGGGCGCGAAGGCGCTGGGGGACCGCACCCCGCGCGCGTTCGCCTGGTACCGGGAGCTGCTGGAGCGCGCGGGCGCCACCGTGGAGCGGCTGCCCTGAGCGCCGTGGATCTGGAGCTGCTGCTCGCGGACGGCGCACGAGCCCTCTCCGCCGCGTGGGGCCGCCCCGTGCTGCTGTCCGAGCCCCAGGTGCTGCGCACCCAGTCCCGCTGCGACGTCGTGCGCGCCCGCGTGCGCGGCGGCGACATGGCCACCGTCGTCCTCAAGCACTTCCGGGACGACCCGGTGCTCGGCCTGGACGAGTGGACCGGCCTGGAGCTGCTCGGCCGCCTCAACCTCACCACCGCCCCGGGCCTCATCGCGGGAGACGTCTCCAGCCGCCTCTTCGCCCTGGAAGACCTGGGCACCGGCCCCAGCCTGGAGGACCTCTTCAACGGCGATGACCCGCGCGCCGCCGCGGGCGGGCTGCTCGCCGTGGCGCGCCTCACCGGGCAGATGCACGCGCGCACCCTGGGCGTGCAGGCCGACTTCGACCTCATCCGCCACACGCTGAGCCCCCGCCCCACGCGCGTGCGCATCGACAACGCGCGCTACCTGCTGGACCACGAGGACCGGCTGCGACGCTGGGTGGCCGCCACCGGCGCCACCGAGGCCCCGGGCACCCACGAGGACCTGGAGTCGCTCGCGCGCACGCTGGCCGACCCCGGCCCCTTCCTCTCTTTCACGCATGGCGACATGGCGCCGGGCAACACGCTGTTCACCCCCGGTGGCCCGCGCCTGCTCGACTTCGAGTACTGCGGCATGCGCCATGCCCTGTACGACACGCTGATGTGGCTGCTGGTGGTGCCGCTGCCCGACGAGCTCATCTCCCGCGCCGAGCTCACCTACCGCATCACCTGCTCCCAGGGCTGCGACGCGGCGCAGGTGGACTCCACCTGGACGCGCGCCCGCGCCACCGTGGTCGCCGCGCGCACCGTGAACCTCTTCCAGTGGATTCCCCTCCGGGCCCTGGAGCAGGACCGCGAGTGGGCCCCCGGCTTCTCCGAGCGCGCCGCCCTCCTGCGCCACCTCTCCCGCTGCCGCGCGGTGCTGGAGCCGATGAACCCCGTGCCCGCCCTGTCCCGCACCCTCGCGTCGCTGGAGGCGCGGCTCACCGAGCGGTGGCACGACACGCCCACGTTCACCTGGCCCGCGTTCCGGTGAAGACCGACACGGGGCTGACCTCTCGTGTGTACCGCGCGACGTCAGGCTGACTCGCGCAGCATTGAAACGAGCGACTTGTAGAGTTCCCGGATCTCAGAGGGGATTCGACCGAGTTCCTGGTCAAGGCGGTCGCTCGCCTTGGGCCCCCTCGTCTTTGCAACCTCAAGGAGCTTTGCCAGTCGCAGATACAGCTGCAGTTGCGCCTTCTGTTCCGCAGCGACTTCGGAGTCCAGCATCTGCTCTAGCCATGCCCTGACGTCGTCCACGGGCAAGAGCAAGAAGAACGGCTTCGGCTTTTTGAGAAACACCGACACGGCTCTGCCGACATCCTGTCCCAACAAGCCAACAACCAGACTCCGTACCGAACTGGAAGCGGCACTCGCCTTGTCGGCACCTACCGCCACTCCGACCATCGCAATCAGCTCGCCAAGTACATCGGCCGGCATCGACGCAAAAACATCACCCTGTTCATCAAGATGCCTGGCCAGCTCGTCTATAAATTCACTTGAACCGATCTTGCCGTTGATGATCTTAATAAGAAAGAGCTCGACAGCAGCACTGGACGACATCTTCTTGAACTCAACTGGCAACCTGCTCGCATCCCTGGAGGCCAGCTCCTCGAGAACCTGCTCCAATTCTTCATGTCGACTCAGTGCCGCGAGTGCCTTCGATAGAAAAAACAATGACTGATGAGTCGCCGCATCATACTGAAGCAATGTCTGGTCGCGGCTCACTCGTAGAAGCGCCCTGCTGGCATCAACCACCTCCTCATTGCGGCCAAGCTCTCCGAGGATCACCATTCGTGTGATGGCAGTTCCAGGAAAGAGTGACCTCAACTTGGGATTCTTTACTTCTGGAAGAGCCAGGATGGCATCTGCCCGAGCCAACGCCTCTTCATGCCTGCCAAGAGTCCGCAAGCACTCGACCCCCCAGAAGCAGGCGTAGGCCGCCATGGCACGAACAATGTCATACTGGCTGCTCTCAAAACGAGTCGTAATCCACTGGAAGACTTCCGGCTTGTCAAACCCACTCTCCTTCGAGAGGGCAACAGCGCGAAGCACGAGAAAACGGGCAGACTCGAGCGCGGTGTGCATAGAGAGAGGCTCATGAGCTGCGAGTGCGCGCTCCATTGCCTCACGTCCCTCGTCCCCCTGGCCGGAGAACATCAGATTGATGGCCTCGGAGAGGGCCTGCTCCAGCCCCTGATCCAGAAGCCGAGGCGACACCTGCGAAGTGTCTCGCTCCATTGCCTGCCGGCATTCATCCCAGATGCGTTGCCGTTCGAGCCGCCCCTGCTCCGAGGTCGCCAGGTTGAAGGCCGCCTGCACCTGCAGGAATGCGAGGCGTGCGGCGCGCCCAGCCCTGGGACCCTCGTGGTCGAGACGCTGCCGCATGGTCTCGAACACGTTCCCCAGTTCCCCGGGCTCGTACCAGTAGGCCAGGAACCGCACGAGAGGCTCCAGCAGGAACCGCCCCTTGCGGTACTGGTACCAGATACGAAACAGCCCCTCGCTGAGGCCATAGAGCGTTCCCTTCCCGCCCGAGCCTTCCACTGCCTCGACATGCCCCTCCTGCACCAGCCTGGCCATCAGCGTGGACAGGGACTTCTCCGGCAGCCGGCTCTTGTCCGCAACCTCCTTCAGGGTGAGGTTCGAGTCCGCCAGCGCCAGCGTCGTGACGATGGCGCGCTCGCGCGCGGCAAGCCGTGACAGACGGGCCTCGAAGTACGCCGTCTGCGCATCCAGGAAGGCACGCAGGTCCTCGACCAGCGTCTGGATGCCCTCCTTGTCCCGGAGGATTTCGAAGGCCATGACCACGGAGCGCGGCAGTCCCCCCGTCAGCTGGTGGATGATGCGCTGCTTCAGCACGGCATCCGGCCCCGACCCGAGCATCTCCTTCCGTCCCGTCAGCTGCGCGAGCTTGGAGAAGAGTGCACCGACCTCCTCCACCTTGAGCTGGCTCAGCCTGCGCTCCTTGAGCTGTGCGAAGAGCGGCGCCTTGGGATTGCTCAGCTCCTGGAGGTAGCGGGTGGGCGTGGTGCTGATGAAGAGGACGCTCGGATTGTCGAGCAGCAGCGAGCGCAGCTGCCGCGTCTGGGCCGTGCGCTGCTTGGGCGCGAAGCTCTCGAAGAGCGCGTCGAGGTTCTCCATCAACACGAGCAGGATGCGCTTCTGCCGCGCTGCCTCCTCCGTCAGGCGCGCCGCCATGTCCTCGAAGAGTGCATCCTCGTCACCGGAGCCCTCCAGCGTGAGGAGCTCCTCCCCGAGCTTCGCGCCAGGTACCGCTTCCACCAGGCGCTCCGCGATGCGCATCAGGAGCGTCGCGGGCGAGTAGACCTCGTAGACGTCCGCCTCCCCCAGCCACAAGGGGAGGTAGACCTTCGACAGCTCGGGGTCCGTGCTGACGCGATGGTGGATGATGCCCGTCAGGTGCGTCTTGCCGATTCCTCGCGGACCGCGGAGCAGCCAATGCTGCCGCGTCGAGGCGTCCGCCTGCTCGCGGAGACTGTCGAGGATTTCCTTCACCAGCAACTCACGCCCCGTCAGCATGGCCTCGAGCTGCTCGGGCGGGGTGTCTCTCGGGTTGTAGAGGGAGACCTTCTCGCTCATGGGTGCATGTCTCCACGAGCACGCCAGTAACGCTGGAAGAGGCGCGAGGCCAGCTCCACGCGCTCTCCTTGCACGCTCAGGGGAAAGTACTCGACCAGCCAGTTGAAGTGCTCGGCCTGCTTCGTCGGGTCAGCGTGCAGAAGGGCCTTCATGTCGGAGACGTCGAGTGGCCGACTGGACGACGCAAGCCGATCCAGCGCCAGCTCGAAGCCTTCCGCGGTGCGCGGGTCCCGCTGAGCGGCTTGCTTGAGCTGCTCGTCCAGTTCCGCGAAAGCATCCGTGCTGGCGAGATAGTCGACCAGTTCCCGCTCCAGCGCCGCTGGCGAGAGCGCCCCGGCTCGCGCGGCCGAAGCGAGGTGGGACAGGAAGCGCAGCGCGGGATAGGGCATCGCCAGGTCCACGTTGTCGGCCATCCACTCCAAGTCCCCTTGCTCGAGGACCAACCCGGTTCCGAGCAGCACCCGCCGCAGGTTGAGGGCAAGCCGGGGCCTGGCGAGGGGAGGCAGAGGGAAGCGGTGCAGCGCCCCGAACATGCCGGGCAGTTGGAGGTGGAGTTGCTCGCGCGCGAACCTCTCCAGGTCCAGCGAGCCTGCCACCACGAGCCGTGCACCGGCCTTCCGCAGTGCCCAGTCGAGCGCCTCCAGCAACGCGCGACCGTCCTCGGCCCCGAGGTGTTCGAGGTACCACGCCAGCTCATCCAGGATGAGAACGAGCGGCACGGACCCGCGCGACAACTCCTGGAGGGCCGCTGTCAGCACCTCTCGCCAGCCCTGGTTTCGGACCTGCTTGAGTGCTTCGATGAAGCGTCGACCCGAGGCCCGAGCCTCCAGCTCGGCGGCGAACGCGTCCACGTTGCGATACTTCTCGACATCGAGCCGCAGCGGGCGGAATCGCGGGATGAGCAACTCCTCGAGCCGGCACAGGAGCGACGTCTTGCCGGATCTTCGCGGCGCGACGAGCAGGACGTTCCGTCCCTCTTCGATGAGCCGCTGCAGCGTCATCAGCTCGTCTTCCCGATCCAGGAAGTCGATTCCCCTGGCCACGCTGCCTTCCGCTCGGGTCGCGCTGGGGAAGCGCACCCGCTCCGCCTTCCGCAGTTGGGCGATGGCTGGCGCGAGCAGGGTCCGTAGCTCCGCCTGCGACAAGCCGTGCAGCTCGGCGACCTCGAAGCGCGTCAGTCCGGCCGCATCGAGGCGGGAGTCCACCGACTCCAGCTCGAGCTGATTCGCCACGATGTGCCACTGGAAGCAGTCATCGCCTTCAATCAGTCCGGAACAAGCGCTCTCGATGTCGCGCATGGGCGCGATATCCGCGGCTCCCTCCACGAGGAAGAGGACGCTGGCGTTGCGCCGTGGGTTCTCCCGCTCGAAGAACGCCAGCAGCGTGCCGGTCCTGAGCGATTCATTGCGAGGTCGCATGGTGGATTCATCTCCCGGCGTTCACGGAATCACGCCATCGCGAGCCTCAGGAGGGGCGCTCGCCTGCTTGAGCTGGTCGAAGAGGTAGTCAGCCAGGTAGAGCTGCTCGCTGAGGCTGTAGCTGAGCTGCTCATGTCTTTCGTCTACGCGAAGACCTGCCCGCCTCCGTTCGTAGATGAGAACGTGGTCCTTCTTGTCCCATGCCTCCTGGAGCACGGTGAGGATCTGCACCTCCACCCGGCAGCCACGATGGGCGAACGCCTTCGGGGTGAACTGCGCCTTGCGACACCGCTCTCCGCTCTTGCGGCTCCTGGGTTCGATGGAGATCAGATCCTCGAATCGATTGCCCTGAAGACTGAACTCGCGCCACAACAGCTGCTGCGGCGGCGAGAGCGCCTCCCGCTTCGTGGCGTCATATGGCGCTTCCAGGTGCCCACAGATCAGCTCTACATCCGACAAGAAGTTGGTGACGATGCGGAAGCGGCCCAGGTCACTCAGCTCGTCCAGGTTGCTGAAGCTGATGGGCGGCGGGTGGCGGGTATCCACCCACCGCCGAGCCATCTTCTCCAGGATGCTGTCCGGGGTCTTGAGGACGTGCCGGTCATCGAGCCTGTAGAAGAGCCGCCCTTGCTCATGAGGCGGGAGCTGCTGCTGGAGGTTCGCCAGGATGGGATCCATCCGGGCGATCAGCGCCGTGGCGACGGCTCGGTAGATGACCGTCTCCTGTGTCAGCCATCGCCGCACATGTGCGAGCTGTGCCTCCCAGGCCGCCGGCTTGGGTCCATCCCAGGGAAAATGATGGGTTACCAACCCCTGGACCTTCTCCAACACCGGCGCCAGGAACATGCCTGCCTCCACAACCATCCTGTTGCCCAACAAGGTAGTTGCCCAACAAGATAGTTGTCAACGCCCTTCAGAAGTGGGCGAGGCGGGCCTCGTGCAAAGGCCGCGCTCGCACCAAGCACCTATGGTGTCCTCAGAGCCCTCATGCGCATGACGTCCGCGGCCCGGTAACCCATGTCCCAGGACTCGGACGCGCGCTGCGCCTCACACCCGGAGGTCCTGGCCACCGCCATCTGCCGCCGATGCGGCAGCTTCCTGTGCGCATCGTGCGCGCGGCCTTTCGAGCAGGACGTGTTGTGTGAAGCCTGTCTCGGTCGCCAGTTCCGGGCGCCCGAGGTGTCCTGGCGGGCCTGGCTGGCCTTCTCGCTGGGCATCGCGGGGGTGGTGTTTGGACTGGTACCCGGCCTGCTCGGCTGGTGGGTCGCGGAGTGGGAGGCGCGGCGCATCGACCGGGGCGAGTCACCTCCGGGTGGGCGCACGTTCGTTGACGCGGCTCGCAAGGCGGGCTGGCTCTGCGCCGCCGGGCTGGGCGTGACGTGCGTGGCGCTGTTGTATTGGTTTTCCACCCACTGAGCTGCGAGTGGGGGCGCGCTCCGGCCGCGACTGCAGCATCCGACGACTCCATGCCCTTCGCCATACGAAGCCCGCAGGGGAGGTCATGCTCCAGGCGGAAGGAACGTTCCTTCCTGGCTCGGGGACAGACTCCTTTCTGTCATGCCGGAGGAACATTGCGGGCTGGACAGTGCGGCCCGCCGCACGGGTTGAGGGCCCGGCTCATGCCGCGAAGTACACTGCGACGCATGAGTGATGCCTCGACACTGCTGGCCGCACTTCCGGATGTGCCGGAGCTCGTCTGGGCACGCGGCGCGCTGCTGAGCGGGTCCGGAAGCGTCGAATGGACCGACGGCCGCTCTGCCCTGCTGTACGAAAACCTGGAGGCCTGCGTGGTGGGCCGGCCGCCACGAGCGCGGCTCCTCGCGTACCTGGAGCGACTCCCCCAGGGAACCGAGGTCGTGATGGGCCTCGAGGATGCGCGGGCGCTCGGACCGCTTCCCGGCTGGCGCGAGGAGGTCGCGGTGGTTCATGTCCAGCAGGGGCCTCCACCAGCGCCTCCGGTGATTCGCGGCGAGGTGAGAATCCTCGAAGCGGACGCACCGCTGGACCTGCGACACCTGCCGGTGGACTTCGTCAGTGAGCTCACCCGGGCCCGCGTGTCCTCACCGCTCGCGGTGGCCTTCACCGAGGGCCTTGCAGTCGCCTTCAGCTACTCCGGCAGCGAGACGGAGACGTGGTGGGACGTGTCCATCGACACGCACGAGCCCTTCAGGCGGCAGGGGTACGCGGCCGCCACGGCGCATGCCCTCATCGAGCACATGCGCACGAGGAGCAAGCGCGCCGTGTGGGCCGCACTCGAATCCAACATCGCCTCACTCGAGCTCGCGGCCCGGCTCGGCTTCACACCCGTGGCCCGCGTGGCGTCCATCTCGCGGGCGGAGGACTCGCGCTGATACGACCTGGTCGCGGCCTGAGGGTCACCGTAGAGCTTCGAGGTGAAGTTCTCCTCGAAAGCGCATGAAGTGACCGAGCAGTACCAGTCCACCCGGGGCAATCCTGTCAGGAAGCCTCACTGCCCAGGCCGGAAACCCGGGCCGCTGCGCGACTCCCCTGAACGAACCGGGCTCGGTGGCCTGGCATCTGGCGACTCGCAAGCCGCCCCGCTCACCGGAGGCTGGCGGCCAGCGCCTTCAGCCACACCACCACCGCCACGGCACCGGCGTCGGGCACACCGACGGCGCGCGCGCCCAGGTAGCTGGCCCGCCCCAGGCGCGGCTGCATGTGCGTGGTGGCCTCGGCGCCCCGCTCACCCTCACGGACGGCGGCGGCCCAGGCGTCCGCGGGGGGCTTCCCGGCCTCCAACTCGCGAGCAAACGTGTCCGCCGCCGGCCTCAGCGCATCGAGCATGGTCCGGTCTCCAGGACGCGCGCCCCCGAGCTCCGATACCGCATCGACACCCGCGCTGAAGGCCCCCGCCCACACGGACGCGGCCGGCATCCCCTCCACCTCCGCCAGCCGCCGGGCCGCGCGCAGCAGCGCCGTCGCGTAGAACGGACCCGAGCTGCCGCCAATCGCCTTGCGCAACGCATTGCCAATCGCGGTCAGCGCCCGCGAGGGCGTCGCCCACGACGACTCGGGCAGCGCGCGAACCGCGGCGGCGCCTCGCGCGAGGCTGAGTCCCAGGTCCCCATCCCCCGCCGCGCTGTCCAGCGTCGTCAGCCGCGCCTCCTCCGCGTCGAAGGCGTCCGCCACCGCGAGGGCCGCCCGGCGGACACGCTCCATTCCGGGCAGCTGCTCCCCTTCGGCCAGCGGCGCCCGCGGCGTGTCCGGCAGGTGCCGCGGCGTCCGCTCCGGCGCCACCCGCCCCGCCCCAGGCCAGGCCGGCGCAGTGGTCGCCAGGTCGAGCCTCGCCAGCCGCGCGTCATCCACCTTCAGCAGCGAGAGCGAGCAGCCCGGCATCTCCAGCGCCGACAGCAGCGTCCCACTCCAGGCCCGCTCCACCCGCACGCCGCCCTGGCGCAGCACCGCGAGCGCCCGGCGCGCGACAATCGCCAGCTCCATCGGCGGAGTGCCACCCAGGCCGTTGACCAGCAGCGCCACCCGGTCCCCCGCGCCGATGCTCCGGTCCTCCAGGATGGTGGTCAGCAGCGTGTCCACCAGCGCATCCGCGCTCCGCAGCGGCACGCGCCGCACGCCCTGCTCTCCGTGGATGCCCAGCCCCAGCTCGATTTCATCCTCGCCCAGCGTGAAGCCCGGACGGCCCGCCGCCGGCACCGTGCAGGGGCCGAGCGCCACGCCCATGGTGCCCAGCTCCGACGCGGCCGCCGCCGCCTCGCGCGCCACCTCCGCCAGCGAGGCCCCCGACGCCGCCACGGCTCCCGCAACCTTGTGCACCAGCACCGTCCCAGCGATGCCCCGGCGCCGCGCGGGCTCCACCGTGTCGTGCAGGGCCACGTCGTCGGCCACCACCACGACCTCCACCGGAATGCCCTCCGCGCGCGCCAGCTCCGCGGCGAGCCCGAAGTTCAGCCGGTCTCCCGTGTAGTTCTTCACCACCAGGAGCGCCCCCGCCGGGCCCGACACCGCGCGGATGGCGGTCAGCACCGCGTCCGCGCTGGGCGAGGTGAACACGTCCCCCGCCACCGCCGCGCTCAGCATGCCCTCGCCCACGTAGCCCGCGTGCGCCGGCTCGTGCCCGCTGCCGCCTCCGGAGATGACCGCCACCTTCCGCTGGTGGAGGTCCGCCGGCGTGTCCGCGCGAACCACCACCGTCTCCTCCTCCAGCAGCGCCTGCCCCGGAGCGAGCGCGACCAGCCCTTCCAGCATCTCCCTCACCACGGCCCTGGGCGCATTGACGAGCTTCTTCACCGGGTCTTCTCCTCTGACATTGATTGATGGAAACCCAATCATTCCCAGACAGGGTCCATGGCCCTTCCAGTCTACATGGCCCAGGCTGGCCGGGCGGGGAAGTCGCTCCCGCACTCACGCAACGACAAGAGGGGGCTTCACGATGCGCAGACTGTCCGTGGTGGCGGTGTTCGCGGCCGTGGCGATGGCCGTGGCCGGTTGTGGCACCGTCGACGAGCATCAATTCGCGCGGGACGAGGGCTCGACCGACGTCGTGGAGATGAAGGCCTCGGGTGCCGAGCAGGACTTCACGTGGGATGCGGCGGCGTCCTCCGCTTCGGAGCAGGGCACCGACGCCAGCCTCGAGCAGCAGGCGGACTCCTGTTCGGGCTCGTGCAACGCCAGCTTCTGCAGCTGCTATGGCACCTACGAGTGCTGCCGGCAGGGCTGCAACTTCTGCTGGGAACACCTGCCGCAGACCTGACCCGCGCCAGGCGGCTCGATTGCGAGCGGGGCTCACACCGACGCCGCCAGCCCCACCGCTGGCGGCGGCTCCCAGGCAGAGCCTTTCGATGATCCGGATGCCCGCGTCGAACAGCGTCCGGTGAACACCCCTGCCTCCCATCCCCGGGCCCGGGTGGTAGGGTGCGCGCCCATGGCCAAGTCCCCCTGCCCCGTGTCGAAGTCGCAGTTCGTCGAGAAGGCCGAGCCCCTGAAGGTCGTCATCAACGGCCAGGAGCACCTCGCCGAGGTGAAGGCGTTCTCCACCGGCTCGTTTGGCTGGTACATCAACGGGAAGACCACCGTCACCGTCGACGGCAAGCCCCTGTCCGTGCAGATTGGGATGAACCTCACCGTCGTCGGCTCGAAGGAAGCCGACCGGGGGACCCCGCCGCCCGAGCCTTCGGCGACGTAACACCCGCAGTGCTTCGAGCCGCGCTGCCCTGGCGGCACTTGTAGGATGGGGCCGGTCCGTCCTCCTTCTCCCGGAAGTCACCATGTCCCTGCTGGAGCGCCTGCGGTCCCTGTTCTCCGACACCTCGGCCCCGTCGCGCCCCGCCGCCGGTGACGCGACAGGGCCCCAGCCCGGCCCGGCCACCGGAGCCACGACCACCGGAGCCACGGCCGCCGGAGCCGAGGCCACCGGAGCCGAGGGCTCGGAGCCCCCACCGCCCGTCGTCACCCGCTTCCTCCAGGCGGGCGAGGTCGTCGTGCGCGAGGGCGACCCGGGCACCTCCATGTTCGTCGTCCTGGAGGGGCGCGTGGCCGTGGCCCGCGAGTCCAAGGACGGTGGCCAGGTGGAGGTGGGGCAGCTGGGCTCGGGCGAGTTCTTCGGCGAGCTGGCGCTGCTCACCGGCGCGCCGCGCACCGCGAGCGTGGTGGCGGTGGAGGACGCCGTCGTCCTCGAGCTGTCCCAGGCCGGCGGGCGCGAGGCGTGGACGGGCTACGGCGTGGAGGGCGAGAAGCTGGAGCGCGCGGCCCGGGAGCGGCTGCTCGCGGACGCCCTGCGCAGCAACCCGCTGCTGTCCTCGCTGTCCCCGGAGCTGCGCGAGGAGCTGGGCGCCGCCTTCGTCCCCTGCACCGTGAAGGCGGGCGAGACGCTGCTCACGCGGGGCAAGCCGGGTGACGCCCTGTACGTGCTGCTGCGCGGAGAGTGCGAGGTGTTCCACACGCACGAGGACGGCCGCCAGTCCACCCTGACCACCCTGGGCGAGGGCGCCCTGTTCGGCGAAATCTCCCTGCTGCGCAGCCGGCTGGCCACCGCCACCGTGCGCACCACCACCCCCTGCACCCTGCTGAAGCTGGAGCGCGAGGTCTTCGAGAAGTCCTTCCTCAGCCAGCCCAACCTCCGCGGCGCGCTGGTGCGCCTGGGCCTGGAGCGGCTGAAGAAGACCATCCAGGTGATGGCCGAGCCCTCCCCGCCCGGCAAGGACGGCAAGGACTCCTGAGGACGAACAGGGGCCCCCGAGCCGGGGCCGGACGTTGGCCGGCGCTTTGCTATGTGCCCGGCCGGGCAACATGGGTGGCGAGGTGGGCGATGGCGGAGCAGCAGGAAGCACGCAGCGAGCTGGTGGCGAAGGCGGTAACGGTGTTCCCGAATGACACGGTGGTGCGGGCGCTCACGCTGATGAAGCGCTACGGGCTGAGCCGGCTGCCGGTGGTGGACGACACGCACGGGGAGCTGCTCGGCAGCGTGACGTCCGACGACCTGCGCAAGGTGTGGGAGCACTCCCCGCTGGCCTGTATGTCGGAAATTCTTTCCCTGAAATCGTTGCAGGGCGGTAACGGCGGGGACGACGACGAGGGCTCCAGCTGGCGGCCCCGGGTGACGCTCATCTCCCCGCTCATCAGCGTGTACCAGACCAGCAAGCGCTGGGTGCAGTAGTCACCGGAGGCGCTTGAGCCTGGCGCCGACCTCGACGATGGCGTGGAGGGCCGGGACGAGCTCCCGGCCCACTTCCGTCAGGGAGTACTCCACGGAGGGGGGCGAGGTCGGCGCGGCGCGGCGGTGGACGACCCCCCGCGCCTCCAGCGCCTTCAGGCGGGCGCTGAGCACCCGGGCGGAGATGCGCGGCAGGTCCGCCCGCAGCTCGCCGAAGCGCCGGGGGCCGCCGCCCAGGTGCCAGATGACGTTGGGCGTCCACGCTCCGGCGATGAGCGACATGCACTCGGTCAGCGCACAGGGCGGGGGCAGCGGGGAAGCAGGACTCTTGCGCATCCGCAGCGACATGGGCGACCTCCGGTAACCGGGCGGTTACCACGAAAGTGGATGAGCCCGGCTGAAGGCAGCGGCGGCGCAAACCAGCGGCTCTTATCCTTGCCTCCATGCACGACACAGGCAGAGGACAGAGCGACACGGAGGCCGTGCGCCGGCTGGGCATCCAGTACCCCATCGTCCAGGGACCGTTCGGCGGTGGACTGTCCACCGCGCGGCTGGCGGCGACCGTGTCCAACCTGGGCGGGCTCGGCTCGTTCGGCGCGCACAACCTGGCGCCCGAGGACATCGGCCGCGTGGCGAAGGACGTCCGCGCGCTGACGTCCCGGCCGTTCGCCCTGAACCTGTGGGTGTCGGACCATGACCCCGGCGGGCTGAGCCTGGGAGCGGAGGAGTTCGAGCGCGTGTGGGCGCTGTTCGAGCCGTACTTCCGCGAGCTCGGGGTGGAGAAGCCTGAACGGCCGCAAGATTTCCACCATGACTTCGCCACGCAGGTGGAGGCGCTGCTGGAAGCGCGGCCGCCGGTGTTCAGCTTCGTCTTCGGCGTGCCCCCGGCGGCCATCCTCGCGGAGTGCCGCAGGCGCGGCATCGTCACCGTCGGCGCGGCCACCACCATCGCCGAGGCGCAGGCGCTGGACGCGGCGGGCGTGGACCTCATCGTCGCCACGGGGTTCGAGGCGGGGGGGCACCGGCCGTCGTTCCTCGCGCGGGCGGAGGACTCGCTGATGGGGACGTTCGCCCTCACGCAGCTCGTCTCCCGGCGGGTGAAGGCGCCGGTCATCGCCGCCGGCGGCATCGCGGATGCGCGGGGCATCCGCGCGGCGCTCACGCTGGGCGCGCAGGCGGCGCAGCTGGGCACGGCGTTCCTGGCGTGCGAGGAGTCCGGCACCACGCCCGAGCACCGCGCCGTGCTCTTCAGCGAGGAGGCGCAGCACACCACGCTGACGCGCGCCTTCTCCGGGCGGCTGGCGCGCGGCGTGCGCAACCGCTGGAGCGAGGCCATGGCCCCGCGTGCCGCACAGCTGCCGCCCTTCCCCATCCAGGGCTGGTTCCTGTCGAAGCTGAGGCCCGCCGCCGTCAGGGCGGGACGCACGGACCTGGTGTCCCTGTGGAGCGGGCAGATTGCCCCCAACCTGCGTCACCGCACCGCGCCGGAGCTGATGGAGTCGCTGGTGCGCGAGCTGGCGGACGCGCCGGGCTCCAGCCAGCGATGAGCTAGAGGCCCAGTCCCCGCCGGATGGCCTTCACCACCTCGGGCGGCGGGGGTGTCACGTCCACGATGAGCGCGTGCAGGGGCGGCTCCAACGTGGCGAGCTGGCTGTCCAGCAGCGACGGCGGCATGAAGTGGCCCTGGCGCTGCGACAGCCGGTGGGCCAGCACCTCGCGCGGCGCGTCCAGGTACACGAAGCGCACGCGCTCCGGGTCCACCGCCAGCCTGTCCCGGTAGGCCTTCTTCAGCGCGGAGTTCGCCAGCACCAGGTCCTCGCCCCGCGCCAGCGCGTCCGCCATCACCTGCCGGATGGCCGCCAGCCATGGCCACCGGTCCTCGTCCGTCAGCGGCACGCCCGCGGCCATCTTCTCCACGTTGGCCTTCGGGTGCAGGTCGTCCGCGTCCACGAAGCGCCAGCCCAGCGCCTCCGCCAGCGCGCGGCCCACCGTCGTCTTCCCCGCTCCGGAGACCCCCATCACGATGACGACCATCCCGCGTGTCCTCCCAGGCCCGTGTGAGCGGCCCATCGTGCGGCCCGAGGCCCCCCTCGCGCCACTGCCTTGGACGCCAAATGCCCACCTCACCACGTCCTGTGAATGTCAGACCCCACGGGTACTCTTCCTTTCGTCGCCGCGACAGACGCGGCACGACGGAGGGGGAAGTACATGGCGGACATCGCGGACGGTGAGCAGCTCGCTCTCCAGGGCTCCGGCTCCAAGCCCTACATCTTGAAGAACACCGGCGGCGTGTACTCGTGCTCGTGCCCCGCCTGGCGCAACCAGTCCATCGCCATCGAGCGCCGCACCTGCAAGCACCTGCGCAAGGTGCGCGGTGACGCCGCCGAGGATGCCCGCGTCGGAGCCGCTGCCTCCGGCACCCCCGCCGCCGCGCCCGCCCGCGCGAAGAAGAGCGCCGCCGCGGCCGACGGCGCAGACGCCTCGGAGCCCGCCGAGAAGGCCCCGCCGCTGCTGCTGGCGCACTCGTGGGAGACGGACGTCGACCTGACGGACTGGTGGATGAGCGAGAAGCTCGACGGCGTGCGCGCGTACTGGGACGGCAAGCGCTTCTGGTCTCGACTGGGCAACGAGTTCTTCGCGCCCGCGTGGTTCACCGCGGGGCTGCCGGACTTCCCGCTCGACGGCGAGCTGTTCGGCGGGCGCAAGCGCTTCCAGCGCACGGTGAGCGTCGTGCGCCGGCAGGACCGGAGCGACGACTGGAAGGAGCTGGTGTTCGTCGCCTTCGACGCCCCTTCCGTGGACGGCACCTTCGAGCAGCGCCTGGAGCACTGCCGCAACTGGATGGAGAAGGCGAAGCCCGCGTACGCGCGCTGGCACGAGCACGCGCGCTGCCAGGGCACGCCGCACCTGCGCCAGGAGCTGGAGCGCGTGGAGGGGCTGGGCGGCGAGGGGCTCATGCTGCGCAAGCCGGGCTCGCGCTACGAGGCGGGGCGCTCGCACACGCTGCTGAAGGTGAAGAGCTTCAAGGACGACGAGGCGCGCGTGGTGGGCCACGTGCCCGGCGCGGGCCGGCACAAGGGCCGCCTGGGCGCGCTGGAGGTGGAGCTGCGCAATGGCACGCGCTTCAGCGTGGGCACCGGCCTGTCCGACGCCGAGCGCGAGTCCCCGCCCGCCGTGGGCACCGTCATCACCTTCCGCTACCAGGAGCTGTCCGACGACGGCGTGCCCCGCTTCCCGTCGTACGTGGGCGTTCGCATCGACGCGCCCCCCTTCGCCGCGACGGAGAAGCCGAAGGCCCGCGCCAAGGCCTGACACACACACCGTGGGAGCGTGAAGAGGCGTCGCGGGGGACCCGCCTCCCCCGAGCGCCAGTCGCGGTCCGCTGGTCGACGGAGCCTGCGCGCAGTGCCCGCTGGCGGAAGGCAGACAGGTTCAGCGAGCACTCGTGCCCGTGAAAGCGATGGACGAAACGCCACCGGGTCGCTTTCGCGAATTCTCGCGCGCTGGTGAAGCGGCCGCGCGCCTGTGTGAGCTAGCCGTCATCGCAACGGTGCGAACCGGCGTCTCATACCGGGGGCCCTCGTTCCCGAAAGGCTTGCGCGGTCTACAGACAGACGATGCAACGTCCTTGCAGATGCCAGGGAATCCCCGTCCTGGTGTCTCCTTGAGGGGACCATGCACTGCGAGCTCTGTCTGTCCGAACATCCCGAGGACGTACTGTGTGGAGACCCGCACTGGACGCAGGTGAGCCTGTCCACCGGTGCGCCGGAGAGCCAGCCGGTGGACCTCACCGGCCAGACGCTGGGCCACTACCGCCTGGTGCGCCGGCTGGGCGCGGGCGGCATGGGCACGGTGTACCTGGGAGAGCAGACGCTCATCGGCGCGCGGGTGGCGGTGAAGGTGCTGCACCCGCACCTGGGCCATGACGAGAGCCTGCGCGCGCGCTTCTACGCGGAGGCGCGCACCGTCAACGTCGTGGGCCACCCGCACATCGTCCACATCTTCGACATCAGCGAGGCGCCCGGCGGCATCCACTACTTCGTCATGGAGTACCTGGAGGGCGTGCCGCTGTCGCGCCTGCCCCGGCCCATGGACCCGGCGCAGCTGGTGCTGCTGCTGGCGCAGGCGTGTGACGCGCTGGACGCGGCGCACCGCTGCGGGGTGGTGCACCGCGACTTGAAGCCGGACAACCTCTTCGTGGTGCGGCGCGCGGGCGAGGCGCCGTCGCTGCGGGTGCTGGACTTCGGCGTGGCGAAGGCGCGCCGGCCCCGCTCCGAGGACGACACCGCGGCGGGCATCGTCCTGGGCACGCCGGCGTACATGGCGCCGGAGCAGTGGGCGGGCCAGCCGGTGGACGGGCGCGCGGACATCTATGCGCTGGCGGTGACGGCCTACTACCTGGCCACCGGGCAGCTGCCCTTCGAGCGGGGGCAGATGGCGGAGCTGGCGCTGTCCTCGGGGCCGGTGCCGGGCCCGATGCCGGCGCACATGCTGGCGCCCTCGGTGCCCCCGGCCCTCTCGGACGTGCTGCTGCGCGCGCTGGCGCGCCGGTGCGAGGACCGCTACCCCGGCGCGCTGGACTTCAAGGCGGCCCTGCTCGCCGCCACCGCGCCGCCCGTGGAGCCGCGCCTCCCGGCGGAGGAGCCGCCGCGAAGCCACACGCCGGTGCCCTCGTCGCAGGTGGTGCTGGACGAGGAGGGCCCCGCGGTGGAGCCCAGCAGCGTCACCCCGCCGCTCACCTGGGTGGCCGTCGTGCGCCGCCGCTCCGGCGCCGACACCGTGGAGGTGCGCTGCACGGAGCTGAGCAAGGGCGGCCTCTTCATGTGCTGCGCGGAGCCCTTCCCCCGCCTCTTCACCCGGCTGGAGTTCAGCCTGCTGCTGGCCGGAGAGGAAATCGCGTGCGCGGGCGAGGTGGTGCGGCACGTGGACTCCGCCCAGGCCCGCGCGTGGAGCATGTCCCCCGGCGTGGGCGTGCAGTTCATCAACCCCACCGCCCGTCTGCGCGAGCTCATACACCGCGTCCAGCCCAGCCGCGTGGCCACGCCCGCACCGCCAGGCACGACGCCCGCCGCCCACCCCTGAGAACAACGCCCTTGTCCGAAGGTACAAGCGCCATCCCATCACCGAGGTGATTCGGTTGCGCTCCTGAGAGCGGCCAGCGTTCCCTTCCTGACTGGGTCGGACTTCCAACCTCACGCGAGGCTTTCATGGAAGTCGTAACCCGATAGCCTTGGAGCATCATGAGTCGCGAGGCAAAGCGCACGAGCAGGAAGCACGTCCGGCTCCCGGGAGTCGCCGTCCCGTTGTCATTACTGGTGCTGCTGGCGGTGAGCGCCTGTCAGGACGCGGCGACGGCGGCCGGGACGGCGCTGTATGTCACGACGGAGTTCGACCCGCTGCTGCAGCTCACCCAGTTCCGGGTGACGGGCGACGTGGACGACGGCAGCGGCATCCCCTCCTCGCTGCTGCCGGAGAGCGCCGGACGCATCCTGGAGAGCGGGGAGACGTTCCGCGTGCTGCTGCCCGACGCGACGGACGGCGCCCAGGCGACGCTGCGGCTGGAGGGGCTGAGCGGGACGGACGTGGCGGCGGTGGGCACGGCCACGGCGACGGTCCGCGAGGGGTACGAGGTGGACGTGTCGGTGGAGCTGGTGCCCCAGTCGGTGGACCCCGACGCCGGCACGCCGGACTCGGGTACGCCCGACTCCGGGACGCCCGACTCGGGGCCCGGCAACAGCTGCCTGGACTGCGCGGATGGCTGCTGCCGCAACAACGCCTGCGTGCCCCGCACCTTCATGACGTGCGGCGTGGGTGGGGTGGCGTGCACGGCGTGTGACCCGGGGCGGGCCAGTGCCTGCTCGCCCCAGGGCTTCTGCGCCTGCGGCAGCGGCCCCGCGTGCAGCGGCCCCGGCGTGGACCGGTGCACGAACGGCGAGTGCAAGTGCGGCAGCAGCGGGCCCTGCGGCCCCGGCCAGGAGTGCGTGGGAGGCACGTGCCGGTGCACCCCCACCTCCTGCCCCAGCGGCTGCTGCGCGGGCAACACCTGCGAGCCGGGCAACGAGCAGTCCAAGTGCGGCACGCGTGGCCAGGCGTGCAACCAGTGCCGCAGGAGTTGCGAGGAGGACCGCACGTGCAAGTAGGCACGCGCGGTCCCGGCATCGGTCCGGGTGCCTGCTACTTCGGCTCCTCGTAGTCCTCGGGCTTGCCCGAGCCACCGACGCCCTGGGGCGGCATGTCGCCCCAGCCCGCCTCGTACATCGTCTTCCACTTCCACTGCCCGTCGCGCTTCACCACGACTCCGGCGTTGCGGCCCTTGTACTGCTTGCCGCCCGCCGTCATGGTGAAGTCATTGGTGTACGTGGCGAGCGAGTCCGACAGCACGGTGATGGTGGGCTTCTGCTTCATCTTCGCGTCCGGAGGCATCTGCGCGAACATCGACTTCATCATCTCTTCCATCTTCTGGCGGTCGTACGTCTCCTCCTTGGGGACGCCCTTGCTGTCGTCCGTCACCCAGTAGGAGGGGAAGTCCACCCGGGCGAGCGCCGCCTGGACGTCCCGCTTCTGCATGATGACGTCCTCCTCCTTGAAGAACGCTTCAATCTCCTTCTTGGTCTTCGCCTCGTTGGTCGGCTTGCGCGTCCATGGCCCCATCTTCTCCAGGTCCATGACCATGCCCGAGCCACCCGAGGCGGGTGGGGACTCCCGGTCCTGCTGCTTGTCCTGCTCCTGCGCCCAGACAGGCGCGCTGAGCACCAGCGAGGCGAGACACACCGCGATTCGACGCATCATGAGCGACCTCCTCCTCGCCTGAAGGTGGCCGCCGTCCCGGCCCCGGGCCAGCCGGCCCTCCCGTGCCCGCCCCACCCCGGGGACGCCCCGGAGCGCGCGCTACCGCACGGTGAAGGCGCGCGAGGCGCCGGTGTACGGGCGCACGCGCCCATCCCAGCCCGACTTCCAGTGCCCCGCGTGGACGAGGCGGTAGGTGCCTGGCGCCGCGTCGACAGGGATGTCCCACTCCGTGGAGACGTGCGAGCACGCCAGCGTGGGCACGCAGCTCTCCCGGCGCCACCGGTAGCGCGTCTCCCAGTCCCCGTCGCGCGCCACGTCGAGCCACGCGCCCTCCGGGCCCCGCTGCTGCACGCGCAGGTACGAGCCCTCCAGGCGCAAATCGTTCTTCGGGTGGCCGCCCCAGAAGGTGACGCGCACCGTCTCGCCGCGCGCGTACGCGGGCCGCGCGTCGGTGACGACGTCGCCGAAGTCCACCCAGAGCAGCTTGTCGTCGAAGACCACGCCCGGCTGGAGGCTCGCCTGCTCGTGGCGCAAGTCCCGCGGCGTGGGGCCCGGAGGCACGGGCTGCCCGTCGTGCAGCGACACCGCGAGCGCGTCGAAGGACTGCTGGAGGGCGGCCAGCGTCCACGGGCCGAAGTGGGTGGAGGCGCCCTCGTAGTCCTGGCGCGCGTACTCCTCGCGCGTGGCGACATAGCCCGCGTAGTCGTTGGACAGGCCGGCGATGACGACCTCGGTGATGCCCGCCGGGGCGAGCCGCGCCTGCACGGTGCGCCGCAGCCGGCGCCCGGCCATGGTGGTGAGCTCGAAGGGCACGGCCACCAGCGCCAGGTTGCCCACGGTGACGAGCTGCAGGGGCAGCACCTCCGGCGTCCACGGGTAGGGCTTCATGCCGCCCGTCTCCAGGACGATGGGCTTCTCCCCCTGGCAGGGCGTGGTGGTGAGCGCGCAGGTGAACTGGCTCCACATGTCGTGCAGCTCGGCGCACGAGGCCCCCTCCTCGCCGAAGCCCGGGCCGTCCTCGGCGCCCGCCAGCATGGACAGGCCGATGGCGGCGGTGCAGGTGCGGCGCGGCACGCCGTCCGTCCACGCGGGCGCCACGTCCACCGCGTCCAGCTTCGCCCAGGTGTGCCGGTACTCCACCCCGCCGGTGAGGGGCGCATTGGCGGTGGCCCAAAGCCGCGCCGCGAAGTCGTACTGCCGCGTGGCCGACAGCGCCGTGTCCTCGAAGTCGTCCGCGCCGCCGCCGTCCGTGCCGCCCAGCACGTTGGGCGTGACGTCCCCCTCGTTGGCGTTGGCGAAGGCGGCCACGAAGGTGTCCCCGCCGGCGAGGTGGCGCTCGCCTTGCGCGCGCTCGAAGAGGGCCGAGGCCAGACCCTTGTTGTCGCCGCTGATGAGCCGGTTGTCGTTGCCCATGGACGTGGCGTGCACGGGGAACCAGTTGATGAGGCCCACCTCGTCACCGTCGGTGCGCGTCAGCCGCACCAGCGTCATCCGCGTGTCCACGTCCTGCGCGTAGAGGGCGCGCTCCCCGGGCGGGTTGAGGCGGTAGGCCTCCGGCGAGCGGTTGCGGCTGGCCCCGACGAGCTCGCCCGTGGCCAGCCGGAGGGTGCCGTCGGCCAGCCGCTCGTGGGCGCGGGCAATGGACGCGACGATGCCGGAGACGATGGCCTCGAAGTTCTGCGGCACGAAGCCGAAGGTCGTCAGGTTGTAGAGGGTGTAGTGCGAGTACCCGCCCGGCCCCGAGTGCGTGTGCGTGGCGCTCAGGAGGACGTTGTCGTCCGAGTAGACGTCGCCGTAGCGCGAGCGCAGCCGCTCCACCACCTGCTGCTTCACGGCCTGGAACACCATGCCCAGGTCCGCGCTGACGAAGGCCACCCGCCGGCCGTTGCAGGGCGAGGCGATGACGAAGGCCCGCGAGCGCAGCCGCTGGTGGATGCCGGCCGTCTGCTGCGCCAGCTGTCCGTAGCCCATCATCCCCACCTCGGCGGCGGGGCCGGTGATGTCCCCCGTGCCCGCGCCGACGAAGAAGCGCTGCTGGCCCGCGCAGCTGGCCGGGGCGGGCGGGGAGGCAGGGCTGGAGGCCCCGGCCGCCGTGCCGAGCACGAGGACGAGTGCCAGCGAGAGCCGGACGAGGAGTGTGCGCATGCCTGCCTCCGGAGCGCCTGGGGAGGGCGCCTCCTCCTGGAAAGGTGGTGACGGTGCGAAGGCCCGGGCAGGGCCGGCGTGCGGCCGCCGTCGTGCGGACTACAGTCGCAGGCCCGTCCTGTCAGCGTCCAGACCGAGCGGCGGAGGAGGTGCCGCTCACGCGTCCGGTCGGCTCGCCGCGCTGGCCTTGGGCGGGGCCACGTTCAGCGCCACGCGGAAGGTGGTGCCCGCGCCCACCGACGACTCCACGGAGATGTGGCCGCCCAGCGCGTTGACGATGGTGTCGCAGATGGACAGGCCCAGGCCGGTGCCCACACCCGCGGACTTGGTGGTGAAGAACGGGTCGAAGATGCGGCGCAGGTGCTCGGGAGGGATGCCCTGGCCGGTGTCTCGCACCATGACCACCACCCGGCCGCCCTCCTCCAGGTAGGTGGTGAGGCGAATCTCGTTCGTCTCGGACTGGCCCTCTTCAATCGCGTGCGCGGCGTTGATGAGCAGGTTGAGGAACACCTGGAACAGCTTGCCCTCGTTGCCGCGCACCGGGGGCACCTCGCCGTAGTCCTTCACCAGCTTCGCGCGGGCGCGCACCACGCTGGCCGCCATCTGCGTCACCGAGTCCAGCACCCGGTGCACGTCCACCGCTTCTTCCTTGGTGTCCTCCACGCGGGAGAAGACGCGCAGCTGGCGGACAATCTGCCGCATGCGCTCGGCGCCCTCGCGGGCGTCGTCCAGCACCTGGCGGCACTCCACCAGCTCGTCGTGCGTGAGGGGCCGCGAGCGCGGGCCCACCGTGCCGTGGAGGTAGTCCAGGTTGGACAGCACGTAGGCGAGCGGGTTGTTCAGCTCGTGGGCGATGCCGGCGGCCAGCAGGCCCATGGAGGCCATGCGGTCGGTGAGCATCAGCTGGGCCTGGGTGCGCTTGCGCTCGGTGAAGTCGCGCGCCACCGTCACCCGGGCGGGCGCGCCGTCGAAGACGACGGACATCGTCACCAGGTCGGCAATCATCACCTCGCCGTCGCGGCGCATCAGCGGCACTTCCACCGCGCGCGACGCGCGCTGGCTCTCCAGCGCCTGGCCCAGGTGGAGCTGCGCCGCGGCGCGGTCCTCGTGCCGCACCAGCTCCAGCACGTGCCGGCCCACCAGCTCCGAGGCGTCGCGGAAGCCCAGGTACTGCACCAGGGCGGGGTTCACCGACAGCAGCACCCCGTCCCCCACGTGCACCATGACGGGGTCCGGGAAGGCCTCAATCAGCAGGTGGACGCCGGCCTCGGTGCGCTTGAGCGTCGTCTCCGTGCGCACGCGCAGCGCGTTGGCGGTGCGCTGCTCCAGCGCGAGGGAGAGGGCGCCGGCCGCGCCGGACAGGAGGTTGACCTCGATGGGGCCCCAGGGGCGCGCCTCGCGGCAGTTGTCGAAGCCGATGACGCCGAAGAGCTGGCCGTGCACGTGCAGCGGCAGCAGGAGCACGGAGCGCACGCCCTGCGCCTCCAGCACCGGCCGGAGCATCTCCGGGAAGTCGGTGGGCAGGCCCTGCACGGGCTCGCCCGCGAGCAGCCGCGCGGCCTGCGCGGGGTGCAGCGCCTGCTCCATCGGCAGGCCGTGCATGGTGGGGTCATCCAGGTTGGGTTCGATGCCGGCGGCGCACCACTCCGTGCGCTGGGAGCCCAGCAGGGCGCCGTCCTGGTTGTGGTGCGTCTCGAAGACGTAGACGCGGCTGGCGTCGGACACGCGGCCCAGGGGCTCCACGACGGCGCCGTACAGGTCCATGGGGCGCTCGCGCGGCATCATCCGCCGCTGCACCTCCACCATGGCCTCCAGGTAGCGCTCGCGCGTGGTGACGGCGTCCTGCGCCTGCCGGCGGGCCGTCACGTCCATCAGCGTGCCCACCACCGCGCCGGGGGCGGTGGGCAGGGCGCAGGCGGACAGCTCCACCCAGCGCGGGCCTCCGCCCTCCCCCGACACCAGGCGCAGCTCCTCGCGGGTGACGGCGTCCGGGCGGGCGGCGGCGGAGCGCAGCAGCCCGCGCGCCCGCTCCTGGTCCTCCGGAACGAAGACGTCCGCCAGCGAGCGCCCCAGCCACGCGCCCACCGACATGCCGGTGAGCCGCTCCCAGGGCAGCTCGAGCCAGGTGAGGCGCCCTTCCGTGTCGAGCTGGAAGACGACCTCGCGCAGCAGCTCTCCGAGGAGCCGCGAGCGCGAGGCCTCCAGGGACGCGCCCGCTTCCGGCGTGCTGGCGACGCTGGAGTCGGGGGACATGGGCGCTCGGGAGCCGTCAGGGTATGGCTCGGAAGCCATCCCAGGGGCGTCGCCGTGCCTCGCGTCCCGTTGCTCGTCTGCCAAGTCCGGCCTCCTGCGCCCTCCGCGGGGGGGGCCGGCGCCCTGACAGCGCACGGCTGCCGGGAGCATTCCAGACCCTGATTCCCCTCCCGGTGACGACCTCGACCCGAAGCATACGGTGACTGAATGTCTGGAAGTCAATGAAGGCGAGCGGGGTTCACCCTGCGTCCTCGGGCTCCCATCCACCCGGAGCACCCGAGCGAGGGCGCTCCCGCCGGTCTCCAATGACGCGAGCGGGCACGCCGGCGACAATCGACCAGGCAGGCACGTCCCGGGTGACGACGGCCCCCATGCCCACCACGGCGTGGTCTCCCACGGTGACGCCGTCGGTGATGCCGGCGTTGGCGCCCACCCACACGTCCGCGCCGAGGACGATGCCGCGCGAGGTGACGGGCTGCTCGCGCACGGGCCGGTCCGGGGCGAGGCCGTGGTCGAAGGCGTACAGGGTGGCGCCGGTGGCGATGCGGGTGCCCTCGCCGATGCGCAGGCCGGCGGCCCCGCCGTCCAGGCTGGCCCGCGCGTTGATGCTCACCCGGGGGCCGAGGACGGCGGGCCCATGGAGGAAGACGTCGGCGGCGATGCTGCAGCCGGGGCCGATGGAGACGGTGCGGCCGAGCTCGGCGAAGATGCGGGCCTCGGGCGCGATGAAGCACCCTTCCGCAATCTCCACCGTCTCCAGCTCGCGCAGCCGGTCCTGCACCTCGCGCTGCCAGGCGTCCGCCCACGCGCGGTGGCGGGGCTTGAGGACGAAGTAGAGCCACGGCATCCAGGAGAGCCGGAGCTTGTGTTGTTCGCGGCGGCGCGCGGCGAGGGCATCCACGGGCCCTTCCCTACCACGGGGTGCGTCAGCCCGCGGCTTCGACGGTGAAGCAGCGGTGCGTCAGCCCGCGGCTTCGACGGTGAAGCGGCGGTGCGTCAGCCCGCGGCTTCGACTGTGAAGCGGCAGCGCTCGCGCTCGGCGGCGACGAGGGCGTCCACGTCGGCGTCCCCGGCCTGGGGCTCCAGGCGCGACACCATGTCGTCCGGCTCCCACCGGTAGGGCTCGCCGTTGAGCAGCACCCGGCCGTCGGCCACCGCGCGCGTGGCCTCCTGCACGGGCAGGTGCGCGGTGTCGCGCACCAGCGCCTCGAAGCGGCCCTGCCGCACGGGGTCCGCGAAGCGGAAGCGCGAGCGCGACAGCGCGGCCGGGTGGAACCACATGGGGCGGAAGGCCACGCCGGCCAGCCCCACCCGCTTCGCCATCAGCAGCAGCATCTCCGTGGCCTCGCGGCCCAGGCCCAGCCCCGGCACGTCCTGGCCGGGCAGCTGCGGCCGGCGCTCGCTGAAGCGCGCGCGCGGGTGGCGCAGGCTCAGCCAGTTGAGGAAGAGGAAGGGCTCACCCGCCACGGGCCGCCGCTCCACCACGCAGTCCACCAGCAGGTGCTCCTGGCCCGCGGCCTTCCCCAGCACCTTGATGCGGTCGCCCGCGCCCGTGGAGCCCACCTCCACCCGGAGCCGGCTGTAGCCCAGCCGCTCCACGTGCGACAGCAGCCCGAACCGGAACAGCGTGTACTCCAGCGACTGCGCCGTGTAGTAGCCCAGCACCTTCGGCTGCAGCGTGGCGCCCAGGCCCAGAGAGCCCTCCAGGTCCTCCAGCGACAGCGTGATTTCCTCCGGCACGCCCTCCTGCGACAGCAGCCGGGAGATGCGCTGGTAGCGCGCGCTCAGCGGGTCATACCGCGCCTTGATGGCGCGCGAGCCCTTCCCCGCCAGCACCAGCACCGTGCCCGCGAACACCTTCCAGGACTCGGAGTGGTAGCCGCCGCCCGGCAGCCACACGCTCGGGACTCCGCGCAGCGCGCGCTCCAGCGCCCTATCTCTGCGCCGTGCGCCCTCCAGCGTCAGCCCCACGCGGCCGAAGCGGTCCCCCTTCAGCACGTCCCCGCCGGCGATGACGAAGGCCATGTCCGCCCGGGGCATGCGCGCCAGCAGCCCCTCCAGCAGCGAGAGGTAGTCGTTGTCGCTGACGCCCTCGGGCACCCGCGTCTCGTCCACCTCCAGCGGGAGCGAGCCCCAGTCGCTGCCGGACAGCGAGCCAATCCACGCCTTCTCCTGGCCGGCCAGGCACTCCGCCGTGCCGTCGGGCGGGTGCGCGTCCAGGTCCACCACCACGGTGCGCCCGTCGAAGCCGTCCGCGTGGAGCGCCGCCAGCGCCACCGCGATGTCGTTCACCGCGCAGAAGCCGCCGCCCCGGGCCGGCGCCGCGTGGTGGAAGCCGCCCGCCATGTTCACCACCGGGCCCTTGCGCGCCAGCGCCAGCCGCGCCGCGCCCAGCGTGCCGCCGCAGACGAGCCGCACGTTGGTCAGCAGCGTGTCCACCGGGACTTCCGACGGGTCCGTGGCGAAGATGCGCGCCAGCGTCTCCGGGCGGCCGAGGGACTCGAGGTACGCCGGCTCGTGCACGCGCGCGAGCTCCGCGTAGCTCACCGGCAGCGGGCGGTGCACGTCCGCCGGGCGCACCACGCCCTTCTCCAGCAGGTACCAGGTGGTGAAGTCCACCCCGCGCGGCTCGATGCCCACCGAGGACTCGATGCCGGTGAGCGGCAGCCGGTAGGACTCGTCGTAGAAGATGGGCACGCTCGCGCCACCGCTTCCGGGCACCCACTTGCCCAGCCAGTCCCACACGCTCATGCGCGGCACCTCGAACGGGACGGGGCGCCGGGAGCGACGACGTCGGTGGTGGACACTGGAGCGGGGCGGAGACGTGGCACGGAGGCCGCGAGCTTCGCGCAGTGAACGCCCTCCCGGGATGTTTTTCGTGACTGTCCGGCGGCTGGATTGCGTTTCACCGGGGGTGAGGGGTAGGCAGCCGGCCCGACGGGACCGCCTGACGGGCGGCCTGTACACCCGGGGGGTCTTCCATGTCGTCGTTCCGTTCGCTGTGCCTTGCCGCCGTGGCGCTGTGCCTGGTGGCCCTGCCCTCTTCCGCCGCGGACACGTACGCGAAGACGCGCTACCCCATCGTGCTCGCACACGGGATGGCGGGCTTCGACTCGCTGTTCGGCGTGCTGGACTACTTCCATGGCGTGCAGTCCACGCTGGCCTCGGGCGGCGCGCGCGTCTACGTGACGCGCGTGCCCGCCTTCAACGCCACGGAGGCCCGCGGCGAGGCGCTGCTGGCGCAGGTGGAGGACATCGTCGCGCGCACCGGCTGCGGGAAGGTGAACCTCATCGGCCACAGCCACGGCGGCCTGGACGTGCGCTACGTGGCGGCGGTGCGGCCGGACCTGGTGGCGTCGGTGACGACGGTGGGCTCGCCACACAAGGGCGCGGCCCTGGCCGACCACCTGCGCGCCAACCTGACGGCCGGGGGGCTCGGCGAGGGCGTGCTGTCCTTCTTCGCCAACCACCTGGGCACGGTGCTGGGCTTGCTGTCCGGCAGGACGCGGCCGCAGGACGCCGTGAAGGGCCTGGACGCGCTCACCGGAGCGGGGCTGGCCCGGTACAACGCGCGCTTCCCCGCGGGCGTGCCCGCCACCGCGTGCGGCCAGGGCGCGGCCACCGGGATGGCGGGCCAGCGGTACTACTCGTGGTCGGGAACGGGCGTCGTCACCAACCTGCTGGACGTGTCCGACGGCGCGCTGGGCCTGTCGTCCTTCTTCTACCGCGAGGCCAATGACGGCCTCGTGGGCCGGTGCAGCTCGCACTTCGGCACCGTGCTGCGCGACGACTACGCGATGAACCATGCGGACGAGGTGAACCAGGTGCTCGGCCTCACCGCCCTGTTCCAGACGGACCCGAAGTCCGTGTACCGCGCGCACGCGAACCGGCTGAAGAACGCGGGCCTGTGAGGTGCGGGCCGGCGTGGTCGCGAGGAGCGCCGACGGCTCGGCCCATGAGCACCGGGGCAAGCTTGCGGGCGCGCCTGCCGGCAGGGACCTGACGGGGGCCCGGAGGCGCACTGGAGGCTTGCTGTTCGGAAATGTCGGGACATTTCGCGGCGCAAAACCCCCGACATTTCCGAACAGTGACCTTCGGCCCCCGCTCCGGGGCCTCCCCTGCCGCGAGCCGGGAGCAGGCCGCCAATGATGGCGTGTCCATCTACAGCTTCTGGGGGCCCGCTGGAGCCTGTCCCGGGTCCTCCACGAACAGGTGGATACCGCTGCGACGGGCTGCCGCGTGAAGCAGGGGGCACATGCCATGAAGACCCGCATCTCCCACCGCTGCGGCGGGCTGCCGCGTGGCAGCAGGGGGCACACGCCATGAAAACCGGCATCTCCTACCGCTGCTACGGGCTGTCGCGTGGCAGCAGGGGCGCACGCCATGAAGACCCGCATTGCCTACCGTTGCGACGGGCTGCCGCGTGGCAGCAGGGGCACACGCCATGAAGACCCGCATTGCCTACCGCTGCGGCGGGCTGCCGCGTGGCAGTAGGGGGCACACGCCATGAAAACCCGCATTGCCATCGTGCTGCTCGTTGCTGTCTGCATGGGAGGAGGCGCGCGCGGGTGGCTCGCGGCCTGGAGTGAGGACCCCTCCGGGAGCCGAGCGTTCCCTGACACGGCAGCGCTGAGCCGGGAGGACCTGGCCCGCCCGGCGAGTGGCGATGCGCGGCCCCGGGCCGGAGCGGACACGGAGACGGGCTCCAGCGGGGACGCGGCCCAGCCCCGGGGCGACCTGCCCAGCAGGCCCACGTCCCTCCAGGACACGGAGGAGGACGGTGCGCTGCGCGTGGACGCGTCAGGCCACCTCGTGCCGTCCGCCGACGTGCGCCTGCTGTTCGACTACTACCTGTCCGCCAGCGGAGAGGAGCCTCCCGAAGTCCTCCGTGCACGCATCGTCTCGGCGCTGCGCGCGAAGCTGCCTCCTGCCGCGGTGGAGGAGGCGGTGCGGCTCCTCGACGACTACCTGGCCTATCGCGAGGCGACGCGCACGCTGCAGGCGCCTCCGGGCAGCGCACCGGACGACCTGGGCAGCCGGCTGGAGGCCGTGCGCCGCCTGCGCCGCGAGCACCTGGGCGACACGGTGGCGGACGCCTTCTTCGGCGCGGACGAGCTGCTGGACGGTGTAGCGCTGGAGCGCCTGCGGCTGGAGCGCGACACGTCGCTGACGCCGGAAGAACGGGAGCGGCGCATCACCGCGCTGGAGGAACGCCTCCCCGCGTCCATGCAGGTCCACCGTGAGGAGGCCCTGCGGCCCCTGCGCCAGCAGGCCGAGGAGCGGGAGCTGCTCGCCACCGGCGCCACGGCCGAGGACCTGCGTCACTACCGCAGGGCCACCGTGGGCGAGGAGGCCACCGCGAGGCTGGAGGCGCTGGACCAGCGGCGCTCCGAGTGGAAGCGGCGACTGGCGGCATTCCGGGCAAAGCGGGAGGCCCTGCGTCTCGCGGAGCCGGACCTGGCCCTGCGCGAGGCCGCGGTGCAGCGGCTGCTCATCGACTCCTTCACGCCCGAGGAGCGCCCCCGCGTGGAGGCCGCCGATGCGCTCGAGGCGGAGCGGGCGGTGCCGTAGCCCTCCCCTTCACCAGCGCTTCTTGCCAGGCGCCACCGATACGCTCGAGACGGAGCTGGCGGTGCCGTAACCCCTCCCCTTCACCAGAGCTTCTTGCCACGCGCGGCCGATGCACGCGAGGCGGAGCGCGCAGTGCCGTAGCCCGTCCTTTCACCAGAGCTTCCTGCCAGACGCCGCCGATGCACGCGAGGCGGAGCGCGCAGTGCCGTAGCCCGTCCTTTCACCAGAGCTTCCACCAGCGCTTCCTGCCAGGCGCCGCCGATGCGCGCGCGACGGAGCACAGTGCTGTAGCCCCGCCCCTCACCAGAGCTTCCACCAGGGCTTCTTGCCAGGCGCCGCCGGGGCGTCGGCTCGGGCCTGGACCGGGCGCGCCGCTTCGCCCGGGAGCCTGCGCCAGGAGCGCAGGATGGCGTCCGCCTCGGCGGAGAACTCCTCGTAGGTCAGGTCGCGCGGCCCACCCACGGTGATACGGAAGACGGCCCCGTCAACATCCGCGAGCCAGCGGGTCGCGGCCACCATGGGCTGCCCCTGCACGACGAAGCGCACGTGGCTCGACACGTGCGGTCTTCCGTCCACCTCCGGCAGCACCTGCGTGTCCACCTCGATGTCCGTCACGCCCTCTTTCGCCCAGGACTCCGCGTTCCGCCGGGCGCCGTCGACCAGCGCCTCCGCGCGACCGGGGCCGGGAGGAAGGACGGCGGCGTCCCGCCAGACATCCATCGTGCGGAGGTCTCCACACGTCAGGCGGGTGAACATGGCGATGTTGCGGCCGAGCCCCATGTCCTGGGAGGGCGTCAGGGTGTAGCGGGGCGGCGGCGTCACCGCACACCCCAGGTCCGGAAGGATGACCTCTCCCTCCGGAGGCAGGGGCAGCGGCTCCAGCACGCGGAGGACGCCGCGCTCGGGAGTCGTCAGCCAGGCCAGCGCGGCGCGCAGGACGCTCAGGCCGTGCTCGGGAAAGCTCGCGTCCCAGGCCGGGTCGTCGAAGTCCTGCTGGCGCTGGTGCTCCATGATTTCGTCCGGCGAGCGTCCCGGCTCCTTCCGCCTGGCGAGGAGGTGCAGCGCCGCCTCACGCCCGCCGGTTTCTCGCGCGAAGTGCCGTATCTGGACCTGGAACGTCCCCACCGCGAGCGGCACCAGCAGGCGCGCCTCGAGGACTTCCAGGCCCGGTTCGTACGCGAGCCGGCCGAGCACCCGGAGCACGGGGGCGCCGTCCACCAGCGTCCGGTCCAGCTCGATGAGCGGAGACCACCTCGGGTCGTCCGTGCGAGGCGGTGAGCGGTCCGGGCCCGCGCGCGTCGCCAGGGCGTCGTACTGGTCCTGGAAGCTGACGCGCAGTTGGTGCTCGACGTCGCTGCGCAGCACCGGGTCGTGCTCGGGTCGCAGGCCCAGGCGCATGGGGTTGAGCGAGAGCACCCAGGACGTGTCGTCCGTGGTGCGCTTGAGCTCGGCCCGCGTCTCATCCTCCGACTTGAGCTGGAAGCCCTCCCCCAGGTGGAGCCTCACACCGAACCGTCCGTCCCGCAGGCTTTCGAGGAACATGGCCGCGGGACATTACTACTCCACCGGACGCCGGGCCTCCGCGCGCAGGGCGGGGCTGCGGCGGTGGAGGGCCCGGGCCACCAGGGCGGTGAGCAGCGCCCACGCCAGCCCCGCCACCCAGCCCGCGAGCACGTCCGTCGGGTAGTGCACGCCCAGGTACACCCGCGTCATCCCCACCATGCCCGGCAGCAGCAGGGCCACGCCCAGGATGTAGGCCTTGAGCCGGCGGCGCTCGGCGAGCTGCGCCAGCAGCGCCCCCAGCGTGAGGTAGACGGTGGCCGACAGCATGGCGTGGCCGCTCGGGAAGCTCTGGGTCATCACCTCCGTGAGGTGCGGCACCACCGAGGGCCGGGGCCGGGAGAAGAGCTGCTTGAGCAGGGTATTGAGCAGCCCGCCGCCCAGCGTCGCCACCAGCACCAGCAGCAGCGTCCGGTAGCGCCGGGCCAGCAGGAGATAGCCACACACCGCCAGGGTGACGAGGAACAGCACCGTCACGCCGCCGAGCGCCGTCACCTCCTCCGCCGACACCGCCAGCCACCAGGGCCCCCGGGGGACGGACGGGTCGGCCGGGTCTCTCAGCATGCGCAGCACGCGCTCGTCGACGTCCTGCGTCTCGCCCTCGGACACCTCGTCGGAGAGGGCGATGAAGCCCAGGAAGCACGCCCCCAGCAACAGCAGCAGCCCGAAGAGCCGCGTCACCGCCGCGTCCACAGTCGACATCCGCTCCCAGAGCCTGCGCCACATGTTCGTGACACTATGCACCCCGGGGCCATCCGGGGACCCGGGGTGCACGGACTGTCGGCTGTTGCCCACGGAGGCTCAGTCCGTGAGGACGCCCAGCTCCTCCGCTCCCGCGGCCTTCGCCCCGTCCAGGGCCGTCACCAGCCGGCCGTAGCCCGCGCGGTCCTCCACCTTGAAGAACACGTGCCGCTGGCCCCGGGGCCGCTTGTCCAAGACTTCCTTCAGGCGGGCCACGTAGTCCGCGTCGTCCACGGGCTCGTCGTTCAGCGTGAGGCGGCCCTCGGGCGTGAGGCCCACCACCCAGGGCTTGTCCGCGGCGGTGGGAGGCGGCTCCGGCGTCTCCGACACCTGCGGGAGCTGCACGGCGAGCTCCCGGTTCAGCAACGGGGTGACGACCATGAAGATGATGAGCAGCACGAGCACCACGTCCACCAGCGGCGTGACGTTGATGTCCGACTGCATGTCCCCCTGGGGGCGCACGTACG